>CAURBW010000001.1:0-478529 GCA_963523075.1 uncultured Clostridium sp.
AGAGGAAGAACGGATGAAAGATATATAACAATGTGTGGTTTTGAGGGTATATGCCCAGATAAAAGAATAGATGATAAGCGCGAGTGGCTCAGTTGGTGGAGTACGACCTTGCCAAGGTCGGGGTCGCGGGTTCGAGTCCCGTCTCGCGCTTTTTTATTTGCCGGAAGTCTTTGGTTTCATGAAGACTCTGGTCTTTTTTATTTCATGTATATTATATTGATTAAATAAGGAAATAAGGTGTACATAGATTTCAGAATGTGATAAAATGCGGATGGATGTACAAAATAAGAAGACAGAATATTCTACAGCAATAGTGGAAGTCTAAAAAGGAGCTAAGAGGATTGTCTGACGGAAGATAAGGAGGGTATATGTTGAATCGTGTGATTACCATAAGCAGAGAGTTTGGAAGCGGCGGAAGGGAACTGGGTATGAGGCTGTCAGAGAAACTTGAGATTCCGTTTTACGACAAAGAATTAATTTCTTTAACTGCACAGGAGACAGATTTATCTGAAACAGAGTTTCTCAGTTATTATGAAAGTATTCCCGTAACAGAGCAATCATTGGAACCAACTCTTTATAATTCATTTTCTCCCCTGTATGAAGTCCCCATATCTGATCAGGTATTTCTGGCTCAGTCCAGAGTGATTAAGAGTCTGGCTGAACAGGGGCCTTGTATTATTGTTGGAAGGTGTGCGGACCGCGTTCTTGAAGACAGCATCAATCTGTTTGTATATGCAGGAATTGAGCATCGGATAGAACGGATTACTTCTTTAAATAAAGATCTGGATCCGGAATTAATAGAGAATAAGATTCGGGAAATGGATCGGAAGCGAAAAGATTATTACCAGTATTACACAGGCTGTGAATGGGGAAAGGCTCAGAATTACCACCTTTGCCTGGACAGCGGCCTTGCAGGTGTAGAAGCCTGTTATCAGGCTGTTTTGAGCTATTTAGTACATTGTAACTGATTATAGTTTTGAAGGAGCAGAATTGTGAGTATAAGGATTCTTAACAAAAAAAGATATTTTTTAGCAGCATTGATGGCAGTTATGTTTGCAGTATTGGCTGGGACAACGGGTTATGCCATGGAGGAGGCGGGACCGGGAGCGGATCTTAAGGCAGGCAATGCAGCTTCTGTGAACGGTGTTTCCATATACGTCAGCAAGCGGACAAAAACTTTATCTCTAAAGCAGAATGGAGTTTTAATCGGGGAGTATCCGGTTTCCATAGGTGCCTCATCATCGGATGGAAACAAAAAGGTGGAAGGTGACATGAGAACCCCAAGCGGTCAGTTTTACGTCTGTACCAGAAATGATAAAAGTGTGGCATATCTGGCACTTGGACTTTCCTATCCCGGTATAGAAGATGCCAGGCGGGGATTTGAAGAAGGAATCATTACACAGGAACAAAGAGACCAGATTATTAATGCGAATTTAGCCGGGCAGCAGCCGCCATGGGAAACTGCTCTAGGCGGAGCCATTGAAATCCATGGATGCAGAGTTGTGGATGGAACGACTCATGGATGTGTAGCGGTTGATAATGCGGTGATGGACGTGCTGTGGAGCTACTGCAATCTGGGGGTTCCGGTCACAATAGGTCCGTAAATGAAGTCCTCAAGCTCGGTATATGCCGTTTTTGGGGACTTTTTTAATGCCTGTCCTTGTAATATAAGAACCTTTGTACTATAATAACTAAGATTATACTTCATTAGAAAAAGACAGAGGTGGGAATGTCCATGCAGTTTGCTAGAAGAATGAACCATTTTGGAGAGGGAATCTTTTCTAAGCTTCTGGAAATGAAACGCCAGAAAGAGGAGAAGGGAGAACCGGTAATTGATTTAAGCGTGGGAGCACCAAACATTCCGCCGGCAAAACATATTACAGATGCTCTTTGTGAAGCGGCGGCTGATCCGAATAATTATATTTATGCCATTAATGATCAGAAAGAGTTAACGGAGGCAGTCGCTGGCTGGTATCAAAGAAGGTATGGAGTGAAGCTGGATCCGTCATCGGAAATCTGTTCACTTCTTGGTTCACAGGAGGGGCTGGCGCACATAGCGTTGTCTATCATTGACGAAGGTGACGTTGTTCTTGTCCCGGATCCATGTTATCCGGTGTTTGCAGATGGTCCTTTACTGGCTGGGGCCAGTCTTTTTTACATGCCCCAGAGAAAAGAAAAGGATTATCTTATTGATTTTTCAGAGATACCGGAGGATATTGCCATAAAAGCAAAGTTCATGATAGTATCTTATCCCAATAATCCGACCACAGTCATGGCGCCTGACAGCTTTTATGAAAAATTAATTGTATTTGCTAAGAAATATAATATAGTGGTTTTACATGATAATGCTTATAGTGAACTGGTTTTTGACCAGCGTCAGTGCGGAAGCTTTTTAAGCTTTCCCGGTGCAAAAGAGGTTGGAGTGGAATTTAATTCACTTTCCAAGACTTATGGATTAGCAGGTGCAAGAATCGGTTTCTGCCTGGGAAACCAGGAAGTGGTGGAAAAAATAAAAACTTTGAAATCCAATATGGATTACGGCATGTTTCTTCCCGTCCAGAAAGCGGCAGTTGCAGCGATTACAGGAGATCAGACCTGTGTTGGGACAACCAGAGAGGCTTATGAGAAACGAAGGGATGCTTTGTGCGATCATATGACGCGGATCGGGTGGAGGATGGAAAAACCCCAGGCAACCATGTTTGTATGGGCGGAGATTCCGGAAAAATTTCAGGATTCAGAGACATTTTCCAGAGAACTTCTTGAAAAGTCAGGAGTACTGGTAACGCCTGGCAGCGCGTTTGGTCCTTCGGGAGAGGGATACGTAAGGCTGGCGCTGGTGCAGGATGAGGCAGTCCTGATTCAGGCAGCTGATCAGGTGGATAAGAGCGGGATTCTGAGGTGAGACATATGAAAAAAAGATTGATCTGGACAGTGACAGCAGTCTTGTATATTTTATTTATTTACTCTAATTCGCTCAAAACGGCAGATTTATCATCAGCTGACAGCGGGCATGTTCTGGTGTCTTTAAAAAACCTGTTTCTTTCCGCTGGGGTTGAGAGCCGCTGGCTGACAGAACATCTGATCCGGAAGGCAGGACATTTCTCGGAATATACGCTGTTAGGAATGATTTTGTATCAAAGTGTGAAGTCATATGGATTTGGCATGGAGAGGCGCTTGTTTATTCATGGAGCAGCAGGTTTTTTAGTTCCTTTTATTGATGAGACGATTCAGCTGTTTGTGGCAGGCAGATCAGGGCAGATCTCTGATGTGTGGCTGGATTGTTCAGGAGTGGCAGCCGGAACTGTGATTGCAGCACTCCTGTTTTTTATATACGCAAAAGAATGGAGTAAAGTATGAAGAATTATCGGATTGTAGTTGAATATGACGGAAGCCGCTATGATGGATGGCAGAAGCAGGGAAATACAGATCAGACCATACAGGGGAAGATAGAACAAGTTTTAGAGAGAATGTCAGGGAAAAGCATTGAAGTGCATGGATCAGGAAGAACAGATGCAGGGGTCCATGCCCTTAACCAGGTGGCTAATTTTCACATTGACTCAGACCGGGAGGATCAGGAGATAAAAGAATATTTAAATCACTATCTTCCTGAGGATATCAGAGTAAAGACACTGGAAGAAGTGCCGGAACGGTTCCACAGCCGTCTGAATGCGGAGGAAAAGACGTATCTTTACCGCATTGAGATGGGGGAGAAGAGACAGGTGTTTGATCGAAAATATATCTATGGGCTTCATAAGAAACTGGATGTGAAGGCTATGGAACGGGCGGCTGCCGCTCTTTGCGGGGAACATGATTTTAAGAGCTTTTGCTCTAACCGGAAGATGAAAAAATCAACAGTAAGGAATTTAAAGAAAATAGAATTTGAGAAAGAGGACAGCAGGCTTTTCGTCCGTTTTACCGGGGATGGATTTCTCTATAATATGGTAAGAATTCTCATGGGTACATTAATTGAAGTCGGACTGAAAGAACGCAGTCCGGAGGAAATGACTGGCATACTGAACGCGCTGGACCGGAAGACGGCAGGTTATACAGTGCCGCCGGAAGGCCTTTTTTTGGAAGATGTCAGGTATAAACAATAAAATCAATGAAATCAGGAAAGGAGAATTATGACTGATTTTTTGGTTCGTATATTTGTGAAGGATTATAAAAATACGGAGGATACACATGTTCGGACCCGTTATGGGCTCATGACAAGTGTTGTTGGAATCTGCTGTAATGTCCTTTTGTTTACCGCAAAACTTTTAATGGGTCTGCTGATTAACAGTATTTCTGTTATGGCAGATGCCTTCAATAACTTATCTGATGCAGCGTCTTCCATTATAGGTTTTATTGGAGTGAAAATGGCGGGCAAGCCTGCAGATGAGGAGCACCCCTTCGGACATGGAAGAGTGGAATACATTGCAGCGTTTATTGTTGCGTTTCTTGTTATTCAGGTAGGATTTTCTCTGTTTAAAACTTCTGTGGATAAAATACTGCACCCGGAGGAGATGTCCTTTCATGCTATATCTGTCCTCATCCTTATTTTATCTGTATTGGTGAAATTTTGGATGGCACTTTTTAACCGGACTCTTGGTAACCGGATACAGTCAGCAGTTATGAAGGCGACTGCAGCGGATTCTATGGGAGATGTAATTACTACCTCCTCTACAATCTTATCTGTTGTCATTTATGGAATCTGGGGATTAAATATCGATGGTATTGTAGGTGTGGTAGTTTCTGTGATCGTCATGTGGGCTGGTATCCGAATTGCCAAGGATACTCTTACACCATTAATCGGGGAACCAATCGATCCAAAGCTGTATCATGAAATCACTGAATTTGTTGAGGCTTATGAGGGAATTGTGGGCAGTCATGATCTGATTGTTCATAATTACGGACCGACCAGAAGTATGGCGTCCATTCATGCGGAGGTTCCCAATGACGTGAATGTGGAAGTATCCCATGAGATCATTGACCGGATTGAACGGGAAGCATTGAAAAAGTTCGGCATATTCCTTGTTATTCATATGGATCCAGTGGAAACCAGAGATTCTAAAGTAATGGAATTTGGAAGTATGGTGAAAAATGTGATTCAGCAGACAGATGAAAGAGTCACCTTTCATGATTTTAGAATGATAGAAGGAAAGGATCAGATCAATCTGATCTTTGATCTGGTGGTTCCCAGGGAATATGACCGCAAAAAAAGGGAATGGCTAAAGGAAGAGATTACAAAAAAGGTAACTGAGACAGATCAACGATGCTGTCTGGTCATAACTGCGGAAAGCGGTTTTGGTGTGGAAAAATAAGGTAATAAAATATTTCCATTTTATGCAATAAGATGACAGAAATCAGCATTAACCTAGTAGAAAGGAAATCGGATCCATGCTGTTTATGGGATTGATGAGCTTTGGCGGAGTTGAAGATTACAGCCGGTTAAGTGACGAAGCACTTTTGAAAAAAGTAGCAGAGGGCGATCAGGAGGCTTTTCAACAATTATATCAGAATACAGACCGCACAATGTACAGTTTTATTCTGTCCATTATAAAGCACCCCCAGGATGCGGAGGAAATCTTGCAGGAAGTTTATTTGAAAATCTGGACTTCTGCAAAGAGCTACAAATCCCAGGGGAAACCTTTGGCGTGGATGTTTACCATAGCACGGAATTTATGCTATATGAAATTCCGTGAGCAGAAACATGACTCGGACATTACGTTAGAAGACTTATCGGGAACGGAAACCGGAGAGGTCTGCTCAGAGATAGAGATGGCAGCGGATAAGATGGTTTTGCTCGCTGCTTTGTCAATTTTAAAGGAAGAGGAGAGAGAGGTGGTTCTCCTTCATACCTCTGCAGGAATGAAGCACAGGGAAATAGCGGCCAGCTTAAAGATCCCTTTGGCAACGGCTTTATCCAGATATAACCGGGCTATGAAAAAACTGGAAAATTATTTAAGAGAGGAGTAGGCTTTGATATGGCTGGAGATAAACACAGACAACTGAATAGACAACAGATCGAAGCCTGCTTAAAATCTGCTACTGATGATTTAATCCCCAATGTACTGGACCGGATTGATTTGAATACTCCCCAGATTATGGAGAGCAGAGATTCAAGACCTTCATTCTTTAAAAGGCAGCGGGTGATTGCCGGGCTGATTGCAGCATGCTTTTGCATGATTATGCTTGCGGGAGGAACTTACAGCTTTCAGAACAGCAGAGTGGATTCCGTCATAGGAATAGATGTAAATCCCAGTGTTGAGCTCTCTGTAAACAAGAAAAACCGGGTATTGAAGGCGGAAGCGGTCAATCAGGACGGGAAGACGATACTACAGGATATGGATTTGGAAGGTGTGGATCTAAATGTGGCTGTCAACGCACTGATCGGTTCGATGGTGACCCATGGATTTCTTGATGATCTGGATAATGCAATTCTGGTTACCGTGTCCAATGACAGTATTAAAAAGGCGTCCAGCTTAAGATCAGCAGTGGTCAGTGATATCAGGACGACTCTGGAAGAAAAACGACTAAAAGCTGTGGTGTATGACCAGCAGGTCATAGAGGAAGACGATGTAAAGCAGCTTGCCCGTCAGTATGATATATCTTACGGAAAAGCTTACTTCTTAAAAGAACTGATTGCTCAGAATTCCTCTCTTTCCATAGATGATATGGAAGAACTGGCACCTCTTACTATGGAAGAAATTGCAAAGGTCATTACAGAACGGTCCTATGCAGTAGGGGCAAAAACAAAGGTTTCAGAAGAAACAACCGAGGAATTCCAGACCACCATTCAGACCACTGCGGAGACCACAACAGGAAAAGAGACAGAATCTGTTACAGAAACCACTCCGGAATCAACAACGGCTGAAACTCAGAGTCAGGTTCATACAGACGCGCCAGGTACGCAGCCTCCATCTTCAAGTGCGGAAACAACTGCAGCAGCAACATCTTCTGAGGATGTGGTTTCTTCAGAGAAAATAAAGATTGATTACGTGGACTATGAGAACGGCATTGTCATGGTTCACTTTAAAACAAAGGTTAAATGGAAAAATCCTACAGTTTCGGTAAAAGATGGAGATGGAAACACGTTTTCCTCAAAGATCGGAGATACGGATTCTGATTATTGTGAGATTAACGTAACGGGATTGGAGGGAGGCGTGGAATATACCTTCGTACTTGGAGGAATATCACCTAAATCTGGAAAACAGACGACTGTAAAGGGAGTTTTTGAAACCCCTGTAATCGGAGACGGAGTAGCTGACGATACAGAGTCAGAGGAAACAAAAGAGCCGGAAGATACAAAACCAGCGGAGACGACAAGTCAGAAAGCGACGGAAACAGAGACAACTGCAGCAGAGCAAAAGCCTGTGGAATCATCAATTCAGGAAGGGCATTCGTCACAATAAGGCTCTTCCTGAGACTTAATAATATTTGGAAATAAAATGTAAAATAGTGCTTGACCAGAGAAGAAAGCTATAGTATAATACATTCGTTGCACTGATGGGCTATCGCCAAATGGTAAGGCAACGGACTCTGACTCCGTCATTTCAAGGTTCGAATCCTTGTAGCCCAGTGATAAAAAAACAAAAAAGGCGTTGGTCTGCGAAAGCAAATCAACGCTTTTTTAATAACATTCGGTAGCGGCAATGCCAGTTAATTTAATGCCTCAACCAGTGAAATCAGGGCCAGTGATTGCCCATATGCCATGGGACGAATCGTTATATTTTTATAATGCTCTGCATTATAACCCATACCAGTTCCTGCGGAAACATTTAAGACAGTTCCGTCTTCCGCTATATTTTTGCAGATTCCTTCAACAGCTCTGGACGCACAGTCATGATACGTTTCATTAAGAATTCCCATTTTAATTCCTTTTAAGATACCACCTGCAATGGCTGCTGATCCGGATACTTCCTCATAGCTTTCCGGATCAGTAAGAACGGTATGCCATAGGCCGGAAGGTGACTGCAAATCTTTTAAAGCATTTACCTGGGCTTTGTAAGTATCTGTCAGATATGTGAAAAGTCCCGGATCTAAAGTTTTATCAAATGACTCAATTAATTCCAGAATTCCATAGGTAAACCAGGAGTTGCCCCTGCACCAGAAAATTCCGCCGAAATTACTGTTTAACGGAAAACTCCAGCCATGGTAAAACAGTCCGGTATGCTTGTCATATAAATATTTAATATGAAGTAATACCTGATGGAGAGTCTCGCCTATCCAGACCTGGTTCTTGAATCGATGTCCCATTTTATTTAAAAACAGGACTGCCATGAATAACGTATCAATCCACATTTCTCCATCATTTAACAAGACACCATCGCGGTTTCCGATTGCAGTTACCACATGCTGGAAGCCGCCCTCTTTTGTTTTCGGCAGTTCGTTCATCAGCCAGTGCGCATGATCCAGACAGAGTTTCTCGTAATCTGGGTTTTGAAATGTATCAAGCAGTTCCGCTAAAACAAGATAGGGCGCAGTGGTATTTATATTTTTACTGGGAAGTCCTTTCTGTAAATTGTTTTGAAACCAACGGTCAAAGAATTCTAAGTAACGGTTATCTGCATAAAATCCCTGAAGCTTTAACAGTCCATACAGACCTACGCCCTGAGGCCAGTCCCATTCTTCAATGCCGAAGTCTCTGGCAATTATTCCCCGGCTTGCATCCTCCTTTCCGACTGAGCGGTCGTTTTCATAATTTCCGCCTCCCAGGTTCATCAGTTTGTCCATCACAAGATGGATTTTCGGAAGTAATTCTTTGTTTGTCATATCATTCTCCTCCATTTAATTTTTTAGCGTATGCGCTAGGTGTCATCCCCGTGCTTTTTTTGAAAATCTGGCTGAAATACTGGGGATTATTTCCACACCCTACCTGCTGTGCAACCCATTGGATCTGTTCTGTGTGACCTTCAGCTAATAATTGCTTGGCTTTTTGGATGCGCAGGGAAGTGATGTAGTTTGAAAATTTTTGTTTTGTTTCCTTACTGAATCGTTTGCTGACATAATCTACATTCATGAAAAGATAATTTTCGGCGATGCATTTTAATGTAAGATTGGGATCATCCAGATGCTCTACTACATAGCGTATGATTTTGTCGATGAAAGGGCTATGGTGCTGGGAGCGGCTGGAAGGCTTTTTAAGGATTTCGTTTAGTTTTTTGCAAAGCATTCGGCGGATGTCAGAATATTCAGTCTGCTGGTTTAGGTCCATTAAATACTCAGTCGTATCTACCGATGACAAATAGCTGCTTTCCGTAGCCAGTTTAATTAAAATCCGTGATCCGGCCTGCTTTAGAAAATCCGGATTGCTGATATCATTTAACGTGGCTGTAAGATCCTCCAGACAGGATTTCCGTTCCGGTTCTTCTGCTTCGATCAGAAGTGCAGTCAGTTTCTCAATTTTTGTAATTAAATTTTTATAATTGCAGGTCTCAACTGGTTCCAGTCCATTCATGTAATAGATGATTCCGTAACGTCTGATTTTTGTGATCAAAGTTTCTAAAAGCCGCTCAAGGTTATTGAAGGTGAAACGTTTATAGTCTAATTGAAAAGGCAGCTCTTTCGGCTTTAAGCTATGCATAAACAAATCAAATTGGTCATAGGAAACCTGATATCTTTCAAAAAAAAGAATCAGCGAGTTTTTTACATAGATACAATATAGCTCAATGCCGGGGGCATGCTCGGCCATATAATCATAAATGCAGTTTAAAATAGAATTTAAGTATTCTTCTTCTAAATAGTGAAGGAAGCACAATTCATACCCGGTATGATAGAAATCCATAAATCCCGAATAGGCGTCCCAGGAAAATTCTGCAGAATCAGACTTAAAGATCTGCTCGTTAATAATATTTCCCATAATGCTATGGTGGAGATTGACAGTCAGCGCCTTCTGGCGTTCCTTTAAATCCTGAAAAGCCTGACGGTGATAGTATTCTTTTATTACATCCTTCATGCTTTCTACGATTTGTTCCTCGTTGCAGGGCTTAAGCAGATAATGGTGGACCCGGTATTTCATCGCCTGCTTTGCATATTCGAATTCTCCAAATCCGGAAAGCAGTATAAACTGGATGTCCATATTGGTTTGATAAATACGCTCTATTAATTCTAATCCGGACAGGCCAGGCATGCGGATATCGGTCATTACAATATTGGGTGATTCATCGAGAATCATGTGATATGCTTCGATTCCGTCACGGCATGTTCCTACCAGTTCAATGCCCAGGCTGTTCCAGTCAATCAGGGAGGAAATAGATTCCCGTATTACCCGTTCATCATCGGCAATTATTAATTTAAGCATTAGCATTCTCCTTTCGTATCGAAAATGTCTTCCGGAGGAAGGTTCAGAGGAAAAGAAAGTTGTGCGACGGCCTGGTCGTCCTCATTATAGAGAGTAAGACCGTAGTGATCTCCGTAAGTCAGCTTCATTCGCTCCGATATATTTAACAGGCCGATTCCAAAACCATGAGGTTCTGTTTCACGGTTTTTCAATTTGCTTATAAGGTCTTCTTCAAAGGCGGAACTGTTATTTCTGACTGTAACAAAGAGGGAAGAACCGTCTGTTTCAGCAGCAATTAAAATTCGGCATCCTTCAGTATTTTCTTCCAGTCCATAGCGTATGGCATTTTCCACCAGGGGCTGGAGGGTCAGTTTTAGCACATAACATCCGACGAGATTTTCAGGAGCAGATATTTCATATTCCAGCCGGTCTTCATACCGGTATTTCTGAATGGTCATATAACATTGCACCAGCTCAAGCTCTCTGCTTAAAGGTACCTGTTTGTTTTTCTGGTCCAGTGTAATGCGAAGGAGAGTTCCCAGGGATTCTGTCATGGAAGAGATATCTTTTGCACCTATTGTTTTTGCCCTCCAGTTGATTGATTCTAAGGTATTGTATAAAAAATGGGGATTCATCTGTGTTTCCAGCGCTTTTAGCTGGGCTTCCTTTATCAGTATTTCGTTTAGGTAATTTGTTTTAATCAGCTGGTTTACTTTATCCACCATCTGGTCGAAACAGGAATGCAGAATACCTAATTCATCCGTACGCTTGCTGTAATCATAGGAGACCTGGAGTGTTTCAGTTTGTCCGGATGCAAAGCGTTCCATTTTTAAAAGCAGATTGTCAAAATGCCTTGTGATTGAGTCAATTAATGAGGAGGACATCAGGATAGCCAGTCCAATGGAGACAGCAATGATGATCAGGCAGACTTCCAGGCTGGTGCGGAGAGAATCTGCAATGCTGCCATAGGGAATCAGACAGACATAATCCCAGCCATATTCCGGTATGATTCCTTTGACGTAAAAAAAACTGCTTCCATCTTTATTTACGAGTCCGTACCTGGAATGGAAATAATTGCCGAAAAGAGTTCTTTGGTCGGCTTTTATACTGGAAGAATTATAGATTAAGTCCTCCTGACTGGAAAGAATATAGCGGGTGTCGTCATTAAAATGGCTTGTGTTTGTGGCAGCCTTAATGAGTCCGTCAACATTGATGCTTACAATCAGTGTTCCCAGCGGATCAAGAGTTAAATATTCTGTGCGCAGTAAATGTTTGACCATAAACAGACCATATTGATCGCTGTAATCGGTAATCCATATGGTTCGTCCCCCCGCGTCTTCGGCTCTTGAGACGAGATCTTCAACCACGGATTCCGGGAGCGCTTTTCCAGCTGCAATATGAGTATGGATGGAGTATCGGTCCTGATAAAGACTCATAAAGTTAATGTTATTTTTCCGGAAAGTAAAATAATATTCATTTAAAACTCCATAAAGAGATTTGTATGCAATGGAGCGGTCCTGGATGCTTAAGGAATCTTTTAAAGTTCCAAGTCCGTTCTGTATATTGGTATCAGCCAGAAACATATCCGCCATTGTAGAAATATTGTCCAACCGGTTATTTAACTCTTTGCCAGTATATGATAAGGAGGAGGCCACAGACTGATAAAGCACCTTTTGATTGGCCTTTGTAATCAGCTGAATACTAAAAAGAGAGGCCAAAGCCAAAAGGATAATGCAAAAAAAAACTATGGAATGAATCTTCTTTTTTAAGGAGAGATTTCTTATAAAATGCTTCATAAAGACCGCCTTTCGGATACTGAACTATTGACAGCTAAATTATATATAAAACATTACACCAATACAACCGGTGAGCGCAAAGAACTATTCAAATTATACGCACAACACGGTTTTTTCAACCTGGAAGCCGGTTTTAATCATTTACTGGAATAATAGCGGGACGTATAATGAAAAACACCGGATATACAAAAAATGAATGGAGGAAGGTTTCATGAAAAAAAGAATTGCGTTACTAATGGCGGCGGTTATGGCGGCAGCTTCCCTGTCCGGATGCGGCGGCGGTGATACAGCCACTGCGGCAGATACTACGGCAGGCTCTGCAGCAGCAGATACCACGAAAGCAGCTGCGGGGGATGAAAGCGGAGATCTTAAGCTAACCATGTGTTGGTGGGGAAATCAGGTCAGAAACGAGAAAACTCAGGCAGCACTTGATTTATATACCGAGCAGAATCCTGGGACAGTGATAGAAGGCCAGTTCTCTGAGTGGTCTGATTATTGGAATAAACTGGCAACATCTGTAGCAGGCCAGGCAATTCCTGATATTGTTCAGATGGACTATTCGTTTATTGACCAGTATGTAAAAAACGGACTTCTGGTGGATCTGACGCCCTATATGAAAGATGGTACTTTGGATGTCTCAAATATCTCTGATAATACCATGGCAAGCGGTACGGTGAACGGAGGCGTGTATGCGGTCTGTGCAGGAATTAATGCGCCCTCACTGCTGTACAATAAGACCCTTCTGGATAAAAATGGAATTGTGGTAAAGGATTACATGACCACTGATGAATTTATTGATTTATGCCGGGAAGTTTATGAGAAGACCGGGTATAAAACAAACATTGCCTATTACAATGCAGGTGCTTATCTGGATTATTTCATGAGAGGAAATGATGTTGTTCTCTATGGAGATAAGAAGATGGGCGGAGAGGAAAAGGATTATCTTCCATTCTTCCAGATGTACGAAACAGGAATAAAGGAAGGGTGGTTTATAGATCCAGGTGTATTTGCTGAGCTTTCCATCGGTTCAGTGGAGCAGGAGCCCCTTGTTTACGGATCCAGTCCTGAAACCATGTCCTGGTGTGCTTTTTATAACTCAAACCAGCTGACTGCGATACAAAAAGCGGCTCCGGAAGGTATGGAGATCGGTATCACTACGTGGCCCTCAGCAGATCCGAAGAAATCCGGTTATTTAAAATCCAGCCAGTTCTTTTCCGTGGGAGCTCATTCAAAGAATCCCGAAGAAGCAGTGAAGGTTCTTAACTTTTTAACCAATTCCAGCGATGCAAACAATATTTTACTGGGCGAACGGGGAGTTCCGGCTTCCAGTGTGATTGCAAAGGAGCTGGCACCGAAGATGAGTGATGTGGAACAGAAGGTCATTCATTATGTCAATGAAGTTGTTACACCAAATTGTTCCCCCATTAATCCCCCCCAGCCAGACGGCGCAAGCGAAGTTTCCAGTCTGTTAAATCAGGTACAGGAACAGCTGTGCTATGGTGTGTATGATGCCAAAACAGCCACTGAAGAATTTTTTAACGGGGCCAACAGCATTATGAGTAAGAAATAATGAATCAGAAGAATACGGGGGCAGAGACAGCTTTGCCCCTGTTTTGACAAGAAGACGGTTATCTATGAATGGAGGATGTCTATGAAAGATATGAGAGGTGCAGGACTCAGACATTTCCTGAACAAAGAAAGCACAGCGGGAGTGGTATTCAGCCTTCCATTTATCATCGGCTTTCTGCTGTTTATGGTGGTACCTATGGGAATTTCCTTTTACTATTCTTTATGTGATTATAATATTTTGTCTCCGCCTGTTTTTACTGGATTTAGTAATTACATGAAAATGTTTACTGATGATGATGTGTTTTATAAAACCATAGGAGTCACGTTTTATTTCGCCTTTGTATCGGTTCCTCTGCGCCTGGTTTTCGCGCTTATGGTAGCCCTGCTACTGCTAAAGTCATCGAAGGCAACCGGCTTTTACCGGGCGTTCTATTATCTTCCTTCCATTATCGGAGGATCTGTGGCAGTCTCCATATTATGGAAGCGAATGTTCGCAACCGACGGTGTAATTAATCTGCTTCTGGGTATTTTTGGGATACATACCAGTTTTGCATGGCTTGGAAATGAGAATACGGCGATCTGGACTCTTATTATACTGGCAGTATGGCAGTTCGGTTCCTCCATGCTGATTTTTTTATCATCCTTAAAGCAGATTCCGGTAACGCTTTATGAAGCTTCCAGAGTAGACGGTGCGAATAAGTTTTCTCAGTTTTTCAAGATCACTCTGCCTCTTTTAACACCTACCATTTTCTTTAATCTGGTTATGCAGATGATTAACGGTTTCCTTGCATTTACACAATGCTTTATTATTACCCAGGGTAAACCGCTCAACTCCACTTTATTCTATACCGTTTATATGTATCAGCAATCTTTTGAGTTTTATAACACTGGATACGGTGCAGCCCTCGCCTGGGTGATGCTGGTAATGATATGCGTGATTACAGTGATTCTGTTTGCAACAAAAAGATTCTGGGTTTATACGGAAGGAGTGTGAGGCAGGTGATGACCAGAAAAAAGGCAGGTAAGATTTTATACCATGTAATTGTGTGCAGCCTTGGACTTGTAATGATCTATCCTCTGTTTTGGATGGTTATGAGTTCCTTTAAGGAAACAAATACCATCTTTTTAACAGCAGGCCAGCTGATTCCGGAGAAATTTGTGCTTACCAATTATATAAACGGCTGGAAGGGTTTCGCAAAGATCTCTTTTGCAGTTTTTTTTAAGAATTCTATATTGATAGCTGTTGCAGCAACGTTTGGAACTGTTTTTTCTTCGGCTTTGGTAGCTTACGGACTTGCAAGATGCAGATTTTTCGGAAGAAAAATTCTGTTTGCAGCCATGCTGATTTCCATGATGCTTCCGGCACAGGTGCTCATGATTCCCCAATATTTATGGTATCAGAAATTGGGATGGGTAGGAAGTTATAAACCGCTGATTCTTCCCTATTGTTTTGCTATTCAGGGTTTCTTTGTTTACCTGATGATTAATTTCATTGATGGCATCCCAAGGGAGCTTGACGAGGCCGCTAAGATTGACGGATGCTCCCATTACAGTATATTTTCCAGGATTATCATGCCCCTTATCACACCGGCGCTGATTACTGCCAGTATATTTTCATTTATGTGGAGATGGGATGACTTCCTGTCTGCCCTGCTTTATATTAATGAATCTGCCAGGTATCCGGTGAGTCTTGCCCTTAAGCTGTTTTCTGATCCGGGATCTTCCTCGGATTATGGTGCTATGTTTGCAATGGCAACTCTGTCCATTTTGCCGGCAGTGACTATTTTTATCTGCCTGCAGAAATATCTGGTGGAAGGTATCAGTACATCGGGCTTAAAGGGATAAAAGGAGGAGAAGAATGATAAATGAAAATGTTCCAAGACCTGATTTTCAAAGGGAAGAATGGACAGATTTAAATGGAGAATGGGATTTCTCATTCGATGAACCGGTATTTGATAAAAAAATCAAGGTACCGTTCTGCTATCAGTCGGAGATGAGCGGGATCTGTGATACCGGTGTTCACCACGTTGTCTGGTATCGGAAAGAATTTGATGTGGAGAAAAGCAGATTAATGGGAAAAAGCCTGCTTTTAAAGTTTGGAGCTGTGGATTATGAGGCGGAGGTTTATATCAATCAAATCCACGCGGCAGGACACAGGGGCGGTCATACTCCCTTCGAGGCTGACATTACCGGACTGGTTTTGGAAGGGAAAAATGTAGTAACAGTTAAAGTAATGGATTATAGTGATGAGGATAAGCCCAGAGGAAAGCAGACCTGGACAGGAAAAAATTTTGCATGCTGGTACACACCTACAACTGGAATATGGCAGAGTGTATGGCTGGAATATGCAGGAAAAACCTATATAAAACGAATGAAAGCAACTCCGGATCTGGAGCGGAATGAGGTACTATGTGAAATTTTTATTTCTTCCATGGAAAAGGTGAAGACAGAAATTTCGTTCCGCAGTCTTCCTGCAGAGGACGGGACTCAGATGGATTTTGGAAGTTTGAATGTTGCCTGCGAAAATGGGTATGGAAAAGGTATTTTGGCTTTACCGGACTTGGATTTGCGCAGGGAAGAATTGATTTGGACGCTGGAAAAGCCCAATTTGATTGAGATGGAGGCAAAGCTTCTTAATGATAAGGTAACAGGTTATTTTGGACTTCGGTCTGTTTGCATTTCAAATGGAAGAATTCTTTTGAACGGTGAGGTGTTATACCAGAGATTGATTCTTGATCAGGGATATTGGAAACAGAGCCTTCTAACGCCTCCGGATGAAGAATCCGTTAAAAAAGACATTATACTTGCAAAGCAGATGGGATTTAATGGTGCCAGAAAGCATCAGAAAATTGAAGATCCCAGATATTATTACTGGGCAGACAGGCTGGGATTTCTTGTATGGGGAGAGATGCCAAGCTGTTATAAGTGTACAGACAACACGCTGAAAAACACCTCTGGGGAACTCACTGAATTCATTGAACGGGATTATAATCACCCGTCCATCATCACGTGGGTTACTGCAAATGAAAGCTGGGGAATGAGAAATATCAGAACGGACAGCAGTCAGCAAAGCTTGTCCAATATGCTGTATTATCAGGCCAAAGCACTGGACAGAACCAGGCTGGTCAGCGGAAATGACGGCTGGGAACAGACGGAGCACACAGATATACTGGCATTGCATGATTATGAACTGATGCCTGAAAATATAGGAAAATATCAACCTCTGGAAGATATTATTAATGGACATGCAGAACGCCGTATGGTTCTGGCTGATGGACAGAAATATGGGGGACAGCCTGTTCTGATGACAGAGTATGGCGGTATTGCATTTACTTCAGAAAAAGAGGGCTGGGGTTATTACAATAAAGCAGGAAGTCAGGAGGAGTTTTTACAGCGCCTGGAGCCGGTTACCGACTTTCTTATAAAAAGCAGAAAATTTTCCGGTTTTTGTTATACCCAGCTGACGGATGTGATGCAGGAAACAAACGGGTTATTAAGGGAAGACAGAACGCCCAAACTTCCCCTCAAAGAACTGGAAAGGATTTTTGGAAAGAAGAGCTGCGAGTAAGTAAAGGACAGTGTGTCTCAATGGATCAGTTCAGCCAGGCGGCTGAGCTGTTATCCATAATTATACTGCTATAAAAGTCAGTTGATAAATTTTTAACTGAAAAATTAAAAAGAACTTGACTATTTAAAAGATATCCTGTATAATTCCCTTTGTTGTGTTGATGGGCTATCGCCAAATGGTAAGGCAACGGACTCTGACTCCGTCATTTTCAAGGTTCGAATCCTTGTAGCCCAGCTTCTGAGCGGGACCTGATATGGTCCCGTTTTTTTGTG
Source organism: uncultured Clostridium sp. (assembly GCA_963523075.1). Classification (GTDB taxonomy): domain Bacteria; phylum Bacillota; class Clostridia; order Lachnospirales; family Lachnospiraceae; genus Lacrimispora. The sequence goes on from CAURBW010000001.1 coordinate 17,467, forward strand.
TGAATGATCGATATCCGGAAGAACTGTTAAATCTATGTTAAAAGATATTCCTTTCTGCATTTTTAAGGCAAATGAGGTGTTCTCTGTTACTCTTTTATCTGGACAAGAGTTAAAAAATGCTTTATAATGTTATATAATTTTGAGGAGAAAATATAAATGTATACATTCGGCAGCAGAGTTCGATATAGTGAGACAGATGAATATGGAAAACTGACATTGACCGGTATCATGAATTATCTGCAGGATTGTTCCACTTTTCAATCTGAGGATAATGGGCTGGGAGTGGCATATTTTATCGACCGGCACAAAGCATGGTGGTTATCATCCTGGCAGATTGTTGTGGACCGTTATCCGACTCTGGGAGAAGAAATCATAATCAGTACCTGGCCCTATGATTTTAAAGGATTTTACGGGTATCGTAATTTTACAGTATGCGATCATGAGGGCAATTATCTGGTAAGAGCCAATTCCGTATGGTTTTTATTTGATACGGATAAAGGACGGCCTGCAAAAATTGAGGCAGATGATATCCGCGGTTATGGAACCACATGGGAGAAACCGCTTGATATGGAGTATGCTCCCCGCAGAATTGCAGTTCCTGATGAATATGAAGCTTCAGTTCCTGTTACCGTGGGCAAGCATCACATTGATACCAACCACCATGTGAATAATTCCAAATATGTGGAGATTGCCAGGGAAGTGCTTCCTGATGGAATGGAAGTGTCGGAACTGAGAGTGGAATATAAAAAAGCAGCAGTCTTTGGAGATGCAGTCTATTCCAGAGTCAGTAAGACAGAGGAAGGATATGTTGTTTCTCTGTGCGATGAACAGGGGGCAGCTTACGCAGTCATTTGGCTGCGTGGAACAACAGAGAGGATATAAGATGATTGAATTAGGTAAGATGCAGACCCTCACAGTCCAGAGGGTGAAGGAGTTCGGCGTGTATTTAGGAGAAGATGCCGGCAGTGAAGTATCTGTACTGCTTCCCAAAAAACAGGTTCCTGAAGGTACGGTGCAGGGAGATGAGATTACGGTCTTTATCTACAAGGATTCAGAAGACCGGTTGATTGCGACGACTGCGGTTCCCAAGCTTTTAGTTGGTGAGACCGAAGTTCTGAAAGTGAAGGAAGTGGGCAAGATCGGCGCATTTCTGGATATGGGACTGGAGAAGGATCTGCTTCTGCCATATAAAGAGCAGACATATAAGGTACGGACCGGTGAGAACGTTCTTGTTACTTTATACATTGATAAGAGTAAGCGCCTGGCTGCAACGATGCGGGTATATGCTCATATGAGCAACCAGTCTCCTTACAAAAAGGATGATCAGGTGACCGGAATTATCTATGAGTTCAGCGATACGCTGGGAGCATTTGTTGCAGTAGATAAAAAATATTACGGACTGATTCCCCTAAAGGAGCTTTTTGAGAAATACAGGGAAGGCGACGAGATAACAGCAAGGGTTACAAAGGTAAGGGAAGACGGAAAGCTGGACTTAAGCCCAAGGCAGAAGGCATATATTCAGATGGATGCAGATTCGTTAAAGGTTCTTGGGATAATAGAGGACCAGTTTTCAGGAAGTCTGCCATTTACTGATAAGGCGGATCCGGACAGAATTAAAAGGGAGTTTTCCATGAGCAAGAATGCATTTAAGCGTGCCGTGGGACACCTTCTTAAAGAAGGTAAAGTCAGGATAACAGAAAACAAAATTGAAGTAATTAATTAGCGGGTAAGCGGATAACAGGAGGATTATTTTGGACTCGATAGACTATTATAATAAGTATGCGGCAAAGGAATTTGAAGAAACAGTAAATCAGGATATGTCAGAAATCATGAGAGAATTTTTAAATTATCTGGAGGAAGGCGATACGATTCTGGATTTGGGCTGCGGATCAGGAAGAGACAGCCTCACTCTATATGAGCTGGGATATGACGTGACACCCCTTGATGCATCTGCAGAGATGTGTAAACTTGCGGAAATTCACACTGGCCTTGATGTACTCCAGATGACATTTGAGCAGATGGATTTTGACGATGTATTTGATGGAATCTGGGCGTGTGCATCGCTGCTTCATACTCCGAAAAAGGAACTGTCAGGCATTCTTACAAAGATAGCAAGGGCCTTAAATGATAAGGGTATTCTATATATGTCTTTTAAGCTGGGAGATTTTGAAGGATTTAGGGGAGAACGGTATTTCAGTGATTTTACCGCAGACTCCATTTCCCAGCTTTTAAGAGAAAACGGCAGATTTGAGATTCAGAAGCTGTGGGAAACCGATGATATTCGTTCTGGTCATTCTGACGTAAGGTGGCTGAACGTTCTTGCGAAAAAGAAATAAATAATTTTAAAATATTACAAGGCGATGTCGAAAATAATGACATCGCCTTGTAATATATAACCAAATAAGAGGCAAAATAGTCACAGGCTATCGAATATAGACAGAAATGTACGAGCCTGTCTCTTGATATTTTGACGTTTCAGTCAGTTTTTTCAATGGTTATACAAATTAGCCAAATAGCCCAAATGGATTTTGGTAAATAAGAATATGGTAAAAAAAAAACAATTCATGTATGATGATTTCAGAAACATGGAGCTGCAGCTGTGGGGGCTTGTGGTTCAGAACAGAGAATATACATTTTATTTTTAGGAGGATTAGTAAATGGCTAGTTTATCACTGAAAAACATCGTTAAGAAATATCCGAATGGATTTGAAGCAGTTAAGGACTTTAGTCTGGAGATTGCCGACAAAGAATTTGTTATTTTTGTAGGACCATCCGGCTGCGGTAAGTCTACAACTCTTCGTATGATTGCTGGTCTGGAAGATATTTCCTCCGGCGAACTTTACATTGATGGAAAGTTAATGAATGATGTAGAGCCTAAGGATAGAGATATCGCGATGGTATTCCAGAACTACGCTTTGTATCCGCATATGACTGTATACGATAACATGGCGTTTGGTCTGAAACTGAGAAAGACTCCAAAGGATGAGATTGATAAGCTGGTTCATGAAGCTGCAAGAATCCTTGATCTGGAACACTTATTAGACCGTAAGCCAAAGGCATTATCCGGCGGACAGAGACAGCGTGTTGCTATGGGACGTGCTATTGTGCGTAATCCAAAAGTATTCTTAATGGATGAGCCTTTATCCAACCTTGATGCAAAGCTGAGAGGTCAGATGCGTATTGAAATCTCCAAATTACATCAGAGACTACAGGCTACAATTATATATGTAACACATGATCAGACAGAGGCTATGACCCTTGGTACAAGAATCGTAGTTATGAAAGATGGTGTCATCATGCAGGTTGATTCCCCTCAGAACTTATATGATAAGCCAGGCAACAAGTTTGTAGCAGGTTTCATCGGAGCACCTCAGATGAACTTAATAGAAGCAGCTGTTGCTAAAAAGGGAAGCGATGTTACTTTAACATTTGGCGGAAACACCATTGCACTTCCAGCTGAGAAAGCAAAGAAACTGGAAGATGGCGGATATGTTGGAAAGACTGTAGTTTTAGGCATTCGTCCTGAAGATCTTCATGATGAGGAAGCTTTCCTTGAGTCTTCTCCTGCAAGTGTAATTGATGCAACAATCAGAGTTTACGAATTGCTGGGAGCAGAGGTATACTTATACTTTGATGTAGAAGAAGTAAACTTTACAGCAAGAGTAAATCCTCGTACGACTGCAAGACCTGGCGATACAATCAAGCTTGCTCTTGATTTATCAAAAGTTCATGTATTTGACAAGGATACAGAATTAGTTGTATTAAACTAATTAATGAAATTTTAAGCAAGCGAGTATGATACTCGCTTGCTTTTTTTTTCTTTTTGCATTAATATAGAATAAGGTAAATTTACGAAAAAGGAGAATATGCCATGATTTCGAATCAAATACTTCAAACAACCATTGAAGGATTAAAAGGAATAACAAGAATAGATCTGTGTATTTGCGATACAGAAGGAAAGGTTTTGGCAACCACATTTCCTGATGCGGAAGATTACGAAAGTTCGATCCTGGCGTTCGTGGATTCTCCAGCCGACAGCCAGGTAATCCAGGGATATCAGTTTTTTAAAGTCTTCGACGAACATCAGTTAGAATACATCCTCCTTGCAAAAGGCGGAAGCGATGATGTATATATGGTAGGCAAATTAGCATCTTTCCAGATCCAGAGTCTTTTGGTTGCTTATAAAGAGAGATTTGATAAGGACAACTTTATCAAGAATCTTCTATTAGACAACCTGCTTCTGGTAGATATCTATAACCGGGCGAAAAAACTTCACATTGAGACCAATATCAGACGGGTTGTATTCATTATTGAAACGCAGCACGAAAAAGATGTGAATGCGCTGGAGACCGTACGCAATTTATTTGCAGCAAAAACAAAGGATTTTGTTACTGCCGTTGACGAGAAGAATATTATTCTTGTTAAAGAGGTAAAAGAAGGCGAGAACTACGAAGATCTGGAAAAGACCGCCAATACAGTTCTGGATATGCTGAACACAGAGGCTATGACTCAGGTTCACGTAGCATTCGGTACGATTGTAAGTGAGATTAAGGAAGTGTCCAGATCCTACAAGGAAGCCAAGATGGCTATGGATGTAGGTAAGATCTTCTATAGCAATAAGAATGTGGTAGCTTACAGCAAGCTTGGAATCGGACGTCTGATTTATCAGCTCCCGCTGCCATTATGCCGCATGTTTATTAAAGAGATCTTTGACGGCAAATCACCGGATGATTTCGATGAAGAGACACTGACCACCATCAACAAATTTTTCGAGAACAGCCTGAATGTCTCCGAGACTTCCAGACAGCTTTATATTCACAGGAATACGCTGGTGTATCGTTTAGATAAGCTGCAGAAGAGTACTGGTCTGGATCTTCGGGTGTTTGAGGATGCGATTACGTTTAAGATTGCACTGATGGTAGTCAAGTATATGAAGTATATGGAGAACCAGGACTATTAACGCTGGCCATGAGCAGTGCGAAAAGAGGCAGTAATACAGATGCGTTGTGCTTGCACAAAAGCATCTGTATTGCTGACTCTTTTCATAGGGCGAAGCCCGTAAACCGAGATGAAGCGAAGCGTAATCGAGGTTGCACTGCGGAGCCGCGTTTCTATAATATTCGAGGCTTCTACCTATTCGCGTTTTCACGAATTTGCAGTTTCACGTATTTGTCAAAGAAAAACACGTTATGCTAAATTACTCAGAGGACTAAAATGATTGAATTATGGAACGTAAGTAAAACATACGAGGCGGGAAACAAGGCACTGCGTAACATCAATATGACTGTAGCTGACGGTGAATTTGTTTTCATCATTGGCAGAAGCGGCTCCGGAAAATCCACTCTGCTGAAAATGCTGTTAAAAGAAGTGGAGCCCACCTCTGGAAAGATCATAGTAAATGATATGAATTTAGGCAAGATGCCAAGGCGGTTCATCCCCAGGTACCGAAGGAAGCTTGGCATGGTTTTTCAGGATTTCCGCCTGTTAAAAGACCGGAATGTGTACGAGAATGTAGCGTTTGCACAGAGGGTCATTGGGGCCTCCACAAGAAGTATAAAAGAATCAGTGCCAGCCATGTTAAAGATGGTGGGGCTGTCTTCCAAATATAAATTTTTTCCACAGCAGCTTTCCGGCGGAGAGCAGCAGCGGGTTGCGATTGCAAGAGCGCTCATTAACAAACCTGAAATTCTTCTGGCCGATGAACCCACAGGCAACTTAGACGGCCACAACTCCATGGAGATCATGAAGCTTTTAGAGGAGATCAACAAGCTGGGTACTACTGTGATTGTCGTTACCCATAGCCAGGAAATTGTAGACCGCATGAAGAAGCGGGTAATTATGATGGATCGCGGAACCATCGTAAGCGATGAGAAAAAAGGCGGTTATACGTATGAGAATTAGTACATTTTGGTATTGTCTGAAACAAGGTGTAATAAACATCTGCAGAAATATATTATTTTCACTGGCCTCCATTGCAACAGTATCCGCCTGTATTTTCCTTTTTTGCCTGTTCTTTTCCATTGTAGTAAATGTACAGTATGTAGTTAAGAATACGGAGAGCACAGTAGGTATCACTGTATTTTTTGATGAAGGTCTTGATAAGAACAAGATCACTCAGATCGGCAATGAAATCAAATCACGAAAAGAAGTAAAGGAAGTAAAATTCACATCTGCCGAGGATGCATGGGCGGAAGCAAAGAAAGAGTACTTCGGCGACATGCAGGATCTTGCAGAAGGATTTGAAGAGGACAACCCTCTTGCCAATTCTTCTTCCTACACCATATTCTTAAATGATTTAGCACAACAGGATGAGATTGTATCCTGGCTAAATGGAATTGAGGGTGTAAGAAAAGTTAATTATTCAAAAACGGCAGCAGAAGGAATGAACAGCTTAAATAAAGTGATCGGAATCCTTTCCATGCTGATCATTGGAGTACTTCTGGCTGTTGCCATATTCTTAATCAGCAATACAATTTCCGTAGCTGCAGCTTTTCGGAAAAATGAGAATCAGATTATGAAGCTGATCGGTGCCACCAATTACATGATCAGGGCGCCTTTTGTCGTAGAAGGAGTCATTATTGGTCTGGTAGGCGCCTCCATTCCGCTGATAGCCATTTATTTCCTATACCGTTCAGCCGTTGGATATGTAGTGACTAAATTCAGCATTCTGTCCGGATTATTTCAGTTCCTTCCTGTCGATGCCATATTCCCTTATATGGCGGCAACAGCTATGTCACTGGGGCTTGGAATCGGATTTTTTGTCAGTTTCTTTACTATCCGGAAACATTTAAAAGTATAAGGGGAGACGTCCATGAATCATGGAAAAAGGCTGTTTGCAATGGGAATCGGTCTTTTTATGACCGTATCATGTATATTTCCCTCCTATGGTACAAAGAATGAAGTAACTGATGCAAAGAAAAAGGCCAGTTCCATGGAGGATCAAAAAAAGGAAGTGGAATCTGCCTTAAAAGAGCTGGAGGGCTTAAAAACGGATACAGCCGCTTATGTCAAAGGCCTGGATGACAAGCTGGCTGCCTATGACAAGCAGCTGACTGCGCTGACCGCACAGATCTCAGCAAAAGAAGAGCAGATTAAAACGGCCAATGCAGATTTAGAGATTGCCAGAAATGCACAGGAACATCAGTACCGGAATATGAAACTGAGAATTCAATATATGTATGAGAAGGGTGAGACGAGTTATCTGGACTTGCTGTTTAGGTCCGCTGATCTCACCCAGCTTTTTAACCGGGCGGAATATATCAGAAACATTGCTGCATATGATAGAAGAATGCTGGAGGACTATAAAAGGACCCAAGAAGAGGTCAGCCAGAGAGAAGCACTTCTAAATGCAGAATATGAAAAACTGCTTGGTTTTCAGACTGCTGCCAAAGAAAAAAAGCAGGAGGCTGAGGGGCTTTTACAGGCTAAAAACCAGGAACTGGCCTCTTATCAGAACAGGATAGCCCAAAGTCAGGAAAATTTATCTGAACTGGAAAAAGATTTAGCAGCTCAGGAGCAGCGTATCAGGGAAATGGAAGCGCTGATCCGCAAACAGGAGGAAGAAGCACGGAAAGCGGCGCAGAAGGCTGGAAAAACGTATAATACGGTGGCAATCGGGAATATTAATTTTATATGGCCCTGCCCCTCGTCTTCAAGAGTCACCTCTTCCTTTGGCGACAGGGAATCCCCAACCGAAGGAGCCTCTTCCAATCATCAGGGCATTGACATCGGAGCATCAACCGGTGCCGGTATTTCAGCTGCTGCTTCCGGGACGGTAACGATCTCTACATACAGTTATTCTGCCGGCAATTATATCATGATTCATCATGGCGGGGGAGTCTATACTGTTTATATGCACTGTTCCGAACTCCTGGTTTTGGCGGGGCAGGAAGTGTCGCAGGGACAGTTAATTGGAAAAGTGGGTTCTACCGGATATTCCACAGGACCGCATCTCCACTTTGGGATCAGAGTGAATGGAAGTTATGTAAATCCAGTGAAATACGTAAGCCCATAATGAGCTAGATAGGAGAATGACAGTGGAAAGTAAGAATAAATTTTGGAAAGGTGCCCTAGTCGGAGCACTCCTTACCACATTGGCAGGCCTTATAATTGTCGGCATGTCTTTAGGTATTTTTTTAATTGGAAGAACCGCCATCGATGGAAAGGGACAGACGGCAGAATCCGCTCAGGCAGAGAATCAGGATGGCGATCTGGATTTGAACCGGATTGTAGCTAAGATCCAGACCATTCAGGGAGTGATTGATAAATATTACCTCTTTGATGAAGACAACGGGAAAGTCGAAGACTGGATTTATAAAGGAATGCTTTATGGTCTTGATGATCCATATACCGTCTATTATACTGCAGATGAGTATAAAAAGCTGATGGAGGATACTTCTGGTGAATACTGTGGTATCGGAGTAATGGTGAGTCAGAATCCAACAACCGGAGTGATTACGGTAAGCAAGGTGTTTGAAGGAACTCCTGGTGCCGAAGCGGGGATTCTTCCTGGTGACATCCTTTATAAGGTCGGCAGCAAAGAAGTGACCGGAATTGATTTAGAGCTGGTAGTAAAGGACTATATCAAAGGAGAAGAAGGATCACCGGTAACCATAACCGTTCTTCGCAAGGATGCCGGAGATTATATTGATATGACCATGGAACGCCGTCAGATCACCGTTCCTACTGTAGAATATGAGATGCTGGCTGACAACGTCGGATATATCTCAGTAAGCCAGTTTGACACAGTGACCGCAGATCAGTTTAAAGGCGCGATCAATGACCTGGAAAAAAAGGGAATGAAAAAGCTGGTAGTTGATTTAAGGGATAACCCTGGAGGCGTTGTGGATGCAGTTGTATCCATGCTGGATTATATTCTTCCTGATGATCTGGTAATTGAAGGAGATCCCAATCTGGTCAGAACAAAAAAGAACAAAACGCTTCTTGTCTATATGGCGGATAAGAACGGAGAAGGGGAGCAGTATTATGCATCAGACGGACATGAAGTAGATGTTCCCATGGCAGTTTTGGTGAACGGTCAGTCTGCAAGTGCTTCCGAAGTTTTCTCCGGTGCGCTTAAAGCATACGATAAAGCGAAGCTTGTAGGAACCAAAACATTTGGCAAGGGAATTGTCCAGACATTGTTCCCGTTAGATAACGGAACAGCCATTAAGATGACGGTTGCCCACTACTATACACCCAGCGGTTTTGATCTTCATAAAAAAGGTCTTGAACCCGACGTTCCGGTAGAGTTAAAAGAAGAGCTGAAAACTAAAATAAAGATTGAGCATGAGGAAGATAACCAGCTGATAGAAGCGATTAATGCATTAAAATAGAAAGATAGAAAGCCCTTAAGAGACAACAGCAGTCAGATTGCCTGTTTCTTAGGGGCTTTTTCATCACATGGAGCAGGTTTTAAGAGCACTTAGAAAGTGTCTGCATTCGTCTTCTATGGTCGCCCAGGAGGTAACCAGACGAATGACGGAATGACCATCAGCTCCTTTTTCCTGTATGGAAAATACAAATTCTTTCTCAAGCTTTTTTATTACACTCTCAGGAAATATGGGAAACAGCTGGTTTGTGAGAGAAGGGGAAGCGAAAGAATAGCCGCAGTCACCAATTCCCTTTCTTAAGATATCAGCCATGGCATTGGCATGGGAAGCCAGTTCATAGTAGAGGTTGTCTGTAAACAGCTCCTCAAACTGAATGCCTAAGAGCCAGCCTTTTGCCAGCAGCGCGCCACGCTGCTTCATCATGAAGCGGAAATCCGGTTTTAAATCCGGATGGCTGATGACAAGGGCTTCACCGAATAAAGCACCGGCTTTTGTTCCGCCAATATAAAAAACATCGGTTAAAGCAGCGATATCTTTTACAGTCAGATCATTTACTGCACTGGTCAGTGCGGAACCGAGACGGGCGCCGTCTAAAAAGAGATAGAGGTTCTTTTCCAGACACAGGCTGTGGATTGCTTCCAGTTCTGCTTTGGAATACTGGGTGCCGATTTCTGTAGAATTGGAGATATAGACCATTTTGGGCTGAACCATATGTTCATCCGTATGATGATTCAATGCCTGAGTGATATCATCCGGAGTCAGCTTTCCTTCTTTTCCGGGCATAGCCAGAACTTTATGGCCGGTTGCTTCTATTGCACCGGTTTCATGGACATTAATATGTCCCTGAGCAACACAGATCACCGCCTGCCACGGTTTCAGAGCGGTTCCGATGGTTATCAGATTGGTCTGGGTTCCTCCCACAATAAAATGAACATCAGCGTCCTGCCGGCCGATTTCCTGTCTGATCATCTCCCTGGCATGATCACAGTGTCCGTCAATTCCGTAGCCGCCGTTCTGATCCGGATTGGTCCGGGTGATCGCTTCCAGAATCTTTGGATGCGCGCCTTCGCTGTAATCGTTATTAAAGCTATACATAAAATGTCCTCCTGATGATTGATGGTATAAAAAATATGATATACTAAATGTGCCGGATTTACAATGGCGGATGAATCAAAAGCAGTATAATCTTATGTTATAGTAAATATTCATATCATGTATTATTATTATATTAATGGCTGTGGTAAAATAAAAAAAAGAATATGTATTACTTATGAGCAGGAGGAAACCTTATGCCGTCAGGTGCAATTTTTAAATTTCATAATGATCTTGATACAGATCAGATTATAGGATCCCAGTATCTTTTATTGCCTGATCTTGAAGAAATGAAAGTACATACATTTGAATCTCTGGATCCCGAGTTCCCAAAGAAAGTAAAAGCGGGAGATTATGTAGTGGGAGGGGAGAATTTCGGCTGCGGTTCATCGAGAGAGCAGGCACCGGGGGTATTAAAGGCTCTGGGTGTGGAAGCGGTGATAGCAAAATCATTTGCCAGAATTTTCTTTCGAAATGCAATTAATATAGGACTCCCGGTGATTGTCTGCAAAGAGCTTCCGGATGAAGTAAATACTGGAGATGCCATGGAGCTTTCTTTGTCGGAGGGAATTGTAAGGGCAAACGGAAAAGAGTACTCCTGTACAAAGCTTCCCGAATACATGCAGAATATTTTAAATCAGGGCGGTCTGATTGCATCTTTAAATAAGGAGGATTAGGTATGGGAATGACAATCGCAGAGAAAATTATAGCGGCGGCTGCCGGTGTGGATCATGTGAAACCGGGTGATATTCATACTGTTAATTTAGACCGCCTGATGAGCAATGACGGAACAACCCATTTGACGGTTGATATGTATCATAACAAGCTGACAAAACCCCGCATTTCTGATCCGGGCAAACTGGTCTTTATTGTGGATCACAATGTACCTGCAGACAATCCTAAGACGGCTGCGGCCCAGAAGAAGATGAGAGATTTTGCCAGAGAGCATCAGATTGATTTCTGGGAGGGGAAGGGTGTATGTCATCAGATTATGATGGAAAATTATGTCTGTCCCGGAGAATTGATCTTTGGTGCTGACAGCCATACCTGTACCTACGGTGCGCTGGGCGCTTTCGGCACAGGAGTGGGATGTACGGATTTCCTTTACGGCATGGTTACCGGCACCTCCTGGGTACTGGTTCCGGAATCAGTTAAATTTAATCTGGTCGGCAAGCTTCCTGACGGGGTTTATCCAAGAGATTTAATGCTTACTATCATTGGACAGATCGGAGCCAATGGCTGTAACTATCAGGTGATGGAATTTTGCGGAGAAGGAGCAAAGACACTGAGTGTCAGCGACCGTATGGTTTTATGTAATTTATCGGTTGAAGCAGGGGCCAAGACTGGCATTTTTGAGGCTGATGAAACCGCACTGAACTATCTGGAAGAACGGGGAAGAAAACCAAAAGCTGTATATAAAAGTGATCCCGATGCTGTTTATGTAAGGGAATATACGATTGATTTGTCAGCGATAGAGCCTGTAATTGCAAGACCGGATTTTGTAGATGATGTGGTTCCTGCAAAAGAGGTTTGCGGAGTAAAAATTGATGAGGCATTTTTAGGCTCCTGCAACAATGGACGGATTGAAGAACTGAGAATCGGTGCGGGGATTATCAAGGGGAAAAAGGTAGCGGACAGCGTCCGGTTTTTAGTCGTTCCGGCAAGTCTGGAGGTATACAAACAGGCATTAAAGGAAGGACTCATTGACATCTTCATGGAATCCGGTGCAATTGTGATGAATCCCAACTGCAGCGTCTGCTGGGGAAGCTGTCAGGGTGTAATCGGTGAGAATGAGGTTCTGATCAGTACGGGAACCCGTAATTTTAAAGGCAGGGCAGGCCATCCCAGTTCCAGGGTATACTTAGGTTCTGCTGCCACAGTGACGGCATCAGCGATCGCCGGGGAAATTACGCTTGCATAACGAAGGGGAAAGGATATAAGAATGGAGACATTTTCAGGAAAAGTCTGGGTTCTGGGGGATGATATCGATACGGATATCATCATTCCCACGGAATATCTGGCACTTAAAACCATAGATGAGATGAAGCAGTATGGCTTTAGCCCACTCCGGCCGGAGCTGGCAGGCCAGATAAAAGAAGGAGATATCATTGTAGCAGGAAAGAACTTTGGCTGCGGATCTTCCAGAGAGCAGGCACCTGAAATTATTAAAGCTCTGGGCGTGAAATGTGTAATTGCCAAATCCTTTGCCAGAATATTCTTCCGCAATTCCATTAACAACGGGCTTCTTCTCATTGAACAGCCGGATTTGTATGATGATATGACGGAAGGCGGTACCATTAAGGTTACGGTAAATGAACATGTGGAATATCAGGGCAGATTTTATAAGATCGCATCACTGCCTCAGAACCTGGTTGATATTATAAGTGCAGGCGGGCTGGTAAAAGCCATGAGAAAACGGAACGGACTGGATTAAGGAGGGGGCAATGGGAAGTACAATCATTGAGAAAATAATCAGGCATAATACAGGTGCAGAAAATGTAAAGCCGGGAGATATCGTAACTGTAAAAGCGGACCGGGTGATGATACATGATATTTTCATTCCCTTTGTAGCAGATAAATTTGAGGAGATGGGATTTAAAAAGCTTTGGGATCCGGATAAAGCTGTTTTGATCTATGACCATCTGGTTCCTGCCAGTCAGTTAGATGATACCAGGCATTTTCGGATCGGAGATGCATTTGCAGCAAAATACGGCATGAAGCATGTGCACAGAAGCGATGGAATCTGTCACCAGCTGATGACGGAGGCCGGCTACGTAAAACCGGGAGATGTGGTTTTTGGTACAGACAGCCATACTACCACATACGGCTGTGTGGGAGCATTTTCATCGGGAATCGGTTATACGGAGATGGCAAGTATTCTGGGTACGGGAACCATGTGGGTCAAGGTGCCGGAGACGATAAAGGTAGTAATTGAAGGCAGACTTCCGGATCATGTGATGTCTAAGGATATTATTCTTCGCCTGATCGGGGACTTAGGTGCAGATGGCGCAACTTATCTGGCTCTTGAATTTACAGGAAGCACCGTGGAGGAAATGTCGGTGGCGAGCCGCATGACCATAGCCAATATGGCTGTTGAAGCAGGTGCAAAATGTGCCCTGTTTACGCCGGATGAGAAAACAGCTGAGTATTGTGAAATACAGCTGAGTGATTACCAGAAGAGTCTCACCGGGGATGAGGACGCGGCATACAAAAGGGTAATCCGGTACAACGCAGAGGATTTTGTTCCCGTCATGGCATGTCCTTCCCAGGTGGATAAAATTAAGCCGGTCAGTGAACTGGAGGGGATTCTGATTGATCAGGTATTCATCGGTTCCTGTACCAATGGACGTCTGGAGGATCTGGCTGCAGCAGCGGAGGTGCTAAAGGGAAGAAAAGTTGCAGATTATGTAAAGCTCATCATAACACCTGCCAGCCGGAAGATTTATCAGGAAGCCATGGAACAGGGGATCATGGAGATTCTTTCCGAGGCAGGAGCCATAATCACCCATCCGGGGTGCGGATTATGCTGCGGCAGAACCGGAGGAATTTTAAGCGACGGGGAACGGGTAGTGGCTACCAATAACCGGAATTTCCTGGGGAGAATGGGAACTTCCAAGGTGGAAATATATCTGGCTTCTCCAAAAACGGCAGCAGCCTGCGCCGTAACCGGCCGTATTGTAAGCTCCGGAGATGAAGAAGTTTACCAAAAATAAAATCAGAACAAATGTTCCTTTCCTGCCTATACTTTTTATCTTTGCTATGTTATAATCTTGGTACGATAGTTTCACCAAGGAGGTAAAAAGAACGTATGGAGTTTCAGTTGCATTCAGAATTTGCTCCGACCGGCGATCAGCCCCAGGCCATAGACCAGCTTGTGAGAGGATTTAAGGAAGGCAATCAGTTTCAGACCTTACTGGGAGTTACCGGCTCTGGAAAGACCTTTACCATGGCGAATGTCATACAGGAATTGCAGAAGCCTACATTGATTATTGCTCACAACAAAACTCTTGCTGCACAGCTTTATGGAGAATTCAAGGAGTTCTTTCCGGAGAATGCAGTGGAGTATTTTGTTTCTTATTACGATTATTACCAGCCCGAAGCATACGTACCATCTACCGATACTTACATTGAAAAGGATTCTGCCATCAATGATGAGATCGATAAGCTGCGCCATTCTGCCACTGCGGCATTATCAGAGCGTAAAGATGTGATTATCGTTGCTTCGGTTTCCTGCATTTACGGTCTGGGAAGCCCCATCGATTATCAGGAGATGGTGATATCCTTAAGACCGGGCATGATAAAGGACCGGGATGAAGTGATTCATAAGCTGATCGATATTCAGTATGACCGGAATGATATGGATTTCAGGCGTGGTACCTTCCGTGTCAGGGGCGATGTGGTGGAAATTTTCCCTTCCTATTCCGGCAGTGAAGCTTACCGTGTTGAATTCTTTGGTGATGAGGTGGACCGGATTACGGAAATTGACACACTGACAGGAGAGATCCGGGCAGAGCTGGGTCATATTGCGGTATTTCCTGCTTCCCACTATGTAGTATCCAAAGATAAGATGGAGCTTGCAGCTCAGACAATCCTGGCGGAGCTAAAGGAACAGGTGGAGTATTTTAAAAGTGAAGACAAGCTTTTAGAGGCCCAGAGAATCTCTGAGCGGACTAATTTTGATGTGGAAATGATGAAGGAGACTGGCTTCTGTTCCGGAATTGAGAACTATTCCAGACATTTAACCGGGGGAAAACCGGGAGAGCCGCCCTATACCTTAATTGATTATTTCCCGGATGATTTTTTAATCATTGTGGACGAGTCCCACATCACTCTGCCGCAGGTGAGAGGAATGTACGCAGGAGACCGTTCAAGAAAAACAACTCTTGTGAACTTCGGATTCCGCCTTCCCTCCGCACTTGATAACCGGCCCTTGAATTTTGAAGAGTTCGAATACAAGATTAATCAGATGATGTTTGTTTCAGCAACTCCTTCTGTTTACGAATCACAGCATGAGCTCTTAAGGGTAGAACAGATCATCCGGCCAACCGGACTTCTGGACCCGGAGATTGACGTGCGTCCGGTGGAAGGACAGATTGATGATCTGATTTCTGAGGTGAATAAGGAAGTGGAAAAGAAGAATAAGATCTTAATTACCACTTTGACCAAGCGTATGGCAGAAGATTTGACGGATTACATGAGAGAGGTGGGAATCCGGGTCAAATATCTTCACTCTGATATTGACACTCTGGAACGCTCGGAAATCATTCGTGATATGCGCCTTGACGTTTTCGATGTTCTGGTAGGAATCAACCTCTTAAGGGAAGGTCTTGACATTCCTGAGATTACACTGGTGGCCATTCTGGATGCGGATAAGGAAGGATTTCTCCGTTCGGAGACTTCTCTCATACAGACAATTGGAAGGGCTGCCAGAAACTCGGAAGGCCATGTTATCATGTATGCAGATAATATGACGGATTCCATGAGGGTGGCAATTGAAGAGACCAACCGTAGAAGAGCAATTCAGGAACGGTATAATGAGGAGCATGGAATTACTCCAACCACCATAAAAAAAGCAGTTCGTGATCTGATTGCCATATCGAAGGCTGCTGCAGCCGATGAAAAGGAATTTAAAAAGGATCCTGAATCCATGGATGCAAAGGAGCTGGAGAAGCTCTCAAAGGAACTGACAAAAAAGATGCATCAGGCTGCTGCAGAGCTGAATTTCGAGGAAGCAGCAAAGCTGCGTGACCGGATGGTACAGGTGAAAAAGATGCTTCAGGACATCAGTCAGTGAAAAATATTTCTTAGGTATGCAGATGGTGTTGACAATGATTCTCAACAAGTGTAAAATCTCTATGGATGCAATCCAGGGAAAGGACCCTGGTGCGCCGGTTATGGAACAGGCTGCATTCAGAGGAGATTATTATGAAGCTTCATGAAGGAGATATCGGAAAGACCTACATTGTATACAGTGTAATTGTGAAAGATACCATTACAAGAAGGCTGGAAGCGTTAGGCGTCAATGAGATGACGCCGGTTACCCTGTTAAATAAAAAGGGAAGCGGCACCGTGATCATAAAGGTAAGGGGGACTCGTCTGGCTCTGGGAAGGAAGATCTCAGAGGGAATCGAGATAAAGGAGGAGACCGGCCATGAGTGATGACAGCAGAATGATCCGTGTTGCGTTTGTAGGTAATCCTAACTGCGGAAAGACAACCTTATTTAACGCTTTTACCGGTGCAAGGCTGAAAGTGGCAAACTGGCCCGGAGTTACGGTTGAACGTGTGGAAGGGGAGACCAGTTATAAAGGCCAGACCATACGGGTGATTGATACACCGGGAATTTACAGTCTGACCAGCTATACAATAGAAGAGATTGTTACGAGAAAGTGTCTGGAAGATGAATCAGTTGACGTGATTATTAACGTTGTGGATGCCTCCTCTCTGGAGCGTAATTTATATTTGACACTTCAGCTTCTGGAACTGAAAAAGCCAGTGATTCTGGCACTTAACATGATGGATATCGTAGAAGACAGAGGCATGGAGATAGATCTTCACCGCCTGCCGGAGATGCTTGGGAATATTCCTGTAGTACCGGTATCTGCAAGAAAGCGGACCGGTCTTGATGTGCTTATGCATGCAGTTGTCCATCATTATGAGGAAGGACCACAGGGTGTCGTGATTACTTACTCGCCTCGGATTGAAAATAAGATATCCAAAGTGGAAACAGTTTTAAAAGCCCATTATGGAAAGCTGAAGAATCTAAGGTGGCATGCGATTAAGTTTCTGGAGTATGATGAAGAGGTTGGAAATGATCATCCGGTCGATTTGAGCAATGTGATTGATCATAATTATGAGAAAGAGATTATTAATGAGAAATATGACTATATAGAAGGGGTTATCCATGAGTGTCTGGTAAACAAAGAACAGAAAGCAGCCATGACGGATAAGATTGATGCTTATTTAACTCATCCGTTTTGGGGCGTTCCTTTGTTTCTTGGCATTATGGCCCTGGTGTTTTTTCTGACGTTTACAGTGGGAGATTTCTTAAAGGGATACTTTGAGATTGCCCTTGGCCATTTATCTTCGTTTATGTATCAATTGATGACAGTGATTCATGCGGCTGACTGGATCACTTCTCTGGTAGTGGACGGAATTGTTGCAGGTGTGGGCGGTATCCTCACTTTTCTGCCTAACATTTTCATTCTGTTTCTCGCACTGGCTTTTCTGGAAGACAGCGGTTATATGGCGAGAGTTGCTTATGTTATGAATGAAGTTATGGGGAGAGTGGGACTTTCCGGCAAAGCGTTTCTTCCCATGCTTTTAGGGTTTGGCTGTACGGTGCCGGCTGTAATGGCAGCAAGAGCGCTGCCCAGTGAAAGGGACAGGCGAAGGACAATACTCATTACACCTTTTATGTCCTGCTCTGCCAGACTTCCCATTTACGTCTTATTTTCGGAGATGTTTTTTCCCGAACATGCGCTGATTGCAGCTTATTCTCTGTATTTAATCGGACTTCTGGTTGCAATTACAATTGCTCATGTGACTCATAAGATGATAAAATCACAGGAAGAGGATACACTTTTAATTGAATTGCCGGAGTATAAGACACCCAATGCAAGAACCGTTGCCATCTATGTGTGGGATAAGGTTAAGGATTATCTTGGGAAAGCGGGTACTACCATATTTCTGGCTTCCATCGTACTCTGGTTTGTATTAAATACCGGATTAACCGGATTTGTTACAGACGTTTCACAAAGCTTTGCAGCGATGATCGGGAGAGTTTTAATTCCGGTTCTTACTCCTGCAGGACTTGGAGACTGGAGAATAGCAGTAGCGCTTATTTCCGGGCTATCTGCAAAGGAAGTGGTTGTTTCCAGCTTTTCCGTATTATATGGAATCAGCAATATTAATTCGGCAGCAGGAATGGGTGAATTGTCCGGATTACTTGGAAGTGTGGGATTTGGCGGTGTGAATGCTTATGCACTGATGATTTTCTGCCTCCTTTATTCCCCGTGTATTGCCGCAGTTGCTACCATAAAGAAAGAAACCGGCTCACTGAGATGGACTATTGGAATGGTGCTATTTCAGCTGGCCGTTGCCTGGATTTTTGCTGTTATGGTTTACCAGATTGGAAGTTTGATTTTTTAATTGGATAGAGGATAAGCCGATGAATGATAAACTGCTTGTGGAAACTGCTGTTCTGGCAGGTGAGATTATGTTGATAAGTGGTGCGGAAATCTTCCGGGTGGAGGATACCATTGACCACATCTTGAGAAAAGCAGGCCGGGATACAGCAGAAGCGATTGTCTTTTCCACAGGCATTTTTGCATCCTTAAACGATCCCTCAATTGAGGCTATTACTGTGGCAAGAAGGGTGAATGTAAGAAGTACCAATTTAAACAGGGTGTATCTGGTGAATGATGTATCCAGAAAGCTTTGTGCTGATCTTATGACAGTGGAAGAGGCATATGAGAGGCTGAAAGAGATCCGGGGCACAGTGCAGTTTCATAAAAGGCTTAAGGATATGGGCTTTATGGGGGTAGCTGTATTTTTCACACTCCTTCTTGGCGGAAGCGCAAGAGACTGCCTGGCAGCTGCTGTAACCGGAGCTGTGTTAGCGGGGGCCATGGAGGCCTCTGTAAAGATTCGTTTAAATGATTTCTGCGCCAATGCGTTCTGCGCTTTTCTAATTGCTTTAACCACACTTTTTCTTGAACGGTGGGGATTGCCCGGTATAAAAAGTGATATTATTATGATCGGTGCTATCATGCCGCTGGTGCCGGGAGTGATCTTTACGACAGCAATCCGCGATACATTAAACGGTGATTATGCGTCGGGGACAGCAAGAATTGTGGAAGCAGTGGTGATTGCCCTGGCGGTAGCGGCTGGAGTGGGAGCAGGCATGGGATTGTATCAGTGGCTGACCGGAGGTAACCTGATATGGTGATTCAGACAGTTGGAGCATTTTTTGCAGTAATCAGCTTTTCCCTGATACTGGAGCTTCCCAAAAAGTATCTGGCTTTATCAGGCGCAATCGGAGCCGTGGGCTGGATGGTGTACCTTCTTGTACAGGCTGCAGCCGGTTCGGTCATAGCTGCGGCTTTTTTATCTACTCTTTTGGTGGCGTTGTTCAGCCATATTGCAGCCAGGGTATGTAAAGCACCGGTCACCGTGTTTTTAGTGGCAGGAATTCTTCCTTCGGTGCCCGGTGCGTCCATTTACCGAAGCGTATCCTATGTAATCAGTAATGACCCGGTGCTTTCCAGCCATTATCTGGTGGAGACGCTTCAGATATCAGGTGCCATTGCCATGGCAATTTTTATAATGGATTCATTGTTCCGATTGGGAAAGAAGAAGTAAAAGCAATGGACAGATGATCCTGTGATTTGGAATAGTGATAGATATGATTGGAGAGACGGTCTTCATTTGCCACCTCTTCCTGATTGATGGAAAAGACGGTTTCCGCCAGTTCCTCATAGGAAATGTGGCTGCTGTATGGGATCAGTAAGACTTCGTGAATGCTGGATGGCAGAATGATTAAATCGCCGCCTGTGCTTTCTGCGAAGTCTTTTAATATGCCTTCATAGAACATGCAGGCGGCTCCATGGGCACCAAAGGGATTGGTGAGGACATACATGGGAGGGGACAAGGGAGAGGGTTCAAATAACCCGGCCCAGTCCTCTTCTTTTATTTCGTTGTCTGAAGACTTCATGGTGATCTCCTTTATCACATCCATAAGAGAATTGATTCGGGCGGGAAATAAGCGGGGAGTGTTGGATTTGGCAGCCAGGTATAAATCTTCGGTGGATAAGTTCCATAATTTCTGATGGGAGTTGTGGATAAGAGCTGTAAGAAGCTGATCGTCACTTTTGTTGAGAGACAGGCAGAAGATCAGTGATAAATCAAGATCTGGAAAAGATAAGTGGGGGAGATCTAAAAGAAGGGTACGATTGGCGGATTCATTGATGAGGCGGAAAATAATTCGGTCTGTTAATGGGATTTCCCAGTGAAGTTCTTCTATAAAACTATCCTCCGGTAGATGATGAGTCTCGTATAATTCAATAATCTCATCAAGAATTTGTGGAAAGGGTTTTCCTTTTTTATATGTATCGTAGAAAGTCTGAAGATAAATAGCAGGAGCCGTGTGCTCCTGTGCTTTTCCGATACAGATGCCGTCAAGAGTCAGTCCGTTGTTCTTTGTAACGGTCTGAAGTGTCAGGCAGTAGCCAGAGCCTAAGCGTTCTTCCAGTGATTCCTTTACTGCTTTTTGAAATTGTTCGTATACCATATGTATACCTCCTTGGATTTGATTTATGTAAATCGCCTGATGCGATATACAGCGGTTGAAGAATGGGATTAAAAATGATTCATAGAAATGCAGACAGGTAAGCAATAAAATTAAATCCATTATACCTTAAGTGATAAAAAATGACAATATGTTTAGACATATTTGGAATTTTGTCGAAAAATCATTCAACTTAAACAGATTGTATAATTACAAAAATGGAAATTGGTATTATTGTATACACTGAAAAGACGAAAAAAGGGTGAGGACAGTGAAAACAAAAGAAAAAAACAAACAGATTCATGAAAGCAGGCCGAAAAAAAGACATTCAGGGCTCATTGAGCTGATCGTTAAGAGCGGCAGACGAATAGAAAAGTTCTTTGCACTGGCAGTGATTATTTCTGCTGTCTGCGCCTGCTTTGTTCACGTCAATTATGATTTGAGCGAATACCTTCCGGACTGGGCTCCCGCTAAAAAAGGGCTTAATGTGATGGAAGAAGAATTTGGATATCCTGGCACGGCAAGGGTGATGGTTGGGCCGGTTACGCTTTACGAAGCAAAGGCCTATAAAGACCGGATTGCGGGTATAGACGGCGTGGATATGGTGATGTGGGCAGATACCACCACCGATGTTTATAAAGCGAATATTTTTATTAATTATGATGATATCCAGGACTACTATAAAGATAATTATGCTGTCATGGATATTATATTTAAAGAAGGAGATTCCAGCAGTCTTACGAAGTCAGCAATCAGCCAGATGCAGAAAATGACAGGTGACAAAGGCTATTTTATGGGATCCGCGGTACAGAACAAATCATTAAATGAAACTCTTACCAGGGAGATCAGCATTGCCATGGCAATGGGAGTAATCATGATTGCACTGGTTCTCTGTGCTACAACCACCTCCTGGTTTGAGCCATTTCTCTTTTTGATGATTATGGGTATCGCGATTATCATTAATGTAGGAACTAACCTGCTAATTGGAACCATATCATTTATTACGTTCAGCGTGGCTGCGATCTTACAGCTTGCGGTAGCCATGGATTATTCGGTTTTCCTTCTGGATAGTTTTACAAAGGAACGGGAGAAAGGGGACGATCCGGTGACGGCAATTACCAATGCTCTTCACAAATCCATCTCCTCCATTCTTGCAAGCGGGGCAACAACAATTATCGGTTTCCTGGTTCTGATGCTGATGCGTTTCTCCATTGGATTCGATTTGGGATTTGTTCTGGCAAAGGGAATCGTAATCAGCCTTGCAACCGTGCTGTTTTTAATGCCATCTCTTTTGCTTCGCTGGGGAGACAGAATCAAAAAGACAGAGCATCGTTCTTTTATGCCGTCATTCCATGGGCTTGGAATTCTTGTACATAAAGTGCGTTATGGAGTTTTGGCTGTGTTAGCACTTCTTATAATACCAGCTTTTGTGGCTCAGAACATGAATGCATTTACATTCGGAAACGGTGCGCTTGGCTCCAGTCCTGGCACCAGGGTATATAAGGACGAACAGCAGATTAACAGCCGTTTTGGCAAGAGTAATTTAATCCTTGCGGTTGTTCCCAATACCAATATGGTGACGGAAAAGAGTTTAACGGATGAACTGAAGGATCTTGACTTTGTGAGATCTGCCACATCTCTGGCAGGCACCTTACCGGATGGAATTCCGGAAAAGATTATACCAAAAAGCATCACCAGCCTGTTGCATACGAAAGATTACAGCAGAATTATGATCTATGTAAAATCTTCCGATGAAAGTGATTTTGCATTCCAGTGTTCGGATGAGATCAGTGCCATAGTAAATAAGTATTATCCGGAAGGAGCTTATATAACAGGGGTGATCCCATCTACCCAGAATATCAAGTCAATCATCACAGAAGATTATAACTTTGTTAATATTCTTTCCATATTGGGAGTAGGTCTGGTGGTTATGTTTACCTTTAAATCACTGATTATACCCGTTATTGTTCTGATCCCAATAGAGGTAGCCGTATTTATCAATTTTGCAATTCCATATTTTACAGGAGAGGACATTTTATATCTGGGTTATATTATCGTCAGCTGCCTTCAGCTTGGAGCAACGGTGGATTATTCCATCCTGATGACCAATAATTATATGGATATGAAGAAAAAGTATCCGGAAAAGGCAAGAGCCATTAAGCATACAGTTTCCAAAAGTGCGCTTTCCATTCTGACGTCAGGAACGATTTTAACCATTGTAGGGTACGGTCTGTATTTCATCTCTTCCGTATCTGCGATCGCCGGTCTTGGGCATTTAATTGGCCGGGGAGCTTTTATCAGTGTAATCATGGTATTATTTTTGTTACCGGTTCTTCTGACACTGGCAGATCCTGTGTTAATGTGGGAGGAAGGAAGGCGGCAGAAGATTGTTGCTGCACATTTAGCTTTTATTGAAAAGAAAAAAGCGTTCAAAGCAGACAGAATAGAAAAGAAGAAAGTAAAAGCCGGTGGGAAAGAGAGTGGACAGGATATTAAGACAGAAGATAAAAAGCAGGAAAAGGAGGAAGTGAAAAACAATGAAGAGTAAATGGAGCACAGCATATCGGCTGACGGCAGCGGCATTAATCACTTCAATGATCAGTATAAACATGGCGGGAAATATTTACGCCGGTCCCCCAGCCGTTTCCACTGATGAAACTCTGTATGTAAATCTGGATTATTACGGAAAAAAGACAGACAGCAGTGTGGTAAAAGGAGTAACACTAAACGGGATTCGTACCTTTTCTGATTATGGAACTTATAACGATATCACCAATATGTCAAATTACGCCAAGCCTGCAATTGACGGAGACACAGTGACCTGGCAGCTTCCAGAGGATGCCAAGGACCGATTCTATTACGAATGTCAGTTAAATAGCGGCGAAGTAGTTCTTCCCTGGGATTTTGATATTTCTTATAAATTAAACGGTGTACCAAAAGAAGCCCAGGATCTGCTGCATGCGGACGGGCTTGTAGAGATAGATGTTCACTGCATTCCAAATAAGATTGCCAATGTGTATTATCAGAATAACATGCTTTTACAGGTTGCAACTATGGTAGATATGGAAGATGTTAATTCTGTTGAAGCGCCCGGAGCGCAGATCCAGTCCCTGGGTACCTATAAGGCTGTTCTTTTTGCAGCAGTACCAGGTCAGGAAAAGACATTTCATATCGAAATAAGCTCTCATGATTTTGAATCCAGCGGAATTATTATGATGATGGTTCCGGGAACTCTGGATCAAATCAGTGATATTGCCGATGTGAAAGAAGCAAAAGATACATTTAAGGATTCGGCTGATGAATTATTAGATGGTATGAATGAAATGCTTGATACGCTGCACAACATCAGTGACGGTATGAATGTTACGAAAAAGGGCCTCGGCCAGCTGCAGGGTGCAAGAGAAAACTTTGATGCTTCAAAAGATGAGATAATCTCAAAAACAGATGCCAGCATAGACGGCCTGGAAGCTGCAAATCAGAAAATCAGCCAGCTTGCGCCGGACATTATGGCTAATAAGCAGGGCCTTGATGATGTGAATAACAAAGTGAATACTCTGGTGGAAACACTTCAGGATTCCGGTGAAGACTTCTATAATTTATCCTCATCTTTAAGAGATTTAAAAGATTCTCTGGGTGATCTGCAAAACGGTCTGGAAGAGTCTGATGCGAACCAGGTCACAGATGAAATCAAAGATATTGAGCAGCAGCTCGATGGAATTCAGGCTGTTTTAAAAAAGCTTGGTTCAACTGCGTCCCCATCCCAGGCGTTAAGTGAGGAAGACTTAAAGAAGCAGGCTGAAAGTATGCAGCAGCTTATGAGTGATATGAATGATGTGTTAGATGATCTGGAATTTTCATTAGGTACAGATGCGGTAGCTAAGCTGCGTGCTCAGCTTCAGTCGGTTGCAGCTTCCGGAATGAGCAATCCCAATGCATCCACGCTGATTCAGACAGCAGCTGTTTTATCCAAAATCTTAAACTCCATGAACAACATCTTATCCAGTGTACGTTATACAATATCCGGAATTGATGTGGAAGGCGGAGTAAAGGACAGCAAGGCAGTTGTAAGCAAACTCGCCTCCATTTCATATGATATTGATACTACAATCGGAGATGTGGTCAGTTTAAATAAAACAAAGAATGATAATAAAGCGGCATTTGATTTAATGCTTGATGATACTGCGGCTTCTGTAGAGCAGATCAGTTCGGCCACCAATCAGGTGATTTCCCTGTTCCGGAGTGTTCAAAATACCATAAAAAACAACCGGGGCGCAGTAGAAGGGGGCACAAAGGATACCTTAAACGGATTGATTGATATTCTGGAAAAGGCGGCGGAAACCTCATCTACCACAAGTAAACTTAAAGGGGCGAATGAAAGTATCAGAGACAGTATGGATGAGAAGCTGGATAAGATTGCGGACGACAGTAATCTTCTGGAAATGAACTTAGATGATAAGATGGTATCCTTCACTTCTGATAAGAACCCAACTCCTTCCAGTATTCAGATTATCTTAAGATCAGAGGAAATATCGGAAGATGATGTGAATGATAATGCAGTTGATATTGAACCTGCTGCTGTAGATGTGGGAGTCTGGCAGAGAGTAAAGAATGTGTTTGCAAAGATCTGGAATGCAGTTACGGGGATTTTTAACTAAGAAAACAAATGGAATAGTATAATGAAACAGGTGAAGATATGTCTGGTTTGTCTTCACCTGTTTTTTTGTTTAGAAAGAAGAAAGATTAAAATAAACATTATTATTTAGTTATATTTCCAAACGATACATATGATCATTTGCACTTAAAAAATAGACAGAATGATATATTTTGTCATATATATCTGTTATTTTAAGGCAATATATGGTATAATTCAATCAGATATCCATTGAACCATAGCTTGATTATGATTTGTATCCTGGGGGAAACTATATGACAAATATTGTTGGGATTACAGTTTATGGAGTTTTATATTTAGTGGTTATGCTTCTGCTTTTTGTTTTATTCTTTCTTGGACGGGACTGGCTGATGCTCACCGGACTGTCCGGCTTTTTACTGATGGGACTCATTCTGTCCATAACCGTAACCAGATATAATTATATCGATATGATACATAATAAAAATATGGTTGAGGTCAGCAGAACAGAACGTATTCCCGAGGTTGTTAAAGTAGGGAATATATACAGGAGCAACTGGAAAACGGTTCAGATTGCGTATGGTTTACCTGGAACCGAAAAGGAATATTATTCCGTAATGAGAAGCAGGAACGGACTGTTTGTCATTGAGGGAGGGATATTGCATATGAGAAACAAAATGAAACAATAATCTTATAAAATATATGGGAGGATTTATCGAATAAAAGGAATAATTATGGAAATTTATGTCTAAATAGGTTATAATCGAAACAAATAATAATATGGGGGAGTAAAAAATGGCGATTATAATATGTCCAGAGTGTGGAAAAGAAATTTCAGATAAAGCCGAAAAATGTGTTTATTGTGGTAAGGCATTGGTGAAAGAGTCTGTAAAAGAGGGAATGAGATGTTTAGAGTGTGGTACAGTTTTGTCAGAAACGGATGAGATATGCCCTTCTTGTGGTGGTCCTGTTGAAAATAAAGTTATTGATAGTGATTCAAAACCACAGCAGGTAGAAGTTGCGGGTATCAAGGTAGAAAAAAAGACGAAAAATATTATAATTGGAATTGTCATTGCGATAATGATTTGTTTTGCTGGTGGTGCTGGATATAAAGTATATTCAGATAATAAAGCGAAACAGGAATATCAGGAAGCTTACAATACATATATTGATAATTTGAAAACGGCACAAATATTTATGTTAGAGGGCGGAAGTGATGCGGAATCTCTTTGTAATTTAACATTGAAGGTATGGGGAAATTCAATCTATGAGGAAAATGATAGCGAGACCGATAAATATACCAGACATAGTGATGGAACAGGTGATTTTTATGATGATTTTAATACGGCTATCTATAAATTATATGATGCTCAGGAAACCAAAGATACTATATCTAAAATTAATAGCAGCCAATCGTCGGTAAAAGAAATAATGAAAAAGTTACAGGATTCACCAGAAGGATTAGATAAATGCTATGATACTGTATCAGATCTGTATGAAGATTATAAGACATTGACTGATTTAGCATTGTCTCCATCAGGAAACTATAGCGGATTTAGTGATAATAAGAATAATGCTGTTTCGGGCTTTATGACCGCATATGATAAGCTGGATAGTCAGATTCCTGAGAAAAAAGGAGAGTAAGGGGAAGCGGAGCATGTCACTTATTGTATGTTCGGAGTGTGGCAGGATGGTCTGATTGTAATAAATCATGAAGATATATTAATGACAAAAGAATAGTTACTTTTAAGACTTCGTATAAACAAGGTTTTTGCTTGCTGCAGTCTTAAATATATAAGAAATACATTCAAGGGGACGGATTTTCCGGCTCCTTTTTTGTTCGTAAATGCCTGCGTTTATATTGATTATACTCTATTATATAAAAGAAATTCATAAACTGATTGCCATGTATATATAATTTATAAGGTCAATTAAGATGGTAATGTGATATGAATTGATCAAATAATAAAGGTAATGCGCGTACTTTGGATGTTTAAAAGTGACTTTCAGACTACTTTTGTATGAATTGGACAGAAAGACGCAGACAAACATAAAAACCCTTATAAAATAAGGATTCTTGGTTAATAATTCCAGATAATTAATAGTGCATCTGATAGGAATCGAACCTACGCACGCGGCTCCGGAGGCCACTGCTCTATCCACTGAGCTACAGATGCATCTTTTACATTCTACTATAGATTGTTTTAAAGCGCAAGAGTTATTTGTTGATTTTTGGCTGTTTTTTTGTTAGAATAGAGAGGAGATTGTTTCTCCAGGAGGTCAGGCTTATATGAAGGACTTATTAGGAAAATGGAAAGGGCTGAAAGAGGAAACCAGACGGTTTTTGAAGTTTCTGGCCATACCATTGGCTGCAGTTATACTGATCATGGCAGTGGTTGTTTTGGACAAAGCCGGACAAAACGCGAAAGAGCCGGAGACGGTATCTGCCCAGGCGGAAAGTATATCGCCGGAAAGCGCATCTGGTCAGCCGGAGAAGGTGAAAGTTGCACTGAAGAAGGATTCGGTGCCCCAGTTAAGTGATTTGATGAAGTCATATTTTAATGCCAGAAAGAGCTGCGACCGGGACGCACTTTCTAAAGTTTATGGCAGTAAAACCGGGGAAGAGAGTTTAGAACAGCTGGCTTCCAGAATGGAAGAGGAAGTAAAGTTTTATCAGAGTTTTGAAAATCTGGAATGTTATACGACTCCTGGAATTGCAGATGGAGACTATGTGGTTTATGCCAGATTTAACGTTAAATTTCGTCAGGCAGAGACGATGGCTCCAAGCCTGATTGTCTGCTATGCAAAGACAGCGGCGGACGGAAGCTGCTACCTGGCTGCAGATAACAGTAAGGAAGAATCTGCGTTTATGGAAGAAGTGAACCAGTCTGATGAAGTGCAGAAGATGGCGAAAGAGGTGAACGAAGATCTTGAGAAGGCTTTAAAGTCCGATGAGAATCTTCTGGCAGTTTATAACACCCTGAAAAACGGGGAGGAAGAGACGGAAGCTGCTGCGGAAACGGCTGGTGAATCAGGCAGTGAGCCTGCCAGTGAACCAGCAAGTGAATCTGCCAGCGAATCGAACAATAGGTAAAACAGATGCTTCTCTGCGTGGCACCGTGCAGAGGGGCATTTTTGATAAAGGAGAGTAGTTTTATGAACGTCAGAGATTTCTATTTTGATTTACCCCAGGAACTGATTGCCCAGGATCCGTTAGAAGACCGGTCTGCTTCCAGGCTGCTGGTACTGGATAAGCTTTCAGGAGAGATCGAGCACAGACATTTTAAGGATATACTGGATTATTTAAAAAAGGGAGACTGCCTGGTTATCAATGATACCAAGGTGATTCCGGCAAGGCTGTTTGGAGTGAAAGAAGGCACCCAGGCAAAGATCGAGATTCTTCTATTAAAAAGAAGAGAGAATGATATCTGGGAAACGCTTGTGAAACCGGGAAAGAAAGCAAAAGCCGGAACTGTCATTTCATTTGGCGAGGGACTTTTAAAAGGAACCGTAATTGATGTGGTTGAAGAAGGTAACCGTTTGATCCAGTTTTCTTATGAGGGTATTTTTGAAGAGATTTTGGATCAGCTCGGACAGATGCCGCTGCCTCCTTATATCACTCACCAGCTGCAGGATAAAAACAGGTATCAGACCGTTTATGCAAAGCATGAAGGCTCTGCCGCTGCACCCACTGCAGGTCTGCATTTTACAAAGGATCTGTTAAAGAAGATAGAGGAAAAAGGGGTGGAGATCGCCCACGTGACACTTCACGTTGGTCTTGGAACGTTTCGTCCGGTTAAGGTGGATGAGATAGAAGCTCACCACATGCATTCCGAATTCTATATAGTAGAAGAGGAAGAAGCTAAAAAGGTGAACGATGCCAAGCGTAACGGAGGGCGGATCGTCTGTGTGGGAACCACCAGCTGCAGAACAGTGGAATCCGCATCTTTGGATGACGGTACTTTAAAGGCAGGAAGCGGATGGACGGAAATTTTTATTTATCCAGGTTACCGTTTTAAAGTACTGGATTGTCTGATCACCAATTTCCATCTGCCGGAATCCACCTTAATTATGCTGGTATCTGCATTGGCGGGAAGAGAGAATGTTCTTCATGCATACGAGGAAGCAGTTCGGGAGAAATACCGTTTCTTCAGCTTTGGTGATGCCATGTTTCTTACAGACCGGAAGGATTAAGAAGCAGTTATCTGGGAAGGCTGGCAAAAAGGATGCCGAAATCTGATGTGCTAAACGAGACTGGGGGAAGATTTATGGAAGAAAAAAAACATATGGTCGGAGGAATATCCAGAAAATCACTGGAGCGCCTTCCTGTTTATCATCATTACCTGGAAAAGAAAAGCAGCGAAGGATTAGATACTATTTCCGCTCCCGCTATTGCTTTGGATCTTCAGCTAAATGAGGTCCAGGTTCGAAAGGATCTGGCACTGGTGGCCAAAACAGCTGGAAAACCTAAAATGGGATATGTAATTAAGGAATTAATAGCAGATATGGAGGAATTCCTCGGGTTTCATAACACCAATCAGGCTGCGCTGGTAGGCGTGGGCTATCTGGGGAAGGCACTGCTTTCTTATAAGGGATTTGATCAGTACGGAGTTGAAATTATTATGGCTTTTGATTCTGACGGAAGAAAGGTGAATACAAGGATCGGAGGAAAGATGGTCCTTTCCATGGATAAACTGGAAAATCTCTGCCAGAGAATGAGTATACATATCGGGATCGTTACCGTCCCGGCAGAGTATGCGCAGGGGGTATGCGACAGACTGGTAGCAGGCGGCGTGAAGGCTATCTGGAATTTTGCGCCTGTGCATCTGTCTGTACCGCCGCATATACTGGTGCAAAATGAGAACATGGCAGTATCGCTGGCAGCACTGTCAAAGTATCTCTATGAAGTAGAAAAGAACGGATGGCAGGAAACGAAGGAGGAAGATGATTGAATACCGTGTTATTGCAGTATGCAGTCGAAGTGGAAAAAACAGGGTCCATAACGCAGGCGGCAGCCAATTTATACATGGATCAGCCGAATTTAAGCAAGGCGATCAAGACGCTGGAAGAAGGGCTTGGAGCACCTATCTTTAAACGGACTTCCAAGGGAGTTGTTCCTACAGCCAGAGGAAGGATCTTTTTAGAGCATGCCAGAAATGTACTCATTCAAATTGATGAAATGGAGCATCTTTACAAAACAGGAGATGGAAACGGCGTGGAGTTTTCCCTATCCATGCCAAGAGCCAGCTATATCAGCACTGCATTTTCCAAGTTTATCGGAGAAACCGGCGGGGAATCCATGATGAACGTGTGGCTTCGTGAAACCAATTCGGCAGATACCATAAGAGATGTGGAAACAGGGGAGTACAACCTTGGCATCATTCGGTATCCGGTTGCTTCAGAAAAGTATTATGCCAGGGAGACGGCGGCAAAAGGCCTGTTAATGGAATCGGTTTTTGAGTACTCCCTGAGGATTCTAATGTCAAAAGCGCACCCACTGGCAGTTAAGAGTGTGATAGAAACAGAGGATTTAACAAACTTAATTGAGATTATTCATGGAGACGGTGTTTCCAGCAAAAGCGATGATTTTGGCAGCGGGATCAAATATCCCAGATCCTCAAAGCGGATTTATGTATATGAAAGAGGCAGCCAGTTTCAGCTTTTGTGTGATAATTCAATGACCTATATGTGGGTGTCTCCCATGCCGGATGAGCTTTTAAAACGGTATCAGCTGGTGGAAAAACCGTGCACAAAGAAGAAGGATTTCAGGGATGCACTGATTTACAGGAAGGGGTATCCGCTTACTGGATGGGATAAGAAATTTCTTGATCAGTTAGACCGGGTAAAAGAAAAATTGGCAGAATAAGAATGTTAAATATATATCAGTATTTATATACTGATATATATTTTTTTACCTTTGTAATTCCTCTCTGTTTGAACTACAATTATCTCAAAGAAACGACAGGAATTTCACAAGGAGGGTTTTACAATGGCTAGATTTACATTACCGAGAGACTTATATCATGGAAAAGGCTCCCTGGAGGAAATAAAGAACTTAAAGGGAAAGAAAGCAATTGTTGTTGTAGGCGGCGGTTCTATGAAGCGTTTTGGCTTTCTTGACAGAGTCGAAGCATATTTAAAAGAAGCTGGTATTGAAGTAAAACTGTTTGAAGGGGTAGAACCGGATCCCAGTGTTGAAACTGTTATGAAGGGTGCCCAGATGATGCGGGAGTTCGAACCGGACTGGATTGTTGCAATCGGCGGCGGATCACCCATTGATGCAGCAAAAGCGATGTGGGCATTTTATGAGTACCCGGATACAACCTTTGAGGATTTATGTATTCCCTTTAATTTCCCGACTTTAAGAACGAAAGCACAGTTCTGCGCAATTCCGTCTACTTCCGGTACTGCTACCGAAGTTACGGCATTCAGCGTTATTACCGATTATCACAAGGGAATTAAATATCCTCTTGCTGACTTTAATATAACACCTGATGTGGCAATTGTTGATCCGGATCTTGCTGAGACGATGCCTAAGAAGCTGACTGCTCATACAGGTATGGATGCAATTACCCATGCAATGGAGGCATATGTTTCCACCCTTCACTGCGATTATACCGATCCTCTTGCGCTTCATGCGATCAAGATGATACATAATGATCTGATTGATTCCTATCATGGAGATATGGCAGCACGTGACCGTATGCATAACGCTCAGTGTCTTGCAGGTATGGCATTTTCCAATGCACTCCTTGGAATCGTTCATTCCATGGCTCATAAAACAGGAGCTGCTTATTCAGGCGGACACATTGTACATGGCTGTGCCAATGCCATGTATCTTCCTAAAGTAATTAAGTTTAATTCCAAAAACGCAGAGGCAGCAAAGCGTTATGGTGAGATTGCCCGTTTCATCGGTTTAGAGGGCAGCACAAATGAAGAACTGGTTGATGCACTGATTGCTGAAATCCGTTCTATGAACAAGAAACTGGATATTCCTACCTGTATTAAGGAATACGAAGGCGGAATCATTGATGAAAAAGAATTCAATGATAAATTAGCGGCAGTAGCTGAGTTAGCAGTTGGTGATGCATGCACCGGCTCCAATCCACGGGCAATTACACCGGCAGAGATGGAGAAGCTGTTAACCTGTTGTTACTATGATAAAGAGGTAGATTTTTAAAATAATCTCCAATAAAATGTATGCAATGTGTGTCATGGGCGCAGAACCGTTTGGTTCTGCGCCTGTGGTGCGTAAAAAGGAATTTGACAGCAAAAATCATCTGTGATATGGTAGTCAGGAAAAAGATTAGAAAGAGTGGACCAGAAAGATGAAACAGGCATTATTAGTAGTGAGTTTTGGTACAAGCTATAACGAAAGCAGAAGCAGAACCATTGAACCCATAGAACAGACGGTAGCTGCTCAGTTTCCTTCCTATGAGTTAAGACGGGCGTTTACCAGCCGGATCATTATAGATATATTAAAGAAGCGGGATCATATTTTCATTG
Organism: uncultured Clostridium sp.; assembly: GCA_963523075.1. Lineage (GTDB taxonomy): Bacteria > Bacillota > Clostridia > Lachnospirales > Lachnospiraceae > Lacrimispora. The sequence continues at coordinate 50,313 of CAURBW010000001.1, forward strand.
ACGGAGTGGAGGAAGCCCTGGAAAAGCTTGCAAAAGAAGGCTTTAAACGGGTGATTATCCAGCCGACTCTAGTAATGGGCGGGGAAGAATATGACTTCATTGTCAACGCTGCAAAAAGATATAAAGATTCTTTTGAACGGTTGATTATCGGTGCACCTCTTCTTTCATCGGAGGAAGACTATTTGAAGCTTACCTCAATTTTGACTGAAGATACGAAAGAATATGATTGTGAGGATACGGAGATTCTGTTTATGGGGCATGGCTCAGAGCATGAGGCCAATGCAGCATATCATCGTCTGGCTGGAATTTTAAAGAAGAAGGGATACACAAGGTATCATGTGGGAACGGTAGAAGCAGAACCTTCTTTTAATGATGTGAAGGCAGAATTGGAAGAGAGAGACTCAAAACGGGTGGTTCTCCAGCCGATGATGATTGTCTGCGGAGATCATGCTCATAATGATATGGCTGGTATAGACAGTGATTCATGGAAAAGCCGGCTCGAAGCAGATGGTTATGATGTCATCTGCCGGCTGAAAGGAATGGGGGAGATCGAAGGCGTACGCCGGTTGTTTGTGGAACATGCAAGGGCGGCAGGAAAGGAAATGGAGGATCAGGAATGAAAAAAGGAAAAGCAGCGGTTTTGGCGGTCTGTCTGGCTGTCAGCCTTCTTACCGGATGCCAGAGGAAAATAGAACCGATCAGCAAGTCTGGTTTTCTGTTAAATACATTTGTTACCGTCACGCTTTACGATAAGGATGACCCTAAGATTTTAAATGAATGCCTTGATATCTGCCGCTCCTATGAAAATGTTTTCAGTAAAACCATTGAGGGAAGCGAAGTTTATAAAATCAACCACAGACCTGCCCAGGAATCATCTGTTAAACTGTCACCGGATATGGCAGCGCTCCTTTCAAAGGGGCTTTATTATTCCAGAATCTCCAACGGAGATTTTGATATTACGGTGGAACCTTTGTCTTCTTTATGGGATTTTACTGCTCCGAGTCCCGTTATTCCCCCTTCGGATGAAATCAGTGCTGCGGTTAAAAAAGTGGGTTACCAGAATTTAAAGCTTGATGATGAGACCCTCACCTTTTTATCCCCGGATACTTCCATAGACTTTGGTGCCATTGCAAAAGGTTATATAGCAGACCGTATGAAGGATTACCTCCTTGAGCAGGGGGTCAAAAGTGCAGTCATTAATCTGGGTGGAAATGTACTCTGTGTGGGGAAAAAACCGGATGGAAGTCCCTTTAAGATCGGATTGCAGAAACCCTATGCAGACAGGAATGAGACCATCGAAACATTGAATATAGAAGATATGTCAGTGGTATCCTCCGGAGTTTATGAACGCCATTTTATAAAAGACGGTGTGAACTACCATCATATTTTAAATCCAAGAGACGGTTATCCCTATGACAATGGACTGGTTTCCGTCACGATTCTCTCAAAGCTCTCCGTTGATGGCGATGCATTATCCACAACCTGCTTTTCCATGGGACTGGAAAAGGGGATGGAACTGTTAAATTCCATGGATGATGTTTACGGAGTTTTTATTACTGCTGATGGCAGCGTTCATTATACGGAAGGTGCAAAGGACTTTCTGGTAACGTCCCCTTAGATTCCCTTTACAATTTCCGGTGCCTATAATACAATAGAGGAAATGTGTTTTACAGGAGAAAAGCAATTATGATAAAAAAAATATGGGACAAGGTTATGAACCGGGAGGTCATATCCTATCTGGTATTCGGTGTCCTTACCACGGTAGTCAACTGGATCGTATATGTTGGAATGGTGAAAGGCGGAATCGACTACCGGATCAGCACTGCAGCAGCCTGGCTGGTTTCTGTGCTGTTTGCATTTGGTGTTAATAAAATCTTTGTTTTTCAAAGCTATGATCTGCACCTGGGATTTGTGGTGAAGGAGATGATTTCCTTTACAGCATGCAGGGCTGCATCAGGCGTCATGGAAATGGTTCTTATGGTGATAATGGTTTCCTGGCTCAATATGGATGAATATGTAAGCAAAATACTGGTGTCCATCGTTGTTGTGATTGTAAACTATGTATTCAGCAAACTTTTCATATTCCGAAAGAGTGAGGTTCCCCCCTGTAAAGAGAGGTGAATTAAAATGGAACGTGATGACGATATTGAAAAGATTTCGAAGGAATTAGAGGATATTCTTAAAATGACATCAGATGAAAAAAAAGATAGAACTGAGGACATTCGGGAGGGGAAAAAACCGGGTGACAGACAGGATACAGCGGGTTTGGCTGATGAAGGAGAAGTGGAAATTGATCGTGCATCCATGCCTGTGATACGGCTGGATGTTCCGGTAGAGGGAATGGAAGAACTGTATGAATACGGCGATTCTGAGGAAGACAGTGATTTTTATTCTGATGATAAATTTGTAATCACAGAGACAGATGATGAGGAAGAGGACGAAGAAGAGAACAGGGCTGAGGAATTGTTTTATGAAGAAGATCATTCCTCTTTAAAAAATAAACAGCATAAAAGCGGAAGCCTGGTAAAAGCCTCTGACGGCCTGATTGCGGCTTTTTTTGTGCCTGTGGTTATCATGATCATCATTTTTGCACAGAGAGGAATCTTTCCTTTTGGGGAAGAAAGCTTTTTGAGAACGGATATGTATCATCAGTATGCCCCGTTTTTCTCTGAATTCCAGTATAAGCTGACCCACGGCGGCAGCCTTTTATACAGCTGGGATATAGGCATGGGAGTTAATTTTGCAGCTCTCTATTCCTATTATCTGGCAAGTCCCTTAAACTGGCTGATTGTGCTCTGCCCGAAAAAATTTATCATAGAGTTTATGACATATATGATCGTTTTTAAGATAGGATTAAGCGGTCTTGCTTTTTCCTGGTATTTGCGCAGACATTTTAAGACCGCTGATTTTGGTATTGCTTTTTTCGGAATTTTTTATGCGTTGTCCGGGTATATGGCAGCTTACAGCTGGAATATCATGTGGCTGGACTGTATCCTTCTGTTCCCTCTTATTATGCTGGGACTGGAAAAGCTGGTTCAGGAAAAGAAGTGTTTTCTTTACTGCATTACACTGGGGTTATCCATTTTGTCAAATTATTACATATCTATTATGATATGTATTTTTATGGTCTTCTATTTTGGCGCGCTGCTGGTTCTGGAAGGAAGAAAGCCATGGAAAGAAGTTCTGATTAACTGCGTTCATTTTGCAGTGTATTCTCTTTTGGCGGGAGGACTGGCGGCCGTTGTACTGCTGCCTGAGATCTATGCCATGAAGATGACTGCTTCGGGGGATATTAACTTTCCCCAGACATTCAGTTCCTATTTTTCCATCTTTGATATGATAGCAAGACATTTGCCTGCGGTGGAAACGGAGATCGGACTGGACCACTGGCCCAATATTTACTGCGGTGTTGCAATCCTTATATTTTTCCTTTTGTACCTTGGGTGCAGGAAGATCTGGCAGAGGGATAAGATTGTCATGTGTTCCCTCATACTGTTTTTTTTCGCCAGCTTTTCCATTAACGTACTGAATTTTATCTGGCATGGATTTCATTATCCCAACAGTCTGCCCTGCAGGCAGTCCTTTATTTATATATTTCTTATGCTGACAGCCGGATATCATGCTTATATTTATTTACACGACATCCCCTGGAAACATGTTGTCACAGCTTTCTTCGCCTCTGTTATCTTTATACTTCTGGCTCAGAAGCTTGTGACAGATGAAGCATACCATTTTTCCGTTTTTTATGTTGCCATTATATTCCTGTCAGTCTATGCGGGTCTGATTGGTCTTTATCAGAAAGGAACCAGCCGGAATCTGCTTGTTTTGCTGGCGCTGGGGGTGGTGTCTTTAGAGGCGGCAGTTAACACCACGGTTACAAGCGTGACAACTACAAGCCGTACAAGCTATGTAAAGGATAACAGGGCATCCATAGACTTAACGGAAAGCCTCATGCCTAACCCGGCTTTCTACAGGGTGGAAAAGGTGACAAGAAAGACTAAGAATGACGGCGCATGGATGAATTTCCCTTCCGTATCCCTGTTTTCATCCACTGCCAATGCGGATTTGTCCCAATTTTTTAAGAAGCTTGGCTGTGAGAGTTCTACCAATGCCTACAGCATAACTGGCAGCACTCCTCTGGTTGATGCTCTTTTTGCTGTGAAATATGCTTTGTATTCGGAAGAAGCCGGAGAAAATGAAATCTCTTCTCTTGTATCTGTTCAGGATGAGATGCAGCTGAGGGAGAATACGTATGCGCTTTCCTTAGGCTTTATGATGCCTTATGATGTGGAGAATAACTGGCAGCTGGAGCTGACGAACCCGGCTGAGGTTCAGAATGATTTATCAGTGGTATTAGGTGCAGGTCCGGTGCTTTCAGAAGTGCCAAGTGAAGTAAAGGGTAAAAGCTTTACTTTTACTCCTGACACAGATGGAGATTACTATGTTTTTGTCAGCAATAAAAAGGTTGAGAAGGTCACAGCACTTCTGGGAGAAAAGACTAAAAACTTTGACAATGTGAGCCGCGGATATTTGCTGGAACTTGGTTATTTAAAATCTGGAGAAGAGGTCACTCTTCGAAATGATGACAATGAGCAGGATCTGGTAGCCAGCGCTTACCGTTTCCTTCCCAAAGGGCTTGAATCGGTTTATCAGGTATTAAATAAAAATTCACTAAAGATTACCAAGTGGACAGATACACAGATTAAGGGCACCGTTGACGTTCAGAGAGCAGGACTTTTGTATTTGAGCATACCGTTTGACAAAGGCTGGTCCGTTAAGATAGACGGAAAAGACGCTGAGCCCTATAAAATCTTTGACACTTTTTTAAGCGTTCATATGACAGCAGGGACTCATGAAGTTTCACTGGAATATATGCCCCAGGGCTTAAAGACCGGAGGAATGATTACCGGAGGAAGCATATTGATTCTGCTTGTGCTGGCAGGCCTGGCAGCAGGAAAGAACAAAAAACGCAAACCCATGCGGACTCATACAACTAACTAAGGAAAGAGGAGAACAATTATGAAATTATGGGGCGGTCGCTTCACCAAGGAAACCAATCAGCTGGTTCACAATTTTAATGCATCCCTGTCTTTTGACCAGAAGTTTTATCATCAGGACATCGAGGGAAGCATTGCTCACGTTACAATGCTGGCTAAGCAGGGCATTATCAGTGAAGAGGACCGGGATAAAATTATAGGCGGACTGAAAGGGATCTGCGCTGATTTAGAAAGCGGGACGCTTACAATTACAGCGGAGCATGAAGATATTCATTCCTTTGTGGAGGCTGTTTTAACGGAACGAATCGGAGATGCCGGAAAACGTCTTCATACGGGAAGAAGCAGGAATGATCAGGTGGCTCTGGATATGAAACTCTACACCAGAGATGAGATTGATGAGCTGACAGTACTGGTAAAGGGTCTTTTAAAAGAGCTTCTGGCTCTGATGGAGAAAAATCTGGATACCTATATGCCTGGATTCACCCATCTGCAAAAGGCTCAGCCTATTACCCTTGCTCATCACGCAGGTGCTTATTTTGAGATGTTTGACCGGGATTATTCCCGTCTTTTGGATATCAGAAAACGAATGAACTACTGTCCCCTGGGCTCCGGCGCTCTGGCAGGGACGACTTATCCTTTAGACCGGGAATATACAGCAGAGCTTCTTGGATTTGACGGGCCCACCTTAAACAGCATGGACTCGGTTGCAGACAGAGATTATTTAATTGAGCTTTTAAGCGCCTTATCTACCATCTCCATGCATTTAAGCAGGTTCTGCGAGGAGATCATCATCTGGAATACCAATGAGTACCGTTTTGTGGAAATTGATGATTCCTATAGTACCGGAAGCAGCATTATGCCTCAAAAAAAGAATCCGGATATTGCGGAACTGATCAGGGGGAAGACAGGGCGCGTCTATGGTGCACTTATTTCCATCTTAACGACGATGAAGGGGATTCCGCTTGCATATAACAAGGATATGCAGGAGGATAAGGAGCTGACCTTTGATGCAATTGATACAGTAAAAGGATGCCTTGCCCTGTTTACAGGCATGATTTCTTCCATGTCCTTCCGCAAGGATGTAATGGAAGTCAGTGCAAAGAATGGTTTCACCAATGCAACCGATGCGGCAGATTATCTGGTAAACCACGGAGTTCCGTTCCGGGATGCCCACGGGATTGTGGGTCAGCTTGTGCTTTTCTGCATAGAGAAAGGAATTGCTTTAGATGATATGACTCTGGAAGAATATAAGGCCATCAGTCCTGTTTTTGAGGAAGATATTTACGATGCCATCAGCTTAAAGACTTGTGTGGAAAAACGAATGACCATTGGAGCACCCGGCCAGGAGGCTATGAAAAAGGTGATTGAGATCTACAAGAGGAAAATGGAAGAATAAGAGATATAAAAAAACGAAAAGGATCCGTACATGATGTACGGGTCTTTTTTTGACTGAAATGTCAAATGCGGCAGTAAAAAACTAAAAATAATGTTAATGTTACATAAAGAAACAGGGATAGTTTGTAAAGAAGATGTTAAAATAATACTAGGATTCGCAATTATTTACCGTGGTTTTATCACTTTTTGTGTGTTAGAATGATTTCGCTGGGGAAACGTTAGGCAATAATATAGTTTCCAACAGGCAAGGAAATTTAGAAGGAGGGGTTATATCATGAAAAAAAGAGGACTGAGTGCTTTGATGTTAGCTGCAATTGCAGCCTTATCATTAACAGCATGCGGCGGTACTGCAAAGAATAATACCGCAACGGAGGGAACCACTGCAGCAGCAACCACTGCAGCAGCAGGGGAGACAACCAAGGGAGGAGAATCAAAAGAAGCTTCTTCCACAGATCCACAGGTAACACTTGTATATGCAGAAGTAAATCCTTTGGATACAATTGTAGGAAAAACCGATCAGGCGTTTAAAGACAAAGTCGAAGAGCTGTCCGGCGGATCCATTAAAATTGATTTACAGGCGAGCGGTGTTCTGGGAGCAGAAAACGATGTTCTGGACAATATGCTCGGAGGAGCAGGGACCATTGATATGTCACGTATCTCTGCATTTGCTCTCACCAGCTATGGTGCAAATAAGTCAAAACTGTTATCCATACCATACACCTTTGCAGGCCGTGATCATTACTGGAAATTTGTGAACAGCGATCTTGCTCCAGAGTTCTTAATGGAGCCGCATGATATCGGACTTGGAGTAAGAGGTTTATTCTACGGCGAAGAAGGCTTCCGCCATTTCTTCTCTAAGAAGCCGATTAGTGGAATTGATGATATTAAAGGGTTAAAAATCCGTGTTTCCAGTGATCCTGTTATGACAGGTATGGTAAGCGCATTAGGAGCAAATGCAACCGTAGTAAGCATGAATGAGCTTTATTCCGCTCTTCAGACCGGAGTCGTTGATGCTGCTGAACAGCCAATTGCCAACTACAAAGGAAATGCATTCCAGGAAGTTGCTCCTAATTTAATCCTTGACGGACATACGCTTGGTGCCATTCAGGTTATCATTACAGATGCTTCATGGGATAAATTAACCGAAAATCAGCAGAAGGCTATGACTGAAGCTTCCAAGTATGCTTCTGATTACAACCAGAAACTTTCTCAGGATGCTGAGAACGAAGTACTTGATGGACTGAAGAAAGAGGGTGTTAATATCGTTGAAGTAAAAGACATTACACCATGGCAGGAAGCCTGCAAGGATGTTATTGCTGAAAACACAAAGGATAATGCAGAATTATATCAGAAGATTCTTGATATGAAATAATCAGTGTTGACAAGTGGGGCACAGAAAATTCAGCTTTCTGTGCCTTCACTATTAGAAAGGGGTTCCTTATGCCAGAAATTTTCAAAACAATTGACAAAATAAAACCGGCTTATGATATCGTTTATAAGATTGTTTTGTTTATATGTAAGATACTTTTGATCGGAGATATTCTGATAACCACAATGTCGGTGACCGGAAGATATGTCTCCTTTATCCCTGATCCAGCGTGGAGTGAAGAGGTGGTCTTAACCTTTATGTGCTACATGGCGGTACTATCCGCAGCTCTTGCCATTCGGAGAGGATCTCATATCCGCATGACTGCACTGGACTCTTATCTGCCAAAAAATCTGATCAAGGCTCTTGACATTCTGGCAGATGTATCCATTCTCGTACTGGCATTCATCATGCTGACTGTAGGCTGGAAATATGCTCATGGTATTGGATCAAAAGGTTTTTATACCAGTATGCCATGGCTTTCCAGATTCTGGATGTATTTTCCAGTGCCTCTAGCAGGTGCTGCAATGATTGTTTTTGAACTGGAAGCTTTATATAATGATGTCAAACGTCTTTTTGAAAAGGAGGAAAATCTGTAATGGGCGGTAATATAGCAATCCTGGTTTTACTGGGAAGTTTCTTTCTTATGGTTTTCCTTCGTTTTCCGATTGCCTACGCAGTGGCTTTATCGGCTGTACTGTGTCTGCTTTCCCAGGGAAGCAGCCTGGCAGTAATCTGTCAGCAGATGGTAAAAGGAATCAGTTCATTCAGCCTGATGGCAGTTCCGTTCTTTATTACCATGGGAGTTCTCATGGGATCCGGTGGTATTTCGGAAAAACTGATCGCTCTGGCCAATGCCTGCGTAGGCTGGATGCGCGGCGGAATGGCAATGGTAAATATTGTTGCTTCCTACTTCTTTGGAGGTATCTCCGGTTCTGCAGCAGCAGATACAGCTTCTCTTGGTTCAATCCTCATCCCGATGATGGTTGACCAGGGTTATGATGATGACTTTTCAACAGCCGTTACCATTACCTCTTCCTGTGAGGGACTTCTGGTGCCTCCAAGCCATAATATGGTTATTTATGCCACAACTGCAGGTGGTATATCGGTAGGAAGCCTGTTCCTCGCCGGATATATTCCCGGCGCGATTCTGGCACTTTCCCTTATGGTTGGTTCCTACATTATTTCTGTTAAAAGAAATTACCCAAAGGGAGATAAATTCAGCCTCAAAAATCTTGTGAAGCAGCTGGGAGTTTCTTTCTGGGCTCTGGCAGCCGTACTGATTGTTGTATTCGGTGTAGTTGGCGGTGTATTTACAGCTACAGAATCAGCAGCAATCGCGGTTATTTACAGCCTGATTGTCAGCGTCTTTATTTATAAGGGTCTGGACTGGAAAGGCGTCTGGAACGCAATGGGGGATTGTGTCAATACACTTGCCATTGTACTTATCCTCATTTCAACCTCCAACGTGTTCGGCTACTGTCTGACATCACTCCATGTTCCGGATATGGCGGCAAATGCGATTACGGGAGTTAGCTCTAATCCGATTATTCTTGCTCTGCTATTGAACCTGATTCTTCTGATACTTGGCTGTATTATGGATATGTCACCGATTATTTTAATTGCAACACCTATTTTACTTCCGATTGCAACCTCAATTGGAATTGATCCGGTTCAGTTCGGTATTATTATGGTGCTTAACTGCGGTATCGGACTTTTAACACCGCCGGTTGGTGCGGTGCTCTTTATCGGTTCAGCGGTAGCAAAGCTTCCGATGGAAAAGGTGGTAAAAGCAACCCTTCCATTTTATCTTTGCATGATTGTCACTCTTTTAGTGATTACGTTTGTACCGGCCGCCAGTCTCTGGTTACCGTCCTTATTTGCAAAATGATGAGCACTTTTGAAATCAGGCATTGTTCTTTGCGATGCCTGATTTCTGTTATGGGAGGAAAAGAATTATGAAGTATGAGTATACTTACCGGAATACAGGAATGGATATCTGGCAGCTGTCCATGTATTATATTTACGGATCAATGGTAGGGGTGTGCAACGTGATTTTTACGGCAGCAGTCCTGGCACTTACCATTGTCAGATGGGAAACTTCCGGCAATTTGTTCAGAATCTGTGCAGTTTTAGGATGCTGTCTCTTTCCGGTGATTCAGCCGCTTGCAGTTTATGGCAAGGCCAAAAAGCAGGCAGCAGCCAGCCACGATACATGGATCCGGTTTGATGACACGGGAATTCAAGTGGGGCAGGGGGAAGGTAAACAGGAAATCAGCTGGAATAAAATCAGGCGTATCGCAAGAAAGCCTTCCATGATACTGGTATTTTTAAACTCCACTCATGGTTACGTTCTGCCCAACCGCATTTTAAAGGAAGAAAAAAATGATTTTTACGCATTTCTTTCTTCCAGAATGAAGAAATGAGAGAATAGATATGAGATGTAAAATTATTCCCCGCCGCAGGCATCAGGACCGAAAATCTGTCTGCATAAGCGGCAGCCGGTTGGAGTGGCAGCCAGTCCTCCTTCTGCCGTTTCTTTTAAAGAAGAAGACATAAGCTGTCCGACCTGTCTCATGGCGAGAATTACTTCGTCTGCGGGAATCACGCTTTTTATTCCTGCGCAGGCAAGCTCTGATGCAGTAAAGGCGTTGGCTACTCCCATGGCATTCCGTTTGATGCAGGGAACTTCCACCAGTCCGGCTACCGGGTCACAGACAAGGCCCATGGTGTTTTTTAAGGCAATGGCACAACTGTCTGATACCATCTGGGGCGTGCCGTCAAAGAGCTCTGTCAGTGCAGCAGCAGCCATGGCGGAAGCAGAGCCAACCTCTGCCTGGCAGCCGCCCTCAGCTCCGGCAATGCTGGCACATTTGGCTATGACCATGCCAATGGCAGAGGAGGTAAACAGGGACATGACAATGTCATGCCTTGGAATATCGTACTCATCCATAACGGAGATTAAGGCTGCAGGAATAACTCCGCAGGATCCGGCAGTGGGGGCTGCAACAATTTTACCCATGCAGGAATTAAATTCTGTGACAGCAAGTGCCATGCTGATGGCATTGCCAAGAAGATGGCCGTAATGGTTTTTTCCGCCATCTACGGCTTCCTTTAACTTTGCAGCAGCTCCACCGGAAAGCCCGCTGGGAGAACGAAGTGTCTCATCAAGCCCGCTGATTACAGACTGACGCATGACATCAAAGCTGTTTTCCATAGTTGCGTAAACCAGTTCTGTGGTTGATTCCATATCCTCCGCCTGCTGCTCCAAAACGATTTCAGAAATTTTTTTATTACTGGAAGAAGCGGCACTCACCAGTTCTTCAACGGTATTATAGTTTAGTTTCATTGTTTTTCTCCAGTTGATTAATACTTCTAACCCAGTTTCAAAAGAATGGTGTTGTAGACATGAGGAAGATGCCGGATCTGATCGACTAAAGAAGGGTCGAAATTGGAATCCATTTCAATCGTCATGATTGCCAGCCCGCCTTTTTCCTGCCTGTTTAGCCGGAAATTGCAGATATTGGCATTGCCGGCAGCAACCAGATTTGTGACATGGGCGATGATGCCGGGAACATCCTGATGCATTACGATTAATGTGGTATTCTGGCCTGTAAAATATACTTCCATGTCATTAATTTTTGTAATTACGATATTTCCCCCGCCCACAGAAGCACCCTGAACGGAAAGTGTATTGCCGCCTGTTCCGGTAAGTGTAACCAGGGCTGTATTTGGATGGGCATTTTCAATGGTACCGGTGTGAATGGTGATGCAGATGCCCTGACTGTCAGCAGTTTCAAGACTGGTCCTGATTCCGGGATCCCAGGGGTCATACTTTAAGATTCCGCCGACGATGGCTTTATCGGTTCCATGTCCTTTGTAGGTTTTTGCAAAGGAACCATGGAATAGAATATCCGCTTTAGCCACCGGCTCTCCAAGGAGGAGGGCGGCAGTTTTTCCGATGCGGGCGGCTCCGGCCGTATGGGAGCTGGAGGGTCCGATCATTACAGGCCCGACGATGTCAAATACATTCATGATAATTCTCCAATCCATAATATATCAGTCAAATCAAAGTGGTTTAAATTCCGGTTTTCGTTTTCTGAATTCTGTATAATAGGAAAATCCGCAATGCTTCAGCAGCTCTTTAGCAGTCTTAAAATCCGCACCTAAATCCTCCGGTATGTGGGCATCTGATCCGACAGTGATAATCTCACCGCCCAGCTCGCGGTAACGTTTTATAATATCGTTGGACGGATTTGGCTGTCCGATTCCCTTCCTGTAGCCTGCGGTGTTTAACTCGATTCCATTCCCATTTTCTATTACAGTCTTTAATATCTCATCAATGATATCCTGATATGCACCATAACTGTAAAACGCGGCTTTATTGGGACCATACCGGACAATATAATCCATATGTCCTGCAGCGTCATAAGCATCTTTCATTCTTACATTCTCCAGTGTCGCCTCAAAATATTGAAGATATGCTTCTTCTTCCCGCCTTCCCTCAAAAAAATCCGGATAGGCAGCGTCCTTTCTGTTGATGAAGTGGGTGGATCCGATCACATAGTCAAAATCATAGCGTTTCAGCAGTCCGCTGTAGTACTGCGTTAAATGGGGCTGCAGCCCCAGCTCAATTCCGATGCGAAGGTCAATGCGGTCCTTGTATTCTTCCTGCAGTTCAGACATGGTACGATAATACAAGTCTGGATCCAGGGTAAAGTCAATAGGGGAATCTACATCATAGTCATGGTGATCCGTCACACATAAGGAATCCATTCCAAGCAGAATGGCCTGCTCAATCTGGCTCCTCATGGGGGTGTTGGAATCACCTGAAAAATCTGAGTGAAAATGATAATCTGGCAGCATTGTGATCTCCTTTCCAAAAATTAAGATCATTATAAACAATCATCAGCAGAAATGCAATCAGGCCAAACGACTGTTTTACCTAAATTTCACCAAAACTTTACATAAATTATAAAAAGCGTTGAAAAATGAAATCTTTCTATGTTATTATTCTATACGGTGCAGATCAATGCAGGGGCAAAGATCTGCACCGTATAAAAATACATAGCGGTTACAAGGAGGTAACAAATGTCGGTCAATGACATATCGAGTCTGTTTGGATTCATCGGAGGGCTGGGACTGTTCCTGTATGGCATGAATACCATGGCAGACGGCATGCAGAAAAGTGCAGGAAGCCGTATGAGCCAGTTTCTGGGAATGCTCACAAACAACCGTTTTATGGCGGTGCTTCTGGGTGCGCTGATTACCGCGATTATACAGAGCAGCGGTGCTACTACGGTTATGGTTGTAGGTTTTGTCAGTGCAGGGGTTTTAAATCTGACTCAGGCTGTCGGCGTTATCATGGGTGCAAACATCGGAACAACCATAACGGCATGGATTGTTTCCATGAATCAGCTGGGAGATGCATTTTCTATATTTCAGCCCTCCTTTTGTGCTCCGCTTCTGGTGGGAATCGGAGCGGTTCTTCTTTTATTTGTAAAAAAGCAGAAGACGAAAACAATCGGTGAAATACTGGTGGGGCTTGGCATGCTGTTTATAGGACTTGATTTTATGTCAGGTGCAATTTCTCCTTATACAGATGCACCTGTATTTTCAGAAGCTTTCCGCGTCCTTGGAAATAATCCTTTGCTCGGTATGATAATCGGAGCACTGGTGACAGCTCTTTTACAGAGCTCTTCGGCCTCTGTGGGTATCTTACAGACCCTTGCCATGAATGGAGTGGTTACTACCAATGCGGCTATTTTTATCACACTTGGTCAAAATATCGGTTCCTGTGTAACGGCCCTGATTTCAAGCATCGGCAGTTCCAGAACAGCAAAGCGGGCAGCTGCGATTCATCTTTCCTTTAATGTCATTGGTTCCATATTATTTGGAATCGCCTCCTTTTTCATTTTTATAGCGCTGCCGGATTTCGCGGCTCATAATATTACAGCAGTGCAGATTTCCATTTTCCACACTGTATTTAATTTAACCAATACCTGTATTCTGTTTCCTTTTGCGAATCAGCTGGTGAAGTTATCGGGTATTCTGGTACCGGAAGAGAAAAAGAAATCGGAGGAACTGGTTGATCAGGAAAGTGAAACCTTAAAGCATCTGGATGAAAGAATTTTCGAATCACCTGCATTTGCGGTGGATACGGCGGCTATGGAAGTGGTACATATGGGACAGATTGCCATGGAGAATGTGCAGCTTGCCATTGATGCAGTGATTTCTAAAAATGCCGATAAAGCAAAGAATGTGTATAAAACAGAGAAGACGATTAATAATATGGAGAAGATGCTGACGGAATATCTGGTCAAAATCAATAATCTGTCTTTGACGGAGGAACAGAAAATAATAATCAACAACTTATTTTACAGTATTAATGATATTGAACGTGTGGGTGACCATGCAGAGAATCTGGCAGAGCAGGCAGAATATATGGCGGAGCATGGGGTGGCATTTTCTGAAACCGGGATATCCGACCTTAAGGTTATCTGCCAGGCAGCTTACCGGTCATTCTCCCATTCCATTGATGCCAGGAGAAGAGGCGATATGGATGAGGTCCGTAAGGTGATCAAGTATGAAGATGAAGTAGATGCACTGGAGGAAGAATTAAGGGAGAAACACATCGAACGTCTTTCCACAGGGGAGTGCAGCACAGCAGCAGGTGTTGTATTTCTGGACCTGATCAGCAACCTGGAACGCATTTCTGATCATGCTTACAATCTTGCCGGATACGTCAAGAATGAAATGTAAAATTAATGTGAGGAAATGATAAAAATAAAAAAAGGACTTGCTATTTACTGGAATATTAGGTAGAATAAACGGTAGTTGATTAATATTTAACGATCACTTTTAATTTTATTCTTAGGAGGAATTGAATTATGGCAGTAAAAGTAGCGATTAACGGTTTCGGACGTATTGGCCGTCTTGCTTTCAGACAGATGTTTGGTGCAGAAGGCTATGAAGTAGTAGCAATCAACGATTTAACAGATCCAAAGATGTTAGCACATTTATTAAAATATGATACAGCTCAGGGCGGATATGCTGGATACTATGGTGAGAATGCTCACACAGTAGAAGCTTCTGAGGATTCCATTACAGTTGATGGAAAGACCATCAAAATTTACGCAGAAAAAGAAGCAAAGAATCTTCCATGGGGAAAGATCGGCGTAGACGTAGTACTTGAGTGTACTGGTTTCTACTGCTCCAAAGATAAATCCCAGGCTCATATCGATGCAGGCGCTAAGAAAGTTGTTATCTCTGCTCCGGCCGGCAATGATCTGCCAACCGTTGTATTCAGCGTAAACGAGAAGGTATTAACAGCAGATGACAAGATCATCTCCGCTGCTTCCTGTACAACAAACTGCCTTGCTCCTATGGCAAAGGCATTAAATGATTATGCTCCGATCCAGTCCGGTATCATGAGCACCATTCACGCTTACACAGGCGATCAGATGATCCTTGACGGACCTCACAGAAAAGGTGATTTAAGAAGAGCAAGAGCGGGCGCAGCAAACATCGTGCCAAACTCTACCGGTGCTGCTAAAGCAATCGGTCTTGTTATTCCTGAATTAAACGGCAAGTTAATCGGTTCTGCTCAGCGTGTTCCGGTTCCGACAGGTTCCACCACTATCTTAGTAGCAGTTGTTAAGGGTGCTGATGTAACCAAAGACGGAATCAATGCAGCTATGAAGGCAGCAGCAAGTGAGTCTTTCGGATACAACACAGATGAGATCGTATCTTCTGACGTAATCGGTATGAGATTTGGTTCTTTATTCGATGCAACTCAGACTATGGTTTCCAAGATCGGTGATGATTTATATCAGGTACAGGTTGTTTCCTGGTATGATAATGAGAATTCCTATACAAGCCAGATGGTTCGTACAATTAAGTACTTCGCTGAATTAGGCTAAAGATCCACGAAGGGTCCGGTCGGAAAGGACCGGGCCTTTTGTTTTTTTTATGATGTTGTAACAACATAATCTGAAAGGAGCATAAAAAGATGCTTAATAAAAAAACAGTTGATGATTTAACCGGATTAAAGGGTAAGAAAGTACTTGTAAGATGTGATTTTAACGTACCGTTAAAGGAAGGTGTCATTCAGAACTTTAACCGTATTGACGGAGCGATTCCTACTATAAAGAAGCTGCTTGATCAGGGCGCTAAAGTTATTTTATGCTCCCATCTTGGAAAACCAAAGGGCGAGCCTCTTCCTGAGTTATCTTTGGCACCGGTTGCTCCGGCTTTAAGTGAGCGTCTTGGAGTAGAGGTAAAATTCGTAAACGATCCTAAGGTAACTGGTCCTGAGACACTGAAAGCAGCTGCAGAATTAAAGGATGGAGAAGTTCTTCTTCTTGAGAATACCCGTTACAGAGTGGAAGAGACCAAATACGGCAAAGATGAGACTGCAGAAGAATATGCAAAAGAACTTGCTTCTCTCTGCGACGGAATCTTTGTAAACGATGCATTCGGTACTGCTCACAGAGCTCATTGCTCCAACGTAGGTGTTACCAAATACACATCTGAGAACGTTGTCGGATACTTAATGGAAAAAGAGATCAAGTTCCTGGGACAGGCAGTTGAGAACCCAGTACGTCCTTTTGTGGCTATCCTGGGAGGTGCAAAGGTTTCCGATAAGATCAATGTAATCAATAACCTTCTTGACAAGGTTGATACTTTAATTATCGGCGGCGGAATGGCTTATACCTTTGCTAAGGCTCAGGGCAAAGAGATCGGAAATTCCTTATGTGAGGAAGATAAGCTTGACTATGCGTTAGAGATGATCAAAAAAGCAGAGCAGAAAGGTGTGAAACTGCTTCTTCCTATCGATAATGTGGAAGGGAAAGAATTCTCCAACGACACAGAACGCAAAGTGGTAGAAACCATTGATGCCGGATGGTCAGGATTTGATATCGGACCTAAGACCATTGAACTGTTCAAGGAAGCTTTAAAAGGCGCTAAGACCGTTGTCTGGAACGGACCGATGGGCGTATTTGAATTCTCTAATTTCGCAGATGGTACGTTAGAAGTATGCCGTGCAGTTGCAGAGCTTAGTGATGCTACCACAGTCATCGGCGGAGGAGATTCTGTGAATGCAGTCAAGAGACTGGGCTTTGCTGATAAGATGACCCACATCTCTACCGGAGGCGGAGCATCCTTAGAGTTCCTTGAAGGCAAAGAACTGCCAGGTGTTGCGGCAGCAGATAACAAATAACGGAAGGTAAGGTTATTTTATGTCAAGAAAAAAAATTATTGCAGGAAACTGGAAGATGAATATGACTCCAACCGAAGCGGTGGAGCTTGTAAATACTTTAAAGCCTTTGGTGGCCAGTGATGATGTAGATGTGGTATTCTGTGTACCGGCTATTGATATCATTCCTGCCATGGAGGCAGCAAAAGGTTCTAACATTCACATCGGCGCTGAGAATATGTATTATGAGGATAAGGGCGCTTATACCGGAGAGATTTCACCGGCTATGTTAAAGGACGCAGGTGTAAAATATGTGGTAATCGGTCATTCCGAGAGAAGAGAGTATTTTGCAGAGACTGATGAAACCGTTAATAAAAAAGCATTAAAGGCTTTTGAGTATGGAATCACCCCTATTATCTGCTGCGGAGAATCACTGACCCAGAGAGAACAGGGAATCACCATTGACTGGATCCGTCAGCAGATCAAGATTGCATTCTTAAATATACCGGCTGAGAACGCTGCTAAGGCAGTGATCGCATATGAGCCCATCTGGGCAATCGGTACAGGCAGGGTTGCAACGACTGAGCAGGCCCAGGAAGTATGCCAGTCTATCCGTTCCTGCATTGCTGAAATCTATGATGAAGCAACTGCGCAGGCGATACGGATTCAGTATGGCGGTTCTGTTTCCGCCGGCAGTGCACCGGAACTGTTTGCACAGCCGGATATTGACGGCGGTCTTGTAGGAGGAGCATCCTTAAAACCGGAATTTGGAAATATTGTCAATTATAAGAAATAACACAGCTGCTGCTTCCTGTCTGCTTTCGGGCAGGGAGCAGCTTTTTGCTTCCTGATAATTTTTCACCATTCCCAGGTTGCAGGAAATTACGAAATCATGTAAAATAATGTGTTGAGAGACAATGATTGCAATAAGTACAATTACGATAGAATGAACATAAGGAAAAGGAGAACTAGTTATGAGCAAAAAACCGGTTGTATTAATGATCCTTGATGGTTACGGGTTAAACGATAACTGCGACCATAATGCTGTGTGTGAAGCGAGAACTCCCGTTATGGACCAGCTGATGAGCCAGTGTCCTTACGTAAAAGGCAATGCCAGCGGTCTGGCAGTAGGTCTTCCGGACGGTCAGATGGGCAATTCTGAGGTTGGCCATTTAAATATGGGTGCAGGACGCATCGTATATCAGGAACTGACCAGAATCACAAAAGCTATTTCAGACGGAGACTTTTTTACAGTTCCCGAATTTTTAGAGGCAGTGGAAAACTGCAAAAAGAATAACTCCGCTCTTCATATGTGGGGACTGGTGTCAGACGGCGGAGTTCACAGCCATATCAGCCACATCTACGGATTATTGGAACTGGCTAAGAAAAACGGTCTTGAGAAAGTATACGTTCATTGTTTCTTAGATGGCCGTGATACACCTCCGGCTTCCGGCAAAAGCTACGTGGAAGCGCTGGAAGCGAAGATGAAGGAGCTTGGTGCAGGCAAGGTGGCATCTGTTTCCGGACGTTATTATGCGATGGACAGAGATAACCGCTGGGACCGTGTAAAACGGGCCTATGATGCTCTGACAAAGGGAGAAGGAAATCAGGCCCAGTCAGCTGCTGCAGGTATTCAGGCTTCCTATGACGCAGAGAAGAATGATGAATTTGTGGAACCATTTGTAGTGACAGAGAACGGAGCGCCGGTTGCTGTTGTAGAAGATGGCGATTCAGTCATCTTCTTTAATTTCCGTCCTGACCGCGCAAGAGAACTGACAAGAGCCTTCTGTGATGATGAGTTTAAGGGGTTTGAAAGAGAAAAGCGTCTTAGTCTGACCTATGTATGCTTTACTGATTATGATGAGACAATTAATAATAAGCTGGTTGCATTTAAAAAGGAACCCATTGTCAACACATTTGGAGAATTCCTTGCCGATCACAACATGACTCAGGCCAGAATTGCAGAGACGGAGAAGTATGCCCATGTAACATTTTTCTTTAACGGCGGTGTGGAAGAACCGAATAAAGGGGAAGAGAGAATTTTAGTTCCGTCTCCTAAGGTTGCCACTTATGATTTACAGCCTGAGATGAGCGCTCCTGTTGTTTGTGACAAACTGGTAGAGGCTGTTACTTCCGGAAAATACGATGTCATCATTGTTAATTTTGCCAATCCGGATATGGTAGGACATACCGGTATTGAAGATGCGGCAATCAAGGCAATCGAAACCGTTGATGCATGTGTGGAAAGAACTGTAGATGCAGTGAAGGAGATGAATGGGGTCCTGTTTATCTGTGCAGATCATGGCAATGCAGAGCAGCTGCTGGATTATGAGACGGGAGAACCGTTTACAGCCCATACAACCAATCCGGTACCTTTCATACTGGTTAATGCTGATCCGGCTTATAAGCTGAGAGAGGGCGGCTGTCTTGCAGATATCGCACCCACCTTAATCGAACTGATGGGTATGGAGCAGCCGAAAGAGATGACAGGAAAATCACTGCTTGTCCGGTAATGTGAAAGAATAAGAGGGCTTCCCAGTAAACGTACTGGGGGTCTTCTTTTTTGTAAAAGAATGAAAATTACTTTGTCCATATACGTTTTGTGCTTCCATTTCTAACAAAAATACGATAGAATATAGAAAGGTATGTTAGGAAGGATTTCAGATGAGTATAAGAATCAGATTTTCTTTGGAGCCCAAGAAAAAAATATTTTCCGGATTTTCATGGAACTGTCAGTCTGCGGAGCTTATGGTGAAAGAGCTGGCCAAGAAGATGGGATATCAGTGTTTTCGCATTGAAGGCATGCTGCTTGTCCAGCTGTGTCCGGAAGGATATATCTGGTTTAACTGGAATAAGCACAGGCTTAAGGGGGAGAGCCAGACAAACATTGCAGGGCCAGGATTTCATGCTGCAGTGGTAGAGTTTTTAGAAGAAGCTGCGCGGGAAAAGAAGCTAAAGCTTAAAGTGGAAGACCGGACGGGGTATTTCATAAAAAGAGATTTTCTTGCCATGAGACAAAAGTATTTTTACCAATGGTTTTCCGATTTGATGGATCTGGTATCAGGCTGGAGTGAAAAAGGGGAATATATGTTTTGCTGGCCTGCCATTTACTATGTTCCATCCAGACAGGAAGGAAAGCTGATTACTCACATCCGGTCTTTTTCGTTTAAGGAGATAGCCGGGATGGTACATTCCGGGCTGAGTGTGGCATTTGCGAAGGATTTCTTCATATGGAATGATCTTCAAAAGGATGCCAGATATTATAGAAACAGCGCGATGGTTCTTTTAAACCAGTCCTGCTATTTCATGCCATCCCAGCGGAGCACACAGGACTTTTATGTCAATCAGAGAATTATAGAGCTTCTTGAAAAGGCATATGCCATGGATCCGGATATACCATTTCCGCGGAAGTCTTATCTTGATGTCTGTGCACTTGATTTACACGCTCCCATGAAGATGGAGTCCGTAAATCTCATGGATATCGAGGATTTCATTGGATGCAGAAAGTATCTGGTGTACCGGAAGATCGGCAATATGAGTTTTGCCATACCGGGAAATTTCTTATATGATGAGGAAGACAACAGCGCAATGGATCATTATTATGACGGCAGGGATTATGGCGGTCATGATTATTATATTTATGCAGCGGTCTTTGCAGGACGTGAAGCGGAGTTTAAGCCCCAGTGGTTTGAACAGGGCAAACCTGAGGAGATCCTGGATTTTGAATTATATCAGGCGAAGGTCAGGGTGGCTTTTTATGAACCGGAGGAGAAGCAGGGAGAAACCAGATATGGAGTATCTGCCCAGGTACTTTATAAAGACCAGCGTATGAATATTAATATTGTAAGCAGAAAACCGGGGGAGAAAGACTGGGCTTTGGAACTGATAAAAAGCATTAGGATAACAGAGTAGAGGAATGTATGAATCAGAATGAGATGAAAACAGGCATATTGCTGAGGCGGTTTGTGCCTTATTATAAAAAATATACAAAAATTATGGTGATGGACTTATTCTGTGCGTCCTTAACCACCATTTGTGAGATGGTGCTGCCCCTGATCCTTCGGTTTATTACCAATCAGGGGCTGCGGGATATATCAGCACTGACCGTCCGTACCATTATAAGCATCGGTGCACTTTATTTCGGTCTCAGGATCATTGACGGTATGGCAAGCTTTTATATGGCATATACCGGCCATGTGATGGGAGCTGCCATAGAGACGGATATGAGAGAGGATGCGTTCAGCCATCTTCAGAAGCTTTCGGATAATTATTTCAATAATACCAAGATCGGGCAGATTATGTCACGGATTACCAGCGATTTATTTGACGTGACGGAGTTTGCCCATCACTGTCCCGAAGAATTTTTTATTGCATTTTTAAAGACGGTGATATCTTTTATCGTTCTGTCGGGGATCAATCTTCCTTTGACCCTTATCATTTTCCTGCTGATTCCTGTAATGGCAGTATCCTGTACTTATTTTAACATTCAGGTAAGGAAAGCGTTCAAACACCAGAGGAATCATATTGGTGAACTGAACGCCAGGATTGAAGACAGCCTGCTTGGAAACCGGGTTGTAAGAGCATTTGCCAATGAGAAGATTGAGATAGAGAAATTCAATCGTGACAATCAGGAATTCTTACAGATTAAAAGAAAAACATACAAATATATGGCGGCTTTCCAGAATACCATCCGGATGTTTGACGGTCTGATGTATGTAGTGGTGATCGTTGCAGGCGGTATTTTTATGATAAAGGGTCTGATTGAACCGGGAGATCTTGTGGCATACACCCTTTATG
This sequence comes from uncultured Clostridium sp., assembly GCA_963523075.1. Lineage (GTDB taxonomy): Bacteria > Bacillota > Clostridia > Lachnospirales > Lachnospiraceae > Lacrimispora. The sequence goes on from CAURBW010000001.1 coordinate 72,067, forward strand.
TCAGCACGTTACTGGCTACCATACGAAGAATCATTGAATTTGCGGAACAGTTTCAGAGAGGCATGACAGGTATTGACCGTTTTATGGAACTGATGGACGCTAATGTAGATATTTTTGATGAAGAGGGCGCAAGACCTCTTACGGAAATCAAAGGGGAGATCTCCTTTGAAGACGTCTCTTTTGAATATCCCGATGACTTAAGTCCGGTCCTGTCTCATATCAATTTAAAAATCATGCGGGGAGAAAAAGTGGCTCTGGTAGGACCTTCCGGAGGCGGTAAAACAACTCTCTGCAGCCTGGTACCCCGGTTTTATGATCCAACAGAGGGAAGGATTTTAATTGATGGACAGGATATCAGGGAAGTAACGCTTAAGAGCTTAAGAAGCACGGTAGGCGTAGTGCAGCAGGATGTTTATTTATTCTCAGGAACTGTATTTGAGAACATTGAATACGGCCGTCCGGGTGCTTCCATGGAAGATGTGGTTACAGCGGCTGAGATGGCAGGAGCCCATGAATTCATCACGGGATTAAAGGACGGATACAATACATATGTAGGAGAGCGGGGGGTGAAGCTTTCCGGCGGTCAGAAGCAGCGGATCAGTATTGCCAGAGTGTTCTTAAAAAACCCGCCGGTTCTGATTCTCGATGAGGCCACCTCCGCGCTTGATAATGAAAGCGAGCAGCTGGTTTCCCAGTCTTTAGAGCGGCTTTCCAAAGGAAGGACAACTGTGACTATCGCACACCGGCTGACTACCATACAGAATGCTGACCGGATTTTAGTTCTGTCTGACAACAGTATTGTGGAAGAAGGAAGTCATGAAGAACTGCTTTTAAAGAAAGGCATGTATTACCAGCTTTATACATCTGTGAGTGAAGCAGAGCAGAATACTTAATTTGAGAAATAAAGGAGAGCCGGAATGAAAGTAGCCATTGTTACAGACAGCAACAGCGGAATTACCCAGAACCAGGGGAAGGAAGCTGGAATTTATGTCATTCCCATGCCGTTTATGATGGATGGAGAGATGTATTATGAGGATATCAGCTTAAGCCAGCAGGGGTTTTATGAAAAGCTGGAAAGCGGCGTAGATATTTCCACCTCACAGCCATCTCCCGGTGATTTAATGGATTTATGGAATGACCTGCTAAAGGAATACGAAGCCATTGTGCACATACCCATGTCCAGCGGATTAAGCAGTTCCTGCCAGACTGCCATTATGCTGGCGGAGGACTTTGAGGGTAAGGTGTATGTGGTTAATAATCAGAGAATCTCCGTGACCCAGAGACAATCTGTTCTTGACGCGAAGGAGATGGCAGATCAGGGAATAAGCCCTCAGGCGATTAAGGAGAAGTTAGAAGAGACAAAGATGGACTCCACCATTTATATCACCTTAGATACCCTGGAATATTTAAAAAAGGGCGGAAGAATTACTCCTGCCGCTGCACTGCTTGGAAGTTTTCTGCGGATTAAGCCGGTTCTTACCATACAGGGAGAAAAACTTGATGCTTACGCAAAAGCAAGAACCATGAAACAGGCAAAAGCCATGATGGTTGCTGCTATAAAAAAAGATATGGATGAACGTTTCAAAGATCCGAAGGGAGTAAGAACTCATATGGCGGTTGTGCACTCTGACAGTCTGGAAGCCGCCCTGGAATTTAAACGGGAACTGGAAGAGCTATTCCCGGAAACAGGAGAGATCTATGTGGATCATCTTTCTCTCAGTGTGTCCTGCCATATCGGTCCGGGGGCACTGGCTGTTGCCTGTACCAAAGAAACAGAGCTATGATAAGCCGGAGATTGGAGGGGTGTGACCATGTTTCAGGATAAACGATTCAGCCGAAAGCCCACCATAAGCCTGCAGGTCACCCTGATTCTCGTCTTTTTGTTTATAGGCAGTATTCCTGTTTTTATAGGAAGTTCTGTCCTGCTTGGAGCATTCCGGCAGAATCTCATCGATTCCAGAATGCAGGAGATTCAGAACCAGTGCTGGATATTAAGCAACAAGATGACCAGGATTGGATATTTAACCATGGATCCCAAGGATCCCCTGCTGGATAATGAGATGACTGTGAAAGCAGATATGTTTAACGGAAGAATTGTAATTATCAACAAGAGCTTCCGGATTATCAGCGATACGTTTTCCTTATCGGCAGGAAAGACCAATGTGTCGGAGGAAGTGATCCGATGCTTTAACGGCGAAAACAGCAGCAAATATAATCAGGAAAAAAGGTATTTTTCCCTCACAATTCCCATCTATTCCAACAGCCAGGATAAGGAGATAGACGGTGTCATGATTGTGACGGCATCCTCTGAGGATCTTTTAAACCGGATTGTGGCAGTATCGGATAAAAGCGCATTTTTGCAGCTTTTAATTGTTTCCATACTGGCAATTGCGGCAGTACTTATTGTAAAGCTTTTGATGAAGCCGTTTCGGGAGCTGCAGCGGCTGTTAAACCGGGCTGCGGAGGGGAATTTAGATGAGGACATCAGCTCCCGTATCTATAAGGAAACCAGGCAGATCTCTGATTCCATCAATACCACCTTAAAGAAGCTGAAAGCGGTGGACAAGTCGAGGGAAGAGTTTGTTTCCAATGTATCTCATGAACTAAAAACTCCCATTACTTCCATTCGTGTTCTGGCAGATTCTCTGATTGGCATGGAGGATGCTCCGGTGGAGCTGTACCGGGAATTTTTAAGCGATATATCAGAAGAGATAGAAAGAGAGAATAAAATTATCGACGATCTCCTGGCTCTGGTTCGAATGGATAAGACGGCAGGAGCAAACTTAAACGTGGCCCAGGTTAAAATTAACGGACTGCTGGAACTGATTTTAAAGCGGCTTCGCCCCATTGCAGGAAAGAGGAATATTGAGCTGACTTTTGAGAGCATGCGGGAAGTAACTGCAGATGTGGATGAGATGAAGCTGTCTCTGGCACTCAGCAATCTTGTGGAGAACGCCATTAAATACAATGTAGAGGGCGGCTGGGTCCGGGTGACACTGGATGCGGATCATAAGTTTTTTTATGTAAAAGTTGCTGATTCTGGAATCGGAATCTCCGAAGAATTCCAGGAACGTGTTTTTGACCGTTTTTACCGGGTGGATAAGGCAAGATCCAGAGAAACGGGAGGAACAGGCCTTGGCTTGTCCATTACCAAAAAGATCGTCCTAATGCATCAGGGAGCCATCAAGCTTCAGAGCAAAGAGGGAGAGGGTACCACTTTTACCGTACGTATTCCTCTTACATATATTTCTTAGGAACAGGAGGGATAAGGATGAAGCGACGAATCGGTATATTGATCTTCTTTCTGTCTGTGTTATGCTGTTTATCTGGCTGTTCAGGAAGAGCGCCCCAAGAAAGCTCAGAGAACGGGGAGCTTTATCAGATCTACTATCTGAATTCAGCCATGACCAAGATGGAGCCTCAGCCATATACCATGCCCCAGAAGCCGGCAGATGAATCAGGAGAGGAAACAGACTGGAAGATTAAGAATCTGATGGAACAGCTTCGTAACGTTCCAAAGGATTTAGACCGGCAGGCGGCGGTCCCGGACAAGGTGGGATTTGAGCGGTATAAGCTGGAAGATACGGTTTTGTATCTGTATTTTGATAATAATTACGCTATGATGAACAGCACCAGGGAAATTCTTTGCAGAGCCGCTCTTGTCAGGACGTTAACCCAGATTAAAGGAATTGACTACGTGGCAATCTACACGGCAGAACAGCCTCTTATGGACAGCACAGGAAACCCTGTCGGACCCATGCAGAGTACGGATTTTGTCGACAATATCAGCAATGTCAACTCGTTTGAAAAGACGGAGCTGTCTTTATATTTTTCTGATGAAAGCGGGGAGAAGCTGGTTAAGGAGACAAGAGAAGTGGTTCATAACATCAATACTTCTCTGGAAAAGCTGGTAATTGAACAGCTGATCGCTGGTCCTGGCAGACCGGGATTAAACCCTACGCTGCCTAAGGATACCAAGTTACTTAATGTTTCTGTAAATGAAAATGTTTGTTACATCAATTTTGACTCTTCATTTCTTAATAACACACTGGAGGTAAAAGAATATATTCCCATCTATTCCATTGTGAATTCTCTGGCTGCGGTATCTTCCATCAACAAGGTGCAGATTACCGTCAATGGTTCCCAGGAAGTGATGTTTCGGGACTCCATTTCTTTAAACCAGCTGTTTGAGAGAAATCTGGATTATAATAAGGAAAATGAGGAATCAACAGAAGAAACAGGAGGAACAGGAGGAACAGAACAATAAAACGCCCATTATGTCTGATTGCAGGGGGATTTGTACTTGGAGAGACTGCCGTACTGCTGGCTCTGACATCTTGGCTTTTTCTTCCGGCGCTGATTGCAGCCGGGATGATTTTTTGTGGTTGCAGGAGAGGCAGAAACCCGCTTTGGGTCATTTTGCCTCTTGTTTTTTTCTACTTAGGATCGGCTCGTGCAGGTTCTGAAATGATGAATTGGAGACAACGGGAAAAGAGTATGGATGAAATTTCCTCTCATTATACCCAGGTTCAGGGTGAAATTTCTTCCATTGAGGAAGATGAGGGAACCGTCTGGCTGACTTTAAAGAATAACCGGCTCCGGATGATGGATAAAGGAAACTGGGCTGAAGTTCCTTATGAGCCTTCCGAAATTCTGGTTTCTTTAAAGGAGGCGGGTAATGTCTCATCAGAATATTTGGGAATTGGGCAGACTGTCGCGGTGCGGGGAGAGGTGCAGCTCTTTTCCCAGGCAAGAAATCCGGGTGAGTTTGACTTTAAAGACTACTACCAGTCTATGGGTTTGGATTTCCGCTTTTTTGCAGAAGAGATGGAAATAGTGGATGCCGCAAAGTCCCCTCTATTGGAACGCATAAGGAAATTTAAGTCCCGAAGTAAGGAGCTTCTCTATCGGGATGCCAAAGAAGCGGATGCCGCAATTTTTGCGGCTGCCGTGCTGGGAGATAAAAAGGGGATTTCCAGTGAAATCAAGGATTTATACCAGAAAAACGGGATTGCCCACCTTCTTGCAATCAGCGGTCTTCATATGTCCTTTATCGGACTGGCTTTCTACAAGCTGATGAAAAAAGCGGGGGCGGGCTTTTGGGGCTCTGGTCTTGTAAGCGCAGTTCTTCTGATTTTATACGGCATTATGACCGGTGCAGGCCCCTCCGTTGTTCGGGCTGGTGTGATGATGTGTGTGGCATTTTATGCTGCCTGTCTTGGCAGAACCTATGATTTGCTGTCTGCAGCTTCGCTGTCTCTGCTTCTTCTTAGTTTTCATTCTCCATTTCTCATCATGCAGGGAGGAGTCCAGCTGTCCTTTGGCGCGGTATTTGCGATCGGAGGACTGGCTCCGGTCATCTGCACCTGGCTGGGGAAAGACCATCTGTTTGCCGGGAGTATATCTGCCTGCTTTGCTGTTCAGATGATGACTCTGCCTGTAACGGCATTTCATTTTTATCAAATGCCTCCTTATGGTCTGGTGTTAAACCTTCTGGTCATTCCGCTTATGGGAGGAGTACTATGTTCCGGTATGGGAGTGATAGCCTTTGGGACTATAAGCTCTGTTTTAGGAACTGCGGCAGCAGGAACCGGGCATTATATTCTGTCTTTATATGAAATTCTTCTAAAAACGGCTGGACAGATACCGGGGCACAATATTATTTTGGGAAGGCCGGGTATTCGTGTGCTTGCCGCTTATGCTTTACTACTGGCTGCTGGGCTGCTGTTTATTGAACTATTGAGAAAATGGGAGGAGGGGGCTAAGAAGAGAACGGATCCCCCAAAAGAGGGAAAGGATAAAAATGCAGCCGGAATTCCATATGGGGGAAAGCTTCTTTTTTTAGCAGGATTTTATCTCTTGTCCATACTGCTTTTTTCACCTCAGCCGGTAAAAGGGCTGGATGCATGGTTTCTTGATGTGGGCCAGGGAGATGGTATTTTACTGAGGACGGAAGGGAAAGTTATACTGATTGATGGAGGCAGTTCATCGAATAAGTCTCTGGGAGAGTACACTCTGTCTCCCTGTCTTAAATCCTTTGGTATTTCCATGATTGATTATGCATTTGTCAGCCATGGGGACCAGGATCATTTAAGCGGGGTGAAATACTTACTGGAAAGCTGTGAGGATATACAGATTAAGTATCTGTTTCTTCCCTATCATGGGAGGAAGGATGAATCAATTCAGTTTCTGGAAGAGCTGGGAAGAAAACGGGGAACCTGTGTGCGGTATTTAACAGGAGGAGATTTTATGAAAATCGGAACCCTTTCCATTACCTGCCTTTATCCCGGCAAAGAAGATGTTCCCGCAGATGTCAATGGAGAATCACAGGTGCTTAAAATGGACTATGGTGACTGCCATATACTGTTTACCGGTGATATGGGAGAGGCGGAGGAACAGCGCCTTATGGGGAAAATGGATTATAATTTACTGGGCGAAGTAAATGTTTTAAAAACCGCTCATCATGGCTCGAAGTATTCATCCAGTGAACCATTCCTTGATATAGTATCTCCCGCCTGGGCCGTGATCTCCTACGGACAGGGGAACTCATACGGGCATCCTCATAAAGAAGTTTTAGACCGTTTAAAAGTACGAAATGTTACGGTCTTTGAGACTGGAATGAGCGGAGCGGTCAGACTGGAAACGGATGGGACCAGGGTCCGTTTTTCAACTTTCGTTGACGAAAAACAGAACCATGGGTATAATGAAGGGAAGGAAAAGGAGTGAATCATGTTATGCAGACCCTGAATCAGGATATAAAAAATAATAGTTTTAAGCCGGTTTACCTCTTGTATGGGGAAGAAGCCTTTTTAAAAAACAGCTATAAAAATCAGATGAAATCGGCCATAACCCAGGGCGATACCATGAATTTCAATCAGTTCAGCGGAAAGACCATAGACCTAAAGGAACTGATAAGCCTTGCTGATACCATGCCTTTTTTTTCTGATAAGCGAATGATTCTGGTAGAAGACAGCGGCTTTTTTAAAACGGCAGCAGAGGAGCTGGTTACCTACCTTCCCCAGATGCCGGATACAACCTGTATGGTGTTTGTGGAAACAGAAGTGGATAAAAGAAGCAAAATGTTTAAAAAGATAAAGGAACTGGGATATGCTGCTGAAATGGAGCGTCAGGATTTAAGCCAGCTTGCCAGGTGGGCGGGAACCTTACTTGCCAGAGAAGGGAAGAAGGTGACCGGGCAGACCATGGAGCTTTTCTTAAGCATGACCGGAGATGATATGGAAAACATCCGTATGGAGCTGGAAAAACTAATCAGTTTTACTTTGGGAAGAGAAGTCATAACAGATGAGGATGTGACAGCCATCTGCACGGAACGGACGGCCAATAAGATCTTTGACATGGTCACTTCGATTGTTAACCGTCAGACAAAGAAGGCTCTTGATCTTTATGAAGATTTACTCACATTGAAGGAACCACCGATGAGAATTATGTTTCTCATAGCCAGACAGTTTAACCAGCTGCTGCAGGTAAAGGAACTGATGGGGAAGGGAATGGATAAAGGGGGAATTGCCGCAAAGCTTAAAATCCCGCCTTTTGCAGCTGGAAAGCTGATGCCTCAGGCGAGAACATTTTCAAAGGAGCAGATTCTTTCCTATGTGAATTCCTGTGTAGAGGCAGAAGAAGCGGTAAAGACAGGAAGGCTTTCGGACCGTATGGCAGTGGAACTTCTGCTTACTGCAAAATATTAAAGCAACTGGTTGTCTGAGAAAGAAACCGGGAGCATAAGGAGCTGGTGGATCGTTCCCTAACGCTCCCGGTTTCTTTCTCTTTGAAAACGGAAAAATATATCGTCATTAACATTGTCATTTTTATCATCGCCGCAGCAGAGTGCCTGATGGGCTGCAATTGTATCCAGAGTGTCACCCAATTGGTTGAAGATACAGCTGAGAAGAGCAATTTCGTCAGCTGTGCGGTCTTTTGCAAGACAGCAGGCGATGGATGACACCAGTGTTACCAGTTCGCAGGACTGCATTGTTCATCACCTCTGGATAGTATATGAAGGTACGGTCTACATTAAGATAACAAAAAGATTATTATATCATTTTATAGATATTAAATGGTTCAAAAAGGATTATGTAGTTGTCCTTCTGGAGACCCTTTCCATATTTTGTGCGATAACATTCCAGTGCTTCCAATAAAAATTCTTCTGTTACCTCTAAGTGTTCCGCAATCTCATAGCCATTTCTGCAGCCAGCCTCTTTCGCAGCAACCAGCTTTTCCAATGTAATCATCTTGTTGTAGGCCCATAAGCGGGCTGTACGCTCCTGTTTCCGGTTGGAAACATCAGACTGGTCCAGAATATCACCGGCAGTCGTATAGTAATGTCCCAGCTCTTCTGCCAGAACACAGGCCTTCTGGCAGCCAGGCATGTCCTGCCGGATCAGTATCTGGTCTCCTTTGATCCGCCCGTCATTTGCTATTAATGGCTTTTCTTTAATCATGATTCCATCAGAGTCTGCTTCATCTAATAATATGTCATAATTCAAACAAATCACCTCAACGAGTTTTATTCCTTATTTATCGAAAAAGGCATCATCATACTGCTTCATTTCCTCTGTCACTTCAATGTCCGTTCGTTCGTGAGCCGCCACCGGCTGTAAATAAGTCCGTGGATCCTTGCGTAAAGGCGAAACAACCGGGTCTGCTTTTGCATATTGGGGAATGTGTACCATCTCACTGACTCTTTTTAACGCTTCTTTCTGTCCGCTTTCATTGAGTTTTTGAAAGTTGCTTAACATCTCTCTGGCGGATTCACCAAAGCAGCTGTTTACATGATCCAGCGCAAAACTTTCTGTTTTCTCCCACCCCATGAGGGAAGCGGGGGTTGTTTTCAATGCCTTTGCAATAGCGGTAATTTTAGACTGGGGAAGCCCTCTGCCGTCCACCTCTATCTTATTAATGGAAGAACGGGATTTGTAACCCGCCATTCGGGCAAGCTCTTCCTGAGACATTCCCAGTTCTTCACGTCTTTGTTTTATGATCTGACCAATATCCATAGGACCACCTCCATGACAGCATTATAACATGACGTAGAACTATTTTCAACAAATTTTAGAAAACATGTTGACAAAATGTAAACACAGGAGTATGATGATGAATGTAGACAAAAAGACTACAAGAAAGGAGGAAAGCATGACGAATACGGTTCGGTTAAATGAGCTAATCAGAAAATCCGGGCTGAAAAAGGGGTGGATTGCAGCCAGTCTTCACTTATCCAGCTATGGGTTTCGAAGGAAACTGTGGAATAAGAGTCAGTTTAAGGCGGGTGAAATTAAGCTGTTGTGTGAGTTGCTTGGGATTGTGACATTGGAGGAAATAAGTGATATTTTTTTTAATGATGAAGTAGACAAAAAGACTACACAAACCACGATATAATGCTATTTAACGGAAATCATATCTGAGGAGAGACAAAATGAAAAACACCTTATGTACCTTAACCGGTATAGTCGGAAGTATCATCACAACTTTGTTTGGAGGCTGGGATACTGGAATTGCCACTTTGGTCCTGTTCATGGCAATAGACTTCCTATCCGGAATTGCAGTAGCTGCTATTTTTCATAACAGTAAGAAAACGGAAACAGGGACTTTGGAATCAAAAGCAGGCTGGAAAGGCTTATGCAGAAAATCCATGACTCTTCTATTTGTTCTAATTGCTCATCGGCTGGACTTGTCCATCGGAACAACATACATACGAGATACCGTAGTAATTGGCTTTATGGCAAATGAGCTCATTTCAATAGTAGAGAATGCCGGACTGATGGGAATTCCGCTGCCCTCTGTTCTGGCGAAGGCAATAGACTTGTTGAACCAGAAATCACAACCGTCTTAAAAAGTTTTCTTTGGAGTACATCTTTCACCCATCCTTCATATATTAATAAAAAAGGACAAGGTGATATCGATGGTAAAAAGCGAAGCAACAAAAGACATAACCCATATAGAATTACTTGGAATACGGGAAAATCTAAAAGATTCCGATTATACAGAAATCGAACGCTTCCGGGAATCCTTTGATGCAGATGACATGGGATTCTCGGGAAGAAGGGAGGGGATTTAGTGGAAATAAACAAACTTCTGACCCCATACAATTACAGCAACGGTGAACTAAGCCGTATTAAATATATCGTCATTCATTATGTAGGGGCGCTGGGAGGGGCGGAAGCAAACTGCAAATACTATGCTTCAAAGTATGTAGGGGCCAGCGCCCACTACTTTGTGGGCTTTTCCGGAGAGATCTGGCAGTCGGTAGAAGATAAAAACATCGCATGGCACTGCGGAGCCAAGACCTACATCCATCCGGAATGCCGCAACAGCAACAGTATTGGTATTGAACTATGCGTCAGAAACAAAGGAAGCCAGTCCGATACAAGCAGAGACTGGTATTTTGAAGATGCGACAGTCGCTTCGGCAAAAAAACTGACAAAACAGCTGATGGAACAATACGCAGTCAGAGAAGACCACGTAATCCGGCACTATGATGTGACTGGTAAAATCTGTCCCAATCCTTACGTATATAATCACACCAGCCATACATGGGAAGAGTTTAAAGATTCTCTTGTATCAGCAGCAGAAGTGAAATCCGGATGGGTGGAAGATGAAAATGGATGGAGATTTTATTTGGGGAATACAGGAAATTATGTGAAAAACGACTGGTATCAGGATGGAGATACCTGGTACTGGTTTGATGAAGCCGGATATATGGCGAAAGACACCTGGAAAACCGGAAGTGACGGGAAATGGTATTATTTAGACGGTGCCGGAAAAATGGCAAAAGACCAGTGGGTAATCAGGAAAGGAGAGCTTTACCGGTTAACGTCTGACGGCAGTATGTATGAAGGGGAGCTGCGCCTTAATACAGATAAAAACGGCGCACTTCAAATCTTATAAGAACCTGGCGGGATTCAATAAAATGAGATCCCGCCAAACCAAAAAATCCCATTCAGCGGGTTAGTCTGAATGGGATAAATATCGTTTATGAATTAAGCCATTGCGTTAACAGCTTTAGAGATTCTGGATACTTTTCTGGAAGCGTTATTCTTATGATATACGCCTTTGGTAGCAGCTTTGTCGATCTCTGTAATAGCATTTACTAATGATGCCTGTGCAGCAGCCTTGTCACCGGCATTAATAGCAACTTCCACTTTCTTAATGGATGTTTTCACTTTGGATCTGATTGCTTTGTTTCTAGCAGCCTTAGTTTCGTTAACTAAGATTCTTTTCTTTGCAGATTTAATGTTAGCCAATCTGTACACCTCCAATAAAATGTTATATGATTTATTCTTTGTTTTGCATCAAAGCCTGGACACGGACAGTTCAATGTAAACATACTTTTATATTTTAGCGAATTTCGGTACATATGTCAATACATAATTCCTGCTTTTTTGCAGAAAATACCTTAGAAATGCTGGAAAGGAGGAAGAAATGGAAAACACATTTGAAGTTCGTACAGACCTTGCTGTTGAAGAAAAAGAAAGCTTTCCCGGTGACGGCGGAGAAATATCAGGAGTATCATTGCGGGAATGGCACCGGTCCGACAGCCGGATTAAAATGACAGAGGTAAAAATTCTTGATGAAAAAGGATCAAAAGCGATGGGAAAACCCATTGGAACCTATATCACCCTGGAAGCAGACCAGCTGTCTTTAAAGGACGAGGATTATCACAGGGAGGTGTCCGAGGAGCTTTCAGCCCAGATCGCCAAGCTGCTGGAAGGGAAAGATTTCAAAAAACCGGATTTTCATGTATTGGTGGCAGGACTCGGCAATTCTTCCGTAACTCCGGACTCATTGGGGCCGAGAGTTCTTAAAAACCTTCAGGTCACCAGACATTTAAAAGTTCAGTATGGGGAAGATTTCTGGCGGGGAAAAACCATGCCGGTGATCAGCGGAATTGCTCCTGGTGTTATGGCTCAGACCGGTATGGAAACAGCCGAAATTTTAAAAGGAATTATTAAAGAAACGAAACCGGATCTCATTATTGCAATTGATGCTCTGGCTGCAAGAAGCGTAAAACGTCTTGGAACCACCATACAGCTTACGGATACCGGAATCCATCCAGGTTCCGGAGTGGGAAATCACCGCCATAGCTTAACAAAAGAAAGCTTAGGGGTACCGGTTATGGCAATTGGCGTTCCCACCGTGGTAGGCGCTGCTGCCATCGTTCATGATACTGTCACAACCTTAATCAGGGCTTTGTCAGAAAATATGGAGACCAAGGGCATGGGAGATTTTATGGAAAATCTTAATTCTGATGAGCAGTATGATCTCATACGGGAACTTTTAGAGCCGGAGTTCGGACCACTTTATGTGACCCCTCCCGATATTGACGAAACCGTGAAAGAATTGAGCTTTACCATCTCAGAGGGAATCCATATGACCTTTCTGGGACAGGAAGTTTCGTAGTAAACAGCCGGCTTTCTGCATAGTATATTATGAATCAAGAATGCAGGAAGGCGGCTATGAAACAGAGCAGTGAACGATTGAACCGGTTAATTAAAAAATTAATGATTGCAGTAAGCCTGATTCTGGCCGTTTTTTTAAGTTTTAAAGAAGCTTCCCAGGCAGCAGGCAGACTGGATTTAAAGGATATACAAAACTGGATCGGAGAGGGTGTTGCAGAAAGCGCCTCCTTTATCTGGCGATACCAGTATCCTGCTGCTGTCTGGGACCAGGAGGGGGAAGAGGGGAAAGCGCTGTATCAGAAAGATTCTCTTGGAAGCCTTTTTTGCGGGTTTTTCTTCAGCCATTCCCCCTTGTCCCGTTATACGGGTAAAAGTAACACAACAGCTGATTATTACGGAGAAAATGATCCGGCATACAGGAGTTATTTAGAAAGCGGGAAATTCTATGAGGAGCACAGCTTTCTTCTATATGATGGAGGAGAAGAGAGCGGGGAAGACGGAAGCGTAAATGCCGGGGCACATAAGGTTCAGCCGGAGACACAGGAGAGCCAGGCAGCAGCACAAACGCCAAAACCAGAGGTAAGTCAGGAGATACAACAGCCCGGTCCTGCGGGTACAGAAAAGAATTCTGCAATGACCTGTGCATCAAGCAGCATCTGGCCGATTGTGGGAACCACATACCGGAAGGAACAGCTGGCAGATTATGATTATATGATGAAGCATTTTTACAGCGTTCATACCTCCACAACTGCAGGGCGGGATCTGATGAAAGCCGATCAGTTCCTTTCAGAGAAATTTACTATGGAAGGAGGAAATGACAAACCTCAGATTTTAATCTACCACACCCATTCCCAGGAAGAATATTCCGATTTCAGAACCCAGAATAATAAAGAAGCTACGGTAGTAGGAATCGGAACCTATCTGACAAACCTGTTAACAGCAAAAGGTTACAACGTCATCCATGACACCTCCGTATATGACTTGCAAAATGGGAAACTGGACAGAAATAAAGCCTATACCTTCGCTCTTGACGGCATCACAAAAATTCTCCAGGAAAACCCTTCTATAGAAGTGATCCTGGATATTCACCGGGATGGAGTAAACAGTGATCTTCATATGGTCAATAAGGTCAACGGGAAAATGACAGCGCCTGTTATGTTTTTTAATGGAGTCTGCCAGACTCCGGAAGGCCCCATTGAATATCTGCCCAATCCCTACAGAGAGAAGAATCTTGCCTTCAGCTTTCAGATGCAGCTGGACAGCGCAGCTTATTTTCCCGGTCTCACCCGTAAGATTTACATAAAAGGACTTCGTTATAACCAGCATTTAAGAGCCAGGTCTTCATTAATTGAAGTAGGCGCTCAAACTAATTCCTATCAGGAGGCATTAAATGCAATGGAACCTCTGTCAGAGGTTTTGGATATGGTCTTAAAAGGGAATTAAACAGAGAACATACTGGTAACTAAAAAAGCTGGGAACCTGTTATTTATCAGGGTTATCCAGCTTTGAGTCTTTTGTGCAAATGTAATCTGCAAAGGGGAAAAATAATTGCATGTTAAAATGGGATATGTTACCTTAGGTATAAGGAACAATCGTGTCACTGCAGGGCGATTCAACGCTTTCCCGGTGGACAACCGGTAATTTTAATGGTATATTTGAAGACATTAGAAACATCAGAAAAGAGGATTATACTTTATGGCAGCTGCCCAGCAGAATAGAATACGTAATTTTTGCATTATTGCGCATATTGATCATGGAAAATCGACACTTGCAGACCGGATTATAGAGAAAACAGGGCTTCTTACCAGCAGAGAGATGCAGGCGCAGGTCCTTGATAATATGGATCTTGAACGGGAGCGTGGGATTACCATTAAGGCCCAGGCAGTTCGTACTATTTATAAGGCAAATGACGGACAGGAATATATTTTTAACATGATTGATACACCGGGTCATGTTGACTTTAATTATGAGGTTTCAAGAAGTCTGGCAGCGTGTGACGGCGCTGTTTTAGTAGTGGATGCCTCCCAGGGAATTGAGGCCCAGACACTTGCAAACGTTTATATGGCACTGGATCACGATCTGGATGTATTTCCGGTTCTGAATAAAATCGACCTTCCAAGTGCAGAGCCGGAACGGGTGGTTGAGGAGATTGAAGATGTTATCGGCATTGAAGCCCATGATGCACCCAGAATCTCAGCCAAGACTGGCCTGAATGTAGAAGCTGTGCTTGAAGCAATCGTTGAGAAAATTCCGGCTCCTGCCGGCGATCCGGAAGCTCCGCTCCAGGCTCTTATCTTTGATTCCCTTTATGATTCCTATAAAGGAGTTATCGTATTTTTCCGTGTTAAGGAAGGAACGGTACGAAAAGGGGATAAGGTACGCATGATGGCCACTGGTGCGGTGGAAGAGGTGGTGGAAGTCGGATATTTTGGTGCAGGCCAGTTTTTACCCTGTGAAGAATTGTCGGCAGGTATGGTTGGATATTTAACCGCCAGCATCAAAAACGTAAAGGATACAGCCGTGGGCGATACCATAACCCATGCAGACAGGCCATGCAAATCGGCACTGCCGGGTTATAAAAAAGTAACATCAATGGTGTACTGCGGTTTGTATCCTTCGGATGGAGCCCGTTACAATGATCTGCGGGATGCGTTGGAGAAGCTTCAGCTTAACGATGCCTCATTATTTTTTGAACCAGAGACGTCTCTCGCCCTTGGCTTTGGTTTCCGCTGCGGATTTTTAGGACTTCTTCACCTGGAGGTGATTCAGGAGCGCCTCGAACGGGAATATAATTTGGACCTTGTGACGACTGCTCCGGGAGTTGTGTACCATGTATACAAAAAGAACGGGGAGAAGCTGGAATTGACCAATCCCTCTAATCTGCCTGATCCGACTGAGATAGAATATATGGAAGAGCCCATTGTCAGCGCAGAGATTATGGTGACCACTGAGTTTGTAGGGGCCATTATGAAGCTCTGCCAGGAACGCCGGGGCATTTATCTTGGAATGGAGTATATGGAAGCTACCAGAGCATTGTTAAAATATGAGCTTCCGCTGAATGAAATCATTTATGATTTCTTTGATGCGCTCAAATCCCGTTCCAGAGGCTACGCTTCTTTTGACTATGAACTGAAAGGCTATGAGAAGTCTGAGCTTGTGAAGCTGGACATTTTAGTCAATAAGGAAGAAGTGGATGCGCTTTCCTTTATTGTCCATGCAGAGTCTGCCTATGAACGCGGCAGAAGAATGTGTGAGAAGCTTAAGGATGAAATCCCCAGACAGCTTTTTGAAATTCCCATTCAGGCAGCCATCGGAGGCAAGATCATTGCCCGTGAGACAGTAAAAGCCATGAGAAAAGATGTACTTGCCAAATGCTACGGCGGTGATATTTCACGTAAGAAGAAACTTCTTGAAAAGCAGAAAGAAGGTAAAAAACGTATGCGCCAGGTCGGTAATGTTGAGATACCGCAGAAGGCATTTATGAGCGTACTGAAATTAGATGATGAATAAAAAAAATTTGGAGATTTACGTGCATATTCCATTTTGTGCACGTAAATGTGCTTACTGTGATTTCTTATCATTTCCCGGAAACAGACAGATGCAGCAGGAATATACGGATAAGCTGCTGGAAGAGATAAAATACCAGAGTGCATATGCCGGAGAATACCAGGTCATCAGTATTTTTATCGGGGGCGGGACGCCCTCTATTCTGGAAATAAATCAGATGACCGCTATTCTCACAGCCTTAAACAGTCAGTTTGATATTCATCCGGAGGCGGAGATTACATTGGAAGCCAATCCGGGAACGGTCACTTCTGAGGCACTTGTTCAGTACCGAAGTGCCGGTGTAAACCGGATCAGTATGGGACTTCAGTCCGCTGATGATAAGGAACTGAGCTATCTTGGCAGAATACACACCTACGATGAATTCTTAAAAAGCTATCAGAGAGTCCGCATGGCTGGATTTGATAACGTAAATGTGGATTTGATTTCGGCAATTCCGGGTCAGACAGTGGAATCATGGAAGAACTCCTTAAAGAAGGTTACCATGTTAAAGCCCGAGCACATATCGGCTTACAGCCTCATTGTAGAGGAGGGCACACCTTTTTATGACCGTTACGGAGAGCATGTGGAGATGGACAACGATACCATGACAAGAGAGGAGAGGCGGCGTCTGATGTCTCTTCCGGACCTCCCTGACGAGGACATGGAGAGGGAGATGTATTACCTGACCAGAGAGTTTTTAAAAGAACAGGGATATGAGCGGTACGAAATTTCCAATTATTCCAGAAAGGGATATGAATGCAGGCATAATATCGGCTACTGGACGGGAACCGAATACTTAGGTCTGGGGCTTGGTTCTTCTTCCTATATGAATGGCTGCCGTTTTCACAATACAGCCAGTTATCAAGAATATAAAAATGGCGGATTTGAAAGAAAAGAAGAGTTTGACAAACTTTTAAGGCAGGAGTTTGAACGGCTTACCATGGAAGAAAAGATGGAGGAGTATATGTTTTTGGGACTCCGTCTGATAGAAGGGGTATCTGCTCACGGATTTGTCAGCAGCTTCGGCCAGAATATCCGACATGTGTATGGTCCTGTTTTTGATAAACTGGAGCGGGAAGGACTGCTGGAAATGACAGAAGGATTCTACCGGCTGACGGAACGGGGAATTGATATCAGTAATTACGTTATGAGCCAGTTTTTGATGTAACAGAAGTGTCTGCAAAGAGGGTAGAAACTCCTTCTCCCTTTGCAGACACTTTTTTGTACCGTCATCAGGGATTTTGTTACTGGACCAGAAAAACCTCCATATTTCTGGTTCCATAAGCCCGTGTCTCACCATGTGTATTGAAGAAGATATCGATGTGATTGCCTTTTACACCGCCTCCGCAGTCCTCAGCCGTATAAATCACTCCGCCGATCATAAGCCGGCTTCCATAAGGAATCACTCTGGGATCAACGGAAATGGTATGTCCTGCAGTGGCAACCGTTCCGGTGCTGGTCCGCCCCCCCCATCTGCCTGAACAGCTTCTGCAGGGGCAGTAGGCGGTGGTTCTATAAACTCCCAGAGAACGGAGCCCTGTTGCAGAAGCAAAGGAACCGACGCCGTATACTCTGGAACCGGAGAGCTTCTGTCCGCCGGCATAAGCTTCTACAAGATAGGCGCCGTCTCCGTAGCTGCTCCAGGGAACAGACACTTCAAAGCCGTAATTTCCTGTGCCTGTGCCCTGATCAGCTAAGTCCTTTCTGTATTTCGAAGCAGAAGCGGTAAGTTCACCTACAACAGTTCCGGTTGCCTGACTGGTAATTGTGACTTTAACCTCTTCGGAAGAAGACGGATCGGAGCTGTTCCATGCCCAGCCTCTGATACTGGTTTCATCTGCACCGTCTATAATCCCCGGAGTCTGTCCGGCTAGAACATAAATGGGTGCTGCAGTAAGTAATGCTATCATTAGTAATGTTCCGAGGAACCATTGGATTTTCTTTGTTCTTATCATGTAATAATTCCTTCCTTTCTTTTTTACAAAAAGTACATATAAATTAATATAATATAAATATATGTAACACATTTGTAATAAATGAGGTACAAGTAATTATTTTACACTTTTTTCCATATTTGTCAAGTTTTTATAGGAATTTCGTCCCACCGGCACCTTTAACTGCATAAAAAAATGCCGGAAAGCGATTCCTCCGCTTTCCGGCATTATATATGATGGTTTTTATTATCTTTCTACTACAGCAAATATCTCTTTAGACTGTCTTCCGAAAGCCAGTGCTTCACCGCGGCTTCCAAAATAGATATCCACTTTCTTTCCTCTGATACCGCTTCCGGTATCTTCTACAGTATAAATAACTCCGTCAATCATGACTTTTGATCCAAGAGGCAGAACAGTAAGATCTGCAGACAGTGTGTGCAGCGGCTGGGGAATCGTGCCGGAGTAAGTCTTCTGCTGTCTTCCTGAGCTGCTGGGGCAGTAGGCTGTTGCAGAGAATATTCCGAGAGATGCGCCTCTTTCGTAAACAGGACCTGTGGGTGCTTTTTCTTCTGGCTGTACTTTCTTCTCTATGCCCGGCCCTACCTCGTCACTTATCGTGGCTTCGCTTGCAGTAGCAACCGTTCCGGTACTGTTCTTTTTCATTTGGTTATCCGTTTCAACACTCCAGGACTGTTGGTTTGCTGTACTTTGGCTTTCAGCCGTCTGGGCAGCCATTGCAGTAGTGGATAACAGCAGAATACAAAGGAGTGTCAGAAATCCGGTGACCCGAATTCGTCTTGAAAAACTATTCATGATTTACCTCGCAATCGTGTTGTTATGGTGTATCAATTACTATTATATTACAAAAGTGTTAAAAGTCAAGAAAAAAATGTCACAGGCTTTGTAATATTTGATAGAAAATTGAGATAAAATGTACATGCAGGTCATAAAAACTTCATTTAAAATTTTTCAGGAATGTATTGACAAATGTAGAAAAAAAGAATATATTATGAAAAGAAGATGTTAGCACTCCTAAAGGTTGAGTGCTAACAAATATCTCTGAAAGGGGCGTGGCAGTTTGGATGATAAGGATCAGCTTGATGAGCGGAAGATCATTATTTTAAAAGCAATTATTAAAACTTATCTGGAAACAGGAGAGCCGGTAGGTTCCCGTACGATTTCAAAATATACGGACTTGAATCTAAGTTCCGCCACCATCCGCAATGAGATGTCTGATCTGGAGGAGATGGGTTATATTATGCAGCCCCATACCTCTGCAGGAAGGATTCCATCCGACAAGGGATACCGCTTCTACGTGAATACCATTCTTCAGGAAAAGGAAGATGAGTTTACTGAGATTAAGGATTTAATGTTAAAGCGTGTGGACAGGGTAGAGCTCCTCCTCAAGCAGGTGGCAAAGCTTCTTGCACAGAATACCAACTATGCAGCCATGATCAGTGCGCCCCAGTACCATCATAACAAGTTAAAGTTTATCCAGCTGTCTAAGGTTGATGATGGAAAACTGCTTGTGGTAATTGTGGTGGAAGGCAATATCATAAAGAACACTATCATCCCGATTCGTTCGGAACTAAACGACGAAGGGCTGTTGAATCTTAACATTCTTTTAAATAATGCTTTAAACGGGCTTTCAATAGAAGAAATCAATTTAGAAGTGATCAGCAGGCTGAAGATCCAGGCGGGTCCCCACAGTGAAGTGGTTGACCGGGTTTTATCGGAGGTGGCGGCAGCCATAAGAGCCGATGACGAAGATCTTCAGATTTATACCAGCGGTGCAACCAATATTTTTAAATACCCTGAGTTAAGCGACGGAGAAAAAGCAAGTCAGTTAATTGGTGCGCTGGAACAGAAGGAACTTCTCCAGGAACTGGTGGATGATGTAAACAATTCGGAAAGCAGCTCCGGAATCCAGGTGTACATCGGAGATGAAGCACCTGTTCAGACCATGAAGGACTGCAGCATTGTTACCGCTAACTATGAACTTGGGGAAGGCTTGAGGGGAACCATCGGCATTATCGGTCCCAAGCGAATGGATTATGAAAAGGTACTCAATACGCTGAGGAACTTGATGACCCAGCTGGATACCATTTTGAAAAAAGATGAAAGGTGAAGGGTAGAATATTGAGCATGGAAGATGTTAAAACAGACGAGAAGCTGACAGAAGAGACGATGAATCAGGAAGATGCCGTTTCCTCTGAAAAAGAGATAGAAGAAACTTACGGCTGTAATGAAGAATCTTCACAGGGAGAACAGGAATCAGATGAGATGACAGAGTCTGATGACGCAAAAGAAGAGCCGGGCAAAAAAGGCTTCTTCGGCAAAAAGAAAGAGAAGAAAGATCCAAAGGATGAGAAGATAGAGGAACTCACAGACCGTCTTCAAAGATCCATGGCTGAATTTGATAATTTTAGAAAACGAACCGAAAAAGAAAAATCTGCCATGTTTGAAATCGGGGCAAAGGACATCATAGAGAGAATCCTTCCCGTAGCTGATAATTTTGAACGGGGCCTTGCAGCAATTCCGGAAGAAGAAAAGGAATCACCTTTCGCCGACGGAATGGAGAAGATCTATAAACAGCTGATGAAAACACTGGAAGAGGCAGGGGTTAAGCCGATTGAAGCGGTTGGAATGCCCTTTGACCCCAACTACCACAATGCAGTCATGCATGTGGAAGATGATTCTCTTGGTGAGAATGTAGTTTCCCAGGAACTTCAAAAAGGTTACACCTATCGGGATACCGTGGTAAGACATTCCATGGTTCAGGTAGCTAATTAATAAAATAAATCAGAAACTCTCACAATTTTGTTTATAAAATAGGAGGAAAAAACTATGGGTAAGATCATTGGAATTGACTTAGGAACAACAAACAGCTGTGTAGCCGTTATGGAAGGCGGTAAGCCAGTTGTTATCCCGAACAGCGAAGGCGTAAGAACAACGCCGTCTGTCGTTGCATTTACTAAAAACGGAGAAAGACTGGTTGGTGAACCTGCAAAACGTCAGGCTGTAACCAATGCAGACCGTACCATTTCTTCCATCAAGAGACACATGGGTACTGATTATAAAGTAACCATCGATGGAAAGAATTACAGCCCTCAGGAAATTTCTGCCATGATTCTTCAGAAATTAAAAGCAGATGCAGAGGCTTATTTAGGAGAAAAGGTGACCGAAGCAGTCATTACCGTACCGGCTTATTTTAACGATGCACAGCGTCAGGCAACCAAGGATGCAGGAAAAATTGCAGGTCTTGATGTAAAACGTATTATCAACGAGCCGACAGCAGCAGCACTTGCTTACGGTCTTGATAATGAAAAAGAACAGAAGATCATGGTATACGATTTAGGAGGCGGTACATTCGACGTTTCCAACATTGAAATCGGTGACGGAGTTATTGAAGTACTTTCCACTAACGGCGATACCCGCTTAGGCGGAGATGATTTCGACAACCGTCTGACACAGTGGATGGTTGATGAATTCAAAAAGGCAGAAGGCGTAGATTTATCCGGTGACAAGATGGCTATGCAGAGATTAAAAGAAGCTGCTGAAAAGGCAAAGAAGGAATTATCCTCTTCCACAACCACAAACATCAACTTACCTTTCATCACAGCAACAGCAGAAGGTCCGAAGCATCTGGATATGAACTTAACCAGAGCAAAATTTGACGAACTGACACTGGATTTAATCGAGCGTACCGCAGTTCCGGTACAGAGCGCTTTAAAAGACGCAGGAATGACAGCAGCAGAGCTTGGAAAAGTGCTTTTAGTCGGCGGATCCACCCGTATGCTGGCAGCTCAGGATAAGGTAAAACAGCTGACAGGCAAAGAACCTTCCAAGTCATTAAACCCGGATGAGTGTGTAGCGATTGGTGCATGTATCCAGGGCGGTAAGCTTGCAGGCGATGCAGGTGCAGGAGATATCCTTCTTCTTGACGTAACACCTCTTTCCTTATCCATCGAGACAATGGGCGGCGTGGCTACCAGACTGATCGAGAGAAACACAACAATTCCTACAAAGAAGAGCCAGGTTTTCTCCACTGCAGCAGATAATCAGACAGCAGTTGACATTCATGTTGTACAGGGTGAAAGACAGTTCGCAAGAGACAACAAGACACTTGGACAGTTCCGTCTGGATGGAATTCCACCTGCAAGAAGAGGCGTTCCTCAGATCGAGGTTACCTTTGATATTGATGCCAACGGAATTGTTAATGTTTCCGCAAAAGACTTGGGAACAGGCAAAGAGCAGCATATCACCATTACTTCCGGATCCAATATGTCTGATACCGACATTGATAAGGCTGTGAAAGAAGCAGCTGAATATGAGGCTCAGGACAAGAAACGCAAGGAAGGCATTGATGCCAGAAATGATGCGGACTCCATGGTATTCCAGACAGAGAAAGCTCTGCAGGAAGTGGGAGATAAGATTGCAGATACGGATAAAGCAACAGTTGAGGCTGATTTAAATGCATTAAAAGAAGCAATTAACAGAGCACCGCTGGAAGACATGACAGATGCTCAGATCGAAGATATTAAGGCAGGCCGGGAAAAACTGATGAACAGCGCACAGGCATTATTTGCAAAGGTTTATGAGCAGGCACAGTCTCAGGCTGGAGCAGGTGCAGGCCCTGACATGGGAGCAGCGGGAGCTTCTTACCAGGACAGCGATGTTGTAGACGGAGATTATAAAGAAGTTTAATAATAAGTCGGTTGACAGGACTTTGGGGAAAGTGTTGTAGGAATACAGCACTTTTTCCGCAGGAATAAATTCCTTACAATTATGAGAGGTAGACCTAAGATGGCAGAAAGTAAAAAAGATTATTATGAAATCCTTGGCGTTTCCAAAGATGCAGATGATGCAGCACTAAAGAAGGCCTATCGCGCATTGGCTAAAAAATACCATCCGGATACGAACCCTGGAGATGCTGCCGCTGCTGAAAAATTCAAACAGGCCTCCGAAGCTTACAGTGTTTTAAGTGATCCGGATAAGAGACGTCAGTATGACCAGTTTGGTTCTGCTGCATTTGACGGAAGCGGCGGAGCAGGCGGTTTTGGCGGCTTCGATTTTAATGGTTCGGATATGGGAGATATTTTCGGGGATATTTTCGGAGATATCTTTGGAGGCGGAAGAAGAAGCGCCCAGTATAACGGTCCATTAAAGGGAGCCAACTTAAGAACCAGCATCCGCATCAGCTTTGAGGAAGCGATTTTCGGCTGCGAGCGGGAGATTGAGATCAATTTTAAGGAAGAGTGCGCTTCCTGTCATGGAAGTGGTGCAAAAGCGGGAACATCACCGGTAACCTGCCCCAAATGTAACGGAAAAGGCAAGATCATGTACACCCAGCAGTCTTTCTTTGGTCAGATACAGAATGTACAGACCTGCCCGGACTGCGGCGGTACCGGCAAGGTGATTAAGGAGAAGTGCCCGGACTGCTACGGAACAGGATACATTACCAGAAGAAAGAAGATCAAGGTTACCGTTCCGGCAGGAATTGACAATGGACAGTCTGTCCGCCTGGCAGGAGCAGGGGAACCAGGAAGCAACGGCGGAGAGAGGGGAGACCTTCTGGTTGAGGCAGTGGTATCCAATCACCCCATATTTAAACGCCAGGATACCAGCATTTTCTCTACTGTACCCATTTCCTTTGCAAAAGCGGCGCTGGGCGGTACCATTCTGATAAAAACTGTAGACGGCGACGTGGAATATGAGGTAAAATCAGGAACCCAGACAGATACCAAGGTGCGCTTAAAAGGAAAGGGTGTTCCTACCTTGCGAAACCGTGCTGTCAGAGGTGATCACTATGTCACACTGGTTGTTTCAGTTCCTGAGCGCCTTACAGAGGCACAAAAAGAAGCACTGAAGAACTTCGATGATGCGATGAACGGTAATCCGGACAGTGATAAACATAAAAAGAAGGGACTTTTCAAATAGAGCCTTTGAAAGTATATGTCTCAGAGAAGGGGGAAG
This sequence comes from uncultured Clostridium sp., assembly GCA_963523075.1. GTDB lineage: Bacteria > Bacillota > Clostridia > Lachnospirales > Lachnospiraceae > Lacrimispora. The sequence goes on from CAURBW010000001.1 coordinate 95,936, forward strand.
GTATGAAAGGGGTAAGTAAAAAACTTTTATGGGCAGCGGTCTTGTCAGGAATGATGGTCCTGCTGTCCATGAATTCTTTGGCAGATAATGACCAGACCGCCAGAAATTTTCCGGGCTGGAATGGTTCCGGAACGACAATCGGCGGGCCAGGTAATTCCAGTGATTATTTTGACTTCTGGGATGACGAGGAAGATGACGACGATGGCCCCGGAAACCGAAGCTTAGGAAGAGGGTGGCACTACAGCCCTGCAGGCTGGTGGTTTCAGTACAGTGACGGCACATGGCCTTCTGACTGCTGGAAATATATAGACGGCAGATGGTACCGCTTTGATCAGGGGGGACACATGATTACAGGCTGGTATACGGACCAGAACGGTGCGAAGTATTATTTGAATCCGGTTGATGACGGAATGCTTGGCGCCATGAGAACCGGCTGGCAGCTGATTGACAAAAAGGCATATTATTTTAATTCCATGTCTGACGGAACACTGGGCAGACTTCTTTTGAATACATTGACACCAGATGGCTATAAAGTGGGAGCTGACGGGGCATGGGTTCCGTAGGAATTATGTTGGATAAACAAAAAACAGGAGACATTTGAGATGACTGAATAATCAGCCGTTCCAAATTTCTCCTGTTTTTCATTACAAATTCTAATTGCCTTTAGATTGTAATTTTGTAAAAAAGATTCTGTTCCGGTCCCGGACACTCAGGCGGGTGTGATGGGGTGTAATGCATCAAGGAATTTCGTTTACTTGATATGTTTTTTTGCCCTTATATCCGGTACGGAACAAAAGTCTTTTTCATCCGTTCAATTAGTTAATGCATCAGGAAGAATTTTTATTGCAAACTTTTTAAAAAAATTTAAAAAAATTATTTTTTTTCCGGAATATACAGGAGAGTGCCTGATTTTCTGCGCTTGCAACCCATATCATTGTATGTTATGATATCATGTGGTTTTCCTTGTAAAGGATTTTTATTGGAAAAGGAATGTACAAAAGAAAGGAAACAGACGATGGTTCAATATTTAATTGTATGCCCTCTTGTTTTTCTGGCTGGTCTTATTGACTCGATCGCCGGCGGGGGAGGACTCATCTCACTGCCTGCCTATCTTGCTGCAGGAATACCGCCTCATCTTGCTATTGGAACCAATAAGATGGGATCTGCCATGGGAACTGTGGTTTCTACGGCACGGTTTGCAAAAAATGGTTATATTAAAGTGAAACTGTCTTTGTGCGCAGCTCTTCTGGCAATGGGCGGTTCTGTAATTGGAGCCCATTTATCCATGCTTGCCAGTGAACTGGTGTTAAAAACAATGATGCTGGTGGCTCTGCCGGTTGTTGCGTTCTATGTTTTGAAGAATAAAGATTTGGGAGAGCAGGAATATAAAAAAGAAGTATCAGAGAAGAAAATGTTTCTGATCACCATGGGAGCAGCCCTTGTGATAGGATGCTATGACGGTTTTTACGGACCTGGAACGGGGACATTTCTGCTTCTTGTGCTGACCGGACTTGCAGGAATGGATATCAGAAGCGCTTCCGGTACGACGAAGGTCATTAATTTGTCGTCCAATATTGCAGCTCTTACAACATTTTTAATAAATGGAAAAGTATTAATACCTCTTGGCCTTGCTGCCGGTGTCTTCTGCATAGCAGGACATTATATCGGTTCAGGACTTGTGGTGAAAAACGGGCTGAAGATTGTCCGTCCCGTTGTACTGGTGGTCCTGTTGTGTCTCTTTGTGAAAATAATAAAAGGATAGGGAATTGTTATGAAATGGAAAAAATTTACTCTTACAACAACAACAGAGGCTGTTGATTTGGTCAGCAGCATGTTTGATGAAATTGGAATTGAAGGAATTGAAATAGAAGACAACATTCCTCTTACAGAAGCGGAAACAAAGGGTATGTTTATTGATATTCTTCCGGAACTGCCGCCAGATGAAGGAATTGCAAGAGTCAGCTTTTATCTGGATCCCGATTCTGATACAGATATAGAGGGGATGTTAAAAAAGGTGGATGAGGGACTGGACGAGCTTTCCATGTTTACTGATTTAGGAGCCCGCACCATTGAGACCAGCGAGACAGAGGATAAAGACTGGATTAACAACTGGAAGCAGTATTTTAAACCATTTACAGTTGATGATATTTTAATTAAGCCTACCTGGGAGGCAATTCCTGAAGAGCATAAAGACAAGCTTTTAATTGAAATCGATCCAGGAACTGCCTTTGGTACGGGCCAGCATGAGACCACACAGCTTTGCATACGCCAGCTGAGAAAATATGTGGCGCCGGGTACTCTTGTCCTTGATGTGGGAACCGGAAGCGGAATTCTGGGAATCACAGCATTAAAGCTGGGAGCCAGTGAAGTTTTCGGTACAGATTTGGATGAAAATGCCATTATTGCCGTAATGGAAAATATGGAATCCAATCACATTGATCCTGCCAGGTTTAAAGTTTTAAAAGGAAATATCATTGATGATAAAGATGTAAAGGAAGCGGCAGGCTTTGATAAATATGATGTTGTAGTTGCAAACATACTGGCTGATGTAATTATCCCATTGCAGAAAGAAGTCCCGGTTCATATGAAGAAGGGCGCTATCTTTATTACCTCCGGCATCATTAATATGAAAGAAGAAGCGGTGAAGCAGGCGTTTGCTGCCAACGATGCCTTTGAACTGGTGGAGATCACTTATCAGGGAGAGTGGGTTTCTGTGACAGTCAGAAAGAAATAGGAAAGAGGAGCGTCCTGCGGACATACCTTTATGTCCAGAAAGCGTGGACAGGAAAGAGGAAACCATGTATCATTTTTTTGTTCAGCAGGATCAGATCGGAGAGACTGCGGTCCGGATTACAGGAACGGATGTGAACCATATAAAAAATGTCCTGCGTATGGAACCGGGAGAAGAAATCCTGCTCAGCAACGGAGTGGATAAAGATTATTTGTGTGAGATCCAGTCCATTTCTTCTGATGAAATTACGGCGAAGATATTGGAGATCCGGGAAGGCGGTTCAGAGCTGCCTGTGAAGCTTTATTTATTTCAGGGACTTCCCAAAAGCGATAAGATGGAACTGATCATACAGAAAGCGGTTGAACTGGGAGTATATCAGATTATTCCGGTAGAAACGAAGCGTGCTGTGGTGAAACTCGATAAAAAGAAAGAGGAGTCAAAAATCAAACGCTGGGCGGCTGTTTCAGAAAGCGCAGCCAAACAGTCCAAACGGCTTTTGATTCCGGAAGTGACCGGTGTAAAGACTCTTCGGGAGGCGTTTGAATATGCAAAGGATTTTGACGTACTCTTACTTCCTTTCGAACATGCAGAAGGCATGACGCAGACCCGGGAGATTTTTTCCTGCATAAAACCGGGGATGAAAGCCGGAATTTTCATCGGACCGGAAGGCGGATTTGAAGACGGAGAAGTGGAACTTGGAGAAACATACGGCGCCAATACAATTACACTGGGTAAGCGCATCTTACGGACGGAAACAGCGGGACTTTTTGTTCTCTCCGTACTTGCGTTTCAGTTGGAAAGCGTTTAGGAGATAATTTAAATGGAGGCATATTTTGATAATTCGGCTACAACCAGAGTGCTGGAGCCGGTCAAAGAGATTGTAGTAAAAACAATGATGGAGGATTATGGAAATCCATCTGCCAGGCATAAAAAAGGTCTGGATGCGGAACGGTATATCAAAGAGGCAGCAGAAACCATAGCCGGAACCTTAAAGGTGGCTGCGAAGGAGATCGTTTTTACGTCCGGAGGCTCCGAGTCCAACAATATGGCTGTTATTGCTACCGCTATGGCCAATAAACGGGCGGGAAATCATATCATCAGTACAGGAATTGAACACGCTTCCGTATACAACCCTCTTGCTTATCTGGAAGAACAGGGATTCCGGGTGACTTATCTTTCCGTTGACGGACAGGGACATATTAACTTAGAGGAGCTGGAAGAAGCAATCTGCCCTGAGACCATTCTGGTTTCCATCATGTATGTGAACAATGAAATCGGTGCCATTGAGCCTGTGGAAGCCATTTCGAAAGTTATAAAGAAGAAAAACCCCAATATTTTATTCCATGTTGATGCCATACAGGCTTATGGAAAACTCTTGATCCGTCCCAAAAGTCAGGGAATTGATCTGCTTTCTGTAAGTGCCCACAAATTTCATGGACCGAAAGGGATCGGTTTTCTTTATATCGATAAGCGGGTCAGAATAAAGCCTTTGATATATGGCGGAGGTCAGCAGAAAGGTATGCGCTCCGGTACGGAGAATGTTCCCGGTATTGCCGGTTTATCCGCTGCTGCAAACTATATGTATACTAATCACAGGGAGAAAATCCGGGGAATTATAGAACTTAAGGACTATTTGATTGACAGACTGTCAGAAATAGAGGGAGTAACCATTAACAGCTTAAAAGGAGAATTGTCGGCGCCCCAGATTGTCAGCGCCAGTTTTATGGGCATCCGCAGTGAAGTACTCCTTCACGCGCTGGAGGAGAGAGAGATCTATGTATCTTCCGGGTCTGCCTGCTCCTCCAATCACCCGGCTGTCAGCGGAACTTTAAAAGGGATTGGCTTAAAGCCAGAGCTTCTTGATTCCACCTTAAGATTCAGCTTCGGTATTTTTAATACAAGGGAAGAAGTGGACTACTGCATCGAAACCTTAAAGGAACTGCTGCCTGTACTCAGACGGTATCAGAGAGGTTAGATGGGTTTTTACAAAGAAAGGACTACAGATGCAATATCAATCATTTTTAATTAAATACGCAGAAATCGGTGTGAAGGGAAAAAACCGTTTCTTATTTGAGGATGCCCTTGTGGCACACATTCGTCACGCATTAAAGAGACTGGATGGAGATTTTATCGTTTCAAAAGAATCCGGACGTATCTATGCTACAGCAGAATCGGAATACGATTTTGATGAAGTCATTGAATCGCTGAGCCGTATATTCGGAATTGCAGCCATCTGCCCTATGGTTCAGGTGGAGGATAATGGATATGAGGATTTAAAACAGCAGGTTTTATCCTATGTAGAACAGTATTATGAGGATAAACATTTTACATTTAAAGTGTATGCAAGAAGAGGAAACAAACGATATCCCGTGAACTCAGAACAGATTAACCGGGATTTAGGAGAAGTGATTCTTCATACTTTTCCGGATACGAAAGTAGACGTTCATAAGCCAGAGGTTATGCTTTATGTAGAAGTCAGAAATAAAATTAATATTTATTCCAAAATTATTCCAGGACCGGGAGGAATGCCGGTAGGAACCAACGGAAAAGCCATGCTTCTGTTATCCGGAGGCATTGACAGTCCGGTAGCCGGTTATATGATTGCCAAAAGAGGAGTCAAAATTGATGCTGTCTATTTCCATGCTCCGCCATATACCAGCGAACGGGCGAAGGAAAAGGTAATTGACCTTGCAAAGCTGGTATCAAGGTATTCCGGGCCTGTTCACCTTCATATTGTGAATTTTACTGATATTCAGCTTTATATTTATGATAAATGTCCTCATGAGGAACTTACAATCATCATGAGACGGTATATGATGCGGATTGCCGAACATCTGGCAGGAGAAGCGGGAGCCCAGGCGCTGATTACAGGAGAAAGTATCGGACAGGTTGCTTCTCAGACCATGCAGTCGCTGGCAGCCACTGATGCGGCATGCACAATTCCTGTATTCCGTCCGGTAATTGGTTTTGATAAGCAGGAGATTGTTGATGTATCGGAAAAGATAGGAACTTACGAGACCTCAGTTCTTCCTTTTGAAGACTGCTGTACCATCTTTGTTGCAAAACATCCCGTTACGAAACCGAGCATTAAGATGATTGAGCGGTCAGAGGAAAAACTGGAAGAAAAGATTGATGAGCTGGTTGAGACGGCCATTCGCACCGTAGAAAAAGTCTGGTGTTAAATAAAAAATGGGGTCCAGCTCCTTTTTAAAAGGACGGATCCCATTTCTATCATAGCTCTTAATCCAGTTAATCTACAATATATGGAGATAAAATGTTTAAGATTTCATCGACAGCGCTTTCGGAATGAATGTTTAAATCAATCGGCTTGGATAAATCCAGGCTGAAAATACCCATAATAGATTTTGCATCAATCACATATCTGCCGGAAACAAGATCAAAGTCTGTATCAAATTTTGTCAGATCATTTACGAAAGATTTTACTTTGTCGATGGAATTTAAAGATATACGAACTGTTTTCATGTGAAAAACCTCCTTGCGTGAGCTCTTTTATTAATCAGGGAACCGCCCCTTTTTCACTTCAATACTACTGATTTATTGTATAAAAGTCAATGGTAATTTTACATGAAAATACTGAAAATTTAAGCAATATTTAGATAGGAGAAAATAAAATGAGAAAGGCAGCCCTGCATAACCTTGGATGCAAGGTAAATTCATATGAAACAGAAGCGATGCAGCAGCTTTTGGAAAACGCAGGCTATGAGATTGTTCCGTTTGCAGAGGGAGCAGACGTTTATATTATCAATACCTGTTCTGTTACAAACATTGCAGACCGGAAATCAAGACAGATGCTCCACCGGGCCAAGAAGATGAATCCCGGTTCGGTTGTTGTTGCAGCCGGCTGTTATGTACAGGCAGCAGGTGAGGAACTGAAAAAAGACGAAGCGGTGGATCTGGTGATAGGAAATAATAAGAAAACAGAACTGGTTTCCATCCTGGAAGATTACTTTGCGCAGAATAAAGTGACTGAGGAAGAAACGGTGATTGACATCAGCCATACCGCTGAATATGAGAACCTTTCCATCAGCCGGCCCGGCGATCACACAAGAGCATTTGTGAAGGTACAGGACGGATGCAACCAGTTCTGCAGCTATTGTATCATTCCCTTCACAAGAGGCCGTGTCAGAAGCAGAAAACCCCAGGAAGTGGTGGAAGAGATCAGACGGCTTGCAGCTCTCGGATATGAGGAAGCTGTTTTAACCGGAATCCATTTAAGCTCCTACGGTATGGATTTTCCGGAGGAGGAGCGAATCGGTCTGCTGGATTTAATTATAAAAGTACATGAGATTCCGGAAATCAGACGAATCCGCCTTGGTTCTCTGGAACCAAGGATTATAACGGAAGAATTTGCAGTTACCCTTGCCGGGCTGGAAAAGATTTGCCCTCATTTCCATTTGTCTTTGCAAAGCGGCTGTGATGCGACCTTAAAGCGTATGAACCGGAAATATACGACGATAGAATATTTAAAGGGCTGTGAGCTGCTTCGCAGTGCGTTTAAGAATCCTGCGATTACAACCGATATCATAGTAGGGTTTCCAGGGGAAACCAAAGAAGAGTTTGAAACAACCAGAGAGTATTTAAAAAAGCTGCAGTTTTACGAAATGCATGTGTTTAAATATTCTGTCAGGAACGGAACCAGAGCGGCAGATATGCCGGATCAGATCCCGGAATCTGTGAAGGCGGAACGAAGCAGTGAGCTTCTTTCTCTGGAACAGGAGATGTCACTTTCCTACCGTAAATCCCATTTGGGCAGCCAGACCGAAGTGCTGATGGAAGAGGAATATGAGACGGAAGGAAAGCGCTATATTATCGGTCATACGAAAGAATATATAAAAGCTGCAGTTCCTTTTGAAGAAGGCATAAAAGGCACGATGGTAAAGGGAACTTTACGGAAAATGCTGACAGATGAAATTATATTTTTAAAACGTTAACAGACAAAATTTATTTTTATCTTGCCGAATCCATGATTATGGTTTAAAATAAAGGAGAACAGTTAAAGGACGTGAGAAACATGGGCGATATTCATAATACACAATTTTTTAAAGCAGTCCAGGAAAATAAGCTGGACGTAAGTCAGGTACTGGAACAGGTTTATATTGCCCTCACAGAAAAAGGCTATAATCCGGTTAACCAGATTGTGGGGTATATTATGTCAGGTGACCCTACTTATATTACCAGCCATAAGAATGCCAGAAGTCTGATCATGAAAGTGGAGCGGGACGAGATTCTGGAAGAACTGATGCGGGTATATATTGATACGATGTTAAAGTAATGACGCCGCTAGACGTCAGTCGGGCAGGTTTCAACTCTATAAGACCTTTACAATGCGTTACAGCTGTCAGATGAAGTGGAAAGAGGCGGAGTCTGACAGTTAGTTTTTTATCTAGTTGGCTGCGGACCAGCTTTGTTTTGTTGCACATTTTTTATGTGAATATACCTTTAGGTCCAAAAAGCATGGACAAGAAAGAGGAGCGTCCTGCGGACATACCTTTATGTCCAAAAACCATGGACAAGAAAGAGGAGCGTCCTGCGGACATACCTTTATGTCCAAAAACCATGGACAAGAAAGAGGAGCGTCCTTACGGACATACCTTTATGTCCAAAATACATGGACAAGAAAGAGGTAATTATGAGGATCATGGGACTTGATTACGGTTCTAAAACTGTGGGAGTTGCAGTTTCCGACTTACTGGGTATAACTGCCCAGGGTGTGGAGACAATTACGAGAGAAGAAGAAAATAAACTGAGAAGAACCTGTGCCCGGATTGAGGAACTGATTCAGGAATATGAGATTGAAACGATTGTTTTGGGTTATCCTAAGAATATGAATAATACGGCTGGCGACAGAGCAAAAAAGACAGAAGAATTTAAGGAAATGCTTATACGCCGGACCGGGCTTCCTGTAGTTTTGTGGGATGAGAGACTGACTACAGCCGCTTCTGAGAGAATTTTAATGGAAAGCGGAGTAAGACGGGAAAACCGGAAATCAGTAATTGACAAGGTGGCAGCAGGACTGATCCTTCAGGGATATTTAGACAGCTTAAAACGGGAGACAGGCAATGAACAGTGAAGAAAAGAAAATTACCCTGACCAATGACGAAGGGGAAGAAATTATTTTTTATGTTCTGGAAGAAACCAGAATTAATGGTATGAATTATCTGCTGGTAACTGATTCAGCAGATGAGGATGAAGAAGGAGAATGTTACATCTTAAAAGACTTGTCAAAGCAGAATGAAGAAGATGCCTTGTATGAGTTTGTCGAGGATGATAACGAGATAGATTATTTATTTAAAATATTTTCCGAACTGCTTGACGGAGCGGATGTAGATATTGAAAAATGATGGTAAGTGATTGAGGGACTGTTGTATGGAACAGGAAGTTTTTAAAGATATGCTTCGAAAAAAAGGACTCAAGGTGACCAATCAGCGCATGCTGGTACTGGAACTCATGGCTGAGCGTCCGGGAGAACATCTGACTGCAGAGGAGATCTACGATCTGGCCAGACAGAGCTGTCCGGAGATAGGGCTTGCCACGATTTACAGGACTGTACAGGTGCTGGTGGATTTATCAGTGATTGATAAGGTCAGCTTTGACGATGGATTTGCCCGCTATGAACTGGGGGGCTTTAATCGTGAGTCCGGACATCACCACCATCATGCCATTTGCAGCCGATGCCAAAAAGTATTTTCCTTTAAAGGTGACCTTTTAGATACTCTGGAACAGGCACTTCTTGATACAGAGGGGTTTATGGTAACAGATCATGAAGTGAAACTTCACGGGTACTGCAGGGAATGCCGGGAGAAAATGGAAGAAGATCAGGACGGGAAATAATAAAACGGAGGTAAAAGATTGAAGAAACAAGACAGCAACGCGAAAGTAAAAATCATTCCCTTAGGAGGAATGGAGCAGATTGGTATGAATATCACTGCTTTTGAATACGAGGACAGCATCATTGTTGTGGACTGCGGACTGGCGTTCCCTACAGATGATATGCTTGGAATCGACCTGGTGATCCCGGATGTTTCCTATTTAAAACAAAATATAAACAAAGTTAAGGGATTTGTCATCACCCATGGCCACGAGGATCATATCGGTGCTCTCCCTTATATTTTAAAGGAGATCAATGTACCGGTTTATGGCACCAAGCTGACCATAGCACTGATTGAAAACAAATTAAAAGAACATAACCTGCTGAAAAACACAAAGAGAAAGGTGATCAAACACGGACAGTCCATTAATCTGGGATGCTTCCGCATTGAATTCATCAAGACAAATCACAGCATCGCCGATGCTTCTGCCCTCGCTATTTTCTCACCGGCAGGAGTGATTCTTCATACAGGAGACTTTAAGATTGATTATACTCCCGTATTCGGAGAACCGGCAGATTTAGAGCGTTTTGCAGAACTTGGGAAAAAAGGTGTTCTTGCTCTTATGTGCGACAGTACCAATGCCATGAGGCCAGGATTTACCCAGTCGGAAAAGACGGTTGGAAAAACCTTTGATAATATATTCGCAGATCATAAGAATAACCGTATCATTGTGGCAACCTTTGCCTCCAACGTGGACCGGGTACAGCAGGTAATCAACTCAGCTGCCAAGAACGGGCGGAAAGTAGTGGTGGAGGGTAGAAGTATGGTCAATGTAATCGGTACGGCCAGTGAACTGGGATATATCGATATTCCGGAAGGTACGTTAATTGATATTGATCAGCTGAAGAATTATCCGGATGAGCAGACGGTGCTTATCACAACCGGAAGCCAGGGAGAATCCATGGCAGCGCTTTCCCGTATGGCAGGAAGCACGCATAAAAAGATTTCCATCAAGCCAAATGATGTTATAATATTAAGCTCCAACCCGATTCCGGGTAATGAAAAAGCAGTTTCCAAGGTGGTCAACGAGCTTTCCATGAAGGGCGCTGAGGTGATCTGCGAGGATACTCATGTATCCGGACACGCATGCCAGGAAGAGATTAAACTTATGTATGCCCTGGTACGTCCGCAATACGCGATTCCGGTTCATGGTGAATACCGCCACTTAATCGCGCAAAAGAGCGTGGTTCAGTCCATGGGTATTCCGAAGGAGAACGTAATCATCATGTCATCCGGAGATGTGGTGGAGCTGGGAGCAGAATCCTGGAAAGTGGTAGATCACGTTCAGTCCGGAGGCATTCTGGTAGATGGACTTGGTGTAGGTGATGTAGGCAATATCGTGTTAAGAGACAGACAGAATCTGGCTCAGAACGGAATTATTGTGGTAGTACTGACTTTAGAGAAGTATTCCAATCAGCTGCTTGCAGGACCGGACATCGTATCCAGAGGATTTGTGTATGTGAGAGAATCTGAGGATCTGATGGAAGAGGCGAGAGCCATTGTGAATGATGCAGTACAGGACTGCCTGGAACGCAAGATCAACGACTGGGGTAAAATCAAGAATATCATCCGGGACAGCTTAAGCGATTTCCTCTGGAAGCGCATGAAGCGTAATCCCATGATTCTGCCGATCATTATGGAGGTTTAGGAGTTATTAAAAAAACTCCTGCCTTTAAGGCGAAAGGAATGGATTGTTATGAGCCGGACAACCAACGAGATAAACAAAATAACAGGAGCGATTATTGCCATCTCTTCCAGACTTATTATTTTTGCGCTGGTCGTACTGCTGCTGTATGAAGGAGTGACCAGAGGCTACGAGTTTGGGCATGAAATTTTCTATGCTTCTGCAATGGAACAAAGCCCCGGGCAGGATAAGAGTATCACTGTGGAAAAGGGGGCATCAGCTGTACAGGTGGCGAGGCTTTTAAAGGGCAGCAGCTTAATTGCCAATGAATATTCCTTTATCATCCAGGCTGAGTTCTTTGATTATAAAGTAAATCCGGGAATCTATACATTTAACACTTCCATGACCTCCAAGGAGATCCTTCAGATGATGAATGATAATACAGGGGAAAAGAAAGAGAAACAATGATTGTAAACGACAGGATAACGGAATATATTAATTCTCTGGAGACAGACCGGAACGGACTTCTTGCAGAGATTGGGAAAAAGGCAAGAGAAGACGGGGTTCCGGTCATAAGAGAAGAGACTGCAGCCTTTTTACAGACAATGGCTGCCGCCATGCAGCCCCAGGCGATTTTAGAGGTGGGAACAGCTGTTGGCTATTCTGCCCTTCTGATGGCGGAGGTCATGCCTCGTAACTGCCATATTACTACCATAGAAAAATATGAGAAGAGAATTCCGGAAGCCAAGTTTAACTTTGAAAGAGCCGGAGAAACGGATCGGATTACCCTGTACGAAGGGGACGCAGAGGAGGTATTAGAGGGGCTTAGCGGCCCCTTTGACCTTGTCTTTTTAGATGCCGCAAAAGGCCAGTATTTAGTCTGGCTTCCCAGAATTCTTGAGCTTTTAAGGCCAGGCGGAATGCTGATTTCGGACAATGTTCTTCAGGATGGAGATATCATTGAATCCCGCTATGCAGTGGAGCGGCGCAACCGGACCATTCACGGGCGTATGCGGGAATATTTGTTTGAGTTAAAGCATTGTGACCATCTTATTACATCGGTGGTTTCAATTGGAGACGGAATTACCGTCAGCATTTTAAAAGAGAAGTACGAGAGAGGAGTTTCATGAGAAAGACCGAACTTTTGATTCCGGCAGGCAGTCTGGAAGTGTTAAAAACCGCAGTGATTTACGGTGCTGATGCTGTCTATATCGGAGGAGAAGCCTTTGGACTGCGTGCCAAGGCAAAAAACTTCACAAATGAGGATATCCGGGAAGGAATTGCCTTTGCCCACGACCGCGGGGTAAAAGTCTATATCACAGCCAATATTCTGGCTCACAACGAAGATCTTTCCGGAGTAGAGGAATATTTTAACGAATTAAGGGATATCAGACCGGATGCAGTAATTATTTCCGATCCGGGTGTATTTGCCATTGCAAAACGGGTGATTCCTGATATGGAACTTCACATCAGCACCCAGGCGAACAACACAAATTATGGAACCTATTTGTTCTGGCATCAGCTGGGAGCAAAACGTGTGGTATCTGCCAGAGAGCTTTCCCTTGCTGAGATTAAGGAAATCAGGGGAAAGATTCCGGAGAATTTGGAAATTGAAAGCTTTATACACGGAGCCATGTGCATGTCCTATTCCGGCCGCTGCTTACTGAGCAACTTTATGACAGGCAGAGATGCAAACCAGGGAGCCTGCACCCATCCCTGCAGATGGAAATATTCCCTTGTGGAAGAAAAACGTCCGGGTGAGTATATGCCGGTTTATGAAAATGAGCGGGGGACTTATATCTTTAATTCCAAGGATTTGTGCATGATCGAGCATATTCCGGAGATGATGGATGCGGGGATCGACAGCTTTAAGATCGAAGGGCGTATGAAAACGGCGCTTTATGTGGCGGCGGTGGCGAGAACCTACCGGAAAGCCATTGATGATTATAACAAAGATACTGAGCTTTATAAATCAAATATGGACTGGTACCGGTCTGAAATCGGAAAATGTACCTACAGGGAGTTTACAACCGGATTTTATTTTGGCAAGCCTGATGAGACTACTCAGATTTACGACAACAATACCTATGTAAAAAATTATACCTATTTAGGAACGGTCCTGGCTGTTGATGAGAGAGGGTATGGAAGAATCGAGCAGAAGAACAAATTCACTGTGGGAGAGACCATTGAGGTCATGAAGCCTGACGGAAGAAACCTGGAAGCAGCCGTTAAGGCTATTTACGATGAAGACGGTAACAGCCAGGAAAGTGCTCCCCACCCGCAGCAGATTCTTTTTGTAGAACTGAGCGTAGAAATGGAACAATATGACATCCTCCGCAGAAGTGAAATGAAGTAAAAAAAGACAAGTGAGGAAATGGAAAGCTATATGCTTTCATTTCCTCACTTGCCTTTTTTGTATCAAATGGATTCTGATCTTGGGATGCGGTTATAATATTTTATAAATGCAGTACTCTCTCTTTTATCTCCTGCGTACGTCCCTGATTCCAGAACTGTGTTCCGATATATCCACAGGTTCTTCTTGCCACGCACATCTTATCCTGATCCCGATTACCGCAATTCGGGCATTCCCAAACTAATTTTTTCGTATTTTTTTCTTCCACAATCCTGATTTCTCCGTCATATCCACAAACTTCACAATAATCACTTTTCGTATTCAATTCCGCATACATGATATTATCGTAAATATATTGGATTACTGTTAAAACAGCAGATATATTGTTCTGCAGGTTTGGAACTTCTACATAGCTGACTGCGCCGCCTGGTGACAGCTTTTGAAAATCCGATTCAAATTTTAATTTATGAAAAGCATCTATTTTCTCCGTAACATGAACATGATAACTATTTGTTATATAATTTTTATCTGTCACACCTTTGATTATCCCAAAACGTTTCTGCAAGCATTTTGCAAACTTGTAGGAGGTGGACTCCATGGGTGTTCCATATACCGAATAACTGATATTTTCTGCTTCTTTCCATTCCGTACATTTATCATTCAATTTTTGCATAACCTGTAAAGCAAATGGCCGAGCCTCCGGATCGGTGTGTGATTTTCCTTTCATGTATACACACATTTCATACAATCCTGCATAGCCTAAGGAAATTGTGGAATATCCATCAAATAAAAGTTTATCGATCACTTCTCCTTTTTGCAGTCTGGCTAATGCACCATGCTGCCAGAGAATTGGTGCAGCGTCGGATGGAGTTCCCATTAACCGTTTATGCTTAAGCTGCAATGCGCGGTGGCATAATTCCAGTCTGCTCTCCAATATTTCCCAGAATTTCTCCATATCTTTTTTTGATGAGCAGGCAACATCTACCAGATTGATTGTCACGACTCCCTGGTTGAATCTTCCATAAAACTTATTACTTCCATCCGGATTCTTCTGTTTTTCTTCAACAGTAAGGAAGGAACGGCAGCCCATGCAGGTATACACGTTACCATTTTTTAATTCCTGCATTACTTTTGCTGATATGTAATCCGGTACCATTCGCTTTGCCGTACACCTGGCGGCCAGTTCTGTTAAACTCCTATATTTAGAACCTTTTTTCACATTATCTTCATCTAATACATAAATTAATTTTGGAAATGCCGGTGTGATCCATACCCCTTTTTCGTTCTTCACCCCCTGTATTCTCTGCAGCAGCACTTCCTTTATAATAAGTGCCAGATCATCTCTCGTCTGCCCCGTATCTACTTCATCCAGATACATAAATACGGTTACAAATGGTGCCTGTCCATTGCAGGTCATTAATGTGATTTATTGATATTGTATGGTCTGTATTCCCCGTTCAATTTCTTTTTTCAGCCTTATTTCAGTGATAGCTGAAACCTTTTCTTCATCCGGGACAGCACCTATCGTACGTTGTTCAGCTTCAATTTCCTTGTGAATCTTTTTGCGGCTGATATCTACAAACGGAGCTAAATGTGCGAGTGAAAAAGATTGTCCGCCATACTGATTGCTCGCAACCTGGGCCACGATTTGTGTTGTTACATTACATGCCGTATAAAAACTATGGGGTTTTTCAATCAATGTTTCGCTGATAACCGTACCATTCTGCAGCATATCATCAAGATTAATCAAATCGCAATTATGTTCTTTTTGGGCGAAATAATCAGCATCATGGAAATGAATGATTCCAGCCTTGTGCGCCTTCGCAATTTCTTCCGGAAGCAAAACCCGATAAGTCAAATCTTTACTGACTTCACCCGCCATGTAATCACGCTGTGTAGAATTAATCACCGGATTTTTATTCGAATTTTCCTGCTTCACTTCTTCATTGATACGATCCAGAAGAGTTAATATTTCTTCATCGGTTGTGTTGGCTTTACGTGCCAGCTGTCGTTTATAGCGGTAGCGTACATATTTTTGTGCAACCTCATATCCCCGCATCTCCATAATTCCATGCTCAACTAATTCCTGAATATCTTCCACACTTACCGAATGTATTGCATCAGTAACTTCTTTTTTTACCATATCAGCAATCGCGTCTATCTGTGACCCGCTCAACTGACGATTCGCCTCCACTTCCTGATTGGCTTTTTCTATTGCATGCGTAATTTTAGCTGCATCAAAAGCAGTTTCTTTTCCATTTCTTTTGATAATTCTGGTATTTACCTCACTATCCATTTTCTTTTATCTCCTTAAATAATTCTGCATTTAGTGCTGACCGTATTGTAATGCACTATATGTAGTATTATAATTATATGAGACATCTTATAAAATGAAAAGTTACACTTTATCAAAAATGTTATGTTTCTAAAGGAGTAAAAAAATGAATACAACAACGACTGCGAAGGAACGGCTTGCAAATGCACTCGCCATACTATTGCAAGACAAAATAATTGATAAAATATCCGTCAGCCAAATCACAAAGCAGTGCGGTATGGCAAGACCAATATTTTATCATTATTTCAAGGACAAATATGATTTAGTTCTTTGGGTTTATGAAATGGATTATGAGCAGCTGCTTTCTAAACAGCCTGAGTTCATGATGTACATCGATTTATTTTTTCAACTCATCCTCCTTTTGAAAAATAAACGCTCCTTTTATAAACGTGTTTTAAATTCCAACGATATTAATTCACTCACGAATTACATTACCGATAAGATCATAGAAGACATGTGCAGCATCGTAAAATATACGGCCGGTTTCGATGCAGCGGAGGAACTTCTCTTTCTCATCAAACTCTATGCTCATACGGTATCTCAGGAAATATCCACTGCATTTGCGTGTGATGGGGATACTTCTTCAGAAAATATTTGTCGTTGGCTTGTAGATGCCATGCCGCCTATGCTGACCCCTTTTTGTTATGAAACGAAAATACCGAAGGAGTTGTTAGCTTTTTCTAAATGTATTAAATGAAAAACAATAATAAAACTTGACAATTAGAAATCAAACTGTTAGAATTCAATGTGTGTAGAAAAGAGGGGAGATTTATGTACCATAAATTAATGTTGGAAAACCATACCATGTTTACAAAAAAAGTTTATGAACAGTTGGCAGACCGGGAGCTTTCATCGGGACAACCCAAGATTTTAGAATATTTATATGAACATGACGGATCGGTACAAAAGGAAATTGCACAGGCATGTGGAATTGAGCCGGCAACCGTCACCAGTCTGTTATCCCGAATGGAGAAAAATGATATCATCGAGCGAAAAATGCAAAATGATAATCGCAGATTTTTGTATGTCTATTTAACAGAAAAAGGAAAAGAGGAAGCTAGCTATGTGAAAAAAGCATTTGATATATTGGAAGCCATTGCATTAAAAGATTTTACAAATAAAGAAAAAGAACAGTTTTTAAATTATTTGGAGCGGGTAAATAAGAACTTGAAGGAAGTATAATTTTGAACAAAAGAGAATTGGCAAAACGTTATGTAGTATTTCTGATTGGATTGTATATCAATTCATTCGGTGTAAGTTTTATCACAAAGGCAAATCTGGGTACATCACCAATATCGAGTATTCCATACGTATTAAGTCTTGGATTTTGTCCGACATTAGGACAGTTTACAATTATATTCAGCTTGTTATTAATCTTATTGCAGGTTGCAATACTGGGTAAAAAATTTCAGAAGGTGCAGTTATTGCAGATACCTGTATCAATTGCATTCGGATATTTTATCGATGCATCGATGAATCTATTGTCATGGCTTGAACCAGACAAATATTATTTAAAGATTGCTTCCCTGATAATTGGCTGTGTGATTTTAGGATTTGGTGTTTATCTGGAAGTGATTGCGGATGTAGTAATGCTTCCAGGTGAAGCCTTTGTCAAGGCAGTGACACAGAGATTCAAGGCTGAGTTTGGAATGACGAAAGTATGTTTTGATGCGTCCATGACAGTAATGGCAGCAATTGTTTCCTGCTTTCTGTTTCATAAAATTAATGGAGTTCGAGAAGGAACCATTATTGCAGCTTTTATTGTCGGGCTGATCGCCAGGTCTTTTGGAAGAACACTAAGTTCATTAACAAACTGGTTATTCCCGGTAAATGCGGTTGCAGATAGAAATACTGAAAAGACAGAACAGAGTCCTCTGGTTATTACCATTGGCCGTGAGTATGGCAGCGGAGGCAGAGAGATTGGCAAGCTGGTGGCAAAGGAACTTGGGATTGCCTGTTATGACGATGAACTCATCTATCAGGTTGCAAAAGAGAATGGTTATTCAGATGAATTTGTCCGAAATAACGATCAGAAACTGACACATAGCTTTCTCTATGATTTATATACGCAAAATTATGCTTATATCAATGGAGAAGAAGGAAAATATGATGCTCTGTTTCATGCAGAAGTAAGAACAATCAAAGAAATTGCTGCGAAGGAATCCTGTGTCATTATAGGAAGACTGGCAAATTTTATTCTGGCAGACCGAAAAAATACATTCCATGTATTTATCTGTGCTGATATGAATTCTAAAAAGATACGAGTGAT
Organism: uncultured Clostridium sp.; assembly: GCA_963523075.1. GTDB lineage: Bacteria > Bacillota > Clostridia > Lachnospirales > Lachnospiraceae > Lacrimispora. Next base: position 114,138 of record CAURBW010000001.1, read on the forward strand.
GAAGCGCGAAAGCCTTAATGAAAAAGAAGCTGAGAAGAAAATAAAAAAAGCAGAATCTGAGCGGAAAAATTATTGTAAACATTATATGGAAAAAGAATGGGGCATGGCGAATGCTTATGACTTGTCATTGAAGGCGGATTTATATGGAGTAGAAAAAACAGCAGAAATTATTCTGGAATTGGTAAAATGTATGCCATATGTTATTTTGAAATAAATAATTTACGAACTAGGAGACAAACAAATGGAATTCAAAAAGAATTTTAAAGATTTAAAAGATTTTATCGGAATGCATTTTATATACACGTACGATAATGGCTGGGAGTATGAATGGTATGCAAAAAATGAAGATACCGTAGATTACCGCATTCATGGCGGAATGGTTGCCGGCCGATGGGTTACAGATCAAAAAGCTGAAATCGTAAAACTGACAGATGGTGTTTTTAAAATCACCTGGACTGAACCTACCGGAACAGATGTAGCCTTAGACTTTATGCCAAATGAAGGAAAGCTGCACGGCGTTATATTTTTTCCTAAATGGGTTCACGAACATCCGGAAATCACAGTCTGCCATCAGAATGAGCACATTGATTTGATGGAAGAATCCAGAGTGAAATATGAAACGTATCCCAAATATATTGTTCCGGAATTTGCAAAAATAACTTATATGGGTGAGGCCGGCAAAGATAATGACGATGTTATCTGTGAGGCTCCATATAAAGGAATGACAGACGATATCAGAAATGGAAAATATTATACAAAAGACTATAAACGTATTAAATAATAAATATTTTAAATTTGTGGGCTTGGAATAAAGTCGGAACGGCTCTTTATCAATACATTTTTAAGCCGTTCCGGCTTTTTTTAATCTACAGATACTTCTCCATTAATCGGCAAATAATTTATCAGTAATCCATGCCAATGCAGCATTGTTGACATATTGACCCTGATTCCCATGTGGAGCATCGGCATTTGTCATAAATATATTTTCGACACCTGCGTTTACCAGAGTCTCCCGTAATCTCAGGCTTTGCTCTATAGGGACTAATGAGTCATGCCCGCCGTGTGCGATAAAGATTGGCGGATCATCAGATGTGATCTGATTGATCGGACTTGCCAGTTCGGCTAATACAACTTTATCCCAATAAGGAGAACTGGTATTATTGGTATCTCTGATTTCCCTGAGGACTCCAATGCCTTCGCCCTCTCCGCTAAAACCTATTAATTTGGATTCATTGGAACTAGGTGCATCGTGTGCCGATATAGCAGCTTCTTTTGATTGCAGGGCTGGACTCATTTCCGGAGCCATTGTCAATAAATCGGTAGGACCATAAAAATCAATTGCAGCAATAACAGAACTGGAATACTCCAGATTGCCGCCGACATCGCCCTCCAGCGTTTTGATATCTGAAGTAGTTGCAAGTTCAGTAGCCAGGTGGGCACCAGCAGAAGTTCCGGCGATAGCAATTCTATCCGGATCAATACCGTATTCCGCTGCATGAGCGCGTAAATAACGGATACTTCCCTTTAAATCGTAGATCTGAGCTGGAAATGCTGCTTCAGAATTCAGTCGATAATCAACAGATACAAAGGCGATACCATTGTTTAGAATGCTTTTGAAAATTTTGTATGAAGATGTATTATCACTGGACATTTGATCTGCTGGCTGGCCATTGCCAGGAATATCAGGCATTTTAGCAGGAGTGTCTTCGGTGGATACGGCATCATCACCCTGATGATCACCCATTGCCCAGCCGCCGCCGTGAACATATACAAGAGCAGGTATTTTTTTACTGGTATCTGCTGGTGGAATGAATACATTCATTTTTAAATCTTTTTTAGTTCCGTCGTCATTTGTCACTGTATCAATAAGAACATCTCTATAGGTGGGAGCCATAGTGGTTAAATCAACATCCTCTGAGGATTTCTTTTTACTTGTGAATCCTGCTACGAGTATGACAATAGCAAAAGCTAATAGAAATAACCATTTTCTATTTTTTTTCATATATTTTCTCCTTATAATCGTATTTTTATCAGTTATTTATAATTCGTTTTCATATTCTATCAGATTCATCAAGGTTCTGTTTAAGAAACTTTCATAAAGTTCTGTTTCCTTTTCCGTGAATCCTTTATAAAAGATATCAGCAGTTTCGTCAATGAATTTCTTGTTTAGAGCTACCAGATATTCATTTTTATTTGCTATCTGAACCAATATACCGCGTTTGTCCTTATCGCTTGGTGTGAGCTTAATATGGCCGGCTTTCTCTAATTTTTTCAGAGTGCTGGTTAATGTGGACTTTTTTAAATGAGTAATTCTTGAAACTTCTTTAATTGGAATATTGTCATTATTCCAAAGTAGAAACAGCATCCGTGATTGAGCGGCAGTTAACGAATCCGTTTTTGAATTTTTATGTTTTTTTGATAATATACGATCGATCAGTGTATCAATTGAAGCAGATATAAAAATGGCAGGCCCTTTAAGCATTGTTTCGTTTACCTCCTGAAAAAGTTCTATATAGTACTATATTTGACGATTATAGTACTATATAGAACTTTTTGCAAGTGCTTTTTATTTAGACTGAGCTGCGGATCCTTATCTCAGGAAACTTCAGCTATAAAGTTTTTTGTTCCTGCGGTCACTTACTCTAACTCTTACTCCGGCTTCTTTTCCCTGGTTGTAGAAATCCCTTTATTGTGGTATGCTATTAAAGTATAATGCCCAGAATTTCCCTGGGTTCAGAACTTGTAGAATGGAGGCTGGTGAACCATGTGGATTTTATGGCTGATAGCTGTTTCTTGCATCATATATTATATTGTAATCGTGATTTATTCTGGTATTACCACTTCATTTTCTTTAATCTGGCTAATGTTTGCTGCAATAAGCGTATTGCTGGCAGCGGGCTGGGAAGCATATATAAAACATAAGGACAAAATTCCCTTATGGATTCCGGTATCAGTGGTCACCATGTGCTGTACTGGAATTCTGGTGTTTATGGTGGTGGAGATCCTGGTGTTTACCGGAGTTACTGTCCGTGATACGTCGAATCTGGATTACGTCATAGTGCTGGGAGCAAGAGTGAAAGAAAGTGGAATCAGCAAATCCTTAAAAAAACGACTGGATAAAGCAGTCGAATATATGGATAAGAATCCCGGTACCGTATTGGTGCTTTCTGGTGGTCAGGGCGGGGATGAGCCTGTCAGTGAAGCAGAGGCTATGCGGGATTATCTGGTGTATAACGGGGTAAGGGATGAACAGCTGATTTTAGATATCCGGTCTTTCAGTACGGTAGAGAATATTGCATACAGCCGTGTAGCCATTGAAGAAGACCAGGCAAAGAAAAAAGCCCACAGGCTGAACAGCCCGGGCATTGTGGTCCCGGGTGCATTTGAAGAGGTACCGGATAAACCCATAAGAGTCGGAGTGCTGACCAGTGATTTTCATGTATTCCGTGCACAGCAGATCGCTAAAAAATGGGGAATTCCTGACATTTACGGAATATCCTGCGGGTCAGATCCGGTTCTTTTTATACATTTTTGCGTCAGGGAATGTGCGGCTATATTAAAAGACAAATTAGTGGGCAATATGTAATTAATACAGAATTTGCAGGAGGAAGAAATAATATATGAATCAATTAAAAAAACTTGCAGCCTATGAGGTTGTGGAGGAAAAAGAAATTGTGGAGTTAAACGCCACAGGGTGCGTACTTCATCATAAAAAAAGCGGAGCCAGAATTTTCATCATACCATGTGACGACGAGAACAAGGTATTTAACATTGGATTCAGGACTCCTCCCAAGGACAGCACAGGAGTGGCACACATTCTGGAACACAGCGTCTTATGCGGTTCTGATCAGTTCCCTGTTAAGGACCCTTTTGTGGAATTGGTCAAAGGCTCCCTTAACACATTCTTAAATGCCATGACTTATCCGGATAAAACCGTATACCCGGTTGCCAGCTGCAATGAAAAGGATTTCCATAACCTGATGAATGTCTATATGGATGCGGTACTTCATCCAAACATCTATAAAGAAGAGAAAATCTTTATGCAGGAAGGCTGGCATTATGAGCTGGAAGATATAGACTCCGATTTAATCTATAACGGAGTGGTTTACAATGAAATGAAGGGCGCTTTTTCATCTCCGGAAGAGGTTCTTGACCGTTTTACAAGAAAGGTGCTTTTCCCGGATAACTGCTATGGCCAGGAATCCGGCGGAGATCCATCCTTTATCCCTGACTTAACCTATGAGGATTTTTTGAATTTCCATAGAAAGTATTATCACCCTTCTAACAGCTATATCTACCTGTACGGAGATATGGATATGGAGGAAAAGCTTCTATGGCTGGATGAAAAGTACTTAAGCCACTATGACCAGACAGAGGTTGACTCCAGGATTGTGAGACAGAAACCGTTTGAACATCCGGTGCAGGAAGAAACCTGGTATTCCATAACAGAAGGAGAATCGGAAGAGAACGCAACTTATCTTTCCATCAATACCGTGGTGGGAACCGATTTGGATCCCAAACTGTATGTAGCATTCCAGATTCTTGAGTACACCCTTCTTGATGCTCCGGGCGCCCCATTAAAACAGGCGCTTATTGATGCAGGAATCGGGCAGGATATCCTTGGCGGCTATGACAGCGGCATTTTGCAGCCTTATTTTACTGTTATTGCTAAAAATGCAAACAAAGAGCAGCTGGGAGAATTCCTTGCAGTAGTGAAGGGAACCTTAAGAAAACTTGCTGATGAAGGAATTAACAAAAAGAGCTTAAAGGCTGGTATGAATTATTACGAATTCCGTTATCGGGAAGCAGATTACGGTTCCGCGCCAAAAGGCCTGATGTACGGTCTGCAGTGCATGGACAGCTGGCTTTATGACGGTGATCCAATGATGCACCTGCAGTACCAGGCGACCTTTGACTATTTAAAGAAGGTTGTGGATGACGGCTATTTTGAACAGCTGATCAGAGAGTATCTGCTGGATAATCCGTTTGAAGCAGTATTGACTGTCAGCCCGAAAAAGAACTTAACAGCAGAGGAAGATGCAAAAACAGCTGGAAAGCTTGCAGAATATAAGGCTTCTCTTTCAGAAGAGGCGATCAGCCGTTTAATTTACCAGACAAAAGCATTAAGAGAATATCAGGAAAACCCGTCCCCACAGGAAGATTTAGAGAAGATTCCCATGCTTTCCAGAGAGGATATCAGCAGAGAACCGGAGCAGATTATCTGGGAAGAGAAGGAAGTCAATGGAGTTAAGGTAATTCATCATGAGATGTCCAGTTCCGGAATCGGCTACTTAAAAGTGCTGTTTGATACGTCGGTTCTTCCCATGGAGGACTTGCCTTATGTGGGATTTCTAAAATCTCTGCTTGGGTATGTTAACACTGAGAACTACACGTACGGAGATTTAGCCAGTGAGATTCATTTAAACAGCGGTGGTGTCAGCTTCAGTGTCACTTCTTATCCTGATTTAAATAACAGAGGCCAGTTTAAAGGTTATTTTATGGCAAGTGCCAGAGTACTCTATGATAAGATTGATTTTGGATTTTCAATTTTAAATGAAATCCTTACCCGTTCTCTCTTAGATGATGAAAAGAGGGTGGGAGAGGTAATCAGCGAAACCAGATCCAGAGCAAGAATGAAACTGGAAGGAGCCTGCCATTCGGCAGCAGTGGCAAGAGCCACATCCTATTTTTCTCCGGCAGCCTATTTTAATGATATAACAGGCGGAATCGGTTATTATGAATTCTTAGAAAAGCTGGATAAAGAGTATCCGGCTGATAAGAAAACATATATTGCCAGATTTCAGTCAGTTGTGAAAAAACTCTTTGCAACAGGCAATATGCTGGTAAGCTATACGGCAGATGAGGAAGGCTATGCCCTTCTTCCTAAAGCGATGAAGAACCTGACGGATGGACTGCCTGCAGGAGACGAAAAGCGGTATTCTTTCATTTATCCGTCAGGTAACAGAAACGAAGGCTTTACAACCGCGTCTCAGGTTAACTATGTGGCAAGGTGCGGAACCTTTGCCGGAACAGGATTGGAATACAACGGAGCATTAAAGATACTAAAAGTCATTTTAAGCTATGATTACCTTTGGATTAATTTGAGAGTCAAGGGAGGAGCTTATGGCTGTATGAGCGGATTCGGGCGTTCCGGCGAAGGGTATTTTGCTTCCTACCGGGATCCTAATTTAAAAGAGACAAACCGGATCTATGAAGGTGTTGTGGAATATTTGGAAAGCTTCCAGGTGGAAGACCGGGATATGACCAAATACGTAATCGGGACCATCAGTGACATGGATGTGCCTTATCCGCCGTCTACAAAAGGAAACCGCGGTCTGTCGGCATATTTATCAGGTGTGAGCAGAGAGATGATGGAAAAAGAACGGGAAGAAGTATTAAACGCATCACAGGAAGACATCAGAAGTCTGGCTCCTATCGTAAAAGCGGTATTAAGCACCGGCAGTCTCTGTGTCATCGGCAATGAAGAAAAAATCGCAGCGGAAAGCTCTATGTTTGCAGAGACAAAGAACTTATTCCACTCATAACACAAAGGAGAATCTATATGGATCATAATTATAAATCTGGCTTCGTTTCTTTAATCGGGCGCCCAAACGTGGGGAAATCTACCCTGATGAATCATTTAATCGGGCAGAAAATTGCCATTACCTCTGATAAGCCGCAGACAACAAGAAACAAGATTCAGACCGTATACACGGATGACAGGGGGCAGATTATATTCCTTGATACTCCAGGTATCCACAAGGCGAAAAACAAGCTGGGAGAATATATGGTGAATGTGGCAGAACATACGTTAAAGGAAGTGGACGTAGTGCTGTGGCTGGTGGAGCCTACCACCTTTATCGGTGCCGGAGAGCAGCATATAGCAGAGCAGCTGAATCAGGTGAAAACACCGGTAATTCTGGTCATCAATAAGATTGATACGGTAAAAAACCAGGAAGAGATTCTCACCTTCATGAACGCTTATAAGGATATCTGCAAATTTGCGGAGATCGTTCCGGTATCCGCTTTAAAGGATAAAAATACGGATTTAATGCTGGAGCTGATTTATAAATATCTTCCGGAAGGCCCCCAGTATTACGATGAAGATACGGTAACAGACCAGCCCATGCGCCAGATATCTGCAGAGTTAATCAGAGAAAAGGCGCTCCGGCTTTTAAACGATGAGATTCCTCACGGAATAGCCGTGACAGTAGAAAAGATGAAGGAACGGGACAACGGAATCATGGATATTGAAGCCAATATTATCTGCGAGCGGGAATCCCACAAGGGAATCATCATCGGAAAAGGCGGATCGATGCTAAAGAAGATCGGAAGCGCGGCACGAAGGGAAATTGAAGATCAGCTGGAGATGAAGGTGAATTTACAGCTTTGGGTCAAGGTCCGCAAAGAGTGGCGTGACAGTGAACTGTATATGAAAAATTATGGGTATAGCCAGAAGGATATTTAAAAGCGGTGGTTAACATTGAGGGAAACTGAGAAACTGACGGGGATGGTAATTAAGGTATCTCCGGTAGGAGAGATGGATAAGCGTCTTGTGATACTGACCAGGGAAAGAGGGAAGATTACCGCATTTGCCAGAGGTGCAAGAAGGCCAGGCAATCCGTTCATGGCGGTGAGCAGACCCTTTGCCTTCGGCCAGTTTTCCCTTTACGCCGGCAGGGATTCCTACACACTCCAGTCTGCGGAGATTTCCAACTACTTTGATGAACTGGCGGCAGATATGGAATGTACCTGCTATGGTTCTTATTTTCTGGAATTTGCCGATTATTATTCCAGGGAAAATATTGACGGGACGGGACTGTTAAAGCTTTTATACCAGTCAGTAAGAGCGCTTTTAAAGCCTGCTTTAAATAACCAGCTGGTTTTACGGATATTTGAACTGAAAGCTATGGTATTTAACGGGGAATATACCGAGAAACCGCCCCGGTCAGTCAGTGACTCCGCTAACTACGCCTGGGAGTATGTAATCGGTTCCCCCGTGGAGCATTTATATACCTTTACCTTGACGGAATCGGTGCTTTTAGAATTCTCCCGCTGTGTGGAAATCAATAAAAAGCGGTACGTAGACCGTGAGTTTCATTCTCTGGAGATTTTGCAGACGATGATGGGGAGTAAAGTATTGAAATGACAGGCAGCATTTGGTATAATGCTCTCATATGTGCCAATGCAGGAGGAATTTGGATGAAAAAAAGGAAAGCGGTTCTGACTGCCCTGCTGGCAGCAGGCATGCTGACAGGATGTCTTGGGAATGGCGGCAGCAGCACCTTGAATTCAGAGAGCAGCAGAATCTATATAACGGAAGAAGGAACTCTTCAGACTGCAACGGTGGAATCTTATGCGCAGCAGGACTATTACAATGGGGATGAACTGAAAACATTTCTGGAAGAAGCAGTTTCTCAATATAACGGGGCAAACGGGCAGAGCCAGGTGACCTTAGACTCCTGCACACTGGATAACGGAACAGCCAAGATGACGTTTCATTACGCTTCTCCGGATGCACTGATTGGATTTACAACCCAGTATGAAGACAAAGAAAATCAGGTAGAGTCCATTGCAGTAGATAAGCTGTCTGAAGTTTACGGTCAGAGTGAATCAGAAGGAGTGGCCTTTATAAAAGCTTCCGACGGTAAAGAAGCAGACAAAAAGGCATTGTCGAGAAGAGGAGATAACCATGTGGTTGTTGTGACATCAGCCAATCCCGTAACCATACAGACCCAGGGAAAGATTCTGTTTGTTTCAAACAATGTGGTGATAAAGGACAGTCATACTGTACAGACAACAAAGGGAAAAAGCTACATTATTTTTAAATAAGAGAGGTTAAGATCATGGAAAAGACAATGGAAAAGATAGTGGGACTGGCAAAGTCAAGAGGATTCGTATATCCGGGCTCTGAAATTTACGGAGGTCTTGCAAATACCTGGGATTACGGCAATCTGGGAGTGGAATTAAAGAATAACGTAAAGAAAGCCTGGTGGCTGAAATTTATTCAGGAAAGCCCCTATAACGTAGGTGTGGACTGTGCAATCCTGATGAATTCCCAGACCTGGATCGCTTCCGGCCACTTAGGCGGATTTTCCGATCCTCTTATGGATTGCAAGGCTTGTAAGGAGCGTTTCCGCGCAGATAAGCTGATTGAAGATTACATGGGTGAACATGGAATTACCATCGAAGGCTCTGTAGACGCATGGTCTCAGGAAGAGATGAAAAAGTACATCGATGAAAAAAATATCTGCTGCCCAAGCTGCGGAAAGCATGACTTTACCGATATCCGCCAGTTCAACTTAATGTTCAAGACCTTTCAGGGAGTTACTGAGGATGCAAAGAACACTGTTTATTTAAGACCTGAGACAGCGCAGGGGATCTTTGTAAACTTCAAGAATGTTCAAAGAACATCCCGTAAGAAGATTCCTTTCGGCATCGGACAGATTGGTAAGTCCTTCCGTAATGAGATTACTCCTGGAAACTTTACCTTCCGTACCAGAGAATTTGAGCAGATGGAGCTGGAGTTCTTCTGTGAGCCGGATACAGATTTAGAATGGTTTGCATACTGGAAAGAGTTCTGCATCAGCTGGTTGAAGAACTTAGGCATCAAAGATGATGAGATGCGTGTCAGAGACCATGAAAAGGAAGAGCTTTCCTTCTACAGCAAAGCAACCTCAGATATTGAATTTTTATTCCCATTCGGCTGGGGTGAATTATGGGGAATTGCAGACAGAACCGATTATGACTTAACCCAGCATCAGAATACTTCCGGTCAGGACTTAACCTATTTTGATGACGATAAGAAGGAGCGTTATATTCCATATGTAATTGAGCCTTCTCTGGGAGCTGACCGTGTGACGCTTGCGTTCCTTTGTGCGGCATACGATGAGGAGGAGATTGCAGAGGGCGATGTACGTACAGTCCTTCATTTCCACCCAGCCATTGCTCCGGTGAAGATTGGTGTTCTTCCATTATCCAAGAAATTAAATGAAGGTGCAGAGAAGGTGTTTGACGAGCTTCGCAGATATTATAACTGTGAATTTGATGACAGAGGAAATATTGGAAAACGTTATAGAAGACAGGATGAGATCGGTACTCCATTCTGCATTACCTATGACTTTGATTCAGAAGAAGATCATGCAGTAACAGTCCGTGACCGTGATACCATGGATCAGGTAAGAGTTCCGATAGCAGAACTTAAGAGCTACTTCGAAGATAAGTTCCATTTCTAAAGACCAGAATCCGGGAGAGAATCTTTTATAGATTTTCTTCCGGATTTTTTATATTAATTGCTGCTAATTTTCCTTATCGGAGTCTCTTTTCGTCCAGTGGACTGTATCCGGACGATGGACAACGGGTGCATAGATACAATAAATTTTGAGTGGGCGGTCCCCGGTATTGATCAGATTATGCCAGGTGTTGAAGGGAATCAAAATTGCGCAGCCATTGTCTACGGTATGGGAATAAAAAAGGTCATATGGACTGTCACCCATACAGATCATACCATCTCCGTCAATAACACAGATATACTGATCTTCATTGGGGTGATTTTCCGCACCAATTTCATAACCGACGGGAATACTCATGAATGTAAGCTGCATTTGTTGCCCTGTCCATCTTGTGGTCCGGAAGGAAGGATTTCTTATGGTCTCATAATTGATATTAAGAATGAGCGGTGAAGGCCCATAGTCATTGTCATCCCAGGAATAGTAGGAGCGATTATCGCAGGAGGAATTAATAATGAAATTACAGTCAGACATTATGTGATCACTCTTTTCTCGTATGCTGTAATGTATTATATGGCACCGCCTTCTTTCAGTGACAATATGATCAAAGAAACAAAAAAAGCCGCAGGCGGAGGATCCAGTTGGATCATCCGGCCTGCGGCAGTTTGGTTATCTCTGTCCTTTGTCGTAAGGAATTCCCTCCGCTTTTGGAGCCTGGGAATTTCTTGAAGTAAAGACCAGCACGATTAAAGTGATGATATAAGGAACCATTTTGTAGAAGTAGCTGGGAATTCCAAGGGCACTTAGGAAAGGAATTCCGGAATATGAGGAAGCCACCGCTTTCATCAGTCCGAAGAAGAGAGAGCACAGCATAATATTGACCGGTTTCCACTGACCGAAGATTAATACTGCCAGCGCCAGAAATCCGTATCCTGCCACATCGGCATTAAAGTTGGTGGAGGTGGGAACTACAAATACCAGACCTCCAAGACCGCCTAAGGCTCCTGAAATTAAAACTCCCGCATACTGCATCCGGTAAACATTAATTCCAGCAGAATCTGCTGCCTGGGGGTGTTCTCCGCATGCACGAAGTCTTAAACCGAATCGGGTGCGGTAAAGCACAACAGCTGATAAAATAAAGATTAATATTCCTACATATGTGGTAATATAGGCGTTCTGGAATAAAAGTGGTCCGATAAACGGAATACTTCCCAGAACAGGAACCGAGGTTATGCGGAAGGTATTGTTGAACGGAACCTGCTGTACACCCTGAATAACACGGGCAACGAAAACCGCAAATGCAGGAGCGAACATGTTTAAAGCAGTACCGCTGATTACCTGGTTTGATTTCATGTTGATGGATGCGTAAGCATGGAACAAAGAGAATACCATTCCGGTGCCCATGGATATTAATATGGCGATAATCAGCTGCAGCTGCCCGCTCATACTGCTGCCTGTAAAATTCAGAAACAGGATTCCGGTAAATGCTCCCATGGTCATAATACCTTCCAGAGCGATGTTGATAATGCCGCTTCGCTCCGAAAACATGGCTCCAAGAGCAACGATCATGAGAGGAATCATGAAATACATGGTCTGCTGAAAAATGAAATAAATAACACTCATGATTTCTTTCCTCCTTTCTCAGTTTCGCCTGACTTTGCATTTTTCTGTCCCATAATCTTTGACATAATAATCTTTACCATCAGGGCAAATGCGCTGAAATAGATAATGACTGCTACGATAATATCAATAATTTCCGTGGAGAACTCAAACAGCTGTAAATAAAAGCCGCCTGCTGTTAAGTATGCGATGAAAATACCGGAGAACAATACACCAATGGGGTTGTTTAAGCCAAGGAGTGCAACGGAAATACCTGTAAAGCCTTCGGAAGGGAGCACATCTTTAATCTCGATATGCTTACCGGTTCCTGCCAGGAATAAGAGACCTCCAGCAAGTCCTGCAATGGCTCCCGCGATTACCATGGAAAGAATGATGCTTTTCTTTTCGTTGATACCTGCATATTTGCTGGCATCCCGGTTGAATCCAACGGCCTTCAGCTCATAGCCGAATGTGGTTTTATTCAAAATAACCCATATGAGGATTACAACCAGAATGGCGATTATAATTCCCCCGTTGACACTGGAACCCGGGAATATCTTATCCAGACCCATCTTTGGGATATTAGCGGTAGCAGCCACGTTCTTGGATTCGTTGCGCAGATTGTTAAACAGCGGTTTATAGCTTTTTGTAATCCAGTTTACCAGGTACATGCCGATGTAGTTCATCATAATAGAAGCGATAACTTCATTCACATTGTAGTAGGCTTTTAAAATTCCCGGTACCAGTCCCCACAAAGCACCCAGGATTACGCTTGCTGCCAGGGCTGCCATCCAGTGAACCGGTCCCAGTGAGGTCCAGAGAATGCCCACATAGACGGCTCCAAAGCCTCCCACGATAAACTGACCGGGAGTGCCGATGTTAAAGAGTCCGGTTTTAAATGCAAATCCTACGGAAAGACCGGTGAGAATAATCGGTGTGGCATAATAAAATACCTGACCGACACCTTTGGCGCCGTGGGTAAAGGCTCCTGTCAGAATGGTAGCAAATCCGGGAAGTGCCTGTACCGGATTGCACAGAAACAAGATAATCAGTCCCACAATCAGTCCCAGAATAATGGCAAAAACGGAAGAGAGGATGCCTGTATGATCTTTTATCTGTTTCGGTTTCATAGTGTGCCACCTTCTTTCTTAGCGCCTGCCATATAAAGACCTAATTCCTGAACGGTAATGTTCTCAGGGTCTAAGTTGGCAACGATTCCGCCTTCAAACATGACTAAAATCCGGTCGCTTAAATTCATAACTTCATCTAATTCCAGTGATACCAGTAAAATTGCGGCACCTGCATCACGCTGTTTAACCAGCTGGTTGTGAATGTATTCAATGGCGCCCACATCCAGCCCTCTGGTAGGCTGTACTGCAAGAAGAATATCCGGCCCTTTTGAGATCTCTCTGGCTACGATTGCCTTCTGCTGGTTACCGCCGGACATGCTGCGCGTAGTGGTAAACGCTCCTTCACTGCTTCGGATATCATAATTCTCAATCAGTTTTTGTGCATAATCATAGATCTGGTCATTCTTTAAAAATGTTCCGCTCTGGAATTCTTTGTCAAAATACTGCTGGAGAACCAGATTGTATGCCAGGTTGTATTCCAGTACCAGGCCGTGTTTGTGCCGGTCCTCCGGTATATGGGAAAGACCGTGGGTATTTTTGTAGCGGATACTTTTTTTAGTCATATCCTGACCGTTAATGGAGACTGTACCGGAGCCCGGGTCTGAAATGCCGGTGATTGCATGAATCAGCTCAGTCTGTCCATTGCCGTCAATACCGGCGATACAGACAATTTCGCCTCTTCTTACCTGGAAGGATACATCGTGGACGAGCTTTTTGGTCTGTCCCTCTCTTTTGGCTTCTACAGATAAGTCCTTTACTTCAAGAACCACTTCACCGGGAGCTGCAGCTTTTTTATTAATGGTTAAGTTCACCTTCCGGCCAACCATCATCTCTGACATCTCTTCCCGTGTGGTATCAGCAACATCTACGGTTCCAATATATTTACCGCGGCGCAGAACGGAACAGCGGTCTGCTACCGCCTTGATTTCGTTGAGCTTGTGTGTGATGAACAGGATTGATTTTCCTTCCTTTACCAGATCCCGCATGATCTGCATCAGTTCATCAATTTCCTGAGGTGTCAAAACTGCGGTGGGTTCATCAAATATCATGATTTCATTATCACGATAGAGCATTTTTAAAATTTCAACCCTTTGCTGCATTCCGACGGTAATATCAGATATCAGTGCATCAGGGTCTACGAAAAGCTTATATTTTTCACTTAAATCCATTACTTTTCTGCGGGCATCATCCATCTTTAAAAAACAATGTCTGGTGGTTTCCATGCCCAGTACAATGTTTTGTAAAACTGTGAAATTCTCCACCAGCTTAAAATGCTGATGCACCATTCCGATACCAAGAGCATTGGCATCCAGCGGACCTGTAATTCTTTCTTCATTACCACGAACCCGGATCGAGCCTTTCTCCGGCTGGTATAATCCGAATAAAACACTCATGAGAGTGGATTTGCCTGCTCCGTTTTCTCCCAGGAGGGCGTGTATCTCGCCTTTTTTCAGCTGAAGTGTAATGTCATCATTGGCGATGATACCGGGAAATTCTTTTGTGATATGAAGCATCTCAATAATGTAGTCCATAAAATCCCCCTTACTTCGGTACCTATCTATGGGACCCGGTACCAGGTTAATAAAGTTATAAACCAAAAAGAAGATGCCGTAAGAGACCAGATCTGTTCTGACTGGTGAATCAAACGGCATCTCCTTTCCTTTTTTATGTCAGAATACTGACATCGCGGTATGCCCGAAGGGGCACTACCCCTGCGGATTATTCTACAAAGTTAATTTTTGTTTTTTCAAGCTTTAAGTCTTTGTTCGGATCGTTATTATCCTGAGAAGGCTGTACCAGAGTTACCTTGCCACCCTTTAATTCAGTAAAGATTTTTTCATAATCTTCTTTTGTGAATTTGGTGAACTTGGAAGTTTCCATAGGAAGACCGATACCATCATTCTTAGCTGAGAAAATGCTTGTCTCGCCGCCTGGGAACTTGTTGTCATAGAAATCTTTTACGCCATCGTATACAGATACGGAAAGCTGCTTCATGGCAGAAGTGATGACTGTCTCAGATTCAAAGCTCTGGTCAACGTCAACGCCTATTACCTTTTTGCCCTTTTCCTGAGCAGCAGCCATAACAGAGTTGCCAACAGCTCCGCCGCAGCCGAAGATTACTTCGGTTCCGTTCTGATACCAGGATGCTGCCATAGACTGTGCTTCGGGAGTTGCTGCGAAAGCACCGGTATAGTTGTACATGATTTCAACGTTGTCAATGCCCATTTCCTTAGCAGCGTAATCAGCGCCCTCAGCAAATCCGTAACCATAACGGATAACTGCAGGAACTGCCATACCGCCTAAGAAACCAAGCTTTGTATAACCGTCTTTTACTGCTGCATAGCCCGCTAAGAAACCAGGCTCGTCTTCCTGGAACAGGATAGGCATAACATTGGCTTCTGTCTTATATTCAGAGTAATCTGCGTTATGAGGAACTCCATCAAGAAGAATGAAGTGAACATCCTTATACTGTTCCTGAGCAAGGAATACCGGTTCTTCAAATAAGAAGCCTGGACATACGACTAATTTGGCACCGCCTTCAATAGCAAGTCCAATGGTTTCCAGATAAGAATCAGTGGTACCTTCCTGTGGCTGATAGTACTTGTAGGAGATCTTGTTCTCTTCTGCGTACTTCTTCATACCTTCCCATGCACCCTGGTTAAATGATTTGTCATCAATGGTACCAAGGTCTGTAACCAGCGCCAGTTCGTATCCGCTTGCGGAATCAGACTTGACAGATGTTGCACCTGTGGTTTCAGCAGCTTTTTCAGCAGCAGTCGTGGTTTCTGCTGATGAAGCTGCAGTTGTTGCAGTTCCGGAATTGGAAGAACCACATGCGCTGAGTGTTGCAGCCATCATGACTGCCATAGCTAATGCGAGAGCTCTTTTTTTCATAATACGATCTTTCCTCCTGTTATTAATATATTTTCAGAGATACCACTAATGTATCATATTTCAGCGTTGGAAACAATCTTAATTAATGATATTTTGCATAAAAACTAGGATAAAAAAATCTGTCATTTTAAACCATATGCCCTGACTTTTAAATGTTAAATCCCTCTTTCCTTCTTTTCCTTGTTATTTAATTAAATTATGTTAAACTATTTTAAGACTTAAAAAAGGAGACCTAATTATGAAAAAAGTAAATCTACTGGAAGATCCCGTAAAAAAATTATTCGCAGGATATCTTCTTCCGTCAATTAGTGCAACAATGGTCACATCCATTTATATATTAGCAGACACTCTTATGATTGGAAGAGGAGTGGGCGCGATCGGAATTGCAGCCCTGAATATACTTCTGCCCCTGTTCAGTCTGTTCTTTGCAACCGGCATGCTGTTCGGGGCAGGCGGCGGAATCCTGTTATCTGTATGCAAAGGAAAAAAAGACGGCCTGGCTGCAAATCAGTATTATACGGCTGCATTTATTATGGCTGCAGTGATGAGTGTTATCTACACCGTTTTTGGCCATGCATTTTTTCTGCCCATTACAGCATTTCTGGGAAGAAATGAAAATATGACGCCTTATGTGGAGGAGTATGGAAGGATTCTGATATCAGGAGCCCCCGCTTTTTTATTTGCTTCATTTTATCAGGTATTTGTGCGCAATGATAAGGCACCAAAGCTTGCCATGACAGCAGTGGTTTCTGGAGGCGTGTTAAACATTATCCTGGATTATGTTCTGATGTTTCCCATGCAGATGGGGATGAAGGGGGCCGCCGCTGCCACTGTCATCGGCACATTTGTAACCCTTTTTATATTGCTGACCCACCTGGTTTCAAAAGAGAATACATTAAAATTTGTCACCGGAATCCGCTTAAAGCAGGCCGCAGATGTTGCGAAAAATGGATTCTCCAGCTTTTTACTGGATATGTGCAATGGGATCGTCACTTTCTTATTTAACCGCCAGATCCTTTCCATCGCCGGTGAACTGGGAGTGGTGGTTTACGGGATTATTTCCAACAGCGCATATATCGCATCGTCAGTCAATAACGGAATATCCCAGGCAGTACAGCCGATTCTGGCAACAAATTACGGAGCAGGAAAAAAAGAAAGGCTTAAGGAGGTCAGGCGTCTGGCAGAGGGGACAGCCTGCCTGTCCGGTGTGCTGTTTGCTGCGACGGGTCTTTTGTTTCCGGCTCTTGTAACAGAAGCGTTTGTAAGGCCTGATAAGGAAATTATGGCTATGGCGGTTCCTGCAGTAAGGATTTACTTTCTGTCCTTTGCAGCAATGGGTCTGAATGTGCTTTATACCACCTGGTTCCAGTCAGTGATGGAACCTGCAAATGCTTTGAGAATCTGTCTTCTTCGGGGGATTGTTTTAAACAGCCTTCTGGTTTTTGTTCTTCCGTTGTTTATGGGAGTCACCGGAATCTGGACCGTGATGCCGGTGACAGAAGTGCTTACACTGACTGTATGTCGAATTATGTTAAAGAAACAGGCTTATTGTCGAACCTGATTTCGTATATACGAACGCAAATCGCATATCGGAAAAAGACAGACTTTGTAAGTGCTTTCAATGCAATTGTATTTAAAAAAGAGAAAATTACTTCAAATAATCAATGAAAACCTCTTTACTACCCTTTTAATTGTGCTATAATACTTTCAGGGCTTTTCCGCAATGGAAGCCGCGGGGGAGCAGCATAATTTACACATTTTGAGGAGGATTTTACTTATGGCAAGAAAATGGGTTTATTTGTTCACCGAGGGAAGCGCAGACATGAAAAACCTGTTAGGTGGCAAAGGGGCGAATCTGGCAGAGATGACCAATTTAGGTCTGCCGGTTCCTCAGGGATTTACGATTACGACTGAGGCATGTACTCAGTATTATGAAGATGGGGAAACAATTAATGACGAGATCATGGGGCAGATCATGGATCATATCGAAAAGATGGAAAAAATCACCGGCAAAAAGTTTGGTGATAACGAAAATCCTCTTCTTGTTTCCGTTCGTTCCGGAGCCCGGGCATCGATGCCTGGTATGATGGATACGATTTTAAATCTTGGACTGAATGATGAAGTGGTAGAAGTGATTGCTGTAAAATCAGGCAATCCCCGCTGGGCATGGGACTGCTACAGAAGATTTATCCAGATGTTCTCCGATGTAGTTATGGAAGTAGGCAAAAAGTACTTCGAAGAGCTGATTGATGAAATGAAAGAAAAAAAGGGTGTTACAGAGGATGTGCAGCTGACTGCAGAGGATTTAAAAGAGCTTGCAGGACAGTTTAAAGCAGAATATAAGGAAAAAATCGGTTCCGATTTCCCAACTGATCCTAAGGAGCAGTTAATGGAGGCAATCAAAGCCGTATTCCGTTCCTGGGACAATCCAAGAGCCAATGTCTACCGCCGTGACAACGATATTCCTTATTCCTGGGGAACCGCTGTCAACGTTCAGATGATGGCATTTGGAAACATGGGTGAGACTTCCGGTACCGGTGTTGCATTTACCCGTGATCCTGCAACTGGCGAGAAACATCTCATGGGTGAATTCCTGATGAATGCACAGGGTGAAGATGTGGTTGCCGGTGTGCGGACTCCTCAGAAGATCGAGCAGTTAAAAGAGGTTATGCCTGAAGTTTATCATAAATTTGTGGGAATCTGCAGTATTCTGGAAGATCACTATAAGGATATGCAGGATATGGAGTTTACCATTGAAGACAAGAAGCTTTATATGCTTCAGACCCGTAATGGCAAGAGAACAGCCAAAGCTGCTTTAAAGATCGCCTGTGATTTAGTAGACGAGTTTATGATCACAGAGGAAAAAGCAGTTAAGATGATTGATCCGAGAAACTTAGATACTCTGCTTCATCCTCAGTTTGATGCAGAAGTATTAAAGAAGACAGAGCCGGTTGGAAAGGCACTTGCTGCTTCTCCTGGTGCTGCCTGCGGTAAGATCGTTTTTACGGCAGATGATGCTAAGGCATGGAAGGAAAGAGGAGAAAAGGTGGTTTTAGTCCGTCTGGAAACCTCTCCTGAAGATATTGAAGGAATGAAGGCAGCTCAGGGTATTCTGACTGTAAGAGGAGGAATGACCTCTCATGCAGCGGTAGTTGCAAGAGGAATGGGAACCTGCTGCGTATCCGGCTGTTCTGAGATTGCCATGAATGAGGCAGCGAAAAAGTTTGTTCTTGCAGGCAAGGAATACCACGAAGGAGACTGGATCTCCCTGGATGGTTCTACCGGTAAGATTTATGACGGAATTATGCCGACTGTAGATGCAACCGTTGCCGGTGAATTTGGAAGAATTATGGCATGGGCTGATAAATACAGAAAGCTGAAAGTCAGAACCAATGCAGATACACCTGCTGACGCAAGAAAAGCCAGAGAGCTTGGCGCAGAGGGAATCGGTCTTTGCCGTACCGAGCATATGTTCTTTGAAGGCGACAGAATTGATGCATTCCGTGAGATGATCTGTTCCGATACAGTTGCAGAGAGAGAAGCAGCACTGGAGAAGATTCTTCCGGTACAGCAGGGAGATTTCGAAGCTCTTTATGAAGCTTTGGAAGGTAATCCTGTTACCATTCGTTTCTTAGATCCGCCTCTTCATGAGTTCGTTCCTACAGAGGAAGATGACATTAAGAAACTGGCTGATACACAGGGCAAGACTATGGAGCAGATCAAGACAATCATTGATTCTCTTCACGAATTCAACCCCATGATGGGACACAGAGGCTGCCGTCTTGCTGTTACCTATCCTGAGATTGCAAAAATGCAGACAAAGGCAGTGATCCGCGCTGCAATCAACGTTCAGAAGGCACATCCGGACTGGAATGTATGTCCTGAAATCATGATTCCTCTGATTTGTGATGAGAAGGAATTAAGATTTGTGAAGAAGATTGTTGTTGAGACTGCAGATGCTGAGATTGCAGCAGCAGGCAGCAGCTTAACCTATCAGGTAGGAACCATGATTGAGATTCCGAGAGCAGCACTGACTGCAGATGATATTGCAAAGGATGCGGAATTCTTCTGCTTCGGTACCAATGACTTAACTCAGATGACCTATGGCTTCTCCCGTGATGATGCAGGCAAGTTCTTAAACGCTTACTATGATACCAAGATCTTTGAGAATGACCCATTTGCAAAACTGGATCAGACAGGTGTAGGCAAGCTGATGGAGACTGCAATCAAATTAGGCAAGGGCGTTCGTCCTGATATGCATGTAGGTATCTGCGGCGAGCACGGCGGAGATCCGTCTTCCGTAGAATTCTGCCATAAGATTGGTCTGGATTATGTATCCTGCTCACCGTTCCGTGTGCCGATCGCAAGGCTTGCGGCAGCACAGGCAGCGTTGAATAATTAATGCGGCAGCAATGAGCCGTGCAAAAATAAGTGTCAGAAAGTCCGGGGGAGAGCTTGCTCTCAACCGGATTTTTTGATACTTATTTTTATAGGGCGAAGCCCGTGACCGAGATGGAGCGTAAGCGGAATCGAGGTTATAACGGCGGAGATATGTATTGGAATATTTAATGGACTAAATCAATATTATGTTTGTAAATATATAGACAAAACAATAAAATAGTTGTATTATATAAAAATAATGATAAATCCGGAGGTAACATCAAATGAAAGGTTTAGTCTTATATGGTGCTAAATGCACAATCGAAATATGGAAACAATTCCAAATTCAAATGGAAAAACATGACATAACATATGTAGAGTATCCGCATTCTCTAACAGAAAGAGCAGAAAATTTTTCTGATATTGCTAAATGGGTAAATGATACATATCATATGGACACCTATGATTTTATAATAGGCCATAGTATGGGCGGCATTATTGCATTGGAGTTACTGACATACATGGAGTGTCATTGTAATAAATGCATTTTAATTGATACAATTTTAAAACCCACGAATGAGTTTTATAAAAATTTGATGCTGCCTGCAAACATGAATATTTATGGAGAACAGGTAGTTTCCATGATTAAGGTTGAAAGTCAGTATTATGGTGTTTCTCTAACCAACTATTTACAAAGAGAAGATGATTTTACGTATTATATCAAAAATATTAATACAAAAATATATGGTATTTATGGTGACAGAGGGAATGAAAGCTATCTTAACCGGATAAAAGATTTATGTCTGCCAGACGATATATATAATAGAATAAATTTTCGATTTGTGAAGAATTCCTGCCATATGCCGATGATAGAAAATCCGATTGAATTAGCGGAGATAATAAAGGATATAATTGAAAATTAATGCATAAGAAAGATCTGCGCACAGCATTTTAATGAGCTTGATATGCTACCCCTATATAGGACAATGAAATATAAAAGTCCTACACCGCAAATGTCCGAACCATTTTCCTTAATTCTTCCATACCAAAAGGATCTAACCCATTTGTAGGCTCATCTAAGACTAATAATTCGGGGTCATTTAGCAGCGCTAATGCGATACCCAGCCTCTGTTTCATTCCCAATGAAAAATCAGCTGTCTTTTTATTTTTAGTATCCATTAAATCCATTCTTTCCAGAACTTCATTACATTTATCTGTTGATATCCCCATAAGAGTGACTGGTTTTTATCATATACTCATGCATCATAACATCCTCCATTCCACAATCAGCAGCCGCTTTGTATTGTGTCTGTTCCATAGGGGTACCTCCTTTTGACCTTTTACTGTATGGTAACAGCTATTTTTAAAGATTTTATAAGGAAGCGGTTTTTACAGTAAAAAAATGGAAAAATAGAAAGGCTATGATTAAAACATGACATACAGCTGCCGCATTACCCATGTTACAATAGAGCTAAAATTGATTGGGAGGAATATAACATGAATTCAGAAATAGTCGCAAAAGCAAATAAGATAATTGAAGAAAAGGCTGTAGGCGGAGATGAGGGATATTGTGCTTTGACATTAATCGACATGGATGGCTTTCCGACAACCTCAACAATATCCGTATCAAAAGCTGACGGCATAAACTGGCTTACATTCTGTACAGGCTTTGGCAGTGATAAGACCAAACGAATTGAAAGATGCAACAAAGCAAGTGTTTGTTTTAATTCAATTAATCATAATATTACGCTGGTGGGTACAATAGAAGTATTGACAGACCCTGAAATTAAAAAAGAGATGTGGTATCATGGACTTGAAAATCATTTCAGCGGTCCGGATGATTCCAATTACTGTGTTTTGCGTTTCACCACAAGCCGCTACAGTCTTTTTGTGGACTGGAAGGAGGCCAAGGGGGTCTTATAAAAATTATTCTATAATGCAAAGGAGATCTTCTAATGGAGACACCACGAATCTTTCATATGCCCTTTTATAGTATTTATCCGCTTTATATAAAAAAAGCAGAGAAAAAAGGAAGAACCAGAAAGGAAGTAGATGAAATCATTTACTGGCTGACTGGCTACGATGAGCATTCATTGCAGCAGCAGATTGAACAGGAAGTGAGTATGGAAGACTTCTTTCATCAGGCGCCGCAGATGAATCCCAATGCTTCTCTGATCAAAGGGGTTATCTGCGGTTACCGGGTGGAAGAGATCCAAGATGAATTGATGAGAAAGATCCGGTATCTGGATAAATTAATTGATGAACTGGCCAAAGGTAAGGCAATGGAAAAAATATTAAGAAAATAGAGGGGAAAGAGAAATGAATGTGTATGAAGAAGGACTTGGAGTTTTAGAAACATTATTTGCAAGAGATTATCAGTTTGCACTGGCTACATCAAATGATAACATTCCATCCGTCAGATTTATAGATACCTTTTATGATGGTGAAGCATTTTATATTGTAACATATGGAAAGTCTCAAAAAGTAAAAGAAATCGAAAATAATCCTGTTGTTGCATTAAGTAAGGATCTGTATCGTTTTACTGGAATTGCACGCAATATCGGACACCCATTATCAGAAAAAAATCGGGAAATCAGAGAAAAGCTGATCCAGGTATTTGAACCATGGTATTTTGCGCATAACAATGAAAATGACGAGAATATGTGTTATGTCAGAGTTGATTTAAAGAAGGGCTTGTTTTACAAAGACGGAACCGGATACAACATTGACTTTGACAGGAAAACAGCAGAAAAATTTCCTTTTGTATTTGATATTTTAACCATAGGTACTGATAAGCCATAGTAAAAAGACTATGGCTTTTTCTACACGCAAAACCGGAATAATTACGAGGTATAAATAATGATCTGAAATAATGGTAAAATAAAATAATTATGCCCAGTGACAGCAAAACGATAATGCCGAAGAAGTTTAAAGGGGAAAGTTTCATGAATAAAAATATTTTGTTGTTTTGTTTTTTGGTTTTAGCCTTAACCGGCTGCTCGGGTTTAAGAAAAAATGCAGCAGCCACAGAGCATTTGGAAAAAAGTCAGACTGCCTCGTTTGCACAGGAGTCTGCCGCCGGGACGGATCAGGAAGACAACTGGCAGACTGCCTATAAGGATGTAATCAGTCATGGGGGAGGTCATCTGCCTGATCCGTATAAATTAAGAGGAGAAGATGGATGGAATTCATCGGTCTATCTGGGGATTCATGATTTTAATGGAGACGGGATTCCTGAATTAATATTGGGGGATGGGATTTCTCTAAGCGTGTATACTTATGAAAATCATGGATTGAAAAAGGTATCAGACTTATATGAGCCGGAAGGCTGGTATATTATTAATGAATTATACTTACAGAACAATTGCCTGATTCTTGTGAGCAATGGATCGGATGGATGCGGATATGTGGGATTTACCTGTCAGAATGGTGCCTATATTACCGGGAAATATGATGATTACAATCCTGATCGGTCATATTTGAATGATGCTGAGACTACATATAAAGCTTTTGATGATATATTCCATATAACAGAGCTGGAAGATAACTGTAAAAAATCTTTAATTAAGAGGAACGGAGAGAGTGGTGATCTCACAGGCGGCTGGTCTGATGTGAAATGGTAAAAAAGATAAATGAGGCGGCGGTAAGTTCGGGAGGGATTCTGGCGGATCCTGGTCCCGAACTTTTTTGTTGAATAATTTAATAGAATAACCTAACGTTAATGGATTTAAGAGACAAGATGCTGAATAATACGGAGATTTCTCCTTATTATTCAGCATTTTTTACGTGATGCCTTAAAAAGATAGATTTTTATCTACAATCATATTATGCGAAAAAAATAAAGATTCAGAAGAATTTAGTTTACAATATTACCCTTTTTTTCTTTTTGCCTTTTAGGAGGTAAGAAAATGGAGGAAAGCGTTCATGTAATTATTGAGGAAATAAAAAAAGGTAATAAGGAAAAATTCTTACTGATAGTAGATAAAATGGCTCCGCTGATTAACAAGTATGTACGTCTTTTATACAAGGATGAAAAAGAGGACATGCATTCAGAATTTGTACTCAGTCTGCTGGAGGCCATCAATTCAATGCAATATTATAAGGAAGACGGGCAATGTGTATACTTTTTAAGCAGAGCCCTAAAAAACAAATTCTTAGAACAGTATAAAAAAAGCAAACAGCATTTTGATTCTGAGGCTTCTGTTGAGGATGAGTTTTTTACTGAGATCAGCATGGATCAGCCTGTCTATGATGACTGGCTGTTTCATGAAGATCTAAAAACTATGCTTTTAAAAACGGAAGGGAAACAGGCTGTTATACTGTGGGATATCGTCTTTCATGAGGAGTCGGATGCGGTGATAGCAGACCGGCATTCGGTGTCCCGCCAATACGTGAACCGCGTCAGAAGAAATTTTTATAATCTTCTGAAAGACAACTATTATAAATAGAAGAAGAAAGCGTTGCAGGAGGTGCAGCTATGGAAAAAAAACTGATTTTGGAAAAAAGCGCAATGGGAATCATCAGTGCCTGGATTATGGATCAATTCGGACTTTTATTTCCAGCCGTATCGTTATTGACCATACTTATGATTACGGATTACATATCAGGTATGCTGGCCTCGAAAAAGGAGGCACTGGATAACCCTGACAATAATCTGTATGGCTGGAGCAGCAGGAAAAGCCGGATCGGCATCTATAAAAAGGCAAGTTATATATTCATCATTCTGGCGGCAGTCAGCACGGATTATGTCATCTATAAATTTTCTACTGAAATCGGAATTAAGTTTGAGCATAAGACAATCTTTGGATTGTTGGTATCTGTCTGGCTCATAATTAATGAATTAATTTCTATTCTGGAAAATGCAGGACGAATGGGTGCCAGAATGCCGGAATTTCTTCAGAAAGTCCTGACCGAATTACGGGGTAAAATGGATAAAGACTGAAAAGACAGCTCAATTCTTTTCCAGTTTATTCCTGCCTGTTAATTTCGATAATATCAGGGTGGAAAATACTAATAAATAAATCAGCGCCTCTAAGAAAATATAATTCTCCAAGTTCAAAAAGAGAAAACTCAGTGCAGCAAGGAAGCTGATGAACAGTGTACGGTCAGTTTTATGGGTAAATGTCTGGTTTTCTTCTGTGTCAACCGGACGGTTCGGATGGTCGACAGCTCCTGTGAGTTTGATCAGCACCATAAAAACCAGGTACAGCAGAAACGAAACCGGAGCTTTCAGGCTGTAATATTTCACAACCAGAAGTATGACGGTCATGGTGGCGCAGGAGAAAATCAGGCATGAGAAGTAAGACTTTAAATGCAGTCCTCCGTTAAAGGAACGGAGGGGAATAAATAATAAAAAGAACAGCAGGCATTCCACTTCCATATGCAGGAAAGCGGCAATACAGAGACTGCAGACCAGATTTAAAAACAGTTCCAGAAAGCTTTGAAAACCATATAAATAAATTTCATAATCTTCCTTTGAAATGACTTCTTTTTTAAGAATATAATTGGTAAATGCGATGGATAGCCGTTCCATATTACGATCCTCCTGACAAACAGTTTATCAAATTTTAGGTTATATTTGCTGATCGTGTCGAAAAATCCGAATAATTTGTCATTTTTCCGGTTCCTGATATAAGATCACAACCGCTTTAAATATATTCCCCTGGATTTGTGTGATGGCTTCTCCGCTGCAGGCGGCCACAGCCTGTTCGATGGAAAGCAGCCCCAGTCCATGATGGGCAGGATTTTTCTTAGTGGTCAGAAAATGTTTCTGACCGTCTTTGAAGCGTTCCCCTTCAAAGGTATTCCAGACAACAATAGAGAGGATTCCCTTCTGATAGGACATCTCCAGTTCGATTTTTCGTTGTCCGCTTTTCATCTGGCGGCAGGCTTCTATGGCGTTTTCTAGCAGGTTGCCAAGAATGATGGTCAGATTTCCGTTTTGGAAAGGCATTACGGGGGGGATAAAAATATTGGTGCAGAATTCTATATTTTCTTTCCGGGCAACGGAAGATTTATAATTTACAAGAGAATCCACCACGATATTACCGCTGCGGGATATCTCGTTTATTTTTTTTGAGGTTCCCTTTTCTAAGAGTGAAGTGAGATAAGCGGCTGCATCTTCATTTTTCCCTGAATTTACCATGCCCAGTATGCTGATTAAGTGTTGTTTCATGTCATGGCGCATCAGACGGATTTCGGTATTTTGCATCTCACGTTCCTCTGCCTGGCGGCTGCAAAGCTCTAATTGCTGCTCATAGAGCAGAGTCTTTTTCTGATATTCCGAACTAGCTGCCAGTGATTCAAACACCTCAAAAATAATATAATTAATCAGCAGCAGTAAAATTCCCGATATAAAGGAGAAAAGAATCTCATTCTCCGCAGTGCTGCTGATTAAAAAGATATTATGCATAATATAAATACTACCAGCAGGTACCATAAGCAAAATCGCCATGTACCGGAAGGAAATATCACCAGTGCTTTTATGCTGCAGACAGTGTCCGGTAACAATTGCAAAAACCAGCATTACGATTTTTGATATAATGGCTCCTGAGAGACCGGCTTTATCATCTAAATTAAGCATATTTAAGATCATATGTATGATAATTTCCACCAGCATCCAGATGGCACAGATCAAAAAAGAGAACAAGGCACATTTTTTGCGGCTTTCCGAATAAGAAATACTGGTTGCGAGAAAGACAAAGATCATGTTGAATAAAAGTGTCAGTGCTGGTGAGATCCCGCTTCCGATGCCCAGAAACAGCTGAAAGAAATAGTATGCGATCCAGATTAAATACGATGCAGCTTTTTCCCATGAGGGCACGAAGAATGCATTGATGCACTTGCGTATGACCAGAATATAAAAAAGTGAGAGGAACGGGCTTACGACAGTGGCGGAAAGAATTTTCATATTATTTTATCCCCGCTTTCTTGATGGCCAGATCACATAATTGCTTGCGAATTTTCTTTTGTCTGTCTTCGCTGATCTGCAGTGTGGTTGATTTTCCTCCGTTTTCAATAACAAGACTGGAAAAATTCATGGTGCTGACATAATCATAGTTTACAAGATAAGACTGGTGTATACGCAGGTAACGCTGTTTGTTTCCGTCTAACTCTTTCTCCACATCGTTGAGCTTTCCATAAAAAAATTCCTCTCTGCCATCCTTCAAATAAATATATACAATCCGGTTGCGGCTTTCAAAATAGACCACATCCTTTAACGCTACCTTTTTAATCTCTTTATTAAAGTTAAATTGAAAATAGACGTTATTTTCATTGATCCGTTCATAGGCTTCTTTAAAATACCGGGAGAATTTCGCTGTATCCAGCGGCTTGGAAAGAAAACGGAACGGCTCCACCTCAAATAATTCTTTTAGATACTGTTCGTATCCGGAGATATAAATTAACAATGCAGTCTTATCTTTTTGCCTGATGCGGCGGGCGGCTTCAATTCCATTTTGCTGTGACATTTCTATATCAAGAAAGATCAGGTCAAATAAGTTACCAAGATGCACGTATTTCGTCAGCATGGACCCATCAAAAAATACGTCGACTTCAATTTCAATTCCGTTTGCCAAAGCTTCTTTCTTTATTAATTTCTCTAACATTCCTGTAAAAAGAATATCGTCATCACAAATTGCTATTCTTAACATACTTACCCTTTCCCATTAAACTGTGTACTTTAATCATGCAAAAATGAAACATGTATATATTGTATATCGTACGGTGCCTCCCATTAATTAAAAGGGAGAATTAGGAGCTTTTGTCGCATTTTGTCTAATTGATCATATTAAAAATTACTTGCAGGTTCGAAATTTCAACATGGTGGAATTTTTTCAATAGAAATATAATATTTTCTTATTGCACTAAAATATTATATCACATTTTATAATGAAATATGGAGGTAACAAAATTGAAACCCTATCTGCTTTTGATTATTTTTCTCTGCACTCTGTTTTTAATTGTAAATTTAATTCATCTGATTCTGGAAAAAAATGATAATCGAAAATCCAACAGAAAAAACTATGTAATAAATATGATGACGGCTGCTGTCATTTCCAATTGCATTGAGTGGAGTGAAATGCAGTTTGAAAGGAGAGCAGCATTTTTGGGGGAAAGCTTTATTTCTCTGCTGAATCTTATTAATATACTGTTGTGTCTGGTTCTGGTGCTGTTCATGCTTTTTGTTAAGAATGACAAAGAGAGGATTCATGAGTATCAAAACCGGGAATAATTACGAGCAGTATCGTTATTTTTACAACTTGTCATTGTTAAGCTGCTGAATTTGTATAATTGCATTATCTTAATGTCTTTATAATAATGGAGGTAGAAAAAATGGAGCGTAACAGTAATATTGCAGCTAAGTTCATGGAACAGGTAGCCAGAAAGTCTGTGGAGCTTGCATCTCAAAGCAGATGCATGTATATCTATCACCAGCCGAAGATGCCGGCGGAGCTTAAGAAATTTAAGAAATAAGCTTCAGGGCATTTTAAATTACAAATTTTTCTGCCGGACATGATATCCTTTGAAAAAGTTGGCTATAATTTTAACAGGACTTCCTCAAAGGGAACCAATCATGGAGGGCAGATAATGAGAATTCCAAAACACATCGGGATCATTCCTGACGGAAACAGGCGTTGGGCTGTGGAGAACGGCATAAAAAAAGAAGAGGGTTATGATAAGGGCATCTCGCCTGGAATGACCCTTTACCGGCTCTGTAAGGATCTGGGAGTGGAAGAAATGACCTTTTATGGCTTTACCGCAGATAATACCAAACGTCCTGCGGTACAGCGGGAAGCATTTTCCAAGGCCTGCGTGAAGGCTGTGGAGGTGCTGTCTAAAGAGAATGCACAGCTGCTGGTTCTTGGAAAGACTTCTTCGGACATGTTTCCGGAAGAGTTGAAACCATATACCAGGAGGGTGAGTTTCGGTACCGGGGGAATGAAAATCAACTTCCTTATTAATTACAGCTGGGAATGGGATTTGGGACTGTCAGACGGAATCATAGGCCCAAAGCTCAAAACTTCCGATGTATCCAGAATGGATTTAATAATCCGGTGGGGAGGAAGGAGAAGACTTTCCGGCTTTCTCCCGGTACAGTCCGTTTATTCGGATATGTATGTAGTCGATGATTACTGGCCGGATTTTAAAACGGATCATGTTTACAAAGCACTGGAGTGGTACTCCAGGCAGGATGTGACCCTGGGGGGGTAAAAAAAGAGAATACATTTTAAGGCAGCCGCGGAGGCTGCCTTTTTGTGGTTAATAGAAAAATTATCTGTTTTGGTTGTGAGAAATTGCCTGACATTGGTAATATATGCTATAATAGCGAAGTGAAAGCTGTTTAAATTATCAGAAATACACAATCGAAGGAGCAGGACTTGATCAGACAACTATTTAACAGATACAAAAGCTATAACATAGCGAAAAAGACGCTTATTATTCTGCTGGCCGGTTCCATCGTGCCGTTAATGATAATGGAAACAATTACCTGCATCATTGCTGCCAGTACCTTAAAACGGCAGACAGATACTCTGATGGAAAGCAATATGAAGCTGTCTCAGAAAGGCCTGGAAGATTACTTCTCCCAGTATGACAGCATTATCATGTCAATTTATACAGAAAACCAGTATGCACTGAAGCTGGAAAAGTTAAATGTCTGGGATTCCAGAAATTATTATCTCATAAAAAAGGAGCTGGAGGATGACCTGGAGAATATTTCCTACTTACATCCTGAAATTCTGGGAATTGCGGTGGTTACGCAGAAAAAGGAGTGTATTGGTTATGATTCCGTCACCAACAGCACCAGGAACAGCTTCTGCTTTCCGGATAAGGAAAAAAGCTGGCTGGAAGTAGCAGATGAGACATTTTTAAATACACGTACGGTCTATTCTGACATGATAACCCGAAGTGAGAACAACGGAAAGAGCCGGAATATTCTGTATCTCGGCCACAGGATCGCGGATATTAACAATTACAGACAGGGAACGGTTGGAAGTATTCTGATCTGCCTGGATGAAGAACGGATCAGAGAGACGTATTCCCAGGAAGATAAGCAGGACAGGACCGTTTCCTTTCTTTGTGATACCAATGGAACCATTATTTCCAGCAACCGGGCTGAACTCATTGGAACCAGAATTGAGCCGGTCATGAAGGCGCGGTTTTCCAGCATCTACAC
Source organism: uncultured Clostridium sp. (assembly GCA_963523075.1). Lineage (GTDB taxonomy): Bacteria > Bacillota > Clostridia > Lachnospirales > Lachnospiraceae > Lacrimispora. Next base: position 144,548 of record CAURBW010000001.1, read on the forward strand.
AAAGCCGGTTTTAAACGGTCAGTATGTGCTGGTTACTGTCCGGGACAACCGGGAGCTTTTAAAGGATTTTAAATATATTTTTGAAGTCATTTTATTGCTGACGATCCTGATTATTATAACGAGTATTCTGATAATGCTGCGATTTGCCGAGTCCCTTCAGGTCAGGGTGGAAAAGATAACCTCAGCCATGGACAAGGCTTATAAAGGGGATTATACAGTTCAGATCAGCCATTCATGGCAGGATGAATTCGGAATTATTGCCAGGCATTTTAACCACATGGTTACAAAGATAGACCAGTCGGGCAAGATGGAAAAGGAAGCTCTTTTACGGGAAAAGAATGCAGAGCTAAAGGCGCTGGAAGCACAGATTAATCCCCATTTTCTCTACAACACCTTAGATGCCATTAACTGGATTGCAATAGAAAATGAACAGTTTCTCATCAGCAAGATGTTAAAGAATCTGGCAAATATTCTTCGTTACAGCATCCATAAAAGCAATGGCGTGGTCAGTGTAAGAAGTGAAACAGAGTATTTGAAGCAGTATATTTTTCTGCAGCAGCAGCGTTTTTCCTTTTCCTTTCACTGCATCATGGATATTGATGAGGAAGTGATGGATCTTAAGATGCATAAGCTTTTGTTTCAGCCGCTGATTGAAAATGCCATCAACCACGGCTTTCCGGGCAGATCAGGGGAAGATTTAATCACTGTAACCATCAGAAAAAAAGGGGAGAGACATCTGATGATCGAGGTGAAAGACAATGGAAAGGGGATGGACTCTGAGTTAGTCAGTGAACTCAACCATTACGATTATTCTGCCAGCTCTCTGGAGGGGAGTATCGGCGTAAGAAATGTTATCATGAGAATCAAGTATTACTATGGCGAAGAGGGGAATTTTGAAATTGAGTCAGACGGAAACGGGACAACAGTCAGGGCAGATATTTTATTTGAATAGCAGGCAGGAGGCAGAACAGGCATGAGAATTCTCGTTGTAGAAGATGAACCCAATACCAGAAACGGAATCATTAAAATTATTGAGACATATACCGGGCACGAGGTCGTGGGAGGGGCAAGTGATGGTGAAACGGGATTTTTTAAGGCTTTGCGGTTAAAGCCTGATGTGGTCATTACAGACATTAACATGCCGCAGATGAATGGTCTTGTGATGATTGAACGGATGAGAAAAGAAGGGTGTGAGGCTGCGGCTGTTGTACTTACCGGCTATTCGGAATTTGAATATGCCCAGCGGGCGATCCAGCTGTCGGTTGTGGAATATCTTTTAAAGCCTTTAAGTGTAGATGATATTATGAGTGTGCTGGAGACTGTGGAAAACAGGCTGTCAAAAACCAGGGCAAAGACGGTATCACCCCAGCAGCTGTTATTTTCCCTGCTGACAGGAGAGCCAAAAGAGGAAGTCATGAGGCAGTTGGCAGGGGAAATCCGCTATCAGAACGGTCAGGAGATTTCTCTGTTTTTAATCCAGTCGGAGAGCATTCTGGAGGATACCATAAAACAGATGGCGGAACTGTTAAGGGATAGTCTGGAGGCAAACTGCCTGACCAGTTTTTATACCTTTCTTCTGCCTTATGAAAGACAGATACTGGTGATGATATTAGACGGACAAAGTATCAGGTATTTAAAGAATCTGTTTCAGACCAGAATTCTTAAGGAACTGAAGGAAAAGGGAGAATTTATAATCAGCTTTGAAAGCATTTATGGAATTGGTGAATTAAAGGACACCATCAGGCAGATGCAGGACGGCTTGACCTACAGTTTTCTGTTTTCTGAAAGCTGTATTATTGATCAGGAGCTTATAAAAGGGCTGGCTTTTGAACGGATTGATTATCCGGAGTACTTAGAGCACGGGGTAAAGCGGGAGATAAAAAATGGAAATCAGGAAGGAATCAGACGGATGGCCGGGCTTTTTGAGGAACAGGTGATCTTGCGCAGAGAACGGCCTGAAATAATAAAAAACCATACAGTCCGTTTTGTCATGGCGATTCTTGATACAGCAAGAGAACTGATGAAGGAGAAGGATATAGACGGACTGTATCAGTACCTTTTAAACGATATTATGAAAACTGGTATCAGAGAGGTGTTTTTAAATAATTACTGGAAAATCATCGGTATGGTGACAGATGAACGGGACAGCAAAACATTGACGGACAACGGGATGATTTTAAATGTCATTGGTTTTATACGGCAGAACTATGCCAGGGAAATATCACTTACAGATGCTGCGGAGCTGGTAGGAATCACTCCGGAATACTTAAGCAAGCTGTTTACCAAGGAGATGGGGATTAACTTCACTGCATTTTTGGGAGAATTCCGCATCAGCACGGCGAAAAAACTGCTCGCCTCCGGTAAATATAAAATCTATGAGGTAGCAGAGCTTGTGGGATATAAGGACACCAAATATTTTAACAAGGTGTTCCGCTCCATTGCAGGAGTTTGCCCGTCGGATTACAGAAAGGGGGTATAGCCTTGAACCGGATGATTGGTAAATTACTGATTATGGCCTGGACAGTGGTTTTTCTTTTGCTGATGGGAGTTCTGGTGAATTTCAGCAGGGAAACCAATGTGGTGCACCCCCCTGGGAAGTCAGAAAAAAAGCTGGTGATTATGGCAGTTTATGAAGAGGATGAAAGTGATGAATATTTAAAAAAGATACTTGAGGAATATTCTGCCATACCGGGGAATCCCCAGGTGGTCACTGAGTATGTGGCCCAGTCTGCATTTCAAAAGCAGCTTTGCCTTTATAAAGATCAGAACAGCCTTCCGGACTTAATTATCTGTGACAGTGTGATGACGCCTGCACTTCAATCCATGGAAATTCTTAAGGATCTGTCAGATTATATGACAAGTGAGAGAACCAGCCGTTTTTTAAAGCATGCTTATGGAAGCTGTGTGGTAAATGGAATCTGCTATGGAGTTCCTTTTACCAGCAATCCCTATGTGGTGTTCTATAATAAAGACCATTTAGCCAGGTACAAAAAAGAGATTCCGGATAATATGGAGGATTTTTACAGGCTTTGCAGAGAAACCAAAAGTCTGGGCACCTACAGCTTTGGAATTGCAGTCAGGAATAAGGAAGATATTGCTTCCAGTTTTCTTCAGCTGGTCTATTCGGCAGGAGGAAATCTTCGAAGTCTGGATTCGGAAAACAGCCTTAAATTGTACGAGATACTTGGAAAGATGCGGGATGAGGGAATCATCGCCCAGGATGTGATTAACTGGAATCAGAAGGATTTAATGCAGGCTTTTTCCAGTGGGTACGTAAAGATCGCGGTTGCCAGGCTAAGCTCCATGTCGCTTTTAGAACACTCTGCCGGTCAGATTAACTATGAAATAGCGGAAATTCCTTATATACAGAAGCAGACGTTTCTGTTTCAGGGAGATATGATTGGGGTTACAGAGACTGCAGATGAGGCAGAAGCGTTAAAATTGCTTGATTATATCACCTCACCGGAGGTGGCAGAGTCCTATTATAAAAACACCTATAGTCTTTCGGTAAGAACTGATGTACGAGTCAATCCGGGGAAGGCACGGGGACTTTCAGATGGGTTTGTGGAACGGGAGCGAAACCAGAGTGTTTTAAAAAGCACTTATTCCACCTGGTTTATTATATCTGATTCCATTGCTGGGGCTATGTCGGACTTTTTCGGAGACAAATCCATGACTCCCCAGGCTGTTGCGGCCAGGCTTCAGGGAGAGATCCGAAGCGCAATTCTGGAACGGTAAGAAAGAGATTAAAATTACACCCCTTTTCTAAAAATTTGGAATACACCGGGGAAATGTCTTATGCTATGATTCATCTAACAAATAAAAAGGAGAGGGTATTATGAAAAAAATGAAACGGATTCAGGCAGCAGCGCTTGCTTCAGTTATGGCGCTTTCCTTAACGGCCTGTCAGGGGGCAGGAGGTAAGTCAGAGACCCAGGGGGCAAGCTCAGCAGCGGCTACACAAAAGGAAACGGAAAAACCAGCTGGTCAGACAACAGCGGCAGCAGGAAAAACAAAGATCAGCATTACCTTTAGAAATGACGGAAGTGATGTCCTGAAAAAGTGGTTTGAACACGCTTATGAAACCTATGACAAGAAAGACTCCATTGAGCTGGATATTGCACCGATCACTGCATCAGAGGGAGATTATTTTGCAAAGGTGGCGCTGGCTCTTCAGTCGGCAGACACTGCGCCGGATATCGTATGCGAAGATACCTTCCAGCTGCCCTCAGACGTGGCCGCAGGATATTTAACCAATCTTTCCAGCTATTTAAAGGATTATAAGGAGTGGAACGACGGAACCTTCTATGGAGCACTGGTGGATGGAGTTACCTATGATGACGGAAGTGTATATGGAATTCCTTACAGCACAGATACAAGAGGGCTTTGGTATAACAAGGAAGTATTTGCTGCAGCAGGACTTGACACCAACTGGCAGCCAAAAACCTGGCAGGATGTGCTTGATACCTGTAAGATCATAAAAGAAAAATGTCCGGATGTGGTTCCATTCTGGTGCAATTCCGGCGTAGCGACGGGGGAAGCAACTTCCATGCAGACCTACGAGATGCTTCTTTACGGAACAGGAGAGCAGCTTCTTGACAACAACAAATGGATTGTAAAAAGCGATAATATTTTAAAATCCTTAAACTTTATCAGCACAATTTATAAAGACGGTTACGGCCCTTCCTTATCAAAGGTATTAAATGGTGAGGCAGGCAACATCGCTTCCAGAGAATATTTACCAAAAGGCAAGCTTGCTATCTCTTTAGACGGATACTGGATGACCGGAAATTACAAGGAGACAGGGGCTGCACCATGGCCGGAGTATAAAGATAAGCTTGGAATTGCAGCTATGCCGACCAGTGAAGGACAGGCGCCGGGCAGCGTTACCATGTCAGGGGGCTGGGCATTATCCATACCAAATCTGTCCGATCAAAAGGATGCAGCCATGGATTTTATCAAGCACTGCATGAGCTATGATGTATATTTAGATACCATCATTGCCCAGGGAAATATTGCCACAAGAACCGACATTGCAAAAGATGCTTCCTATTCATCCCAGCCGTTTATGGAAACCTGCACCGGCTTCCTCTCAGGCGCATTCTACCGTCCGAGAAACAGCCAGTATACTACCGTTACCACCCACATTCAGACGATGGTGGAATCCGTCGTATCCGGCACCAGCCCGGAGGATGCAATGGCACAGTATAAGTCAGATGTGACCAACAGCGCAGGCGCGGAAAATGTAGTGGAAAAATAAAGCCAAAATGAGGTCAGAGAGGGCAGGTTAGTCACGTACCTGCCCTTCCATTATACCGCATTCCATAAGGAGGCAACTATGAAGAAAAAACAAAGCGGCCTGTTGGAAGAGGCAAAAAAATCGGTATTGTTGATGCCGTCAGTCCTGCTTCTACTTGTTTTCTTTGTCGTCCCCATACTGCTTACGGTGTATTACTCCTTTACCAACTTAGCTTTGTCAGGGGAGAATGCCAGGCAGTTGAAATTTATCGGACTGGGTAATTATTTTACCATGTTTAAAGACAGAACGGTTCGCATCAGCATTGTAAATACTCTGGTATTCCTGCTGGGAAGCCTTGTGGGGCAGCAGGTTTTAGGTTTTATTATCGCTCTTAATATGAGAAACAAGAACAGGGTTTTCAGAGGAATTATAGGTCCCATCTTTTTGGCGGGCTGGATTATGCCTGAGGTGGTAGTGGCTCTTTGCTGCAGCACTTTTTTTGGAGACAGCGGAACCTTAAATCAGATTTTTTCTTTTTTCCATCTGCCTCAAGTGGAATTTTTATTTGCAGTTCCTATGCTTACGGTAATACTGGCAAATATCTGGCACGGAACAGCATTTTCCATGATGAACTTCCAGTCGGCCCTTGACGGAGTTCCGGCAGATATTGAGGAAGCGGCAAGAGTAGATGGAGCAGGACCGTTTCAGACCATGATCCGGATTATCCTTCCATGCATTAAAAATACCATTGCAACCAATACCATGCTCAATACTCTGTCCACTCTGGGAGTGTTCGGATTGATTTATATGATGACAGGAGGCGGTCCGGGGACAAAAACTCTGACTCTTCCCATCTTTATGTACAGACAGGCGTTTATTTCCCAACAGCTGGGGTATGGAACTGCCATATCCATGATCCTCCTGGTGATTGGAATTGTTCTGAGCGTGTTTTATACCAGAATTATGAGAAATGATTGAAGGAGGCAACGACATGTATTGGAAATTTCGTAAAACAATCCCTTATGTGGTATTGACACTTTTAGCTGTAATATTTGCCCTGCCTCTTCTCTGGATTTTACTGGCATCCTTTGATGCCAATGCTTCCCAGGCAGTGAAAATGCCGTTTCAGTGGACCATGGAAAATTATAAGACCATTCTGCTTAATCAGGCAAATCAGAGAGCATTTGGGAACGGGCTACTCATTTCCCTGGGGCAGTCCGTACTGGTGGTGCTTATTGCCGGTCTTGCGGCTTATCCGTTATCCAGATATGAACTTCGTTATAAAAACATGTTTTTATATACGATTTTATTTATGACCTCTCTTCCCATTACAGCAGTTATGGTGCCGGTCTATAAAATGTTTCTCACAGTTGGATTGTATGATAAAATCGGAGGGCTCATTTTATTTCTTACGGCAACATCCATGCCTTACGGAATCTGGCTGATGAAAAATTTTATGGATAATGTACCTGTGGAGCTGGAGGAAGCTGCCTGGGTGGATGGTGCTTCTGCCTTTGACAGTTTAAGAAAGATTATTGCACCTCTGATGTTCCCTGGAATCTGTGTTGTCTTTATTTTCACCTTTTCCGGAAGCTGGGGCAATTTCTTTGTGCCTTATATTTTGCTGCAGACTCTTGATAAGTTTCCCGCTTCAGTGACACTTTATCAGTTTTTCGGGCAGCATGGGATGGTAATCTATGGACAGTTAGCGGCGTATTCCGCAGTTTATGCAGTTCCGTCCATTGTCCTTTATGTTCTGTCTCAGAATTATATGTCAAAAGGCTTTAATATGGCCGGAGCAGCCAAGGGCTGATAAAAAAGGAGGAGTTTCACGTGATTTTAATAAAAGAGAGAATTGGAAAGCTGTTAAGTGATTTACAGTCTTTGATTTACAGAGAAGAAATTCCTGTATCAGAGTATCGGATGCTAAAATCTGCAGAACGGTTTGAGCGGGTATCAGATTTGGATACACAGTCCTGGGAGACGCTTGCGAAAGAAGAACTTTGGGGAGGACACAGAGAATACTTCTGGTTTGAAACGCAAGTTACCATACCGGGGGAATGGGAAAACCAGTGTGTGGTTTATGAACTGCGGACAGGACGGGAAGGATTCTGGGATGCCACCAATCCCCAGTTTACCATTTATGTAAACGGTATCAGGCGTCAGGGGCTTGATGTGAATCACCGGGAAGTGCTTTTGACCAGACAGGCAGCATCAGGAGAAACCTTCCGGATTATTTTATCCGCTTTTACGGGAGATCAGAACTTTAAGCTGGTGATGGATTCCAAAATCCGCATTCTCGACCAGGAGACGGAACAGTATTTTTATGATGTATCGGTTCCCTATGAAGCTGCAAAACTGCTGCCTGACGGAGACAGCAGCTGCATTGCCATATTAGCGGCAGCAAATGAATCTTTGAATCTGCTGGATTTAAGAAAGGAGTATTCTCCGGAATACTATGAGAGTTTAAGAAAGGCTTCCTGCTATATGAAGGAAGAGTTTTATAACCGGTACTGCAAAGGAGAAAGTAAGACCATTTGCTGTGTGGGGCATACCCACATTGACGTTGCATGGCTCTGGACGCTTGCTGTTACGGAGGATAAGGCAGTGAGAAGCTTTTCCACCGTTCTGGAGCTGATGAGACAGTATCCGGAATATATTTTCATGTCCAGTCAGCCCCAGCTTTATAAATATGTAAAAAAGAACGCCCCCGATGTGTATGAAGAGATTAAAAAGCGTGTGGCAGAGGGAAGATGGGAAACTGAGGGAGGCATGTTTGTGGAGGCGGATTGCAATTTATCCTCTGGAGAGTCACTGATCAGGCAATTCCTTCACGGGAAGGAATTCTTTCGGGAAGAGTTTGGTACAGACAACGTGATTTTATGGCTTCCGGATGTATTCGGCTATTCTGCCGCACTTCCCCAGATCATGAAAAAATGCGGAATCCGGTATTTTATGACAACCAAGATCAGCTGGAATGAATTTAACAAAATGCCCTATGACACCTTTTACTGGGAGGGAATTGATGGAACCAGAATCCTGACTCATTTCAGTCCAAGCAGAGAATATAATAAGGCTGCAGTTTCAGGGGGAACGGAGACAGAACATTTTACCACCTATAATGCTTATTTAAACCCTGCCTATGTGAAAGGGGCCTGGGAACGATACAGTCAGAAATATTTAAATGAGGAAGTGCTGATGTCCTTTGGATACGGGGATGGGGGCGGCGGTCCCACAAAAGATATGCTGGAGAACCAGAGAAGGCTTGAGAAAGGGATTCCCGGCTGTCCCAGAACACGGATGACAACCTCCAGAAAATTCTTTGAAAATCTGGAGAAGAACGTAAAGGGACAAAAGTATCTTCCCTCCTGGGTGGGAGAGCTATACCTGGAATATCACAGAGGAACCTATACCTCTATGGCGAGAAATAAAAAATACAACCGCAAGTCCGAGTTTCTCTATGAAAATGCAGAATGTTTCGGAATGCTTAACCGGATACTGACAAACGGCTCCTATCCCAAAAAGACCATAGACGAAAGCTGGGAAGTCATTTTAAGAAATCAGTTCCATGATATTCTTCCGGGCTCATCCATCAAAGAGGTGTATGAGGATTCCAGAAACGAGTATGAGAAAATCACGAAGACCGGAAAAGAATTAGTGGATCTGGCTTTACATCATATGACAGAACAGATTGCCGGAACTAAAAATACTCTGGCTGTCTTCAATCCCAACAGCGTCACAGGGGAGGGACTGGTATCCGTAAAGCTGCCGGAGGGCATGAAAAATCCTGCAGTCACAGACGGAGATAACAGGCTTCCGGTTCAGATCACAGAGGATGGAGCCGTATTGTTTCCCGCGCAAGGCGTACCATCTAAGGGCTATCGCACCTTGGTTTTGGCCGAAGGTGATGGGAATGGGGATAAAACCTCTCTCTGGGCAGATGAAAGACATCTGGAAAACCAGTTTGTCCATGTTGTCTTAAATGAGAAGGGACAGATATCCTCCATTTACGACAAAATTGTGGAACGTGAAGTCCTGCCGGATCAGAAATGTGCCAATGTACTGATGACCTACGAAGACCGTCCCCATAATTATGATGCCTGGGATGTGAATAATTATTATGTGGAAAAATCATGGGAGATTACGGATGTTGCTTCCATGGAACTGGTGGAAAACGGTCCGGTTCGTGCTACTGTCTGTGTAAAGAGGAAATACCTGGATTCTGTTATTGAACAGTATATTTCCCTTACTTATAACAGTCCGGAAATCCTCATCCGCAACGAGATCGACTGGAAGGAAAAACACATCTTTATGAAATCCATCATTCCGGTTGATGTTCATACGGATGAGGCAGTCTTTGATATTCAGTATGGAAATGTGAAACGGAAGACCCATTATAACACGATGTGGGACTATGCCAGATTCGAAGTCTGCATGCATAAATGGCTTGATGTTTCCGAGGGGGATTTCGGAGTCAGTGTTCTAAATGACTGTAAATATGGCTGTCACGTCCATAATGGGGAAATCGGAATATCCATGCTTAAATCAGCGGTTTATCCAAACCCTGATGCAGACAAGGAACATCACAGCTTTGCATTTTCTATTTATCCTCATAAGGGAGACTGGAAAGAGGCAGGTACGCCAGGGCGGGCTTATCTCCTTAATAATCCCATGACCGCCAGATTAAAGGAGTCTGACGGAGGCAGTCTGCCGGGTGAGTTTTCCCTTGTTAAGACAGATGCAGATAACGTCATCATCGAAGTGGTGAAAGAAGAACGAAAAGGGGAGGACATGATAATCCGCTTCTATGAGACCGGTAATGTAAGAACCCGGGGAAAAATGATTTTTGGAACCGGGATTTCCGGGATCTGGGAATGCAGTATGCTGGAGGAAGAGGAACAGGAAGTCCCAGTGTCGGATGGCACAGCTCCCTATACCATAAAACCTTATGAAATTAAGACCTGGAAAATAAAACTGAACTAATAGAAGTATTCTGATATTCCTTCCTGCTTGCATAAATGAACAAGCCGTAATAGAATGGATAAGAGAAATTTAAGCGGATTTGCAGGCAAAGGAGGGAACATGGTATGATTACAATTAAGAAAATGGCGGAATTACTTGGTACCAGCACGACCACCGTTTCCAATGTCATACACGGAAAACCGGGGGAAGTATCTCCTGTTATGGTGGAAAAGGTGAAAAAGCTGATTGAAGAGTATGACTATGTTCCAAACAGGAATGCCAGAAATCTGGCCAGAAACCGGTCCGGAATTATCGGACTGGCGATGAAAGCCAGTGAAAATAAGTACGATAACTTTGTAAAAGATCCCTTTGCAGGGGAACTGATCGGGGCAGTGGAACGGTTTGTACGGGCAAAGGGATATTTTACCATGCTCTATGTTTCCAGTGATATAGGGGAAATTATCAGCTCGGTTTCCAGCTGGAATGTAGATGGTCTGATTCTTCTTGGAATGCAGAAAGAGGATGGGGAACTGTTAAACCAAAAGATGAAAAAGCCCATGGTTTTTGTAGATGCCTATTTTGAAGACGCTTCCTTTGAGTACGTGAATGTAGGAATCGATGACAGGAAAGGCGGCAGGGAGATTACGGAATATCTCATACAGTCCGGTCATAAGAAAATCGCATTTCTGGCAGATAACTGTATGGGAGTAGACTATCAAAGATTTATGGGATACCGGGATGCGCTGAACAGTGCCGGCCTGCTATGGAAAGAAGACAACTTTATCAGGCTGAAACCAAGCGGTGCCGATCTGTCTCTGCTTTTATCCCAGGCGTATGAGCGGGTCCGCGACTTTACCGCCTATATCTGTGCATCTGATTATTATGCGGCCTATATCCTGAACGATTTAAAGGACCGGGGGGTGAAAATTCCTCAGGAGATTTCCATTGCTGGATTTGATGATAATGTCTGCAGCCGTCTGGTGAGGCCTGCATTGACTACAGTTCACCAGGATGTAACGGAAAAAAGCCGGATCACTGTGGAGAAGCTGTTTTATATGATAAACGGAGCGGATCACGGAGCCAATTTTGAGCGGCTTCCTGTTTTTATTGTAGAGCGGTCTTCCGTGAGAAAATTGTAAGGTTTCCTGCCAGGGGAACCTCTTTTTTTATAATAAAATATAAGTTTTAAATTGAAATAAAAAAACCTTGTTATATCATCCATAAAGTGCTAATATACTATGTATAGAGAACTTATGCGCATAAGTTACAATATAATTATTAAAATATCACATATTAACAGCATATTTTATAATGGAGGGCGTATTATGAAGAAATACTTATGGGTCATGGCAATGGCAGGAGCAGCGGCGGTTATGTCACTTGCAGGCTGCGGGAAGAGCACACAGTCAGATGGTACTGTGACATCGTCTGCCAGCAGCGAATCGGCAGAAAGCAAGGGGGACAGCCAGGCAAAGTCCGGCGGGCAGGCGATTCGTATCGTTAATGGAAAGATCGAAATTGATGAACCGTTAAAGGCCTTTGCCAAAAAGTATCAGGAAAAAACCGGCCAGGAGGTTGTGATTGAGTCTCTTGGAGGCGGAGTTGACATCAATGGAACCATGAAGGGATATTTAGCTGCAGGCAATATGCCGGATTTATTCGTATTCGGGGGCGAAGGGGATTATCAGACCTGGAAGGATTATATGACAGATCTAAGCGGAGAGGAGTGGACATCCAAAACAGAATTCGGTTTTAAATCAGAGGATGGAAAAACGGTAGGATTTCCATATGCAGTAGAAGGCTATGGTACTACATACAATAAGGATGTTCTTGAGAAAGCAGGGGTAGATCCGGCTTCTCTCACAAGTTATGACGCGTATAAAAAGGCCTTTGAGGCTATTGATCAAAAGAAGGGCGAGCTGGGACTGACCGCTGTATGCTCGGTTGCGGCTGAATCGGGACAGATGTATTGGTCAACAGGAAACCATCTGTTCGGTTACTATTTATCGGGCGGGTTAAAGAGAGGAGATACCACTTATATTGATCAGTTAAAATCCGGAAAGACAGATACAGAACGCCTGGGACAGTTTGCGGATTTTATGAAGCTTCTGTTTGATTATTCCGATAAGAATACCCTGATATCCGGAACCTATGATGATCAGCTGGCTTTGTGGGCGAAGGGAAAAACCGCGTTCATCACTCAGGGGAACTGGATTGATCCGTCTCTGCCTGATTATGATGTGAAATTTGACTGTGGAATTGCTCCTCTGGCATTTACAAAGGAAGAGATGAAGGGGGTTCTTGCAGACTGTCCATCCTGGTGGGCTGTTTATAACAAAGGGACCAATATTGATGCATGCAAGGCATTTTTAAAAGAGCTTGCTCTGTCTGACGAAGGACAGGAGTGCCTGGTAAGTGACTGCGGAATGATTTCTCCTTATACCACCTGTAAGGTCAGCCCAAAGACACCTTTGGCCATGAGCTTAAAAACTTATGTGGATGCAGGCAGCACCTATTCCTGGGAATGGACGAAGATGCCGGAAGGTATCTCCATGAATGCCACAGGCGCTGTGTTTGAACTGTATGCAAAAGGTGAGATTGACAAGGACGGATTTGTGAATATGATGCAGACAGCCATTGCAGACTACGTGAAAAAATAACTGGGCAGGGCGGCTAAACAGCCGCCCGTATCCATATGAAACATTAAGGCAGAGATAAAGGAGAAAGCGTATGGAGGGAAAAGCAAAAAAGATAAGTTCAATTCTGCCGGCAGCTTTGGGTGGTGTAATGGTTTGCTGCGGGCTGTATTCAGATTTTTACAACCGGGAATTTTGGGGAAGGGGCCCATTGCTTGCAGGGGGACTGATTCTGGTCATCGCCAGTCTTTATCTGTTTCCGGGAAGAAAACACCGGGTGATTGTGAACGGTTTGTTTCTGCTGCCCCTTACAGGAGCTTTTTTCGTAACTGTTTTAATCCCTTTTCTGTTTGGTATTTTTTATTCGTTTACAGACTGGAACGGGATCCGGTTTACCCAGTTTGTAGGGCTTAAGAATTATGCACAGATGTTTCATGCCCCGGATTATTTATATTCGCTGCTTATTACATTTTTATTTACAGTTTTTAACATGGTTTCAGTTAATTTTGCCTCATTCTTTCTTGCTCTTTTATGTACCTCAGGGGTAAGGGGAAGAAATTTTTACAGGGCCTCATTCTTTCTCCCTAATTTAATCGGGGGCATTGTTCTTGGGTATGTCTGGCAGTTTATATTTAATAAAGTATTTACAAGCCTGATCGCGGGAAGTGTTTCCATGCTGACGAATCCAAATCTGGCATTTTTTGCAATTCTGATTGTGAGCACATGGCAGTACGCAGGGTATATTATGATGATCTATGTCACCGGACTTCAGGGGGTTCCAAGAGATATTTTAGAAGCATCGGCTGTTGATGGGGCCGGAGCGCTAAAAACTCTCTTACACATCAAACTGCCCATGATTGCCAATACCTTTACCGTGTGTATTTTCCTCACTCTTGTCAATTCCTTTAAGCAGTTTGATTTAAATTATGCCATTACAAACGGAGCGCCCAGCCGGATTCTGGGAGCGAAGGCAGTGGCCTCCACCGAGTTCTTAGCCCTTAATATTTATAATACGGCAATTGCCAGAAACAGATATGCGGAGGGGCAGACAAAAGCGGTGATGTTCTTCCTCATTCTGGCGGCGGTATCTCTGACTCAGGTTTCCATCAGTAAGAAGAAGGAGGTGGAATTATGAGAGAGAATCATGGGCGGAACAGGATTACGTGGGATGCAAAGCAGTCAAAACGGCTTATTCCGGAGCTGATTGGTTTGATACTGTCTCTTTTTGTGCTTTCTCCTTTTATCCTGGTAATATTCAATGCAGCCAAAAAAAGTGCGGATATTGTGATCAGTCCCATTGCACCTCCGTCTGACTGGGGGCAGCTTCTGGTTAATTTGAAAAATGTAATCGGAAATCAGAACTTCAGCTATTGGAGATCCTTTGGAAGTTCCTTGTACATAACCGCAGTCAGCCTGATCCTGCTAACCTTATTTTCCAGTATGGCGGCATGGGTGCTGGTTCGGAATAAGACAAAATGGTCACAGGTGATTTTTATGATGTTTGTGGCATCAATGGTCATCCCATTTCAGGTGGTGATGCTTCCCCTTCTGTCTACGTTTCGGAAGGTGTCAGAATTTACAGGGATTCCCCTGTTAAGCAGTTACACAGGAATCATTACCGCTTATCTGGGATTTGGAGGATCCTTATCCGTGTTTATTCTTCATGGGTTCATAAAGGGAATTCCCAAGGAACTGGAGGAAGCAGCATGGATTGATGGGTGCAGTCCTGAGAATACATTCTTTCAGATCGTGTTTCCGCTGTTAAAGCCTGTTCAGATGACTGTGCTGATTCTCAACGGAATCTGGATCTGGAATGACTATCTCCTTCCTTCGCTGATGCTGGGGCTGAATGGAAGAATCAAAACCCTGCCTGTTGCAGTAAGCAGCTTTGTAGGTTCCTATGTCAAGCAGTGGGATTTAATCCTGGCGGCAGCATTTCTGGCCATGATTCCTATTGTTATTCTGTTTTTATGCGCCCAGAGGCAGATCATACAGGGAATGGTAGAAGGGGCAATCAAATAATGGAAAGGAGTCTGCTATGGAACGGAAATGGTGGAAAGAGGCAGTGGTATATCAGATTTATCCCAGAAGTTTTAAAGACAGCAACGGGGATGGGATTGGAGACTTAAACGGGATCAGAGAGAAGCTTCATTATTTAAAACTGTTAGGAATCGATGTGATCTGGCTTTCACCCATCTATCAATCCCCTAATGATGATAATGGATATGACATCAGTGATTACAAAATGATTATGGATGAGTTCGGAACCATGAAAGATTTTGATGATCTTTTAAAAGAGGCTCATGAAAACGGGATCCGGATTATTATGGATCTGGTGGTGAATCACACCTCTGATGAGCATCCGTGGTTTTTGGAGAGCCGGAAAAGCAGGGAGAATCCTTACCGGGATTACTATATCTGGAGAGAGGGAAAAGGAGAGGGAGAGCCGCCGAATAACTGGGGAGCCTGCTTTGGCGGTTCTGCATGGGAACTGGATGAGAAAACCGGCATGTATTACCTCCATTTGTTTTCCCCTAAGCAGCCGGATTTAAACTGGGAAAATGAGACTGTCCGAAAGGAAGTCTTTGAGATGATGGACTGGTGGTGCAGGAAAGGCATTGACGGCTTCCGCATGGATGTAATCAGTATGATATCCAAGAATCAGGCATTTCCGGACGGGGAAGTGAAGGAAGGACTTTACGGCGATTTTTCACCTTACGCAGTTCATGGACCAATGGTTCACACCTATTTAAAGGAAATGAATGAAAAGGTTTTGTCTGAATATGATCTGATGACGGTGGGTGAGACTGCCGGGGTTACTGTAGAGGAAGCCAGAAAATATGCGGGGGCAGAGGAACATGAGTTAAATATGGTGTTTCATTTTGAACATGTGGAGGGAGATGGAGAACTGTTAAAGTGGACGGATAAAAAACCGGACCTGTTAAGGTTAAAACAGATTCTATCCAGATGGCAGGAGGAGCTGGGAGAAGATGCCTGGAACAGTTTATACTGGGATAACCATGATCAGCCAAGAGCTGTATCCCGCTTTGGTGATGACAGCAGCCGTTACAGGGAGGTTTCCGCCAAGATGCTGGCGACCTGCCTTCATATGATGAGAGGGACTCCTTATATCTATCAGGGAGAGGAGCTGGGGATGACCAATTTCCCATTTACAGAGTTATCCCAGTTCAGGGATATTGAAAGTCTGAATGCTTATGGGGAACTTACTGGGAAAGGGCTGGTCAGCCATGAAAAGATGATGAGCTATTTACGGTGCAAAAGCAGGGATCATGCAAGAACTCCCATGCAATGGGACGATGGACCGTCTGCCGGATTCACCGTTTCAGTTCCCTGGATATCTGTCAATCCCAATTATACTGAAATCAATGCAAAAAGGGAACTGGCTGATGAGAATTCCGTATTTCATTATTACAGGAAGCTGATAGAGCTGAGAAAGAAATATGAAATAATTGTATACGGAAGTTATCAGCTGATTATGAAAGAGGATACCAGAGTATTTGCCTACATCCGCAGTCTGCAAAGCGAGAGGCTGCTTGTGCTCTGTAATTTTTCTGATGAGGAGGCAGCCGTACCTTTACCGGAAGAATTTTTAGGAGAGGATGCAAAGTGCCTCATTGATAACTATGATGATCCTTCGTCTGGAAGGCGGGGCAGACTGCTTCCTTATGAGGCAGCAGCCTATTACCTGGGGAAGGAAAAAACTGAATGGAGAAATATGAAATGAATAAACAATGGTGGCATGATAAGGTGGCCTATCAGATCTATCCGAAAAGTTTTTGCGATACCAATGGAGACGGAATCGGAGACTTAAGAGGTGTAATTTCAAAGCTGGATTATTTAAAGGAGCTTGGAATTGATATCATATGGCTTTCCCCCATATATCAGTCTCCCTTTGCAGATCAGGGATATGATATATCTGATTATTATAAAATCGATCCCAGATTCGGCACTATGGAGGATTTAACAGAGCTGATTGCCGAGGCGAAGAAAAGGAATCTATCTATTTTACTTGATCTGGTGGTGAACCATTGTTCCGATGAGCATGAATGGTTTCAGAAGGCTCTTAAGGATCCGGAAGGGGAGTATGGTAAGTATTTTTATATCAGGGAAGGAAGAGAGGGGAAAGAACCTACTAATATCCGGTCTTACTTTGGAGGAAGTGCATGGGAACGGATCGGAGATACCAGTCTGTATTACCTTCATCTTTTTCATAAAAAGCAGCCGGATTTAAACTGGGAGAATCCGGTTGTCCGCAAAGAAATTTACGATATGATTAACTGGTGGCTTAAGAAAGGTATTGCGGGATTTCGGATTGATGCCATCATGAATATAAAAAAGGCACTTCCTTTTCATGATTATGCGCCGGACCGGGAAGATGGACTGGCAGACTGCAGGCTGATGTTAAAAGAGAATGAAGGAGTCATGGATTTTCTAAAGGAGATGCGGGATGCAACCTTTAAAAAATACAGCGCGTTTACCGTTGGAGAAGTATTTAATGAAAAAAAAGAAGAGCTGAATGATTTCATTGGGGAAGACGGATGTTTTTCTTCCATCTTTGATTTTAGCCAGACTGTGTTCGGCGCCAGTGAAAAAGGCTGGTATGACAATCAGCCTGTCACGCCGGATGATTACAGAAAGTGCTGCTTTGACAGTCAGAAGAGGGCGGAAGGATTCGGTTTTCTTTCTAATATCATTGAAAACCACGATGAGCCCAGGGGCGTGAGCAGATATATTCCAGAGGGAGAATGCTCTGATGCAGCAAAGAAGATGCTTGCATCCCTTTATTTTCTCTTAAAAGGAATTCCATTCATCTATCAGGGACAGGAAATAGGTATGGAAAACGTTCCCTTTGAAAGCATTGACCAGTTTGACGATGTGTCCACTTTGGAGGAATACCGGGTGGCACGAAGGAACGGTCTGTCAGAAGAACAGGCTCTTGGGACTGTAAAACGATACAGCCGGGATAATGCAAGGGTCCCATTCCAGTGGGATGACAGTGAAAACGCCGGGTTTACAAAAGGAACTCCATGGCTTATGATCAGTCCGGATTATCATACCATTCATTTACAGCGCCAGTCTGCAGATCCTGACTCCGTTTTCTGCTATTATAAAAAGCTGATTGCATTAAGAAAGGCTGAGGAATTTAAGGATACCTTTGTATACGGTCAGTTTACACCTGCTTATACAGAAAAAGAAAGAGTAATGGCTTATTATAGAACGGGAAAAAATCAAAGAATTCTTGTTATTGGAAACTTTAAAATGGCTGAGCAGGAAATTGAACTGGAAAAACCATATAAAAACATTCTGCTTCACAATTACCATACAGTCAGGGGGAACAAAACCAAGCTTTCACTAAAGGAATATGAGGTTCTTGTGCTGGAGTTTTAAATGGAAATATTGCCCATGGGATCGTTGACATTGGATCTATGGAGGAATATAATGAAGTCAGGGGTATATACGTTGGTATATGCCCTTTCGTTTATAATAACATAGGAGGAAAACGGTCATGGGTGATAAAAAATCAGATAGTCTTCATTGTCCCTGCTGCAAACGGCATTGTCCGTTAGAGGATCTTCACTGCAGCAAAGGAAAGGTCTATGCGAAATCAATAAAGAGCAAAGAAACTGCAATTCAGCAGCAAAAGGAAACGTATGCACCGTCTTACAACAGAATTCTTCTTTCTTATAAAATTGGATTTGACCGCCTGTTTGGCAAGAGGGAGCATGGGCATGGCGGGAAGAAAACCAGAGTACTTGTAATGGGAGCATTGTTTCAGGCAGATCAGAAGACTGTGATGGAACTGGAAGCTGATATAAGTATTAATTCTGATAAGCTGATGGAATGTCTGGAAAAGCTAGATAAAAAAGAATACATTATAAAAAAGAAAGATCCGGAGGGGGTATATCGGTATTCCCTGTCGGAGAAAGGATTAAAAGCGGCAGAAGAATCTATAAAAGATGGAGACAGGGAAGTGTTGTCCCGCTTAAATGAAGAGGAGAGAGACCAGCTGGAGCGGCTGCTGAAGAAATTATTACCATAGGAAAAATTTTGATATAAGTATCAATAACAGCAATAATTGTCCGACATGTGTACAAGAAATGTAAAAAAACAGGTTTATGTTTGCAGTTTTCATCAGATGTGATACAATGATTGTATGACAACATGAAAGATTTAGACAAAAAACATAAATGAAAAGGAGTGAATGAAATGGAAGAACTTTCCAGAATTCCCATTGTACAGCAGGTAGTAAGCAGCATGAAGGATTATATTGCAGCAGATGGAATTTTGGTTGGGCAGAAATTGCCTACAGAAAAGGAATGGTGTGAAAAACTGACCGTTGGCAGAGGGACAGTCAGAGAGGCATTCCGGATTCTGGAGGCCAGGGGGCTGGTAGAGATTAAGCCTGGTCGGGGAGCATTTCTGGTCAGCAAAAAGGAATTGGGTCAGGAGGAACTGGCTGAGTGGTTTCTTAAAAATGAAGTAGAACTTAAGGATTACATTGAGGTAAGAAGTGCAGTGGAACCTTTGTGTGCGAGAATCATCGCCAAACGGGCAACCGATGGGGAACTGGAACAGATTGAACGGACTCATTTCCGGTTTATCAGGGCCGTAGAGGAGGGCGATTTCGCAGGTATGGCGAAATATGATGAGCGGCTGCACCGGCAGATTGTTGAGGCCAGCAAAAACAAGATGCTTATATTTATGAGTAAAAAGATTGATGAATGTATCCGTGATTTCCGGTTAAGGACGTTTCAGGTTCCTCAGAATGCCCAGAATGCGATCCGTGCACACCATAACATTGTGGAAGCTTTAAAGGCGCGGGACGAAGAGGTGGCAGAGCTTTATGCCAAGCGTCACATTTCATTGATTAACATAGACATGAATGTAATCATAAACCGGTAATTGAACCGGCAGAGTTCCTGCCAAAATTGTGGAATTTTGTCAGTATATTAACGTTGCATTTTTATCAATATGTGATACAATGCAACAAGAATAATGAAGTTTGCGGGAATGGGAAAATTACCTGCAGCAGGAGGAATTACATTGGAAATCAGGAGGAAACGGTCCGGATTAATCCGCCTGGTACTGGCATGCTTGTTTTGCGTGGCAGTGCTGGTTACACAACTGAATACAGTTGAAGTGGTAAAGGGGATCGGGTACCCTGGTTTTTTTTCCGCAGGCACTATTTCCAGTGATAACCTGTACCATAAAAAATATGATGCAATGATTGAACCAAAGGATGTGCTGGAAGAGGAAACTGTGGGTGATGTATTACTTAACATCGGAAGCCGTTCTTCCTTTAAAAGCTTAGCACTTAATTATATATGTTTAAAGACATTTTTCTTAATAATTCCTTTTGCTTTATGGCCGCTTCGTGCCGTTCTTATGCAGGAGGGATATATAAGCAGAATGTTTGTGATACGTTACATTCATAATTCGGACGGAGAGAAAGAGGCAGCAGGCAGGCCATGGCAGATTGAAAATTAAATAGAAAATGAGGAAAACTTATGAAGCCAGGAAAGAAAATGCTTGCTGCGATATTTTTAATCATTGCAGCTTTTGTTTATGTTGCGGTATTTGGAGCGGGAGAAAGTATTAAGGGAATCTTTGATATGCGGTTTGGAATTGATATCCGGGGAGGCGTAGAAGCTATTTTTGAACCTCAGAACTTGGACCGCAAACCTACTGCCCAGGAGCTTGAGTCGGCAAGAGAAGTAATCGAGAGCCGTATGGACAGCCAGAACATTGCGGACCGTGAGGTGACTGTGGACAAGGATGCAGGATATATCATTGTACAGTTCCCATGGAAATCAGGAGAGACAGATTTTAACCCGGAAGATGCGATATCAGAATTAGGTGAGATGGCTGAGCTGACATTTAAGGACCCTGATGGAGCCGTTTTAATTCAGGGCAAGGATGTACAGAAAGCCAGTCCGCAGACAAATACATCGAATGGAATCAAGACATATGTAGTAGCCCTCAGCTTTAACAGCAATGGGTCAAAGCTGTTTGAAGATGCTACAGGAAAACTGATCGGAAAAAAAATCGGAATTTATATGGATAATAATCTGATATCCAATCCTACGGTGCAGAATCAGATATCAGGAGGTCAGGCGGTAATTACCGGTATGAAGACCTACGAGGAAGCAAAGGCTCTGGCCGATAAAATCAATGCCGGCGCACTTCCCTTCTCTTTAAAAACAACCAACTTTTCTACCATTAGCCCATCTCTTGGAAACAATGCCCTGACAATCATGGTATATGCCGGACTGGCTGCATTTATCGTGATCTGTCTGTTTATGATTGTGTTCTACCGCATGCCTGGAGTGGTCGCGTGTATTACGCTGCTTTTGCAGATGGTGATTCAGATGCTGGCGGTTTCTGTACCTCAGTATACCCTGACCCTTCCGGGAATTGCAGGAATTATCCTGACTCTCGGTATGGCAGTGGATACCAATATTATCATTTCAGAACGTATTTCAGACGAACTGAAGAAGGGATCATCTGTAAAGGGAGCTGTTATTTCCGGTTATAAGAACGCGTTTTCATCTGTACTGGATGGAAATGTGACGACTGCAATCGTAGCAGTGATTTTAATGATCTTTGGATCAGGAACTATGTTAAGCTTTGGTTATACCCTGCTGGTCGGCATGATCGTGAACCTTCTGATTGGGGTTTCCGTATCCAAGCAGCTGATTCTGTCACTGATTCAGTCTGATTTCTGGAGAAATGACAAGTGGTTCCGGGTCAGAAAAGATAAAAAAATCATTCCTTTTTATCAGAAAAAATATATATTTGCTATTATTTCAGGATTTGTTATTCTGTCCGGTATTGCTGGCTGCTTCTTCTATGGAGTGAAACTGGATACCCAGTTTACAGGCGGTGCGGTTCTGTCTTATTCTGTTTCTGAGCAGGCGGATACCGGTAAGATACAGGAAGCGATTGAAAAAGAGACGAAGCGTCCTGTAACGGTTCAGATTAAGGAAGATAACATGACCGGGTTAAAGCGGCTGTCTGTTACACTTGCCGGGAATGCAGGTATGTCACCGGAAGAACAGAAGGCCATAACTGATACAATCAACAGTACGATAGGCAAAAATGATGCCAAGCTTTCTGAGACTTTTGTCGTAGAACCTTATATTGGAGCAAAAGCGCTTAGGAATGCAGCAGCAGCTATTGTGCTGTCACTGATCTTTATTGTTGTATATGTTTGGATTCGTTTTTCCGTTATATCCGGTCTTTCTGCTGGAATAACGGCGATGATTGCTTTGGTTCACGACGTTTTGGTGGTATTTTTTGCATTTGTACTGTTCCAGATTCCATTAAATGATGCTTTTGTTGCGGTGGTGCTGACGATTATTGGTTACTCCATTAACGATACCATTGTAATATACGACAGAATTCGTGAGAACAGAAAACATGATCCCAAGATGCCGGTGGATACTCTGGTTAACGTAAGTACATCCCAGACACTGGGAAGATCCATCAATACATCATTTACAACTGGAATTTGTGTATTAATTCTTATGGTGGCTTCTATTTATTTCCATATTGAATCCATCATGGAATTTTCACTTCCGATGTTCTTTGGTATCCTGACTGGCTGCTATTCATCAATCTGTGTGGCAGGTACCCTTTGGGCGATGTGGGAGAAGAAAAAAGGAAAATAGTAAGATATCAGGCGAAGGCCGGGTAGTCAGTTTATCTGACTGCCTGGCTTTTTTTTGTTGTAAGACAAATCCACCCCATGATGTATGACTGCGATTTGTATGATTTGCATAATTTTAAAAATAATGTTGACAAAATTAAGGTAAAGATGTATTATGAATCTACAATATTGTATGACAGCATACAATAAAGCGAGCCCGGGGAAGCTTATAAGAATGATATCATACAATGTGTTCAACAAATGTACCAAAGAATTTATGAAAATTAATGACTAAAGTGTTGAGAGGTGGATTATTATGAGAAAAGTTTTTGGAATTGTATTATCGGCTGTTATGGCATTATCTTTGGCTGCCTGCAGTTCAACTGCAGACAGCACAGCAACATCACAGAGTGAGACACAGACAACGGTTGCTGCATCTTCTGAGGCAAAAGGCACAGAGACAAAGCAGAAACCAGTTAAAATCGGAGTTTCTGCACCTGATTTAACCAATGTTTTCTTTATCCAGATTAAGGAGGCAATGCAGAAATCACTTCAGAATCCAGAAGATGAACTCATCATACAGGACGCTGGCGGAGATCAGAATAAACAGATGAATGATGTAATGGATATGATCAATCAGGGATGTGATGTGATCTGCATTTCAGCAATAAATTCCGAAGGCGTAAGAGCGACTCTGGAGGCCTGTAAGGAAGCCGGAATTCCGGTAATTGCGTTCAATACATCGGTAAAGAACCCTGAACTGGTTCAATGTACCGTTGTTTCTGATAACAAAGAAGCAGGGAAGCTTTGCGCACAGGCGCTGGCAAAGTCTTTAGATGGAAAAGGCAAGGTAGTTGAAATTACATACAGTACAACAGAGGTTTGTTATGACCGTCAGCTTGGTTTTGAAGAAGAAATGAAAAATTATCCAGACATTGAAATCATTCAGACAAAGGATGTAGAGAAGCCAAAATCTGATTATTCCCAGCCGATTATGGTTGATTTTATCAATGCAAATCCAGTCATTGATGGTGTATTTACAATCAATGATCCAACTGCAAGGGGAGCCATCGCAGCTTTAAAAGAAGCCGGCCGTTTAGATAAGACGAAGGTTGTTTCCATCGATGGATCAGATGAAGGAAAAGGTTTCATAAGATCAGGAGAGATGGTGGCATCTGCTGCACAGGATCCTGCCGGAATCGGAGCAACCTGTATTGAAAGTGCATACAGACTGCTGACTGGTATGACAATCGAAGAGAAGGTAGTTGTGCCTATGTCTATTATTACGGAAGAAAACGTTGGTCAGTAATCCGTAAAAACTTTGACCCGAAGCAATGAATGCAGAACAGGAGTAGGAAAAACATGTCAGACGCATATGTTTTTGAGATGAGAGATATTACAAAAGCATTTGGCCGCAATGTTGTGCTTGACGGAGTCAGTATTTCCATAAAGCCCGGAGAAGTCCGGGCTCTTATGGGGGAGAATGGGGCAGGAAAGTCAACTCTGATGAAAATTTTGGGCGGCATTATCAGTGCGGATTCCGGTACGATTTTTATGGACGGAAAAGAGGCTTCCATCAGAAATGTAGATGATGCCAGAACCTTCGGCGTCAGCTTTATCCATCAGGAAATTACCAATATTCCGGAGATGACCATTGCAGAAAATATCTTTCTTGGCAGAGAACCGAAAAATCATTTAAAGATGGTGGATTACCGGAGTATGAAAAAGGAGGCACAGAAGGCTCTTGACGCCTTGGGACTTCAGCTGGATTCCGGAATGCTGATCCGCGGCTTATCCGTAGCCCAGCAGCAGATGATTGAGATTGCAAGAGCAGTCAGTGAAGGGGCGAAAATTTTAATTCTTGATGAACCAACTGCTTCCTTATCGAAAAGTGAGACCGACAATCTGTTTTCTCAGATTGCCCGTTTAAAGAAGGTCGGAGTTGCCATGATTTACATATCACACCGTATGGAAGAAACCTTTAAGGTATGCGATTCCGTAACCGTGCTTCGGGACGGCAAATTTATCGGAACCAGGCAGACCAGTGAAACAACAGAAAACGAACTGATCAGTATGATGGTTGGGCGTGAGTTTAACAATATGTACGGGAATGAACGCGTCATTGGGGGCGATGTAATCCTGGAAGTAAAACATTTAACAACAGATAAAGTGAATGATATCAGCTTTACATTGAAAAAAGGGGAAATACTTGGATTTTCCGGACTGGTGGGAGCAGGGCGTACAGAGCTTGCACTGGCAATATTCGGAATAGACAGCATACAGTCAGGAGAAGTCTGGCTGGAGGGGAACCGGCTTACAATAAAAAAACCGAAGGATGCCATATCGGCAGGCATTGCCCTTGTACCGGAAGAGCGCAAGGAACAGGGGCTTTTTCTGGGGCACAGCATTGCAACCAACCTGACTTTTCAGGTACTTTCTGAATATATACAGCGGTTACGGGTAGATAAGAAGAAAGAAAAAAATATCGTTGATGAATTTAAGCAGAAGCTTTCCATAAAGATGACTTCCACAGAACAGACAGCGGGAGAATTATCCGGCGGAAACCAGCAGAAGATTGTCATATCAAAATGGCTGGCTGCAAAGCCCAAGGTCCTGATCCTGGACGAGCCAACAAGGGGAATTGATGTGGGGGCGAAAGCGGAGATTTATAAACTGATGCACACCCTGGCTCAGGAAGGGGTTTCCATCATTATGATTTCTTCAGAACTTCCTGAAATTATTAACAATTCCAGCCGGATCGCCGTTATGAGGGAAGGTTGTCTGGCGGGAATCATCGATCAGACGGTAACGGAAAGCTCGCAGGAAATGATCATGTCATATGCAGTGGGAGGAGAACATACAACATGCTAAGCAAGAAGAATCAATCAGAGGCAGCACAGTTAAAAGAACCCGGCCTCTGGAACACCAACCCCTTTCTGATCTGGCTGAAACGGAATATGGCAGCCATGATCGCCCTGGTTTTCTTATGTGTCTTACTATCAATCACAACCGATACGTTTCTTGTGAAAAATAATTTATTCAGTGTTTTACGGCAGGTTTGTGTCAACTGCTTTATCGCTTTTGGAATTACCTGCGTGTTAATCTGCGGAGGAATCGATTTGTCTGTGGGTTCTGTTGTGGCAGCAGCCGGAGTTATTGCTGTACGATGCGGAAATAGCGGACTGCCTCTGATTGCAGTATTTATCATTCCTCTGTTATTCGGTGCAGTCATCGGTTTTATGAATGGTTTTGTAATATCCCACACCACACTGCCCCCCTTTATTGTCACACTGTCCATGCAGATTATCGTCCGTGGTGTCAGCTATATTTTAACCGGCGGGCAGCCTGCGCAGTCCAATAACGAAGCGTTTAACAATATGGGAGTGGGAAGCTTTCTGGGAGTGCCCATACCTGTTATCTTCGTAGGTGCAGCCTTTATAATTCTGTATTTTATCATGAACCGCACCTCCTTCGGACGACATGTTTATGCAACAGGAGGCAACAAAGAGGCGGCCAAGTACGCCGGCGTGGATACCAGATGGATTCAGGTAAGAGTCTATGTAATGAGTGCAACCATGGCAGCGCTTGCCGGAGTGGTTCTGGCAGCCAGGCTCTATTCCGGTCAGCCGTCAGTCGGTGAAGGTTTTGAGCGTGATGCAATCGCAGCTTCTGTTCTGGGAGGAACCAGTTTTAACGGAGGAATTGGTACTTTAGGGGGAACGGTGATCGGTGTTCTCATCATTGGTGTTTTAAATAATGGAATGAACCTTCTTAAAATCAACAGCTACTGGCAGTTTGTGGTAAAAGGCTTTGTTATTCTTGGTGCAGTTTATGTGGATTATTTAAAGAAGAGGGGTTCTATGAGAAAATAAGAACTTACATAGAAAATACGGAGGCATAAGGACATGATGGACATAGAAGAATTAAAGAAGATATGCAGGGAAATCCGCAAGGATATTATTAATATGACTGCTGATGCAGCCAGCGGTCATCCGGGAGGCTCCTTATCGGCAGTGGAACTGATGGCAGGGCTCTTTTACACACAGATGAGAGTGGATCCTAAGCAGCCGGATATGGAAGACCGTGACCGTTTTGTACTGAGCAAGGGTCATGCAGCACCCTGTTATTACGCAGTGCTTGGAGAGATGGGATTTTTTGATAAGGCAGAGTTTAAAAATTTCCGGCAGCTTCACAGTATTCTTCAGGGGCATCCGGATGCGAAAAAAGTACCTGGTATTGATGCCTCCACAGGCTCACTGGGACAGGGGATTTCTATCGCTGTCGGTATGGCTCTCGGTGCGAAGGCTCAGAAAAAGGATATTAAGGTTTACACACTTTTAGGTGACGGAGAATTACAGGAAGGTCAGGTCTGGGAGGCATGCATGGCAGCTGCCAACTATCATCTCGACAATCTGACCATCGTTATTGACAACAATGGTCTTCAGATTGACGGAACCAATGACCAGGTTATGTCTTTGGGAGATCTATCCTCCAAATTCAAGGCATTCGGTTTTCAGGTACTGGAGCTTCCTGATGGAAATAATCTGGAAGAGGTACTGGCAGCTTACTCCATCAGTACGATGGAAGGAAAACCAAAATGCATTCTGGCCCATACAGTAAAAGGAAAAGGCGTATCCTTTATGGAAAATCAAGTAGGCTGGCATGGCAAGGCACCAAACGAAGAAGAGAGACAGCAGGCATTAAAGGAACTGGAGGGTTAAGACATGAGTGAGTTAAAAGCAATCAGAGTGGCATATGGGGAAGCTCTTGCCAGTCTTGGAGAAGAAAATGAGAAGGTGGTTGTGTTGGATGCGGATTTAGCTCATGCAACCATGACAGCAACCTTTGGATCAAAATTTCCGGAGCGGTTTTTCAATGCGGGAATTGCAGAGGCCAATATGGTGGATATGAGTGCAGGTTTGTCAACCATGGGTTATATACCTTTTTGCAGCACGTTTGCCGTATTTGGAGCAGGACGTGCTTATGAACAGGTGCGCAACGGAGTTGCTTACCCCAATTTTAACGTAAAGCTTGGTATGACTCATTCCGGAATCACTCTGGGAGAAGACGGCGGAAGCCATCAGGCGATTGAAGATATGGCACTGATGCGGGTAATCCCGGGAATGACCGTAGTGGTTCCCTGTGATGCCAATGAAACACGCCGTGCAGTAAAGGCAGTGGCTGATATGAAGGGGCCGGCTTATTTAAGGCTGGCAAGACTTCCAAGCCCTGTATTTGAAGAGGATATGCCATTTGAAATCGGTAAAGCAAATGTACTGAAAGAAGGGAAAGACGGAGTGGTGTTTGCCTGCGGAATTATGGTGGCTACCGTTTTAGAAAGTGCAAAACGTCTGGAATCGGAAGGAATCAGTATCACGGTAGTAAACATGCATACCATCAAACCAATTGATAAAGAGTGCATTTTAAAATATGCCTCCAGCTGTAATCATGTCATCACAGTAGAAGAACACAGCACCATCGGCGGACTGGGAGATGCAGTAGGAGAAGTTCTGTTAAATAATAAGTGTAATGTGTCCTTTAAAAAGATCGGAGTAGAGGACCGCTTCGGACAGTCCGGGAAACCGGAAGATTTGCTGGAAGAGTACGGCCTTAGTGAAAAACAGGTATATAATCAGATAAAAGGAGTGTTAAACAGATGAGAATTGCATTGATTAATGAGAACAGCCAGGCTGCAAAAAACGGATTAATTTACGCCAGTTTAAAGAAAGTGGCAGATAAAAAGGGCTATGAAGTGGATAATTACGGCATGTATTCTTCGGAAGACGGATGCTCCCTTACCTATGTGCAAAATGGAATCCTCGCAGCAATCCTGTTAAATTCCAAAGCAGCGGACTATGTAGTGACCGGCTGCGGAACCGGACAGGGAGCCATGCTGGCGTTAAACAGTTTCCCAGGTGTGATCTGCGGTCTGGTAACTGATCCCAGCGACGGTTATATGTTTGCACAGATCAATGATGGAAATGCGATTGCCATGCCATTTGCAAAGGGATTTGGCTGGGGTGCGGAGCTGAATCTGGAATACGCCTTTGAAAAACTGTTTTCAGAAGAAAGCGGGCAGGGCTACCCAAGAGAACGGGCAGTTCCGGAACAGCGCAATAAAAAGATTTTAGACGGAGTGAGAGAAAACAATTTAAAGGATCTTATCACCTGCTTGAAGGGACTTGACCAGGAACTGGTAAAGGGTGCTTTGGGCGGCGAAAAGTTCAAAGAACTGTTTTTTGCAAACTGTAAGGATGCATCAATTCTTGAATATGTAAAAAGTCTGCTGGCATAGGAGATGTGAGATGTTAAAGAATATACCGTCAGGAATTGCCCATGTGGCGATTCCTACTGATGAACCGGAATTAACCGTTTCCTTCTATGAGAATCTGGGCTTTATCAGACTGGTTGATCATGGTGTCAGAGGAATGCTTCAGTGTCAGACCTGTGTGATTGAATATTATCCCAGACGTCAGGACCAAAAGCCGGCCGGCTGCATCGATCACATTGCCCTGACCTGTGAAAATCTGGATGAAGCCTATGAGGAAATTCTGGCACAGGGGTATCATATTTTCACAGACGGAATTGAATCCAATGAGATGTTTGCCCCAAGAACCAACCGTTTCTTCCTTTTTGAAGGCCCAAGTGGAGAAAGAATCGAATTTTGTAAAATTGATTAATCGTTAAAGAAACGGTATAAAAGGAGAACAGCCATGAAATTTTTTGTTGATACGGCGAATACGGAAGATGTAAAAAAAGCAAATGATATGGGAATCATCTGCGGAGTGACTACTAACCCATCCCTGATTGCCAAAGAAGGAAGAGTTTTTTCAGAAGTAATTAAAGAGATTGCTTCTTTAGTAGATGGTCCCATAAGCGGTGAAGTAAAAGCAACCACAAAGGATGCAGGCAGCATGATCATAGAGGGTAGGGAAATTGCATCCATTCACCCTAACATGGTAGTAAAAATCCCTATGACAGCAGAGGGATTAAAGGCAGTAAAGGTTTTAAATGCAGAGGGAATCAAAACAAATGTAACTCTTGTATTTTCAGCGGCCCAGGCTTTGCTGGCAGCACGTGCAGGAGCCTCCTATGTATCGCCGTTTTTAGGCCGTTTGGATGATATTTCCATGCCCGGAATTGATTTAATCCGTGACATTATGGAGATTTTCACCCAGCATGGAATTGAGACGGAGATTATTGCAGCCAGTATCCGCAACCCCATTCACGTAATTGATTGTGCAAAGGCAGGTGCTGATATTGCTACGGTTCCCTACAGCGTACTGGCACAGATGATCCGCCATCCGCTGACCGATCAGGGAATTGATAAATTTGTTGCAGATTATAAAGCTGTATTTGGAGAATAACTTCAAAATGAGAACGGAACCGTTATGGTTTCGTTCTTTTTTTGTATATGATATTGATTATTTTTATTAAAAATGTTAGAATATAGCAATAAACAAGTTGAGATATTGGATAGTAACGAAAGTATTATCAAATATTGGACAACCTTGTTTGTAAAAATGATTTTTATATGATAAAGGAGGATTAAGATTATGCTTAACAAAGAGATTGTTGCTAAGATAAACAAACAGATTAATTTCGAACTTTACTCCGCATATGTATATCTGGATATATCAAACTATTATGCTGACCAGAATTTAAACGGGTTTGCAAACTGGTTTAAAATACAGACTCAGGAGGAGCGGGACCATGCCATGCTTTTCATGGATTATCTCCTTCAGAATGGGGAAAAGATTGTTCTTGCGGATATTAAGGCCCCTTCCTTTGATTTCACGGATTTCCGGCAGCCAGCTATGGAAGCGTTTGAACATGAGATCAAAGTGACGGCAGCCATTCACGACATTTACGGAGCCGCTTATGAATTAAAGGATTTCCGTACCATGCAGTTCCTCGACTGGTTTGTAAAGGAGCAGAGTGAAGAGGAAAAGAATACGGATGAGATCATTAAGAGATATGATTTGTTCGGCAGCGATGCAAAGGGACTTTATCTTCTGGATTCAGAGCTGGCGGCCAGAGTTTATACTCCGCCCACACTGGTAATCTGATTTTACAGACCGAGATGTCAGGAATTAAATAAAGGTGAAAACCATATAGGATGGTGAAAAACTGCTTAAATAAAAAAGAAGGGGTCTTCAAATTGAAGAATCCTTCTTTTTTTTTGTGCTCGGCGGGCACATGTTTTGACGCGTAATATCGAAACTGCCCGTAAATCAGACGCCTATACAGCCAGCAGATGGGTTCCGGCCCCGGCATGACAGATTTTTCAAACGTGATAATTCTTTAAAATCCTTTTATTCGTCAGATTCTGACACATAAAAAAGATACTGTCAATTTACAACCGGGGATAAGAATGCTAGGTTTGATGTAGCCGGGCTGCTAAGAATAAAAAAGGATAGGAAGTCAATGAAGGATAGGAAGTCTGTAAAAATTCTGCTGATTGGAATCGGCGGATATGGAATCAATTATTTAAAAGAATTGACAGAAAAGGATTTGTGGCAGGTTGTTATTGAAGGGGTCTGTGAAGTGATGCCTAAGGTATATGAACAGTTTCCTGTGTTAAAAGAGAAGAATATCCCGGTGTTTCAAACGCCGGAAGAATTCTATAAGAAACACAGGGCAGATCTGGCGGTGGTATCAACCCCCATTCATCTTCATTACAGTCAGATAAAAACCTGTCTGGCGGAAGGCAGCAATGTGCTGTGTGAAAAGCCGGTGTGCACCAGTGGAAAGGGAGCAAAAGAACTGATAGAGCTGGAACAGGAGACCGGACATTTTGTGGCAGTGGGATATCAGCTGAATTATTCCAGAGATGTGCTTCAGATGAAGAAGGATATTCTAAGTGGATTATTCGGCAAACCTGTGCAGATGAAGGCTCTCCATGCCATGAGCAGGGGAAGTGCCTATTATGAACGGAATTCCTGGGCAGGGAGAATCTTTGTAAACGGCTGCGGGGTTCACGACAGTCCATTTAATAATGCCTGTGCCCATCAGTTTCAGGTAATGACATTTCTTTTGGGGAGAAAAATGGATGAGGCTGCAAGACTTTTAAAGGTAACCGGTGAACTTTACCGGGCGAATCCCCAGGTAGAAAATTATGACACGGCTGCCGTTATGGGGGTTACGGAAGAAGGAATTCCCATTTACTATTACACAACCCATGACCTGGAAAAGAAAAGCCTTGGTCCGTTCAGTGAATACCGTTTTGAACGGGGGACCATCTATTATGGTAAGGATTTTGGCGGGGGTCCGGTAAATGATTATGTTGCGGTTATGAAAGACGGATCAGCCTACTCCTATGGGCAGGTGCCCAAGGGGGAGCGGATGCAGAAATTGTATGATGCCATAGAAAGCACAAGAGACGGAAAGCATCCGGTCTGTACGGTACAATGCGCTGCTTCCCATTTAGAGGCGGTAGAACAGCTTGCAAGACTTCCAATTGTTCCGGTATCAGAGGAAATGATAGAATGGATGGGAGAAGAAGCCGACCGCTTCTGTTTCATTAAAAACGGGGAAGAAGTATTGAAATTTTGTTATTTAAACCAGCTGATGCCGGAAGAGGCAGGCGCCGGGTGGAGTAAATAAGTATGCAAAATGGGAACAGCAAAAAAGAAAAGGAGAAGAAGTTATGAAAAGAAGAAAAACTGCATTTCTTATGGCAATGGTAATGGCGGCTGCGGCAATGTCCGGCTGCAATTCCGGTAAGGAACCGGAGGCAAAACCGGAAACGACTGAGGCAGCCACGGCTGCAGCCAGCAGTGAAGCAGCAGGAGGGGAGACGAAGACAGATAAGCCGTATGAAGGGGTCACCTTAAAGTACTGGGTAAAGCTAAACGGCAGTGTGTCTTCCTCTGTGGCTAATTTAGGAGAGACAAAATGGGCGAAGGAAGTGGAAGAAAAGACAGGAATCAAGCTGGAGTTCATTCATCCCACATCAGGCTCGGAGGACGAGGAATTCAGTGTTCTGGTAGCTTCCGGAGAATATCCGGACATCATCGAATACACCTGGACAAAGTATTCCGGGGGTGCATCAGCAGCCATTAGCGACGGAGTAATTTTAAATTTAAATGATCTGATGCAAAGCAGCGCACCTAATTTAACGGCAATTTTAAATGATTATCCGGATATCGATAAAATGGTCAAGACCCAGGAGGGAGATTATTACTGCTTCCCATTTTTAAGAGGTCTTAAGACTCCTAATAAGACTCAGTTCTCCAGCGGTATGGTTCTGCGGAAGGATATTCTTGACAAGCTGGGGCTTAGTGTGCCGGAAACCATAGACGATTGGGATACGGTGCTGAGGGCTTATAAAAATGAAGGGTTCGAAGTACCGTTTACTACAAGGAAGGAATGGATGCTTGACGTGTGGAGCCCGGGCTTTGACAACTGGGGAGATTTCTATGTGGAAGACGATGTTGTAAAAAATGGGTTAATGGAAGACAGCAGAAAAGAATTTCTAACTAAAATGAATCAGTGGTATGAAGATGGACTGATAGACAGGGACTATCTGGTAGCAGATAAGGCTTCCTGCCAGACCTACTTCACCACAGGGAAAAGTGCTGCAAGCTACGCGCCGGGCGGACAGGGACTGGGTACATATACTCAGATTATGAATGAAGCAAATCCTGAAATCACTCAGAAGAATATTGTTTCTTCGGTGCCTGTTACAAAGGTGAAAGGGAAAAATGCGAAATTTTCCAAGATGAATCAGATTTTTGACGGCTCCGGTTCCAGTGCAACAATTACTACTCAGTGCAAGAATCCGGAAGCTGCCGCATGGTTGCTGGACTGGATGTACGGACCGGAGGGCTCCATGGTCAACTGCTTCGGAATAGAGGGCGAATCTTATAATATGGAAAACGGGTATCCGGTTTATACAGATCTGATTACCAATAATCCGGATGGTCTGACCATGGAAGGGGCGCTTGCCTTATATACCAGAGTAGGTCAGTCTGGTCCGCTGGTGCAGGATGAGCTTTACATTGAGCAGTACTATTCACAGGATAACCAGAGAGAAGCCCTTGACCTCTGGATGAAGACCGATATGGGGAAATTTGCATATCCGCCGGCCACTATTTCCAATGAAGACAGTGATAAATTTTCCAATATCATGAGTAATGTGAAGACATTCTCTCAGGAAATGGAGGCAAAATTCATTGCAGGAACCGCTTCTCTTGACCAGTGGGATGAGTATGTGAATCAGCTGAAGACGTTTGGAATAGAAGATGCAATCGCTATGAAACAGGCGGCATATGACAAGTATATGGCAAACTAAAGGATGGATTAAGAATGGAACAAATGTTAGAACTGCTGAATCGGATCAACTTTGAGGCGCCCGGACTTTACAGGGCAGGACAGCTGTTTGAAAAGAAAGATTACGATGCCTGCATGGATGAGATTGTTTCTCATTTCAGGGGGCGGACTTCTCCGGAATACTTATTCTCAGCAGAGCAGTTAAAACAGCTGAGGGATGAAGAGATCCTTCATGAAGCCGGAAAGGTGATGGAGCATGAAATTTATGGATACCGGTTTCCGGGTGAGATAGACTGGTTTTTTAATCCCACAGGGGATACATCCAGAGATAATGAGTGGAGCTGGTCACTGTTCCGCCATATTTACTGGCAGCCTTTGGCCAGAGCGTATGCTCTGACCAAGGATGAGATTTATACAAGAGAATTTCTAGGTCAGATGAAAAGCTTTGCAGAAAGCTGGCCGGTCAGACCTTTTATGGAGGATGACACCTTTGAGACAAGATTTAAGTTCCCGGGACATGCGTGGAGGACTATTGAGACTGCCATGCGGATCTATACCTCCTGGCTTCCCTGTATGGAAGCTTTCCGCAGCTCTCCTGCATGGGAGAGAGAAGAATGGGTTACATTCCTTCTTCTTATCTGTAATCATGCGGATTTTCTCATGAGTCATTACAGCAATCATGAACGCTCCAGCAACTGGCTGACCATGGAATCCAGCGCGCTTTTGCAGTGCGGTATCCTGTTTCCCGAGCTGCGGTCAGAATGGCTGATAACCGGATATCAGAGGGTGATGCATGAAATGAAATACTCCTTTGACAACGACGGGATTCATATGGAACGCACTCCTATTTATCATATGGTAGCCGCAGGCGCCTATCTGCAGGCTTTTAGACTGTGCGTGAAAAATGGTATTCCGGTTCCGCCCTACGCACTGCCTACTCTGGAAAAAGCCGCAGAGTTTCTGATGAAGCTGGTCAAGCCGGATTTTTCCACACCTATGATTGGTGATGCAGACAGAGATGATTTGCTTGGGAGATACAGCGATACCTCTCTTTATGAAGGGATGAATTTAACCTTCGATCCTCTGGATCTAAATGAGCTGCGGGCCTATTTCCGGACCATGCATGAGATAACGGGAAGGAAAGATTTTCTGTACTTCGCATCAGGAAGAAAGCAGGGGAAAGCGCCGGAAAAACGCAATTTTGCCTTCCAGGATGCAGGGATTTATGTGATGCGGACCGGATGGGAGGAGGAAGACAGCTATTTCCATGTTCATGGAATCCAGCTTGAGAGGGGAGAAAAAAGCACCCATTCCCATAATGATACCGGGCATTTAGAGCTGCATATCAAAGGAGAGGATATCTTAACCGACAGCGGACGCTATATTTACAACAGTTCCTGCTACAAGGACTGGCGACATTACTTTTTGTCTGCGAAGGCTCATAATACGCTGTATGTAGATGATCATGAGATGGGAGCTGTGCCTGGAATCAGCCGGGTCAGGGGGGTAAGGACCTATTGCCACCGGTTTGAAGAGACTTCCGAGTATCAGATCATTGATATTTCCCACAACGGATATGTGTTTACAGAGGATCCCATTTACCACAGGCGGAGGGTGATCCATTTAAAGGATGATATTTATGTGATTGATGATGAGTTAACAGGGCTTGGCAAAAGAAAGCATGACATACGCCTGTATTTCAATTTTGCCCCCGGTACTCTGACGGAGGAAGAGGCGGGAAGTTTCTCCTACTGCTCAGGAAAGGGACGGAAATACCGCTTAAAATGCCTGGCAGGCAGTGATGTTAAATATCATATTCTCTGCGGAAGTGAAAAGCCCATAGGAGGCTGGATATCCTGCGGCTATGGATGGCGGAAACCCATTCCCCAGCTGAGCATACGTACAGACGGGCCGGTGCCGCTCCGATTCCTTACGGTAATAGCACCGGATGGAATCGGAGTGAGCGGTGAGTATAATATGGAGCGGGTGGTTGTTACTCTGACAGGAGGTACTGTTTCTGAGCTGATCCTGTCGGGAGAAGAAGTAAGAATCAAGAATAGGCAGGTTGGATTATGAGATATGGAATATGTACCGGGCTTCATAACTTAGAAGTGCTGGAAAGGCTTGGATATGATTATCTGGAAGCTTCCGTAACGGCTGTGTTAGGCCTTTCAGAAGAGGAACGCAGGGAGTATGCAGGAAAGCTGAAACATTCTGCAGTGAAATGTGAGGCGTTTAATATCCTTTTCCCCAAGACCATGGAGCTGATTGGCCCCAGGGCAGAGAAAGACGGACTCCTTTCTTATCTTCATCGTGCCTGTTCTGTAATGGCGGATTTAGGAGGAAAGGTTGTTGTCTTCGGCAGCGGAAAGTGCCGAAGGTGCCCGGAGGGATATGATTACCGGAGGGCTTACCGGGAATTGGCAGAGGTATGCAGGCTGACCGGAGAAACGGCGGAGGAATACGGAATCCATGTAGTCATTGAGCCATTAAGCAGAAATGAAACAAATCTGATCTGTACGATGGCGGAGGGAGCAATGCTTCAGTCAGCTGTTAACCATAAAAATGTTACCCTGCTGGCAGATTACTACCATGTGATGGCAAATCATGACAGCATTTCCGATGTACAGACAATCGGAGGCTTCGGTCATATTCACATTGCCTCCGGGAGTGAACGGAGATATCCTCTCAGCGAAGAAGGGGAGCAGTACCTGGAATTTATAACGGCTTTGAAGGCATCTGGATATGACGGCAGGATCAGCATTGAAGGAAAGACGGAAGATTTGATAAAAGACGGCGCTGCGGCGCTGACATTCTTAAAACGGCTGGAGGCGGCAGAATGAATAAAGTAAAGCTTGGAATTATCGGCTATGGCAAGATGGGCAGCCAGCATGCGAAAAGCCTGATGAAGGGTCAGGTGCCCGAGGCAGAACTGACGGCAGTCGCAGACATTGATCCGGAGCGGTTAAGGATTGCAAAAGAGCTGTGCGGGGATTCCATCAGGGGATATCGAAGCGCAGAGGAACTGATCCGGTCTGGAAGCTGTGAGGCTGTGATCATAGCAACCCCTCATTATTATCACCCTTCCATGGCAATTGCAGCTATGGAAGGAGGGCTTCATGTACTGGTTGAAAAACCGGCAGGTGTCTATACCAGTCAGGTGGAAGAAATGAACCGGGTGGCAGAACGACATAAAGAACTGGTTTACTGTGTGGATTTCAACCAGAGGACCAACCCTCTTTATCAGAAATTAAAGGAATTGATTGAGAGCGGTGAGCTGGGGCAGATAAAGCGGACCATCTGGATCATAACGGACTGGTACCGTTCTCAAAGTTACTATGACCAGGGCGGATGGAGAGCGACCTGGAAGGGAGAAGGCGGAGGCGTGCTGCTGAACCAGAATCCCCACAATTTAGACTTATGGCAGTGGATGTGCGGTATGCCAAAAAGGGTGCGTGCCAATGTATACTATGGAAAACACCGGAATATTGAAGTGGAAGATGACGTAACTGCATTTGTGGAATACGAAAATGGTGCCACCGGCTGCTATATTACAACGGTTGCCGATGCGCCGGGCACAAACCGTTTGGAAGTTGACGGAGAACGAGGTAAAATAGTAATAGAAGGGGAGAAGATGAAATTCAGCAGATTGAGAACTCCGGAGCCGGAATTCAATGTCTCTTATGGGGGAGGACTGGGGAAACCGGAAGTGTGGGAATGTGAGATTCCTGTAAAGGGAAAATACACGTCTCACCCGGGAATCCTGACTAACTTCTGCGATGCGATCCGAAAGGGGTCTGAGAGGATTGCACCCGGAGAAGAGGGGATTTTGGGACTTCAGATATCTAACGGAATTCATCTTTCCTCCTGGCTGGGAGGGGCCTGGGTCGATCTGCCTGTGGATGGTACGCTGTTTCTTGATCAATTGAAAGAGCGCTGCGGCGGTAAGATCCCGGTATAATCCCAGGCTAATTAAAAAACAGTCTCGGAGGGGTCAGTTACATGAAAAAAACGAAGAAAACACTGCCGGATATCCTGTGGAAATGGAGTCTTTCCTATGTCCTCATATCTGTTATTGCCATTGGGATATTTGCGTTCTGTTTTAAGAAGTATTCCACTGCACTGAGGGGGGAGATGGAGTACACCAATTCCATTTTAATTGAAAGCATGCGGATGCAGCTGGATAAGGCGGTAGGAGAGCTGCAGGTATTCAGCAGCAGAGCGACGTTAAATGCAAAGGTCAGGAAACTGCGGCAGCGGACTTCGTTTGATGATATACCAAGATATGATTTGTATGAGCTGGTGCGGGAACTGGGAAATGATATTTTGCCGGCAGGAGACTTAAGGGAGAATCCCATGTTCCTTTATTTTCCCCAGATGGATTTTATGATCTCCGGAAGCTATTACAACAACAGCTATGATTTTTTTCAGATTGTTCTTAGCGGCTACGGATTTGATTACGGAGACTGGTATAATATGATCAGCCAAAGCTACCGGAATCCTCAGATTTTTCTGCTGCCCTGCAGCGACGGAACCGTGCTGACCGTTTTTTTGAGACCTGTAGACAGCCGCAGTTCTCAGGCATATCCGGCCAATGCCGTGATGATCATGAATACCGGAAAGGTGAATACCACCTTTGAAGAAAGCGGGAGGAAACGGGATTATATCTGCATTGTGGATCCGGTAAATTCAAAAGTGATTTCTGAAAAAGAGGTTCCAGGCGAACTGCAGGAATATCTTCTTAAGCAGGAAATGACAGGGGAGTGCGGCAGCTTCTATACAGATATGGAGGGAAAACGGTCTGTAATTTCCTATATTTCCTCCAGTTATGAGGATTGGAAATATGTGGTGGTCACCACAGAGCAAAATTATTTAAAAACACTCTCAGAGCTTCAGCGGATGGTAACCGCAGCATGCCTGATTTATCTGGTTCTGAGTATGATACTGGCATTCCGAAGCATTATGAAGCATTACCGGCCGATCCGGAGTATTGCAGACAGCCTGGGGGTATACGGGGGAGAATCCGAAAAGACGGGTGACACATATGCGCGTTTAAGTGATTCCATTAATAGCCTGCTAAATAAAAATAAGGAGAACCGGACTAAAATCTACTCCCAGTACCATGCCATACGCAATGAATTATTCCGGCGGCTTCTCATAGCGGAAAACCGGTTTGATGTTCCGGATGAAGGCATGCTGAAGCAGTACAACCTCCAGCTGGGAGACAATCCTTATGTGATACTTGCATACCATCTGGAAGGAATTCCGGAATACGGGGAGAACTGGGAAGAAAAACAGGGAGAAGTGCCGGCTGGACTTCTGACTCTCACCTGGTTTATCCTGCAGAATGTAACAGAAGAGAATATGAGTCTGGAAAAGCTTTCTGTTTCTTCCATTCAGGAAAAAGAGCTTTTGGTGTTTTTAATTGCGGATTCAGGAGAAGCGGACTTATCAGACCGGGTAAAAAGAGCGGTCTCAGCTTCCAGAGAATTCTCAGTAAGCAGATATGGAATCCAGTACCGGGCAGCCGTCAGTGAAGCGCACAAAGGAGCAGAAGAGGTATCAATGGCCTATCGTCAGGCAGAACGGGTATTGGAATTCCAGAAAAATTCCGCTTATGCAGAGCTTGTCAGCTATGGAGATATTAATGTTCTTCCTACGGATACCATGCTGAGCTATCCCCTGGAGGTGGAAAATCGGCTCTTCCATTCCATTCAGGTGGGAGATGACAAGCTGGCGTTCCAGATTCTTGATGAGCTTGTAAATGAGAATAAGAAAAATTGTCTGACCTGGGAAGCCATGCAGTTTTTAACCAGTAATCTTGCAAGCACCATTTTAAGGGCGGTAAATCATAGCGTTCGGGATAAAGATCCAGCCACGCTTCAGAAGCAGATGGTGAGGGCTTGTTCCGGCAAGAACCTCGAGGTGGTGTTAAAGGAACTGAAAACAGCGGTGAAAAAAGTCTGTGAGGAGATCAGAACGGAAATTTCTGTTGAAAAGGCAGGCAGGAAAAGTACCCTGTACCAGGAGGTTAAGGAGTATGTGGAAGCAAATTACGTGGACAGTACCATGAGTGTCAATGACATTGCAGGGAAATTCGGTATTCCGTCTGCCGCTCTTTCAAGACTGTTCAAGGAATCTGAAGGAGAAAACCTGTCTCAGTACATCAACCGGGTTCGTCTGGTTCATGCCAGGGAATTAATTATGCAGAATAAAAAGCTGGAAGAGGTAGCCA
Organism: uncultured Clostridium sp.; assembly: GCA_963523075.1. GTDB lineage: Bacteria > Bacillota > Clostridia > Lachnospirales > Lachnospiraceae > Lacrimispora. The sequence goes on from CAURBW010000001.1 coordinate 184,564, forward strand.
TATACAGCGGCTACGGCAGTCAGAGAACGTTTTTACGTATCTTTAAGCAGTACGAGGGTGTGACTCCAACCCAGTTTAAGGATCTGGAGGAAAAAAAGAAAAGAGAGGGAAAGGTGTTGTGAGAGAACGGAAAAATGCCGCGGTGATCGGCTGCGGAATGATCTCCAGAAATCATTTGAAAGCACTGAAGAATATTGATCATGCTGAAATTTATGCAGTCTGCGATATACAAAAAGAGAAGGCAGAAAAAGCCGGGAAAGAATATGGTGCCCGGAAAATCTATGAGGATTACAAAAAACTCATCTCTGATCCCGGAGTTGATGTGATACATATCTGTACACCCCACAACCTCCATGGGTCTATGGCGGAGGAAGCGCTGGCTGCAGGAAAGCATGTACTTTGTGAAAAGCCCATGGCTCTGACGGTAACAGAGGCCAGAGCTATGCTGGCCGCCAGGGAAAGTTCTGGGGTGCAGCTTGGCATCTGCTTTCAGAACCGTTACAATGAAGCATCGGTCTGTTTAAAGCAGGTGATGGAGTCAGGAAAGCTTGGAACCCTTCTTGGAGCCAGAGCACAGGTCACCTGGAACCGGAATCCGGACTATTATGAAAATTCCCCATGGCGGGGTAAGTGGGAAAGCGAGGGAGGCGGGGTTTTGATTAATCAGGCCATCCATACCCTTGATTTACTTCAGTGGCTGACCTGCGGCATAAAAAAAGCAGAGGCAGGCATTTCCACCAGACGGCTGAAAACTGTGATTGAGGTGGAGGATACAGCAGATATCCTGATGACTGGTGAACATGGGGAACGGCTTCTGTTTTATGCTACCAACTGCTATGTAAAAAATGCTCCGGTTGAGCTGGAGATAATCTGCAGCAGGGGGAGCTTAAAGCTTGTGGGAAATCAGGTAGTAACAGAATCAGACGGCAGGGTGGAAAAAGAAGATTATACCTCCGGTACGGTACTTGGTAAAGATTACTGGGGGAGCGGACATGGGGAGCTGATCCGGGACTTTTACGACTGTATCGAAACAGGAAGACCATTTCCTGTAAGCGGAGAGGAAGCACTTAAGATGGTAAAGCTTCTGGAAGCAGTATACCGGTCAGGAAAGACAGGTACTGCAGTTGAAGTATCAGATGGGAAGGAATAAATAAATGGGAAATTTCAGAAACAAAATACAGACCCCGGTACAGGTCTGCAGCATAGGAAAAACGGTGAGACCTGCCTTTAAGGAGAGGGCAGTCAGGGATTTTAAACGCAACTGGATGCTGTATCTTATGATATCGCCGGTCATTATTTACTATTTGATTTTTAAGTTCGGACCCATGTTTGGGTTGTCCATCGCTTTTATGGATTATAAACCAGCAAGAGGATTTTTCGGGAGCCGGTTTGTGGGACTTAAACATTTTAAGAATTTCTTTTCGGATTATTATTTCGGCCGTCTGCTGATTAATACCATTCGTATCAGTCTGTTTGATCTGATGACATTTCCGGCGCCGGTAATTCTGGCATTACTCATTAATGAACTGAAGAGCAAGCGGTATTCCAAAGTCGTCCAGACTGTCACCTACATTCCGCATTTTATATCCACTGTCGTTATCTGCGGTATGATTTTGAAGCTGACCAGCTCAAACGGAGGAATTACGGTAATTTTATGCCAGTTATTCGGAATAAAGCCGGAAGCGATGCTGAATAATGTCAATAATTTTCTTCCGATTTATATCACTTCGGATTTGTGGCAGACAGTGGGCTGGAATTCCATTATTTATCTTTCTGCTCTTTCCGGCATAGATCAGGAGCTTTATGATGCCGCAAGAGTGGATGGTGCAGGACGGTTCAAGCAGATTTTATACATTACCATTCCGTGTCTGCTCCCGACCATCACTATTATGCTGATCTTAAAAATGGGTAAGATCTTTAATGTCGGTTATGAGAAAATTATGCTTTTGTATAATCCCATGACCTATGAACAGGCGGATGTCATCAATACCTATGTATACCGGAAGGGACTGATTGACGCTCAGTACAGCTACAGTGCGGCTGTGGGGCTGTTTAACTGTGTGGTCAGCTTCCTGTTAGTTTCAATCACCAACAAAATGAGCAAAAAAGCCAGCGGCAATGGTTTGTGGTAAGAGGAGATCGGATATGAAAAAATATAAAGCAGGCACCCGTATCCGGGTGAGCAGAGGCGAACAGCTCTTTGATCTGTTCAATATATTCCTGATGCTTGTGCTTATGGCAGTTGTTATGATTCCATTAATTCATGTGGTGGCTGCTTCCTTCAGCGGACCCTCCGCCTATGTCCGCCACCAGGGACTTCTTCTGGCTCCGGTTGATTTTTCTCTGGAGGCGTACCGGGCAGTATTAAAAAATAAAAACATTCTTACCGGCTATGCCAACACCATATTTGTCGTCGTCGTCGGTACGACATTGAATATCTTTGTGACCACCATTGCAGCCTATGTTCTTTCCAGAAAAAATGTGCTGTGGAACAATGTCATAATGATGTCACTTGTATTTAGCATGTATTTCAGCGGCGGAATGATTCCCTTTTATCTGGTGGTAAAAGGGGTCGGATTAAATAACAGCATCTGGTCTTTGATTATTCCGTCACTTGTCAGCACCTATAATCTGATTATCATGCGGACTGCCATGGCTTCAGTTCCGGAAAGCATGGAAGAATCAGCAAAGCTTGACGGGGCAAATCATTGGACAATTCTCTGGAAAATCATGTTTCCTCTGGTGAAACCTACAGTTGCAGTAATCTGCCTTTACTATGCGGTCACACACTGGAATGCCTGGTTTGAATCCATGCTTTTTATCCGGGACAGAGAGCATTATCCTCTTCAGCTGATCCTGCGTGAAATTCTGATTCAGAATGATACCACAGCCATGACGGCCGGAGGAGGAGAGGATTATCTGATCAGTGAAACAATTCAGTTTGCTACCATTGTGGTAGCCACGCTTCCGATTCTGGCAGTCTATCCGTACATTCAGAAATATTTTGTCAAGGGCGTGATGATCGGTGCAGTCAAGGGATAGCGCCAAAAGAAGGTGCTTTCGAGGAAAGGAGAGCTATGAGAGTTTTATATGACATAATGTACGGAGAATTTTACCGTATTCTTATAAAAAAAGGTTTTTCTGATGAACGGGCCGCTCTTTCTGCAGAGCTGTTTGCCGATGCCAGCCGGGATGGGGTGTATACCCATGGGCTGAACCGGTTCGTAAAATTTCTTTCCAGTATGGATAAGGGGAGTGTGGATATCCATGCGGAGCCTGTTTTAAAGGAAGCTCCTGGAGTTTTGGAACGATACGACGGAAAAAGAGGTCCGGGGAATTTAAATGCCTTTTTCTGCATGAAGCGGGCTGTTGAGCTTGCAAAGAAGCAAACCATAGGCTGCGTCAGCTTATCCAATACCAATCACTGGATGAGGCCAGGAAACTATGGGCTGATGGCAGCTTCAGAAAACTGCATCGGGATACTATGGACCAATACGGTACCCAATATGCCGCCCTGGGGAGGCAGAGATGCGAAGCTTGGCAACAATCCTGTGGTATTTGCCATCCCTCATGGGGATACACCGGTTCTGGTGGATGTGGCCATGTCCATGTTCTCCTACGGCAAGCTGGAAGCCTATGCCAGAGCAGGGAAGGAACTGCCGGTAGACGGAGGCTTTGACAGGGAACAGAAAATAACAAAGGATGCAGGGGAGATTTTAAAAACCCACCAGAGCCTGCCTATCGGGTACTGGAAAGGATCCGGACTGTCTCTGGCGCTTGATTTAATTGCTGCGGTGCTGGCAGGCGGAAAAACCTCCAGGCAGGTGGGGGAGCTTCCGGCTGAAAGCGGGCTCTCCCAGGTGTTTCTTGCAATAAGCCTTGACGCACTGCCGGATAAGGATAAGCTGATAAATGAGATAGAAGAAACTCTGAAAGATTTAAAATCCTCCCAGCCGGTATCCGGTGACAGACCGGTTTATTTTCCGGGAGAGAACATGATGAAAACAAGACGGGAAAATATGGAACTTGGCATACCTGTTGACGAGGAGATCTGGAATCAGGTGCTTTGCATGTAGAGGGAGGAGAAAGTCATGATTATACCAGGTATGGTATCAGCCACATTCCGGGACAAATCTGTAGAGAGGATTCTTACTCTGTGCAGGCAGGCAGGTTTAAGCGCAGTGGAATGGTCTGAGAATGCCCATGTATTTCCGGGAGACAGGAGAGGATCGGAACAGCTGTATGAAAAGACAAGAGACGCAGGACTTTTGGTTGCCGCCTACGGATCTTATTACCGTCTGGGTGAGTATCAGGACCCGGAAGCGGTTTTTGTAAGGACTGCAGAATCGGCGGCAGCTTTAAAAGCTCCCGTAATCAGGATCTGGGCGGGAACCAGACCGTCGGCAGCTGTAGGGGATAAGGAGTTTGTGCGTCTGGCAGGAGAAGCAGCTGTTGTAGCACAGATTGCCTCTGATTATGGTATGAAAGCAGCCTTTGAATGGCATAAGGATACCTTAACGGATACCAATCAGTCGGCCGCCCGGCTGCTGCATGCTTCCGGTCATGATAATCTGTACTGTCTCTGGCAGCCGACTGCGGATCTGACTATGGAAGAACGGCTTTACGGGCTGGACCTGTTAAGTGACAGGATTTTAAACCTTCATATTTATTACTGGAAGAATGGGGAGAAGAGGCCGTTGGAGGAAGGGAAGGAGAAGTGGCTTCAATACTTAAAGCACGCAGACAGGACGGTTCCCCGGTATGGTCTGCTGGAATTTGTAAGGAACGCAGCAGAAGAACAGTTTTTAGAAGATGCCGCAGCACTTCACCGGATTTTGGGAGAAATGCAGGCGGAGTACGGAAAGGAATAGGAAGATGGCAGATTTATATGTGAAAGAACTGAATATGATTAATCCATTTGTGATAGCCTCCAGTCCGGCTACTCAGGGAGCGGGGAATGTTTTAAAAAGTTCGGCCATGCGTCCGGGGGCCATTGTACTGCGGAATTTCGGTCATGGCGCGGGAGGCGGCAGCTACATAGGACCAGACAGCAAAACCTTGTATTCCGGGGGGATGTGCATTCACAGTCATGCAGTGGGAAGGCAGATTACTGACAAAATTTCAACTCTTGAGCAGTATTGTGAAGAGGTGGAGAGGATCAAAAGGAGCATGGACCAGGATATCCGGCTATGGGTCTCCGTCGGGCATTACAGTGACATTGCAAAGGGCGGAGACTGGGAAAAGAACTGGGTGAATCAGGCGGTGGAATTAAAAAGGGCAGGGGCAGACGCCATTGAGCTGCATTTTAATACTCCTGGAGTTGCTGTCGCAAAGGACCGTATCTTTGACTATCACCAGCTTTTGCGCCACAGCATCGGGCTGATACGGAAAGCGGTGACTGATATGCCGGTGATGGCAAAGCTTGCTATGGAGTCCTGTGATGTGCTGACCTCTATCCGGGTGGCAGAGGCTGCGGGAGCATCGGCAGCAGGTCCTACCGCAAGATGGAAAGGGTTCTGTTTTGACCTGGACTGGCGGACGACTGAGGCCAGACCTGGATCAGGCTATGGCGGAACCCAGGCAACTCCTCTTGTCTGCTATGCCATAGCCGAGGCCAGAAGCAGCGGGCTTACCATTCCTCTTTACGGAGGGGGCGGTGTATTCAGCTATGATCAGGCAGCCAGGATCATTATGGCTGGAAGCCAGGCGGTCCAGCTGGGAGCACTTGCCTGTTCCGGCGGTGTTGAGGCAGGTAAAAAAGCGATTGACGGTCTGAACCGTTTTATGGATGAAAATGGATATAAGAATATGGACAGCTTATGCGGGGATGCTCTCAAATTATTCCATATGTCCAGGGAGGTTGCGGACCTGCGCCAGGAGCGGCTGGGAGATGCATACCGCCTGGCTGAGGTATCAGAACAATGCATTGGGTGCAGGCGCTGTGTGAATGTCTGCTGGCATGAAGGAATCCGCATGAACGGCAGTGCTGCACAAAAAACAAGCCGGTGCATAGGCTGTGGTTATTGCTTTCAGGTATGTCCCACAGGTGCCTTAAGCGTGGATAAAAAGCGGATTCTGGCGTCTGTATTTGAGGAGAAAAATATCAGAAGAGGAGAGTAAGAATGTCTGCCCATGAAAAATTTCATTATCATTCCCTGGAGGAATTAAAACAGCAGATTGCTGAGCTGAATGTAAATATCAGGCTGTCAGAGGATTTGGAACCATTAAAACAGCCGGTTAAGATCGGATCGAAGACAGCGTCCAATGCCATGGCAGTTCTTCCGATGGAAGGCTGCGATTCCAATCCGGACGGTTCACCCTCCGATTTGGTAAAGCGGCGGTATCTGCGCTTTGCAGGAGGCGGTGCAGGCCTTCTCTGGTGGGAGGCCAATGCGGTTGCAGCGGAAGGGAAAGCCAATCCTCTGCAGATGATGCTGACCAGAGAAAATTTACCCTCCTTTTCGGAGCTTGTTCTGCAGTCAAAAAAAGAAGCTGCCGCACAAAACGGTTCCGGACATGTGCCGGTGAACATTTTACAGCTGACCCATTCAGGACGATACAGCCGTCCAAAGGACCGTCCTGAGCCGCTTATCCCGCAGCATGATCCCATATTGGATCCAAGAGCAGGGATATCTCCCGAGGGGCAGGTGGTGAGCGACGGCTACTTAGACAGCCTGGTTGAAAAATATGTTGCTTCGGCACTTCTGGCAAAGGAAGCAGGCTTTGACGGAGTGGATATTAAGGCATGCCACAGATACCTTTTAAGCGAGCTGCTGGCAAGCCATACAAGAACCGGGAAATACGGAGGCAGCTTTGAAAACAGGAGCCGCCTGCTGCTTGATATAATCCGGGAAGTAAAAAAGGCTGCCGGAGAGGAGTTTATCGTGGCCTGCAGGTTCAATGTATTCGATGCCCACCCGTACCCATATGGTTTTGGCTGTGACCGTCGGGATATGTGGGAATTTGATGAAACGGAGCCTCTTTTGCTGGTCCGCCGTATGTGTGAATGCAACATCGGGCTGTTAAGCAATTCCGCCGGAAATCCCTATTATATTTATCCTCAGGTGACCAGACCATTTGATACCTCCAGTATGGGAATTCCAGTTCCGGATGAACACCCTTTAGAAAGCATGGAGCGTCTTTTTGCGTTTACCAGGAAGATCAGCCAGGCGGCGGGAACAGTTCCGGTGGTGGGAAACGGATATACCTGGCTTCGCCAGTTCCTTCCCTTTGCGGGAGCGGCCAATTTAGCAGATGGCTCCTGCACTTTTGTAGGGCTTGGACGTTCAGGCTTTGCTTATCCTGAGGCTCCCCGTGACATTCTGCGGATGAATGAAATGAAAGGGGAAAAATGTTGTATCGCATGCAGCAAATGTACCCAGATTATGAGGGACCATGGAAAAACCGGCTGTGTCATCCGGGACAGTGCCGTTTATGGCCCTCTTTACAAAGAGGCAAGGGAGGCAGCAAGATGAGCAGAACAGCAATCATCACGGGAGGAAGCCGTGGAATCGGTCTGGCAATCGCAAGAAAGCTGGGGAACATTGGATTTAATGTGGTAATCTTTGCCACAAAGCCCTTAAGCGCCTGTTCGGAAATGGCACAGCTCCTTGACCGGGAGGAAATCAGATGGCATTATGTGCAGGGGTATTTAAATCAGTCCACGGACCGTTTGAAACTTATAGAGGAAACAATCCGGTTTTTTGGACGGATTGATGTGCTGGTCAATAATGCAGGAGTTGCTCCTTTTAACCGCTCCGACCTTCTGGACATGACAGAGGAGAGCTTTGACCGGGTGGTGGGAATCAATACAAAGGGGACGCTGTTTCTTACCCAGCTGGCAGCAAGACAGATGCTTAACCAGAGCATGGAAGGGAGAAAAAGAGGAACGATCATTAATATCGGCTCCTGCTCTGCAAACGTATCCTCCATAAACCGCGGCGAGTACTGTATATCCAAGGCTGGGCTGTCTATGGTTACCGCATTGTTTGCAGACCGCCTGGCTTCTGACGGGATTCTGGTGCATGAAGTAAGACCTGGTGTGATTCATACGGACATGACAGAGGGGGTACAGGAGAAATATAACAGACTGATACAAAATGGGAGCTTTCCCATTCCCCGCTGGGGGACTCCGGAGGATGTGGCAGAAGCAGTTGCCGCCTTCAGTCTGGATCAGTTCCTTTATACCACAGGAAATTATATTGACATAGACGGCGGATTTCATATCAGACGGCTCTGATGCAAGCCTGACTTAAAAAGGACAGATTATGAAAAAATACAGATATGAATGGAAGACATTTCACACACTGGTTGTGGGATCAGGAGCCGCCGGCTATTGTGCGGCTGACAGGCTCTGGCAGCATGGAGTCCGTGATATTGCCGTGGTTACGGAAAACCGGTTATGGGGAACCTCCAGAAATGCGGGATCGGATAAACAAACCTATTATAAATTATCCCTGGCAGGAGAAGAGGACAGTCCGTTAAGGCTTGCTCAGACATTGTTCTCAGGAGGCTGCATGGATGGAGACCACGCTCTCTGTGAGGCTGCCCTTTCCTGCCAGGCTTTTTTTAAACTTACGGAGCTGGGAGTGCCGTTTCCTCATGACCGGTATGGAGAGTATATCGGCTATAAAACGGATCACGATCCCGGCAGGCGGGGAACCAGTGCAGGACCATATACCTCACGGTATATGACAGAAGTTCTGGAGAGGTCTGCAGAAGAGAAAGGAATTCCGATTCTGGACTGGCATCAGGTGATCCGTATCCTATCTTTAAGAGAGAGGGTATACGGCCTGCTCTGTCTGAATAAAGAAACCGGAGCTTATACGGTGTTCGCCTGTAAAAATGTGATTTATGCCACAGGAGGTCCGGCCGGCCTTTACCGGGACAGTGTATATCCTCCATCACAGACCGGTGCCAGCGGGCTTGCTTTTGAGGCAGGTGCAGGAGGGAAAAACTTAACCGAGTGGCAGTATGGCATCGCTTCCTTAAAGCCAAAGTGGAATGTAAGCGGCAGCTACATGCAGGTTCTTCCCCGCATGCTGTCAACCGATATGGAAGGGCAGAATGAAAAAGAATTTTTAATGGAGTATTTTAAGTCCAGGGAAGAGATGCTTTCCATGATATTTCTAAAAGGATATGAGTGGCCCTTTGATGCAGGAAAAGTTCCAAAAGGTTCCTCCGTTATTGACCTGCTTGTTTACCGGGAACGGTGGGAACGGGGCAGAAGGGTTTGGCTTGATTTCAGCAAAAATCCGGGGGAAAAGCCGGTTGATTTTTCCCTTCTTCCCGAAGAGGTGGAAAACTATCTGAAACGGGCAGGAGCCTGCCAGGATACGCCGTATGAACGGCTGATGCAGCTTAATGAGCCGGCAGCAGATTTTTACCGGGAGCATGGGGTAAATCTGGAGACAGATAAACTGGAAATAGCAGTATGTGCCCAGCACAATAACGGAGGACTGCTGGTTGATTTATGGTGGCAGACAGGGGTAAAAGGTCTTTTTGCCGTAGGGGAAGCAGCCGGAACCCACGGAATCTGCCGCCCGGGAGGCAGTGCGTTAAATTCCGGACAGGTGGGTGCAATTAGGGCAGCCGCTTATATCGGGGCTCACACAGAGCCATGGCAGGATTGGTCAGAGGAAGACAAAGAAGAGCTGGAGGAGCAGATTCAGTCCAGAATCCGAATGGGCGGATTCTGGACTTTCAGGAAAGCAGAAATAGCAGAAATCTGGAAGGAAGCGGCCGGACGCATGAGCCGGGATGGAGCCATGGTCCGAAGCAGAGCGGGAATCCGGGAGGATTTATCCTGGGTAGAAGAAAAGATCAGTCAGATCCGTTCCGTCGGGGCGGAGGAACGGATCGGGAATGCTGATCCGGGGGATCTTGCATTTTTTTACCGTTGTTATGATATGCTGCTGAGTCAGAAGGTCTTTTTAACCGCTATGGAAGATTATTGCAGACGCGTGGGAATTGCCAGGGGATCGGCTGTTTATACAGAGCCTGCATCTTTAAGTGAGGTGACAGAGCAAGACCATGCATCTTTGGTACAGGAAATTTTTTACAGCAGTGAAACAGATACCTGCGCTGTAAAATGGCGGAAGGTGAGGCCGATTCCGGAGTCAGATGATTTTTTTGAGACAGTGTGGAAGGAATACAGGGAAAATAGTCTGTATGATTGATGGAGGGAAAAATTGGACTTAATTGAGGCGGTAAAAGCGAAAAATAAAGATCTGGTAAAACAAATACTTGATGGTGATCCCACAGCAGTCAAAAGAGAAGGAAGAGAAGCTTTATTTCAGGCTGCCAGTGAAGGCGATTTAACAGTGCTTCAATATCTGACTGAGTATTCAGCTGTTAATCTGGGAGAAAAAGACCAGTGGGGACGGAGCGCTCTGTTTTATGGTGTGCAGTCGGGCAACCTTTCTGTGGTCCGTTATCTGACAGAGCAGGTGGGGCTTTCTCCTCTGTACGGCGACCTGGAAGGAGAGACGCCGTTTGATCTGGCTCATAAGCTGGGAAATTCCGGAGTAGAGGAATATTTTGCAGAAATTGCAGGGGCAGTCTGCCAGGATACATATCATAATCCGGTAATCACCGGTTTTTCTCCTGACCCTTCCATTGTCAGGGTGGGGGAGGATTATTATATGGTTCACTCCTCTTTTTGTTATTTTCCATGCATTCCCATATCCCATTCCAGAGATCTTGTAAACTGGAAAATTATCGGTCATGCAATCACCAGACCGGAGTATGCCGGACTCGATGATCTGGAGTCGGGAAGAGGGTATTGGGCTGCGGATATTTCTTATTATGAAGGGCGGTTTTATATTGCGGCAACCTACCGTCTCAATGATGTGAAAGGACTTCGGAGAAAACAGATGATTACATCATCATTAAGACCGGAGGGCCCTTATGAGGAACCGGTTTTTCTTGATGTGGATGGAATTGACCCCTCTGTTTTTAATGATGATGACGGCAGGCGTTACATGCTTTTAAACAGAGGAGCCAGAATCATGGAGCTGAGCAGGGATGGAAAGCAATTGCTTTCCAGGCCGGAACTTTTATGGTATGGAGATTTAAAGGTGACGCCGGAAGGCCCTCACCTTCTTAAAAAGGACGGATATTATTATCTGATCCAGGCAGAAGGGGGAACCGGAATGGGACATTCGGTCACAGTGGCCCGTTCAAGGAATCTGATGGGTCCTTATGATCCCTGTCCCGGTAATCCCATTCTTACACAAAGGGATCCCAATGCGCTTATGCAGTGCTGCGGACATGGTAAACTGGTGGAAACTCAGGGCGGGCAATGGTTTATGGTGTATCACTGCTCGCGTATGCCGGATCATAAACATGCATATCTGGGAAGGGAAACCGTTCTTGACCCGGTGGAATGGAATGCGGATGGCTGGCCTGTTATCAACGGAGGGAGAGGACCGGGGGCACAGCACAAACGCCCCCTGTTTTTAACAGATAGTCCCGACTGCGGTCATAATATAGAAGAGGGTATTCTTAAATGGACCGATTTGGGGTGGGTAACGCCCCGCACTCCTTATATAAATACCATTCGTATCGATAATTCCAGTCTCTATCTTCGGGGAACCAAAGAAGATTTAAGCTCTGTTTATTGCAGAAGTATTTATGTACGAAGACAGAAATTTTTCTGCTTTTCGGCAGAATGTAAGGTGGAGGCAGTGGATTCTGGTATGCAGACTGAGATGGGGTTAACCTCTTATTACGATGAAAACAGTTTTATTAAATTTGGAATTTCGGGAGCCACAGGAAACTATGGAATTCTTTTGAGCGAATACAGAGAAAGCGGCTACATCAGAGAAGAATGGATTCCATTGGAAGAGAGCCGGCCATTTCCGTTAAGTCTTCGTGTGGAAACGAAAGAAATGGACCGGATTTTCCAATACCGGACCGGAGATCAGGATTGGAAACTGGCCGGTATATGCAGGAATACAAATTATCTGACCAGTGAAGGTGTAAAGAAAGGGAAGCGTTTTACAGGAGCAATGGTAGGCGTATATGTAAAAGGAGAAGCAGAAGGAAGATTTGAAGAGTTCTGTTTATATCATTGATTTACTGCATGGATTGATACGAATCTCATATTAATGTGAAAAGGCTTATTGGACCAGAGGACAATAAGCCTTTTTGTCCCCTTCATCCCACTTGCGGTTGCTTTTTCTCAGAGTCAGGTTATATAATTAGATAAAGATGAGTTCTGGTATGTGGAAGAAAAGGGGGAAAAAATGGAAATTATAACAGTAACAGAGGAAACTATAGGAACGGAACATATCTGCTGTGCCATTGCTGATGAAAGAGACTGCCAGGTCAGGGCAAAAAAGGACTGGCTGACGGAACGGTTTTCAGACGGACTCGTTTTTAAAAAAGGAAATGTAAGGGGAAAATGTTTCATTGAATACATTCCTGCAGAGAATGCCTGGGCACCCGTCAATGCACCGGGATATATGTATATCAATTGTCTGTGGGTATCTGGAAAGTTTAAGGGGCAGGGATATTCCAGCCTGCTTTTAGAAGACTGTATTGCAGACAGCAAAGAAAAAGGGAAAAAGGGTCTTGTAATTCTTTCTTCGAAAAAGAAGATCCCCTTTTTGTCAGATCCGGCCTATTTAAAATATAAGGGATTTCAGACCTCAGACCATGCAGACCCTTATTATGAACTGCTTTATCTGCCTTTTGAAGAGGGCGGGACAAAACCGGAATTTATACAATCCATGAAAGGGAGAAGACCTGAAGAAGAGGGATTTGTACTTTATTACTCCTATCAGTGTCCTTATACTGCTAAATATGTGCCTTTGATAGAACAGCTGGCGGTGGAAAGGGGAGTTCCGTTTGTCACTCACCGGTTTGAGTCTGCAAAAGAGGCGCAGGAATGTCCGGCTCCATTTACCACATACAGTTTGTTTTACAATGGCGAATTTATTACCAATGAAATTTTATCTGAGAAAAAATTTCAAAAGTTTCTGTCAGATCTTATGGATCAATAAAGGAGATAAGAAGATTGTGGCAAAACAAAGGGAAAAGGTGGAGTTTCGTTATTATGAAATCGGGGAGGACGAGCCGGTTCTGGCACTTTTGGGGGAAGACTGGATCCGCGAATATGGAAAAGAGATTAAGTACCTTCACTTTCATAATCTGATGGAAATCGGTTACTGCCATTGGGGTACAGGGGAAGTGATTCTTGGCCAGGAGCATATCTGCTTTTCCCCGGGGACGATTATGCTTGTGCCCCCCAGGCTTCCCCACACTACAAACAGTGAAAAAGGGACCCAAAGCTATTGGGAGTGGATGTATGTTGATTTAGAAAAGATTGTTTCAGAGCTGAACCGTTATGATCCCATGTTTCAAAAAAAGCTGTTAAAAAGGATTCAACGGGTGGGATATCTTCTGCCGGGAGAGGATAATCCCGGACTTACCAGACTGATCCTGGGTGTTATGGAGGAGGCGCGCCAGAAGAAGCCTTACTACAAAGACTGCATCAGCGGCCTGCTTCGTGCGTGTCTGGCGGAGTTTTTAAGGCTGTCTGATGACGAAGAACGGATCATGAGAAATAAGACACACAGAGCGGTTATCTCGGGTGCGCTGGATTATGTGGCGGATCACTATACTCATGAGATCAAGATCTATCAGCTGGCGGAAGCTTCCAGCATGAGCGAGAGCCATTTTCGCCGGGTTTTTGAAGAGTGCATGGATATGAAGCCAGTCGATTACATCAATTTAATCCGGATTCAATGTGCCTGTGAGCTCTTAAAAAAGACGGAGAAATCCATGGAAGAGGTGGCTGTGGCAGCGGGATTTTTCTCAATTTCTTCCTTCAACCGGAATTTTAAAAAAGTCCTGAATATTTCGCCTTATCAATGGAAAAGATCGGCAGAAAATTACGAAAGCAAGCTGCTTTACTGCAGGATCAGCGCACAAAAAGGTTGGTAATAAAGATTGTTATGATTGAATTTGCGCATTTTATAATTGAATATAAAAAGTTTTCAAAAAAAGAATTGGTATAATGGGATCATATTCAAAAGAAATGGATCTTATATGCCAATTTTTTTATGAAAGAGGAGGAGTTTTGCTATGAAGAAAAAAATTGTATCACTCTTACTTGCAGGAGCTATGGTCGCTTCCTTAACCGCCTGTGGAAATTCAGGAACAGCCGGAAAGACATCTGACGGAGGAAAAGAAGGAGGAGGCAAAGCTGGTAATGAACTGACTGTCTGGTGCTGGGATCCGGCATTTAATGTTTATGCCATGAATGAGGCTGCCAAGGTTTACCAGAAAGACCACCCCGATTTTAAACTGAACGTAGTGGAGACCCCCTGGGCTGATATTCAGACCAAGCTGACGACAGCTGCCACCTCAGGAAAATTGGATACTCTGCCTGATATTGTTCTTCTGCAGGACAATGCATTTCAGAAGAATGTATTAACCTATCCGGATGCATTTAAGGATTTATCAGGAAGCGGAATTGACTTTACCCAGTTTGCAAAAGCAAAAACAGCGTATTCCGTAGTGAATGGAAAAAATTATGGAGTCCCGTTTGATAACGGAGCTGTGGTAGCATGCTACCGTACCGATATATTGGAACAGGCTGGATATAAGGCTGATGATTTCAAGGATATTACCTGGAGCAAGTACCAGCAGATGGGAGAAGAGATATTAGCTAAGACCGGAAAACCTCTTTTATCCTGTCAGGCAGGAGAATCAGATTTAATCATGATCATGCTTCAGTCTGCAGGGGGAAGTCTGTTTGATAAAGATGGAAAACCAAGCATGGTTGGAAATGAAAAACTGAAAAAGGTTATGGAAACCTATGCTTCTCTAGTAAAAAGTGGCGTGCTGATTGAGGTCAATGACTGGGATCAGTATGTGGGAACCCTGACTAACAGCACAGTGGGCGGAACCATCAACGGCTGCTGGATCATGGCAAGCATTCAGACAGCTGAGGACCAGTCCGGAAAGTGGGCAATTACCAACATGCCTAAGTTAGAAGGGGTTGATGGAGCTACCAACTATTCCAATAACGGAGGCTCCAGCTGGGCAGTAACTTCTGCATGCAGGAATCCGGATCTGGCTAATGATTTTATGTCAAAGACATTTGCGGGAAGTACTTCTTTCTATGAGACAATTCTTCCAAAGTCCGGCGCTCTTTCCACCTATTTACCGGCTGCACAGAGCAAGGTCTATGGAGAACCGCAGGAATTTTTCGGCGGAGCGCCGGTTTATTCTACAATTACAGATTTTGCATCTAAGATTCCTTCCAACAATACCGGTGTTTATTATTATGAGGCCCGTGATGCAGTGGCTACTGCAATTACCAACGTAGTTGGGGGAGCAGACATTGATGCAGAAATTAAGACTGCAGAGGATACGGTTAATTTCGCAATGGGTAAATAGTAAGTCAGGGAGGAGGCATTACCAGTGGACAATTCAAAGAAAAGGTTGTCATTAGGCCAGAAGCAGAGCCTGGCAGGCTGGGCATTTTTAACTCCGGCGGTTTTCTTTATCGCAGTCATGAGCTTTCTGCCTATGATTCAGGCGCTGTTTCTGTCATTTAAAACAGGGGCGGGTGCCAATTTAAAGTGGACCGGCGTTACCAATTATGTCAGAATGTTTCAGGATCCTGTCTTCATGCAGGCTTTAAAAAACAATTTTATTTATCTGATCATACAGGTTCCGATTATGCTGATTCTGGCCCTGATCCTGGCCTCTTTGCTCAATAATAAAGATCTTCGGTTTAAGGGTTTGTTCCGTACGGCGATTTTTCTGCCCTGTGCTACCTCCCTGGTATCCTATGCGGTAATCTTCCGCTCTCTGTTTGCGGTGGATGGGCTGGTGAATACCGTTCTCATAAAACTTGGATTTTTATCAACCGGATATAATTTCCTGGGGCATCCAAACAGCGCGAGAATCGTAATTATTCTGGCACTGATCTGGAGATGGACCGGTTATAACATGGTTTTTTATCTATCCGGTCTGCAGAATATTGAGTATTCCATTTATGAGTCGGCAAAAATTGACGGAGCGTCTCCTATTCAGTCTTTCTGGGGAATTACAGTGCCGCTTTTAAAGCCAACGATTCTACTGACAGCGATTATGTCAACCAATGGTACGCTGCAGCTGTTTGACGAGTCTGTTAACTTAACCTACGGCGGTCCTTCCAATGCCACCATTACCATGTCCCACTATATTTACAATGTATCTTTTAAATATGTACCTAATTTTGGGTATGCGGCTGCAATGTCTTACTTAATCCTGTTCCTGGTAGCAGTTCTGGCATTTTTGCAGATGAAGGTAGGTGATAAACGTGACTAAAGGAAAGAAGTTTCTGGCATATGGCTTTTTAACGGTCGTCTCCATACTTTCCGTTTTTCCTCTATACTGGATGATGGTTGCGGATACCAACAAAAGCGTGGCTGTATCACGGGGAACCCTGATATTTGGAACGGAGCTTTTAAACAATACGAAAAAGCTGTTTGCTTCTCAGAATGTTGGAGCAGCACTGGGGAATTCATTTAAATATTCCATTGTCATGACACTGGTTTCGCTGTTCCTCTGCTCCATTGCAGGATATGGTTTTGAAATCTTTCATGATAAGGCCAAAGACCGGGTGATGAGCATTATCTTACTGGCAATGATGGTTCCGTTTGCTGCAATCATGATTCCGCTGTATCAGATGTTTTCCAGAGCGAATTTATTAAACAGCACACTTGGGTTTATTCTCCCCAGTATATCGACCCCGTTTTTAATTATGATGTTCCGCCAGAGCGCCAGGTCTTTTCCGGTGGATATTATGGAGGCTGCAAGGCTTGACGGGTTAAATGAATTCCAGATTTTCTGTCTGATGTTCGTACCTACCATGCGCTCCACTTATGCAGCAGCCATGACCATTACTTTTATGAATGCATGGAACAGTTACTTATGGCCCAAGGTAATTATGTCTGATGCCAGCAGCATCACCATGCCTATGATGGTGGCCAACTTAAAATCAGGTTATGTCACTGATTACGGAACCTTAATGCTGGCTGTACTGTTGTGTACCATTCCTACAGTGATCGTTTTCTTCCTCCTGCAGAAAAGCTTTGCGGAAGGTATTACGGGGGCTGTAAAATAATAAAAGGAAACAAACAGGCGTGGTGACCGGAATCCTGAAACGGAAATTCGGTTGCTGCGCCTGTTTTCAGAAAGGAACAGATGGATATGAAACAAGCTGGTATCTGGTATGGAGGAGATTATTATCCGGAGCAGTGGCTGGAGAGACCGGATATTCTCAAACAGGATATAGATTATATGAAGAAAGCAGGAATTAATACAGTGACCATGGGGATGTTTGCCTGGTCCTTTCTGGAGCCGGAAGAGGGAAGATATAATTTTGGCTGGCTGAAGGAGCGGGTGGATGACCTTTATAAAAACGGGATTTATACCATTATGGGAACGCCTTCCGGAGCCCGCCCCAAATGGCTGTCTGATAAATATCCGGAGGTACTCCGGGTGGACGATACCGGACGCAGGCAGCTTTTTTCCGGAAGGCATAACCATTGTTTCACTTCTCCCATATACCGGGAAAAGGTGAGAAGGATCAATAGGGAACTGGCAGGGCATTTTGCCTCCCATCCCGGTGTTCTTATGTGGCATATTTCTAATGAATACGGAGGGGAGTGCCACTGCGCCCTGTGCCAGAAAGCCTTTCGCCTTTGGCTGAAGAAAAAATATGATTCCATAGAAGAATTGAACCGCAGGTGGTGCACATCATTCTGGAGCCATATCTACCAATCTTTTGACCAGATAGAAAGCCCGTCTTCCATTGGTGAGACTATGGTTCATGGGCTGAATCTGGACTGGAAGCGTTTTGTAACCGAACAGACTGCAGACTTTGCCTTGTGGGAAGTGAATTCTTTAAAAGAAGCAGGAGCCATGCAGCCAACGACAACAAATCTGATGTATGACTACCAGGGACTGAATTACCAGAGATTATCCGAGACAGTAGATGTGGTATCCTGGGATTCCTATCCTTTGTGGCACAAAGAAAAGGAGATCCTGACGGCAGGAGACAATGGAATGCAGCATGATTTTATGAGAAGCTTAAAGAAGAAACCGTTTCTTCTTATGGAATCCTGTCCCAGCAGTACCAACTGGCAGGGAGTGAGCAAACTGAAATCTCCGGGCATTCTTTCATTGGCTTCCTGGCAGGCAGTGGCCCATGGTTCGGACAGCGTTTTGTATTTCCAGATACGGCAGAGCAGGGGAAGCTCGGAGAAATTTCACGGGGCAGTCATTGATCATTACGGGGGATCAGACACCAGGGTGTTTAAAGAAGTCAGCCGAATAGGAAAAGAATTTTCCGGCATGGAGGAATTGGCGGGCACAGTGGTCAGGGCAAAAGCAGCACTTATCTATGACGTCCAAAACCGGTGGGCAATGGAAGATGCACAGGGACCAAGAAACAAAGGGCTGTTTTACCATGAAACCTGCGTAAAGGTCTACAGAGCCATAAAAAAGCTGGGTTTTAATGTAGATGTGATTACGATGGACAGCAGTCTGGAGGATTATCAGCTGGTAGCTGCTCCCATGATCTACTTATACAGAAGCGGAATTGATGGGAAACTGAGAAAATTCGTAAAAGACGGGGGCCAGCTGATGGTTACCTACTGGTCCGGAATTGTGGATGAAGAGGATAATTGCTTCCTGGGAGGAGCTCCTCATGGACTGATGGATGTGCTGGGCATTCGGAGTACAGAGATTGACGGTCTCTATGACGGAGATCGTAACTATATGGCTGCAGCGCCATGGGGTGGTGGGGAGAAACGTTATGAATGCAGGAATCTCTGTGATCTGGTCAGGCTGTCAGGAGCGAAAGCGCTTCTTGTCTATGAGAAAGATTTTTATAAGGGATATCCGGCACTTACCAGAAATTCCTATGGAAAAGGAACGGCCTATTATGTATGTGCGGATGCCTGCCAGGATTTCTATGATGATTTCTTTCGTGATGTGACCTGTGAGGCGGGAATAAAACCACTTCTGGAAGGCGAATTACCGGAGGAACTTTTAGTTTCGTCCAGAGAATCCCAGCTGTATGAATACTTTTTTATACAGAATTACAGCCCGGATCCGGTGCTGCTTAAGGAAAAGACGCGTTCCTGCCTGGAGGAAGGAACGGTGATGCTTGGAGAAATAGGGGAAAATGGTAAAATAGATGGATATGAAACCGTGATTCTGAGAAAGAATATCCGAAAACAGGTTCTGTGAGTGAAATAAAATTAAAAATAGATGCCTTAAAATTGGTTGTCAAAGACTAGTTAAGGCATCTTTTTTTTTGCTGTTTTTGGGACGGATATTGGAAAATGTTTTAAAAATGACCAATTCAAACTTAAATTTATTAAGTTATTGTATAAAATCTAATAAGTTGAATTGGATAGGGTTATCTCATATAATCAACAGGAACAAAAAAACAAATTTTGATATCAAAAAAATGTTTAATTTACACAAAGGAGAGAAAACTATGCCGTTACGCTGTACGAAACCAATCCCTCATCCTGTTAAGGATCTGGCCTATGAGCCATGGAAACTGGAAGTTAAACCGTTTCAGGTTACTCCCCGGACATACTATGCAGCAGGTCAGAGCTGGGTTGGATGTTACCTGATTGATACCGGTGAAGGTCTGATTCTCATTGACACTGCAATCCCGGAAAGCATGTACATGCTTGTGGATTCCATCTATCGTCTGGGTTATAAGCCTGAGGATATCAAAAAGATCCTGATCAGTCATGCCCATTTTGACCACTGCGGTGCTGCCGCCGCCATGAAGGAGCTGACCAAGGCAGAGCTTTATATTTCCAGGGAGGATTACGAATTTTATAAAGCCTGTCCTGAGGAAACTATGGTTTTAGATCCTGATTCCCATCCACAGATGTTTGAGGCGGATTGTTTTTATGATGATGATCAGCCAATTGTTCTGGGCAATGTATCCATACGGTCTATGCTGACTCCTGGCCATACCATTGGCTGTACCAGCTTTTTCTGGGAAGAACATAATCCGGTTAATGGAGAAACCTATAAAGTTGCCATGCATGGTGGAGTAGGGGGCAATACCATGAATGATGATTATTACAGGATAAGCAAATATTTAACTCCGGATCTTAGAGAACGTTTCTTTGCAGATGCGCAGAAGCTCAAAGAGATCCATGTGGATATTGCACTGCCAAGTCATCCAAACCAGATTGAAATCATTGACCGTGCAGGACAATACACTCACGAAAGCCAGCCCTACCTTGATGATACTATCTGGGCCGAGTTCATCGATGAAAGAGTACGGCAGGTTAAGGCACTGATGAAGTAATTGATTTAGAAAAGACAGGAGATAAAGTATGGAAATGTACATTGTTTTGGGTGTGACCTTATTTATGATGGTATCATTTGTCCTTCATAAGGTTCCTTTTGGAGTAACAACCATGACCTGCTGCGCAATTCTTGCAGTCACAGGTGTGGTAGATTTGCAGACAGCATTCAGCGGATTTGGAAATAAGATCGTGGTTTTAATTGCACCGATTCTGGCTCTCAGCGCGGTACTACCAAGAACCAGCCTGATTGCTAAAATAAGTACAGCCTTAAACACGCTGAAGGGAAAAAGAGGAATGCTTCTGGTAGGATTTTTCTTTCTTGTGGGAGCTGCTTTTGTTCAGTTCATTCCTTCCACTGCAGCGATTACGATCCTGATTGTATTCTTATCCACACTGGATAATTCAGGAGATATTACAGCAAATCGTCTGCTTCTTCCGCTGCTGGGTGTCCTGTGTGCGTGGAAATTCCGTGTTCCTATTGGAATCGGAGCAGCAAACTTCGCAACCTTAAATGGAATGTATGAAGGAATTATTTCTGATCCAAAGTTTGCACTGAAGATGCTGGACCCATTTTTATACAGCCTGATTCCAACCATTGTTCTTACCGTTTACTGTCTGTTTGCCTGGAAGTTAATGCCAAAGGATGACCAGATTGACCAGTCCGCTTTTAAACAGGGAAAAGGTGTGGAAATGTTATCCCGCAGCCAGGAATTAATCGTATATGGTGTTTTTGTAATGGTAATGCTGATGATGCTTTTAAATCAGTGGACAGGAAATCTTTTGTATCTGGCACCTGCAATCGGTATTCTTATATTGATTTATACAAAAATTGCAAAAGTTGAGGATGTTGTGAAAAACATGACAACAGATATGGTGTGGATGATAGCAGGTGTGCTGGTTGTTGCTGATGCTCTGGGTAAATCCGGTGCAGGTAATTTAATTGGTCAGTTTATCCTTGCAATTCTAGGTAAAAATCCAAGCTCCATGTTTGTAATGCTGATTTTTTCTGCTGCAACTGTTATTATGACTACGTTTCTTTCCAATATGGCGACTCAGACGGTTTTAATCCCCATTGCTGCTTCGGTTGCTCTGGCAGGCGGCTGGGATCCCCGTGGAATCATACTTGCAATCGGAACTGCCAACATGCTGGCAATCGGCTTTCCATCCGGATCCGGAGAAGCAGCAGTCTGCTTTGCTGCGGGCGGCTACAATCCGGCTAAGGTAATAAAGTTTACAGTCCCCTACATCATACTCGGTATTGTTTCATCAGCGGCTGCGGCTAACCTTATGTTTCCGATTTACGGCTAGACAGAGTATAATATTGATATCTTCCTGAGAATAAAATAGTAAAAAGGTGCGGCTTCCGGATATGGAGCCGCACTTTTTACATGCTGGACACCGTCTTTTTCTTATAGTAAAATGAACCAAACAGGACTAACAGAAGGAAGGAATCCATATGGGAAAGATTGCGTTGCTTGTTTCCAGAGAAGAGATGATTTATCAGGCGCATAACATTCTTCAGGAGAAAAATCATGAGATCGGGGAAATGAGGGTAATTAAATCAGAGGATGCGGTTTCTGAAGCCCGCCAGTCCATTGCAAACGGTGCCTCTATCATCATCGCAAGAGGTCTTCAGGCTTCTCTCATTAAGCAGTATACCGATATTCCTGTAGTGGAAATCGTCATAACTGCCCAGGAGATGGCGCTGTTAGTGAGCAAGGCAAAACAGATTTTAAAAAAGGACAATCCGGTCCTTGGCGTGGTGGGATTTAAAAACATGTTTTGTGACATGTCTTATTTTGATATCATTTACGGAATTGAAATGCGGACTTATTTTGCAGAAAAAGGGGATCTTCTGGAGGATATGGCGAGACAGGCAGTCCATGATGATGTGGATTTGATCATCGGAGGGGATACTGCTGTTGGGATTGCAGGAGAGGCCGGTATCCCTTCCCTGTTTTTGTCCAACACAGAGGATTCCATGAGAAATGCCCTGTCTATGGCAGAAAGCGTTGATTACGCCATGGGCGTGGAGAAACGCAATGCTGCCCAGATTGAGACGCTTCTGGATTATTCTTTTAACGGAGTGGCAAGGCTTGATGCTTTTGGAAGTATCGTGGATATCAACGCAACCATGGAAGATATTCTGGAGAAAAAGAAGGAGGAAGTTCTTTTAAGACCGGCGGGTGAGGTGTTCCCTGAGCTTTTGGGCGAGCCCTTCCGTCAGGTATTGGAATACGGAAAAGAATCCTATTCTCTGTTTATGGAGATCAGGCGCACCTCTGTTTTTGCGATTGTGGCGCCGGTGGTGATTGAAAAAAAGGTGGAGGGAGCCATACTCACCTGTCACCGCATGAAGCGGAAACAGCATAGGGGGCTGGATTTAAAGGGAAAAAATCAGTTTAGAGGAGCCGGAGCGCTGGGGGAATTCGGAGATCTTTTACAGGAATCAAAGAGCATGCAGGACTGTCTGCGTCTTGCCAAGCTGTATGCACTTTCGGAAAAGGCAGTTTTCATTACAGGAGAGCCGGGAACAGAGAAGCAGCTTCTGGCTCAGTGCATTCATAATGCAGGACTTCATAAAGACGGTCCCTTTGTCAACATCTCCTGTGACGGGCTGGGAGAAGAGGCACAGTATGACATGATATTTGGAGATAAGGGCACAGCTGCCCAGGCAAAGGGCGGGTCCCTGCTGATCGAAGATATACAGGCTTTAACGAAAGCAAACCAGTACAGGCTTTACCAGCTGATCCGCCACAGGCACAGGCTGGGAAGAGAAGGGCAGCGGTATGCCGGAGCGGAGGTCAGAATCATGGTGACTGCAGCGGTTCCCCTGCCTGAGCTTGTAAAAAAGGAAGAATTCCGGAAAGAACTGTATTATCTTCTGGAGGGGTTGACAGTCACCATTCCTCCATTAAGAGAACGGAAAGAAGACTTAGAGTTCAAGATCCGGGAAACAATCAGGGACTGCTGTGAACATTATTCCAGGTTTCATGTGCTGACAAAAGGAGCCTGTAAAGTACTGCTTGATTATCCATGGAAAGGCAATTTGATCCAGGTGGAGAATTTTTGCGAACGGCTGATCCTGACAGCGGAAAAGAGAAGTCTTGACGAAGCTGCTGTGGAAGATGTTCTAGCTGAAATGTATCCGGGTGAAAGTAAAGTGGATACAGAAGGCTCCGTTATAAGAACTGAAGAAGTTCCATACCCCGTGGAAGCCGGGAAAATTAAAGATACTCTTTTAAAACTGGGAGGAAACCGGGAAAAGACAGCAAAGGAGCTGGGAATCAGCAAGGCGACATTATGGAGAAAAATGAAAAAATATCATCTGGAATGAAATAAAAATGAAATGATAATGCTTCGAAAATGAAACAATGGAGATTTTGTATAAAGGAAGCCCATCCATTCGTTGATTCCGCCCATAGCAGAACCTCCAATTTTTATCTATAATCACAGCAGAGATGGGAAAAACCCATCGGTTACAGCAAACAGAATGAAAAAGTGAGGATAAGCATATGAAAATTGGATTTATCGGTTTGGGAATCATGGGAAGACCCATGGCAAAAAATCTGTTAAAAGCAGGTCACCAGTTAGTAGTATTTGATTTTAATAAAGAAGCAGTTGCAGATCTGGTTTCAAACGGTGCAGCTTCCGCTGAAACTGGAAAAGATCTGGCTTCCCAGTGTGACGTTGTGATCACCATGGTGCCAAACTCCCCTCATGTAAGAGCAGCAGTATTGGGAGAGAACGGCGTAGCAGAGGGTGCAAAGCCGGGTACTGTAGTCATTGATATGAGCTCCATTGATCCGACCGAGAGCAGAGCTATTGGTGCGGAACTTGAGAAAATCGGAATTGATATGCTTGATGCTCCGGTATCCGGGGGAGAGCCAAAGGCAATTGACGGAACCTTATCTGTAATGGTGGGCGGAAAGAAAGAACTGTTTGACAAATATTATGATATGCTTATGGTTATGGCAGGATCTGTTGTTTACGTTGGAGCGCTTGGCGCAGGAAATGTGGCAAAGCTGGCAAACCAGATCGTTGTTGCGGTTAATATTGCAGCTGTATCAGAGGCACTTACTTTTGCTAAAAAAGCAGGAACAGATCCGGAGCTTGTATATCAGGCAATCCGCGGCGGTCTGGCTGGTTCCACAGTTATGGATGCAAAAGCACCTATGATGCTGAACAGAAACTTTAAGCCGGGCTTCCGTATTGAGCTTCACATCAAGGATTTGAATAATGCACTGAATGCGGCTCATAATGTAAGCTCTCCGGTTCCTTTAACAGGTCAGTTAATGGAGATCATGCAGGGGCTCAAAGCAGACGGCTTTGACAAAGAGGATCATTCCAGCATCGTGAAGTATTACGAAAAAATTGCAAACACGACTGTAGAGCCGCAAAAATAAGCCGGACGGAGAGGACAAAAATCATGAATACAGATTTTATTAAAGGCGTTATTGTGCCCATCCTTACGCCCATTGACGAAAATGAGCTGATTGATGAAGCAAAATTAAGGGATCAGGTTGATTATGTCATTAACGGCGGCGTGCTCGGCATTCTGGCATTCGGAAGCAACGGAGAGTTCTATGCAGTGGAAGACGATGAGATGGAACGCGGGCTGAAAATCATGGTAGATCAGGCTGCTGGAAGAGTTCCGGTATACTTTGGCATCGGCGCCATCAGCACGAAAAAATGCTGCCGTCTGGCAAAGATGGCTGTAGAAAACGGTGCGGCAGGTATTTCCGTTCTTCAGCCCATGTTTTTAAAGCCTACAGAAACAGAGCTTTATAACCATTTTAAAACGATAGCAGAATCCGTACCGGAAACTCCAATGCTGCTTTACAACAATCCGGGACGTGTGGGATATACCATGTCCGCCGGTCTTGTTGAGCGTCTGGCAAAGGAATTTGATAACATTGTCGGCATGAAGGATACCAGCGGTGATATCACCCAGACTGCAGAATTCATTCGCAGAACCCGCGGAACAGACTTTAAAGTATTCGGCGGAAAGGATACGCTGTTATATGCATCCATGTGCCACGGCGCAGTAGGCGGTGTATGCACAGCTGCTAACTTTATGCCGGAGCTGATTACTGATGTATACAACAAATTTGCAGCCGGTGATTTAAAAGGTTCTCTGGAAGCACAGTTTAAATTAAATCCGGTCCGACTTTCCATGGATCCTGCAAGCTTCCCGGTTGCAGCCAAGGATATGGCAAATTTAAGAGGAAGAAACGTAGGACTTCCTTATAAACCCAATATTGCCACTCCGGAAGGACCGGTTCTTGGACAGATCAGAAAAGAGATGGAAACAGCGGGGCTTATTTAGTAATAAGAGATCGTTACGGGAGACATTAATATAAGAAAGAAGGCAGGCTGGTGGCTGTTGATAGGCTGCCGGCCTGTTTTTCGTTTCAGGCGTAAGAGGAAAGGGGCAGGCGATGAAATTTTTATTTGCATCTGATTCATTTAAAGGATCCTTATCATCTGTTGAGATTGTTGGAATCCTGACAGAAGAAGCAAAAAGTGTTTTTCCGGATTGTGAGTGCAGCGGAGTATCTGTGGCAGATGGAGGGGAAGGAACCATAGAAGCGGTGATTGAAGCGATGAATGGGCAGATCCGCACCATTTCCGTACACGGTCCGCTGATGGAAGAGACAACTGCAGTGTACGGAGTGTTTGATGGCAGTCATGCAGTCATCGAAATGGCAAAAGCTTCCGGACTTCCCATGGTTCCGGCAGAAAAGAGAAATCCACTTTATACCACAACCTATGGAACAGGGGAACTGATTAAAGCTGCTTTGGATGAAGGCTACAGAAATATTGCCATTGCAATCGGCGGAAGCGCAACCAATGACGGCGGTATGGGTGCCATGACGGCTCTTGGCGTGAAATTCCTTGATAAAGCAGGAAACCAGCTGACTGGTTACGGCGAAGATTTGGGAAAAGTGGAGCGTATTGATATAAGCGGACTTCACCCGGCTGTGAAAGAGACAGAATTTACTGTGATGTGTGACGTGACGAATCCGCTTACCGGGCAAAACGGCGCCACCTATACCTTTGGAAAACAAAAAGGGGGGACTCCTGAAATCCTTAATCGGCTGGAAACGGATATGAAATCCTATGCAGGAAAGCTGTTTGAGCTGACCGGCATTGATGTGGATCAGATTCAGGGAACAGGTGCAGCCGGGGGGCTGGGAGCAGCCTTAAAAGTATTTTTAAATGCCAGTATGAAATCAGGAATTGAAACTGTTCTGGACCTGATTCAGTTTGATACCCTGTTAGAGGGGGTAGATTTAGTCATTACCGGAGAAGGAAGAATGGACTGGCAGTCTGCGTTTGGGAAGGTTCCAAGCGGAATTGGCATGCGGTGTAAAGGAAGAGGTATTCCGGCTGTTGCCATAGTAGGCGGCCTGGGGGATGGAGCCGGGAAAATCTATGAGTATGGAATTGAAAGCATAATCACAACCATTCAGGGAGCAATGCCCATAGAAGAGGCAATGGACCGGTCTGTGGAACTATATCGGGGAGCGGCACAGCGCACCTTTCGTATGCTGAGAGCCGGGATGAGTCTGAACGGATAAAAAGGGGAGAAAATGGATGTAACCGGATTATGGTCTCTTCAGTGCATGATGTTTCTGCTCACTGGGGCAGGTGCCATATTAAAGAGAAAAGGTGTATTAAAGGAAGCAGGAAAGACGGTGCTTACAGATGCCGTGCTGTATTTTTTTCTTCCCTGTAATATTATTAATTCCTTCCGTATGAAATTTGACAGCAAAATACTGCTCCGGTTCGGGGCAGTTCTTTTCCTGTCTGTTTTTGTACAGATAGTAAGCTATATTTTAAGCAGGATCTTGTATAACAAAAAGCCCGATTCTGTAAAACGGGTTCTTCAGTACGCAACGATAGTTTCAAACTCCGGGTTTTTAGGCCTTCCCATTGCAGAGGGTATTTATGGTGCGGAGGGGATGATGTATGCTTCTATATTTATCATTCCCATGCGGATTATGATGTGGTCAGCAGGAATTGCATGTTTTACGGAAAGTCCGGATTTTAAGTCAGTTGTAAAAAAGATTGCAGTTCACCCCTGCATTGTGGCCGTTTATATCGGCCTGTTTCTGCTTTTATTTCAGGCGCCCATTCAGACATTAAATGCAGGTCTCATGGCTCATCTGCCCTCCGCTGCCCATACCATACTGGGTATCCTTGGTCTGGCACTTGACAGGGCGGTCCGTTCGGCGGGAAGCTGTACAACGGCTCTGACTATGCTTTTAATCGGAATGATGCTTTCTGAGGTGAGTTTTAAAAGCCTGTTTCACCGGGACGCTCTTTTTATATCCCTTATGAGGCTGATTATACTGCCTTTTTTTACACTGGTATTGTGCAGAATATTTAAGATGGAGAGTTATCTTACTGCGATTTGCGTACTGATGACCGGGATGCCGGCAGGGAGTACTTCTGCAATACTTGCGGCAAAGTATGACTGCGATTATGTATTTGCAACGAAATGTGTGGTGATATCCACACTTTTATCCATGCTTACAATTCCTCTCTGGTCCATGGGATTTTCATGAAAAAAATCATAAGCTTTCATGGTGGGAGAAGGAGAACAGGAGGAGAAAATGGAAAAAAGTAAACAATGTGTCATGCTTCCGGACGGAACGGCTGTACCGTCTCTGGGACAGGGAACCTGGTTTCTTGGAGAACGAAAAAACAGGCGGAAGGAAGAACTGGACAGCTTAAAGGCCGGAATTTCAGCCGGGATGACGCTCCTTGATACAGCTGAAATGTATGGAGATGGAAAAGCAGAGGAAATTCTTGGGGAGGCCATTCAGGATTTTGACCGGAGCAGCCTGTTCCTTGTGTCCAAGGTATATCCCCATAATGCAGGCAGAAAGAATATATTTAAAAGCTGTATTCAGACGCTTGAACGGCTGAATACGGATTATCTGGACTTATATCTTCTGCACTGGAGGGGAAGTATTCCTTTAAGTGAGACTGTGGAATGTATGGAGCAGCTGAAAAAAGAAGGGAAAATCAGGCGTTGGGGAGTGTCAAACTTTGATACTGCTGATATGAAGGAATTATGGAATGTTCCGGGAGGGAATAACTGCCAGATCAATCAGGTTCTTTATCATGTGGCTTCCAGAGGAATCGAATATGATTTAATTCCATGGATGGAGGAACACAAAGTCCCGGTCATGGCATATTGCCCTCTGGCACAGGCAGGTGATTTAAAACGGGGCCTCTATGAAAATCCGGTACTGATCCGTATCGCCGATGCCCATCAGTGCACGGTATCCAATATTCTTCTCGCTTTTGTTATCCGCAGCAAACATGTGGTGGCCATACCCCGTACAGGAAATAAGGACCACGCACTGGACAATGCAAAAGCATGGGAAGTGGAACTGACAAAAGATGAGCTTATAGAGATAGACCAGGCTTTCCCTGCACCGGTGAGAAAGACATATCTGGATATTGTATAATAAAAATATGCTCCTTCTTATGCAATCTGTTTCAGAAGGAAAGGATTAATATATTTTTTCATTATTCTTACATTCCTTTCACGATTCTTATAGCGCTTTCTTTTCAGAGAAAGACAGGGAAGAACAGATTGATGCCAATGATTAGTGATACCATTAATATTAACACAAGAGGCAACAAAAGGTTTTCTAATGTGAAAATTGAAATAAAAGAATGCTATATGAAAGACTTGAGAACCCATGTGATTGGGGGAGATATGGATTTTACATTAGGCTTTTGTTATGATAGTGAGGAAAAAGATGTCAATTTTATTATGATGTATAAAGAAGATGTCATTTTAAGTGCGCCATCTTTCCATAAATTGACCAGTCTGGCAGGCGAATGTGACAACAGGCTGACTCCAATGGAAATCGATCAGTTTTTCGATTCGCCTTTTGTCCTCATGTGCCAGGGAGCAGGAGTAGGACTGATCTCTGGTCATGAAGCAGGATATTCATAATCCATTATATACCTCTGCTTATAGTGCGTATATAAGAGAGATCTGTCAGAAAATTGAGAATGAAGGGCAAAACGAATGAATACTCAGCAGTTAGAATATGTGATATGCTTGCCTGCCCTTAACTCCTCCGGCAGCCTTTTACCTTGTAATTGCTTACCGTAAAAGCAGTATTCTTTCAAAGCCTGTGAAAGATCATATTAAGCTGCTTTTATAAGCTTTACAATACATAAAGACGGAATTTAAATTTCCAGTGTTCCTTTTACATAATTAATTGCAAGTGACATGAAATATTTTTCCGGCTTTGTTAAATAACTGCCTTTTAAATATGCAATAGTACGCATCCAGGTATATCTTGGAGGAACTGTAAAGTAGGCAATGGGAGCATCCGGGTCCACATAAGACTGAGGGAAGAATGCGGGACAAATCTGCTGCTTCACCATGTTGAAAACTGTCTGGGTAGAGGCAGATTCAAACAGTATATTGGGAATGAAGCCTGCCCGCTCAAACAACTCATCTACCATATCTCTCATTCTGGAGTCACGGGCGATTAATGCAAAGCTGTCTTCTTTTAAAAGGGTTAAGTCAATAGATGGGAAGGTATCATAACTTCGTTCTCCTGCAAGACAGGCAAGAGGATGGCTGATGGGCAGTCCAAGCACAATAAATTCTTCGTCCATCTCGTTATATTCAATGGCCGGATTTTTGCGGTTGCCGAAATATGCCAGGCATGCAAGTGTCACCTCTTTTTGCAGAAGAAGCTGTTCCATCTTTTTTACCCGTGCTTCTGCGATTCGGAAGGTGATTTCCGGATAGGCGGCATGAAAGATGGGATAGACATTGGAAAACATAAGAGATCCCTGTTCCGGTGAATAGGCCAGGGAGATCTCCCCCCGCCGTTCTCCTGAGATATCATGGATGATTTTATAGGTTTCCTGTTTTAGATCTGCCATCTGATGTGCTGTGTTTAAATAAATACGTCCTGCAACAGTTGGGACCATGGAATGGCTTTTCCGTTCAAACAGCTGTGTGCCAAGCTCCTTTTCAAGACGGAGAAGCTGCTGGTTTAAGGCTGACTGGGTAAGGAATAATTTTTGTGCAGCCTTTGATATGCTTTTTTCCTGTTCAATGGCAATGATGTTATCAATCTGGCGTAAGTCCATGATACCCTCCTGAATCTATTGAAAAAAATTAGCAAAAGTTATAAAACAATAAATTGAAATAATATTATGATGCAATTATAATAAAGGTAATACAAAATATCAATATAAAAATATGCAATATTCAAAACTTTTGAAATGAGGACACATATGGAACAGATTGCGATTCTTCTTCCAAGACAGACCATTTTAAAATATGCGCAGAATGTATTGGAAAAAGAAAAAACTGAGGTTCAGATTTTAAAGGTAGTGGATAACTCCAATGCGGTAGTGGAAGCAAAAGAGGCAATTGAGGCAGGTGCCCGTGTTATCATTGCCAGAGGACTGCAGGCTACGCTGATTAAAGAAAGTTTAAACATTCCGGTTGTGGAAATGCCCATTACTGTGCGTGAAATCGGTTTTATGATTTTAAAAGCAAAAAATATGCTGAAAAAAGATCACCCTTCCATCGGGATTGTGGCATTTGAAAATATGTTTGAAAGCCTGGATGAGCTTGACCAGCTGTTTGATTTTGAACTGCACTTTTATAAACTGAATGAGCTGGATGAGACGAGGAATTTAGTCAGTCAGGCTATTAAAGACGGTGTGGACTTAATTATCGGCGGAGTAAAAACCAATCAGATTGCTTTTGAAATCGGATTTCCCAGCCTGTTTATGGAAACAGGAGAGGAGTCCATTAAGAAAGCGCTTCAGCTGGCAGTTCATATGCTTGAACTGGCAGAGCAGGAAAAACACAATAAGGCGCAGCTTGACACGCTTCTTGATACATCCTTCAGCGGAATCATTAAAATTAATGCTTATCAGGAGATTGTGGCAGTAAACCGGGTAATTGAACAGCTGCTTGGGAAACCGAACAGTGAGGTGATCGGTTTTCCCATTAACAAGGTATTTGACGGAATTGATACAGAAAGCATAGATGGAATCTTAAGCGGAAGAGAAGAGCTTTACTCCACATCTTTTTCCATAAAAAAACAGCTGCTAATGGTGATTGGTGCCCCAATTCAGTACGACGGACATTACAGCGGAGCCATTTTGACCTGTCATAAAGTCCGGACGGCGGAGCGGGAGAAAGCACAAGAGCCGGGTGCTAAGCTGGCAGGCGGTCATCTTGCCGGTCATAATTTTCATCATATCCGCAGAGAATCCGGCGAGATGAAACGGTGCATAAAGCTGGCAAGAGCTTATGGAATTTCCAGAAATCCGGTTCTTATCTACGGAGAAACCGGCACGGAAAAAGAAATTTTTGCAGAGGCGATTCATAATAACAGCCCTCAAAAGGGAGGTCCGTTTATCAATATCAACTGCAGCACACTGTCGCCGGAGGAACAGAAGCAGGTCCTGTTTGGATTTGGAGAGGAAAACAGGAAAAAGCCAGGCGGTGCTTTGGAAGCGGCGGCTTTTGGAACGGTATTTTTAGAAGAGGTGGACCGGTTATCCTCAGAGTGTCAGTACCTGCTTTTTAAAGCAGTTCGTGAGAGGCTTTTCTGGGACCGTGATTCCATGGTAAAGCGTATTCTGCCGGTACGCCTGATTGCAGCTACGGGAAAGGAACTGTCATTACTTGTGAAACAGGGAAAGTTCCGGGAGGATTTATATTTCTTTCTTTCTGCTTTAAAGATTTCTCTTCCACCGCTGCGGAAAGAGCCGGAAGAAATCCGCCGCTTTACCGGGCTGTATCTTGAGAAATATAACACTGCTTATTCCAGATATGTGGAAATCAGTGAGGCTGCCCTGGGCGTAATGGAGGAATATTTCTGGGAAGGAAATTTATTGCAGCTGGAGAGCTTTTGTGAGCGCCTGGTTCTTACCGCCCGCAGAAGAAAAG
Organism: uncultured Clostridium sp.; assembly: GCA_963523075.1. Taxonomy (GTDB): domain Bacteria; phylum Bacillota; class Clostridia; order Lachnospirales; family Lachnospiraceae; genus Lacrimispora. The sequence goes on from CAURBW010000001.1 coordinate 216,880, forward strand.
TGGAAGAAGGGATGGTGCAGAATCTGCTGCAGGAGCTTTATCCCATTACCAGAGAAGAAAATGGAACCGGTCAGATCGTAATAAACCAGAATCCGGAAGCTCTCCGCATAGAGATGCTGATGGAACGCTTTAACGGAAGACGTACTGAGGTGGCGGAAGAAATGAAGATCAGCACAACGACTCTGTGGAGAAAGATGAAGCGTTACGGGATTGGAAACAAGTATGACTTATAGCGTTAAGAATGAACAGAGAAAGGATTGCAAATGATTGCAATCCTTATTTCATTTTTTGAAAGAATAAGAAAGATGATAAAAAAAAACAAAATGGTTGTTGTGTCTGCCAATAGAATGAGAGAGAAAAGAAAGTTATAATCAGACTATACAAGTCCAGGAGCGGATTTAGATAAAGGAGATAAAAGATGACACCAGTGATAACAAAAATGGAAGTTTATCCAGTAGCAGGAAAAGATTGCATGGAATTAAATTTAAGCGGTGCCCATGCGCCGTTTTTCACCAGAAATGTTGTAGTACTGTATGCGGATAACGGAGAGATGGGCGTAGGAGAGGTGCCGGGGGGAAAGAAGATTACCGATGCACTCTTAGAGTGCGTTCCTATTGTAACAGGCACAAAAATCAGTGAATATAAAAGCACGCTTTTAAAAGTGAAAGCACATATGGATTCCAAAGGGGAAGCAGATGTGAGAGGAAATCAGACTTTTGATTTACGGACAGGAGTTCACGTAATTACTGCCATTGAAGCCCCCTGCCTGGATCTTCTGGGCAAATATTTAGACATTCCGGTCTGTGAGCTGTTAGGCGAAGGAAAGCAGAGAGACAACGTGCGGATGCTGGGCTATTTGTTCTTTGTGGGCGACAGAAATAAGACGGATCTTCCATATGACTCAGAGCCGGACGGGGATTGTGAGTGGTACCGGATCCGTCATGAGGAGGCACTCACTGCTGATCAGATCGTGGCATTTGCAAAAGCGACCAGAGAAAAATACGGATTTTTAGACTTTAAGCTGAAAGGCGGTGTGCTTCCTGGAAATGAAGAGATGGATGTGATCCGGAAATTAAAGAAAGCATTTCCTGATGCGCGCATCGATTTAGATCCCAACGGGGGCTGGCTCCTTGAAGAAGCTGTGGAGTATGTAAAAGGAATGCAGGGCATTTTAACCTACTGCGAGGATCCGTGCGGAGCGGAAGGCGTTTATTCAGGAAGAGAGATTGTCAGCGAATTCCGCCGCCGCACCGGTTTCCCCACGGCTACCAATATGATTGCAACAGACTGGAGAGAGGTGGGACATTCCCTGGAATCCCAGGCAGTTGATATCATACTGGCTGATCCTCATTTCTGGACAATGAGCGGTTCTGTCCGCGTTGCACAGATGTGCCATGATTTTGGTTATACCTGGGGCTCCCATTCCAACAACCATTTTGATATTTCCCTTGCCATGTTTACCCAGGTAGGAGCGGCCGTTCCGGGTGAGTACAATGCGCTTGATACCCACTGGATCTGGCAGGAGGGCTTGGAGCGCCTGACAAAAGAACCTCTTAAAATTGAAAATGGCTGTATCCAGGTTCCAAAGAAGCCGGGGCTTGGTATTGAAGCGGACATGGAACAGATTAAGAAGGCTCATCAGCTGTATCTGGATCACTGTCTGGGCGGTAGAGATGACGCTATGGGTATGCAGTATTTGATTCCCGGATGGAAATTTAATCCAAAAAAACCCTGCCTTGTCCGTTAATTTAACGGATTATCACTGTTTCTTATCGCTGCAATCGGTATTAATTATTGGAATTATGGAGCGGTCATTGGTATAATGCGTATGAAAGTAAGAAAAAGAGAAATGAAAATGTGCAATATAACCAAAGGAAGGAAATAGAAGATATGGAGTACTCAGGAACGCCGGTTGTTACAGATATGCAGGTTATTCCGGTAGCAGGCTATGACAGCATGCTGATGACTTTAAGCGGAGCTCACGCACCCTGGTTTACCAGAAATATAGTAATTTTAAAGGACAGCGCGGGTAATACGGGAATCGGTGAGATTCATGGAGGAGATTATACCTGTGAAGCGTTAAGAAGCTGCACCCCTCTGGTGACTGGCCAGCAAATCGGAAAATACCGCAGTATTTTAAATTCAATTCATAAAGCAGGAACAAGAGCTAAAGAGGACGACGGGGAAGGAATACAGACCCTTGATATCAGCAAGCTGAAATTCGTCGTAAAAGCGGAATGGGCCATTGAGTGTGCACTTCTTGATCTTTTGGGACAGCATTTAGGACTGCCCATGTGTGAACTTTTAGGAGAGGGAAAACAGAGGGATCGGGTTGAGACACTGGGTTATTTATTCTATGTCAGCAGAAAAGAAAAGGCTGCACCGGAGCTTTCGTATCTGGATGAAAGCGGCAGCAAAGATCCGTGGTTTCGCCTCCGGCGTACAGCGATGCTTACTCCGGAACGGATTGTTGAGCAGGCAGGTGTTCTTCATGAAAAATACGGATTTAAAAATTTTAAGTTAAAAGGCGGTGTACTTTCTGGTTCCGAAGAGATGGAAGCGGTGCGGGCGCTGAAACAGGCGTTTCCCAATGGCCGGATCAATATAGATCCTAACGGTGCATGGAGTTTAAAGGAGGCAATTGAGCTTTGCAAGCCTATGGAGGGAATCTTATCTTACATAGAGGATCCCTGCGGTCCGGAATCCGGTTTCTCCAGCAGAGAGATTATGGCAGAATTTAAAAATGCCGTCAATCTGCCGGTAGCGACCAACATGATCGCAACGGACTGGAGACAGTTTTATCATTCTGCAGCATTAAAAGCGGTGGATATCGTTCTGGCAGATCCTCATTTCTGGGGATTTGGAGGAAGTGTGAGAATGGCACAGATTTTAAATGACTGGGGTCTGACATGGGGAAGCCATTCCAACAACCACTTTGATATTACTCTGACAGCATTCGCCCATGTGGCAGCTGCTGCACCGGGAAATCCAACAGCACTGGATACCCACTGGATCTGGCAGGATGGACAGAATCTCTTAAACGATACTCCGTCTATAAAAAACGGTTACTTAGAGGTACCTGGCAAACCGGGACTGGGAGTGACTATAAACATGGAGCGGGTGATGGAGGCGAATGCGTTATATAACTGTCTTGCCTCACATGACAGGGATGACGCTCTGGCGATGCAGTACTTAATACCAGGCTGGAAGTATGACTGTAAAAAACCGGCATTGGTAAGATAAAAGGAGGAGGACAGTCAATGTTTATTAAAAAATATGGGGATATGATTGTCGGCGGATTTTTTATGATTTTATCAGCCGGAATGATGATTATGGCGAAGATGCTGCCGAAATCAACAATTATGGAAATCGGTCCGGATTTCATGCCGATGTGCATCGGTATTGTGACCTTTGTTCTGGCTGCGGCTCTGGCTTTTTTAAATGTGAAAAATTTAAAAAGTAGAAAAGCAGAAGCTGAAAATATGGAAAAGGAAGATCTGGATTACAAACGCATGCTCATCAGCTTTATGCTTATCCTGGTCTATGTTTACTTACTTCAGCCTGTTGGCTTTATTGTTACTACAATTCTTTACTTGCCATTCCAGATGTATGCTCTGGCCCCTGATGAGAAGAAAACAAAAAAGGATATCATACAGCTGGCAGTGACTTCTGTTATATTTACCTTTGTTGTATTTTTCCTGTTCCGGTATGGATTCAAGATCATATTGCCTGCTGGTATATTCACCATTAATTTATAGGAGGAGAAGCTATGAACGCATTAATTTCATTAGGTAACGCTTATGTAAGAATTTTTACTCCGTCTTCTCTTTTACTTATGGCGGCAGGAGTGGTTGTTGGAATTATATTTGGTTCCATACCTGGTTTATCAGCCTCCATGGCTGTGGCATTATTTTTACCCCTCACATTCAGCATGTCCCCCTCCATGGGTATGAATATGCTGGTGGCAGTTTATATCGGCGGTATTTCGGGAGGTTTAATTTCAGCCATTCTTCTTAATATGCCGGGTACGGCCTCTTCCATAGCCACCTGTTTTGACGGCTATCCAATGGCCAAAAAAGGAGAAGCAGGAAAGGCGCTGGGATTTGGAATCGTCTTTTCCTTCCTCGGGTCCGTCTTTTCCTTTATTGTTTTGACGTTCTGCGCTCCGCTGCTTGCGGATATTGCATTAAAGTTTACTCCGGCTGAGAACTTCGGCATTTCCTTCTTTGCCCTTACCATGGTTGCGGTGCTGGCTTCCGGCTCCATGCTAAAGGGTGTTCTGGCAGGAATGCTGGGACTGATTTTCTCCCTGGTGGGAATGGCACCCATTGACGGAACAGCACGTTTCACCTTTGGTTCCAGTTCTTTGATGGCAGGCTATGATACTCTTCCTACTCTGATCGGTATTTTCGCCATATCCGAAATCCTTATAACAGCGGAATCCATGGGGCATGGAAAGATGGAAACCATTAAGATGAAACCGATCAAAGGCTTCGGATTTACCTGGAAGGAATTTGTTTATCAGATTCCAAACGCTATACGTTCCGCTCTCATTGGTACCGGAATCGGTATTCTTCCCGGAATCGGAGGAAGTACCTCAGGAATGCTTGCTTATGTAACTGCTAAAAACATGTCAAAGCACCCGGAGGAATTCGGAAAGGGATGTCCTGACGGAATTGTAGCTACTGAAACAGCCAACAACGCCACCATCGGAGGCGCCATGATCCCGCTTCTCGTTCTTGGAATTCCCGGGGACGGAGTAACAGCCATGATGCTTGGAGGATTTTTGATCCACGGCTTATCGGCAGGACCTCTTTTGTTTGTTAAAAATGCAGATGTGGTATACGGAATTTTTGCAGCCTGTATGATCTGTATCACCCTGATGCTTTTAATCGAGTTCTTTGGAATTAAGGTATTTGTACAGCTTTTAAAAATTCCGAAGCACATCCTGATGCCTCTGATTCTGGTTTTATGCTGTGTGGGTGCTTATGCCACCAACAACCGGATCTTCGATGTTCAGTCCATACTTTTATTTGGACTGGTGGGATACTTATATCATAAGTTCAGACTGCCAACTACACCGTTTGTATTATGCTTCCTCATAGGAAAAATGCTGGAGACATATCTTCGAAGAGGAATCATGCAGTACAAATCATTTGGAGCATTCTTCCAGAGACCGATATTCGACGCATTCTTTTTTGTCGCAATCGGAGTTGTGGTTTGGTCGGTTTATAAAGAATACAAGATGTATTTAAACAAAAAAACGGGTAAGGCAACTGAACAATCATAAAAAAGGAGAGCAAAAACTATGAAAAAAAGATTTTTGGCAACAGTAATGGCGGCGGGGTTAGTTCTTGGTATGACAGCATGCGGAGGCAGCCAGACACAGTCAACAACAGCAGCAGAAACAACAAAGGCGGCAGCCAGTTCTGAGGCAGCCACCACAAAGGGATCAGAAGCGGCAGGCACTGAGGCTGCAGCTTCCACCTGGAAGCCAACCACCACCGTATCCATCGTGGTTCCTGCAGGAGCAGGCGGCAATACAGACCTTTCCGCCCGTGTATTTGCAGAGTATGCAAAGAGAATGACAGGCGCTGATTTCATCGTGGTAAATGCCAACGGAGCCGCAGGTTCCGTAGCAGCAAATCAGGTTCGTTCTGCAGCAGCAGACGGACATACCTTCCTTTATGGTCACAACCTGGTAAACGTGGCAAACATTGCCGGTGTTACCGATTATAATTATACTGCTTTTAAATTAGGACCGACGTTTGCACTTGATCCGGCACAGCAGTTCTATGCAAATCCGGATAAGTATAAGACACTTGATGAGTTCATTCAGGCAGCAAAAGCAAATCCAGGCAAGTTAAAAGCATGTACCGAAGTGGGTGCTTATACTTACTATGAGCTGCTTGCATTTGAAAAGGTGGCAGGAATTGATCTGGATCTGGTTGACGTAGGCTCTAACTCCGATAAGGTTGCAGCCATGCTTTCCGGTCAGGTGGATTTAATGCCTGGTGCTTACATTAACTGTAAGGATTATCTGGAAGCAGGACAGTTTGTCTGCCTGGGAGCTCCGACGAAAGAGCGCTATGAATTAATCAAGGATATCCCTACTTTAACTGAGCAGGGCGTAGATTTAGTATATCCAAACTGCGAATTCTCCTTCTATTTCCCCAAGGATACATCGGATGATGTAATTGCCTGGTACGATCAGCTGGTTAAGAAAATGACCGAAGATCCGGAAGTAAAAGAGGCAATTGCCAAAGTTGAGATGATGCCTTACTATTTAAGCTCTGCTGATTCAGAGGCAAATGACGAAAAGATTTACAATGAGATTAAACAGATTGCAGATGATCTTGCAAAATAATTAAGTTAATACAAAATAGGACAGCCCTGGGAGTCGGTTTTAATATCGGCTTAATCCCAGGGCTGTTTTTAATGGAAATAGTTCTTTATGGCATTGCAGAAGCATTGACTTGCCTGACTTTGAATCCAGTTTTTTCTGGTTACCAGGGTATTTAATCTGGTAAGCTTTGGTTCCACGCTGTAGTATGCCACATGCTCCCGGTTTGCTGCACAGGATTCACTGATAAATGTGACACCGATTCCCATGGCGACCATGCTTCTGGTTGTGGATATGCTGTTGGTTTCACATACCGTACTGGGGATCCAGCCGGCATTTTCCAGCACCATGTCGGTGAGGCGGCGCAGGGTGGAACCTTTTTTCGATAACAGGATATTTTCTTCCCCGAAATTCTCTGCGAATTCCCGGATCCGTATGGGCCTGTCCGGATTCTTTTTACGGTAGGGGTGATTGATGGGGATGGAGAATAAAACCTCCTCCTCCCGGAGAATGGTTACCTGATCCGGTGAAAAAGGATCGGTTTCGTTCATTGCCATGATTCCGCAGTCGATGCTTTCCTCCAGTATCATCCTGGTAAGTCCTGGGAGATTGGTTTCTGAAATTTCAATGATAATATCGGGGTATTGGACCTTGAATGCAGGGATGATATCGGTCAGCATGGCAAGGCCGAACTGTGAGGTCACTCCTACGGTTATGTGCCCGCGGTTTTCTATATTCTGGATGTTCTGATAGAGGACATTTTTAATGGACATGACTTTTTCGGCAGCTTCTATATAAAGAGATCCAGCCGGTGTGAGGGTTAACCGGCCTTTGCTCCGGTAAAACAATGGGGTGTCCAGTTCGCTTTCCAGCTTTGAGAGGTACTGGCTTAAGGTGGATTGGGAGACAAAAAGTTCTTCGGCAGCTTTGGTCATGTTTTCTTTTTTTGCGATTGTCAGGATGTAGGTCAGATAGCGGGTGTCCATAAAAGTGCCTCCTTGTTTGTGCGGTGTGGTTTGGGTTAGGGAGTATGGTTATTACTTATTATCATATCATAGTTGGGATGAATTTGCAGTAATTGGGGTGTACTTTTGAGGGATTATGTGAAATTGTAAAGCAGATACATGAAAATATTACGTGGTGATGTTGATCCTGTTCAAAGCGAACAGGATGATGAGCAGGATATTATGGAGGCTATTTTATCTTTTTGCACTACGCCAAAGTCTTCACAAGAAATAATTGAGCATTTTAAAATGCCAAATCGATCATACTTTAAAAGACATTATCTTGATAAGTTGGTAAAAACTCTGGCGGGCTGGGTGCAAAAACTTCTTCCGGCGGAAACTGTTATTTTTGTTGATGCAAAAGAGCCTTTTGAATATTTGTAATTTCCTTCATGTTCCTTTCATCATTCTTGTGATATAATATTTATACGGTAAGGAGATCGAAGAAAGCACAGAAGAGTGAAAGGGATGACGCAGGCAATGAGAATTCTATTGGTGGAGGATGAACCGGATTTGAACGGGCTGATTGTAAGGAAACTTAAGCTGGAACATTATGCGGTAGATTCCTGTCTCAATGGGCTTGACGGGCTGGAGTATCTTGAGATGACATATTATGACGCCGTCATTCTGGATACTATGATTCCAGGGGTGAGTGGTCTTGAACTGTTAAAGAAGGTTCGCAGCCAGGGAAAGAAGACACCGGTACTTTTAATGACTTCTGGTGACACTGTTGAGGTCAGGGGCACTGATCCGGAATTATGGGCTGATGAATATCTGAAGAAGCCATTTGCCTTACATGAGCTTCTGACGAAAGTACGGGCGATGTTAAGGCGGTACTACGGCAATATCAGCAATATATTTGAGGTTGGTGATTTAATTGTAAACTGCGATGCACGGAGAGTAATAAGAAATCAGAAAATCGTTCCACTTTCCTCAAAAGAATTCTCAATATTGGAATATTTGATCCGCAATACAGGAGTTGTGCTTTCCCGTGAAAAGATCAGCCAGCATATATGGAATTACGACTATGATGGGGAATCCAATATGATTGACGTATACATTCGCTATTTAAGAAGGAAGATTGATGAAGACCAGCCAGTAAAGCTGATTCATACGGTCAGAGGCGTGGGATATGTTTTAAGGGTTCCGGGCATTATGAGAAGATAAAAAATGGTGGGTGATTAATATGAAGGAAATAATAACAGACCGATTGGTTATACGTAAGTTTACAGAAAATGACGGTGAGGATTTGTATGAGTATTTTTCCAACCCGAAAGTGCTGGAATTTGAACCATACAAGCCATATTCAAAAGAAAAGTCATATTTAGAAGCAAAAAGGCGTGCCGGTGACGAACGGTTTCTTGCCGTATGTTTAAAAAGTGGAAAACTCATCGGTAATTTTTATTTTGCAAAAGAAGAATTTGAAACATGGGAAGTAGGTTATGTTTTCAATGAAAAGTACTGGGGGAACGGGTATGCCACCGAAGGTCTGCTTGCACTCATGAAATATGGTTTTCATGAGCTTGGTGCAAGAAGAATGATCGCAATGTGTGATCCCAAGAATCCTCATTCCTGGAAATTGCTTGAGCGCGTCGGGATGAGAAGAGAGGGGACGTTGCTGCAGAATGTATATTTCTTTACTGATGAGGACGGCAATCCAATATGGAAGGATACTTATCAATATGCGATTTTAAAATCTGAGTTTTAAATAATCACCGAATATCAGACGGACCATTTCCGGCCATATTCACGGCTTAGAGATAACAGAGCTTTTATGGCTGGAGAGATCCATTTCTTTTTATGATAAATAATCTGGGTGAAAAAAGCAGGATCTGTTTCAATCAGCTTTGTACGAAGTAATCCGCTTTCACTTTCTGTTTTTACGGTGTAATAAGGAAGGTATGAAACTCCCAGGCCGGTGGATATGTATTTTTTAATTGCCTCCACACTTGCTGTTTCCAGTACATTGGAAGGGACATAGTGATGCTTTTGTAAATATCGGTCAAATTCCTGCCGATAGCTGCATTCCTTTTCTGTATAAAGCACCATTTGCCCGGATTCGGGCAAAAAGTCCGGCTGTGTATGTCCGGCGGGCGCAACAAGGCACATTTTTTCCTCCAAAAGCAGTTCTGTATGCAGATTCTCATCCATGCACTCTGGCTGAAGGACAAAGCTGATATCCAGCTGTCCGGCAGATAAATCCTTTAACAGCAGCTCACACGGGCTGTTGATCATGCGAACCTCCACCTGTGGATAAGCAGATTTATAAGCGATGATAAGCGGGTATAAACGATATAGTGTCAGGGATTCGGGAGCCCCGATCCGTAAACAGCCCTGGGGAATGGCATCACTTTTTCCTAACTGTTCCAGAGTATCATACTCCCGCAATACCGAATTGGAATATTCCAGCAGCTGTTCTCCGAATGCAGTAAGTTTAAGCGTCTTTCCTGTGCGGTCAAAGACAGGACATTTATAATAGGATTCAATGGTACCAACCTGAAAGGTCAGGGTAGACTGGGCATACCCCAGGGCCTGGGCCGCCTTCGTATAGCTGCCCAGCTCGGCGATCTTTACCAACGTTCTTAAATTACGTATTTCTATCATATCTCATTCGCCCCTTCCGGTTCTTATCCATCACAAAATTATATTACTATTATTCTACCATCAATAATACTGAAGTCAATCTTTAATAACTTCAATTATACAAAAACATGATTTTTTATTATGATTGATGTGATTGAAGGGAGATGTGTTTGTATGAAGAAAAAATTGAATGTTTTTACAGTAAGCGGGCTGATGACCGGACCGATTTTGGGCTCCGGTATTATTTTTCTGCCGTCTCTGGCTTATGATATGCTGGGAGAGCATGCTATTTTTGCATGGGTGATTATTATGGCACTTAATATTTTATTTGCCTATGTCTTTGCAAAGATGACAATTATTGCATCGGATAATCGGGGAATCAGTACGATTGTCGGGGATATGTTTGGCAGCAGATTTGGAACACTTGCGGCCAATTACCTTACGGTAGCCGTCTTTTTCGGGCCTGTCGCCGTGGCACTTACTGCCGCGGAGTTCATCGGGCCGGCGGTATCCTCTGTTTGTCATGTAAGTTCATGGGCTACAGCCGGTGGGGTTCTTCTCATCTGTGCTGTAATCGTTATATCAGGTGTTTCCTTCATGGGGAAATTTATGCTGGTATTATCCAGTATCACAGCCTGTCTGCTTCTTGCAGGCAGCGGTGCGACTTTATTTCGTTTACCGGTTCTTTCGATTCCCCGCAGCTTTCCGGCACCGGGGGCATTCGGGCAGACGCTTCTTCTTATATTCTGGGCGATTGTAGGATGGGAGATTCTGGGAAATTATGTGGAAGATGTGGAGAATCCGGAACGTACGATGATGCGTGCCATGCAGATAAGTCTGTCAGCGATTATCATGGTCTATCTGCTTACGGCTCTCACATTTCAAAACAGCCCCAGCCATTCCATGCCGGATCTGCTGATTCCGGTAGCTGGAAGATTTTCAGGAGCTGTCTTTTCCGGGCTGGCTGCCGGACTTTGTATCTGTACCGTGTCAACCTTTACGGGGGCAGTTGTACGGCAGACTACGGCACGTTTTAAAAATACCGGATTACCGAAAATATTTCACCAAAAATGGCTGACTGCCCTGATGCTTCTGGCGGTGAATTTTATGGTACTTTTTCTTCATGCCTCTGGGAAACTGTCATTTCAAAGTATTGTGGGAATTGCAAATACCATGTTTATCGGGAATGCTGTTCTGGGTCTGGCAAGCGGTTTTAAACTGATTCATCATTTTATGATACGGATCGGAATTGGTATTTTGCTGCTTCTGCTTTTTATTATCTTTCTGTTTTCATCGGGATATGCAATGGTACTGTTTCTGGTGATTACTTTTTCGTGTTTCTTTCCTTATTCTTGTGATATAATAAAGCATAATACGGAGTTGAAAGAGTTCACGGAAGAAAGAAGGGAACAACACAGGTAATGAGGATTTTATTGGTGGAAGATGAACCGGACTTAAATGGTCTGATTGTAAAAAAGCTTCAGCTGGAGCATTATACGGTTGATAGTTGTTTAAACGGACTGGATGGCCTGGAGTATTTCCAGATGGCTGATTATGATGCGGTTATTCTGGATATTATGATTCCCGGGATGAACGGTCTTGAGTTATTAAAAAAGATCCGCAAACAGGGGAAAAAGACTCCGGTGCTTTTGCTGACAGCGAGGGACAGCATCGAGGACCGTGTTACCGGTCTTGATGCAGGAGCCGATGATTATTTAGTGAAACCCTTTGCTTTTAATGAACTTCTGGCAAGAATAAGAGTTATGTTAAGACGGTCATCCGGTAATATCAGCAATACATTTGAACTTGAAGATTTAACGGTAAACTGCGATTCAAGGACAGTGACAAGGGATCAGAAAACCATTCAGTTATCCTCCAAAGAATTTTCAATACTGGAATATTTAATCCGCAACGCGGGAATTGTGCTTTCCCGTGAAAAGATCAGCCAGCATATATGGAATTACGAATATGAAGGAGAATCCAACCTGGTTGATGTGTATATCCGGTATTTAAGAAAGAAGATTGATGAAGATTACCCGGAGAAACTGATTCACACAGTCAGAGGTGCAGGGTATGTTCTGCGGGCAGAGAATGAGAAGAACAGATAGGAGCAGACGATGAAGAAACTTTCCATTAAAATGAGGGTTACTCTGTGGTTTACCTTATTTATGATGCTCCTGGTTGTAGTGGGATCCGTTTTTCTGGTATTCACCCAAAGAAAATTAAACAGCCTGAACTTACAGAAAAAATTAATGGAGACCGTGGATGAAATCGAAGATTTGAACCGGAATCAGTTAGGGGAAAAGATTTCGGTCCCTGTGAATGATATCTACATCTCCTTGTACGGCATGAATGGAACACAGCTGGCGGGAATTGTTCCAACCGGTTTTGCAAGTCATGAGACCTTCACAAAAGACACTTCCAGAAAGATGATATCCGGCGGTCAGGAATGGTTTGTATATGATGTTCAGTTAAAAAAAGAACATGGGACTTATATATGGATCCGTGGTATTCTGCCGCTTCATGATACCGTCCGCTCACAGGATATATTCTTTCGTCTGCTTGTGCTGGCACTGCCGTTTCTGGTTATGGGAATTGCGGTGGTTGGGTATCTGGTCATAGACAGAGGACTTCGCCCTATTCAGGATATGATTCAGACGGCCGAAGCCATCGGGGAAGCCGGAGATTTGTCACGCCGGATTCAGCTGGGAGAGGGAACGGATGAAATCCATACTCTGGCAAAGACCTTTAATGGCATGTTTGATAAGCTGGAGGGATATTTTGAAAATGAGAAGCGGTTTACTGCAGATGCATCCCATGAATTGAGGACGCCTGCTTCTGTTATTCTGGCACAGTGTGATTACGGACTGGAACATGCTTCCAGCACAGAGGAAGCAAAAGAGTCCCTTTTAAAAATCAGGCAGCAGGCGGTCAAGATGTCTGCCCTGATTGCCAATCTTCTTACCCTTGCCCGGATGGACAATGGCCAGTATCAACTGGAAAATCTGGAACGGATTAATTTCAGCGAACTGGTGGAGATCATTGGGGAGCAGCAAAATGAGATGGCAAAGGAGAAGAAAATCGATGTCATTACAGAAGTACAGCCCGATATTTTCCTGATGGCAGACGAAACCATGATGATCAGAATGCTGATTAATTTAATTGAAAATGCGGTTCAGTACGGAAAAGAAAATGGCTGGGTGAAGCTTTCTTTGACAAAGCAGAAGGACTTTCTGGAATTAAAGGTAGCAGACAATGGAATCGGGATTGCTTCAGAACATCTAAAGCATATATGGGAACGTTTTTATCAGGTTGACTCATCCAGAAGCAGCGGGCGCAATAACACAGGTCTTGGACTTGCCATGGTTAAATGGATCGTAAATGCACATAAGGGAGAGATTACGGTACTGAGCCAGCCCGGTGAAGGTACGGTGTTTACCGTAATTATGCCATTTGAAAAGTGAATATGGAATAGAGGAAACTGTCCGGCAGATGTGAATTTCTGCCGGGCAGTTTTTTGTTTCACAGGAAGTTCACACAATAAGACTTATTTTTAATCTTATTTTAATTTTTGAAGTTTATGATAGCAGCAGAAACGAGGAGGAAAGGAGACATAAAAATGAGGCAGATACAGAAAACTTTTTTTGCCCTGGGTACAGCCAATACTGTTGCTGTTTTTGATCAGGAGCTTTCAGCGGAGCAGATTACGAAAGTTCTGGACCGTATCAAGCTGCAAATCCTTCGTTTTGACCATATGTTTTCTGTTTTTAGAGAGGATAGTGAGATAGCAGAAATTAACCGTGCAGCAGGAAAAAACATGGTAAAAGTCAGCAGGGAGACCAGTGAAGTGATTAAAAAATCTGTTGAACTTTCAAGAAATTCACTGGGTGCTTTTGATATAACCTCGGGAAGCCTCTTAAAGCTCTGGAGAAAAGCAAAGAGGGAAAACAGGCTGCCATGCTTAGAAGATACGAAGCGAACCATGAATTTAATAAATTTCAGAGATATTGTCATTGACGGAGACCAGGTGGGATTGCCGCAAAAGGGGCAGGAACTGGACCTGGGGGGAATCGCCAAAGGATATGCGGCAGATGCCGCAAAACAGATATTAATGGATGAGGGAATAGCCGAAGGATTTATTAATTTCGGAGGAACAGTCATTGTACTTGGAAGCCCAAAACAGATTGGCATTCAAAATCCTTTTGCCAAAACAGGAGTGTCAGCCGGTACGATAAAAATCTGCAATCAGGCAGTTGTAACTTCCGGGGATTATGAAAGATTCTTTGAAAAAGACGGACACAGATATCACCATATTCTGGATCCAGCCACCGGATTTCCATCCAACAGCGGATTAGCAGGAGTGTCTCTGATTGGTGACCTGGCATGCGAACTGGATGGATTATCTACGGCTGTTTTTGTCATGGGTCTGGAATCAGGAATGAAGCTTTTAACTGCTTATCACGTAGAAGGGATCTTTATGGAGAAATCAGGGGCCACTTATGTAACACCGGGATTGGCAGATAAATTTAACATAGGAAAAAAGGAGATTAATAACTATGGATAATAAGAAAAAAAGAGGTTCAGTCAGAGTATGGAGAAGAACCATTCAGATCATATCCTTCCTGGCTCTGCCGGGTCTGTTCACCAGTATTTTTTATGCAATGAAAGAAATTTACAGTGCTGCTCTGGCCGGGAACTTTTCGCTTTCCGCTATGCTTCCCCAGCTTACCTTGTTCTTGGGGAGCATGATAATTACCATACTTACGGGCAGATTTTTCTGCGGATTTTTATGCAGCTTTGGCGCTATGGGGGATTTCCTGTGGTTCCTGTCAAAGAAAACAGGGAAGCTGGGCTTAAAAGTAAATGAAAAGGCTGATGCATGGCTGAAAAATTTAAAATATATAATTCTGGTGTTTATTATATTAGGGATATGGACATTTCATATAGGAAACCTTGACAGTATGACTGGTCCCTGGGCAGTTTTCGGCATGTATTCAAAAATCGGAAGCTGGCCTTCAGCCCGGTATTTATTTACCATAGGTGGTTTTCTTCTGCTTCTTATAATAGCGGGATCTTTCCTGGTGGAACGGTTTTTCTGCCGCTATTTGTGCCCTCTTGGAGCTGTCTTTGCCATCATGTCCAGATTCCGTCTGTTCCGGATTAAAAAGGACAGGAGTAAATGCGGAAGCTGCAGGCTGTGTACCAGCAAATGCAGCATGGGAATTCCCCTTTATCAGTACGATACGGTTACTTCAGGAGAATGTATAGACTGTTTTGAGTGTACAGCCATCTGCCCAAGACAGAATGCCAGAGCGAACGGGGCGCCGGTAGCAGTCTCAGCAGTCTCGGCAGCAGCTATGTTTGGGCTGGTTTATGCGGGTAATACGCAGGCTCAGATGATAAGCACCCAGACTCCGGCAGCAGTCGAAGCACGGACTGAGACTGGGAGCTATGCAGATGGTACCTATACAGGAACCGGTCAGGGCTTCCGTGGGGAGACCAAAACAAGCGTCACTGTAGAAAATGGAAATATTACGGACATAACAGTTCTGTCCTACGAAGATGATAAGGAATATTTTAACCGGGCAGTGGAGAAGGTGACAGCTGAGATTATAAACAGCCAGAGCGCCGAGGTGGATGCAGTTTCCGGAGCTACCTTCAGCAGCAACGGTATTATGGAATCAGTTGCCAGTGCACTGAATATATCCTATACCAACCCAAACAGCACTTTGAAATCAGAAGGGCATGGACATCGCGGCAAAAAATAACAGGATGTGGAAATAAATCAAATACCACTTGTGCTTTCTTACTGCAAGTGGTATAATGCCTCCAACATATGAAACGAGAGAACGATGGAGTCTCAGCTGCCGGGAAGGCAGTTGCGGCTTCTTTTGCTTTTTGGACATAATATCTCTCGGAGCATCCCGGTTTCTTTTTGGAGAACGAGGAGGTTTTCTTCAGTATTTAGCGGGAGAGCCTCTTTTTGTTTGACAAAATATCGTTTTATATAACAAAAAAAGCATGAGGAGGAATGAAATATGAAAAAAAGGTTATTATCTGCAGCGCTGATTGGAACGATGTAACCCTCTATGGGGCTGTCCCCTCTTTTGGTAAAGGAAATCTTTTCAAGTATCAAAGAAGTTAACAGGAAAGGACAGTAGGAGGAGAAACATGAATGAACAGAATCAATTTTTTGCAATTGCCATAACCCGCACCTGCGGAAGCGGAGGAGGAAGCCATATAGGAAAAAAGCTGGCTGCTGATTACGGAATCGATTACTATGACAGGAAGCTTTTACGGCTGGCTGCAGAGGACAGCGGAATCAATGAAACCATATTTGCAGAAGCAGATGAAAATACGAAAAATACATTGTTGTATGGGGCCTTTAAAAGGGTTTATAATGGAGAGATCATCCCCGCAGAAAGCGGAAACTTCTTATCAGACCAGAATTTATTTAATTATCAGGCAAAGGTGTTAAAAGAGCTGCTTACCCAGGAATCCTATGTGTGTGCAGGAAGAGCCGCTGATTTTGTATTGAAGGGAGAACCCAATGTGGTATCTGTGTATTTAGATGCTTCCTATGAATTCCGGGTGAAACGTGAGATAGAGCGGCAGGGAATTTCAGAGTCGGAAGCAGAACGCTACATTGACCAGCTGGACCGGTACCGCAATGCCTATTACCTGTATCATACCGGAAGACAGTGGAAAAACCCGCGAAATTATGACCTGTGTCTAAATACGGAAAGTCTGGGACTTGATAACTGCGCAAAACTGATTGAGGAGTACATCAGGATGAAATTTGGCATTTGCCCGGAAAAAAAGGAGAGGTTATGAAAGAGCTTGCTTATTATGATGGAACAATTGCTGCACCGGAGGAACTGATGGTGCCCTTTAATGACAGAGTGCATTTTTTCGGTGACGGAGTTTATGATGCAACGGTAGGAGGAAATCACCGTGTCTATCTGCTGGAAGATCATCTGGACCGTTTTTATTCCAGTGCAAAGGCTCTGGACATCCGGATTCCCATGGAAAAGAAGGAGCTTGGGGAGCTTTTGACAGATCTTCTTAAAAAAGTAGAAGGAGAGACTCATTTTGTCTATTGGCAGGTCACAAGAGGAGCTGCTCCCAGAAACCACGTTTATGACAGTGAGATGACCGGTAAACTCTGGGTTATGATCCGTCCCAGCCGCCTGCGGGATCCGGAGGTTCCCATCAGCCTGATAACCGCGGAGGACACCCGTTTCCTGCACTGCAATATTAAAACCTTAAACCTTCTGCCTTCCGTTATGGCATCCCAGAAGGCTGATAAGCTGGGCGCACAGGAAACTGTGTTTTACAGAGGCGAGATCGTGACAGAGTGCGCCCACAGCAATGTCTCCATACTAAAAGACGGAATCTTTCTTTCCCATCCCAATGATCCGTATATTCTGCGGGGAATTTCAAAAACCCATATGATTGAGGCCTGCTACCGCCTTGGAATCCAGGTTTTAGAACGCCCCTTTACTCTTTCGGAACTGATGGGGGCAGATGAGGTGCTGGTGACCTCCTCCTCTAACTTCTGTATGCACGCAAAGGAAATCGATGGGATAGCGGTAGGAGGAAAGGATCCGCTGCGGTTAAAGCAGATCCAGAATGAAGTCATCGAAGAATATCTAAGATATACAGGAAAGAAGAGCTTGTCTGATGATGCGGTCTGATAATACAGGAAGAATTCGCAGCTGAAATACTGAGAACGGTTTTAGAGAAAGGAAGCGGTGATTATGGCGGTCATTGATTTGAACTGTGATTTGGGGGAAAGTTACGGCGCTTATAAGATCGGAATGGATGAAGAGGGGATACCAAAGTGACGGAACTCTTGTTCCGAGAAACCAGAAGGGTGCACTGATAAAGGATGAAGAACAGGCTGTAAAGCGGGTGATCCGTATGGTCAGAGAGAGGAAAGTGGAAGCAGTGGACGGAAGGGATATTACCATCCAGGCTGATTCTGTATATGTTCACGGAGATGAAGCCAAAGCTCTGGCATTTGTGAAAAAAATCAGAGAAGGTCTTACAGAGAAAGGGATTGAAATAAAGGGATTTTAAGAGACGGAGGATAAAGAATATCCCCCGGAGAATCGGTTATCTGCCGCTTCTTCCGGGGGATAGTTATTTATTAAGACATGGACTCCGCGATGGTATTGGCAAGTGCCGCGATTTCCGACAGCTGGTCCTCTTTCAGGGAGGATTTTACTGTAATGGTCTGGTCCAGAATCGTCATGTTTTTCATTTCAGAGATGATTTCGGTCATCTTTTTGCCTGCCATAACGCCCCAGGTGCCGTTCTCAATCAGTGCAACGGTACGGTTCTGTACGTTATGGGCCTTCATATCCATAAGCAGATGCTCCATGTTGCTGAAAATGCCTGCATTGTAGGTTGCAGATGCAAATACCAGATGGCTGCAGCGGAATGCTTCCGAGATAATGTAGGATGGATGGGTTACAGAAACGTCATACATTACGATATTCCGGATTCCCCGCTCTGCAAGACGGCAGGCAAGAATGTTGGCGGCATTCTCCGTATTGCCGTATATGGAACCGTAAGCGATCATAACTGACTGCTCTTCCGGCTTGTAGCTGCTCCAGGTGCAGTACTTGTCCATATACCAGCAGATATTGGAACGCCATACCGGTCCGTGAAGAGGGCAGAGGAACTGAATGTCCAAGTCTGAGACTTTCTTTAATAATGCCTGAGTGTTGATCCCGTATTTGCCGACGATGTTGGAATAGTATCTTCTGGAATCATCAAGCCATTCGCGTTCAAAATTCAGCTCGTCAGCAAACAGATTCCCGTTCATGGCGCCGAAGGTGCCGAATGCATCTGCAGAAAACAGAATCTTATCTGTGGTATCATAGGTGACCATCACTTCCGGCCAGTGCACCATGGGAGCCAAGTAGAAGGTGAAATTGTGTCTGCCGGTAGAGACGGTATCGCCTTCCTTTACAATGACAGCCCTGTCATCCACTCCGAATTCGTAAAACTGATTGATGATGGGGACGGTTTTTGCATTGCATACAACCTTTACATCAGGATATCTTCTTACCATTTCTCCTAAGGTGGCGCAGTGATCCGGTTCCATGTGATTAACAAAAATATAATCCAGATTCCGTCCTCCGAGAACTGCTTCCACATTCTCTAAAAACTGTCCGGTAATGGCTCTGTCAACCGTATCAAACAACGCGGTTTTTTCATCCAGCAGAACGTAGGAATTATAGGAAATTCCTTTAGGAATGGGATATGCATTTTCAAACAGGGCAAGACGGCGGTCGCTTCCGCCAACCCAGAACAGATCTTCTTTTATTTTTTT
The DNA here is from genome assembly GCA_963523075.1 of uncultured Clostridium sp. Taxonomy (GTDB): domain Bacteria; phylum Bacillota; class Clostridia; order Lachnospirales; family Lachnospiraceae; genus Lacrimispora. Next base: position 236,153 of record CAURBW010000001.1, read on the forward strand.
GATACAGTACATGTTGCAGCCTTCCTTTCTATTGCTCGTTCTAGTATCTTGTATAAAGTATACTATATTTTTAACAAAATGTCATGGTCTTTTTCTATAAACATAGTAGGAATTAAGCGTTTTTTCGAAACCGCACTTTTTATTAAGACAGGAAAAATGAAACCTGCTATAATAAGGGAAAATCACGGAGGTAGTGAGCATGAATGAAAAGAAAAAAATAGTCGGTAAAATCATTGATTATATTGAAGCAAACTTATCTGCACCGGAAAGACTGAATGTGGAGGAGATTGCCCAGCATGCCGGTTACTCTAAATTTCATATCAACCGGATGTTTTCTGAAGTTACGGGCTGTACCATCCACCGGTATGTTAAAGAACGCAGGCTCAGCGAGGCGGCGAGAAAGCTGGTTATGGAAGAGGATTCCATTGCAAGGATCGCCCAGGATGCGTTATACCAGTCCCAGCAGGCGTTTGCGCTGGAATTTAAAAAAGTATATGGCTGTACGCCTATGACATACAGAAAAGCAAGAATTAACAGGCAGCTGAGGCGAAAAGAGGTGGTCATGAAACACTCTGCAGCCTGGAGGTGTGCAGCATGAATATAGTTCCTTATGTTGTTGAACAGACAGGCTCAGGGGAACGAAGCTATGATCTGTTTTCCCGCCTGTTAAAGGACCGGATTATTTTTCTCGGAGAAGAGGTAAGCGATGATTCTGCAAAGCTGATTATCGCACAGCTGTTGTTTCTGGAATCCCAGGACCCGGAGAAAGATATTTCCTTTTACATTAACAGTCCCGGAGGCTCGATTACCGCCGGACTTGCGGTTTATGACACCATGAAGTTTATCCGCTGCAATGTCTCCACCATCTGCCTGGGGATGGCAGCCAGCTTTGGGGCATTTCTCCTGGCAGGAGGAACAAAAGGCAAGCGGTTTGCCCTTCCCAATGCGGAGATTATGATTCATCAGCCGGGCATATCCGGAGGGATCGGCGGAAAAGCGGCTGATATATTTATTTTCTCAGAAAAGCTTCAAAAGGATAAGAAACGGTTAAACCGGATACTTGGGGAGAATACCGGACATTTAGAAGAAGAAATTGAACGGGATACAGACCGAGATCATTTTATGACAGCATCTGAGGCAAGGGATTATGGAATCATCGATGCAATTTTAGAAAATAGAAAATAGGTTGTGCTAAGGGGTTAATCTGAAAAAAGGATTGAACCCCTTTTGATTTTTTGCTACAGTAGGACTTATGGAAGGAGGCGAAAAGGAATGAAGGATCAAAAAGAAACAATTCTGGTAAGCGCCTGTCTTTTGGGTGCGAACTGCCGTTATGACGGTAATAATGGAAAAAATGGAGATGTTCTGGCACTGCTTGATCAGTATCATCTGGTTCCTGTCTGTCCGGAACAGCTGGGAGGAATGCAGACGCCAAGACCTCCGGCTGAGCGGAGAGGAGAATCAGTCATCAATCAGCCGGGTCAGGATGTGACCGCCTTTTTTGTAAAAGGTGCAGAAGAAACCTTAAAGCTTGCTGAAATTTACGGCTGCAAAAAGGCCATATTAAAGGAGCGCAGCCCATCCTGCGGCCGCGGAATGATCTATGACGGAACTTTTTCCGGAAAAAAGATTCCTGGGAGCGGTGTCACTGCTGCTTTACTGGAAGAAAACGGAATCGAAGTGATTGGAGAGAGCGGCATTCGTTCTCTTATAACCGGAGCGGACAATTAATCAGGTACAGTAAGGAGAAATTCACTATGAAAACAGAGATAACGAGACAACAGGCACTGCACTTACTCTTAAAATACAATCAGGAGCCGTTCCATCTTCTTCATGCGCTGACTGTGGAGGGCGTTATGCGGTGGTATGCAAAAGAGCTGGGCTGTGGGGCAGAAGAAGATTTCTGGGGACTGGCAGGACTTCTTCATGATGTGGATTTTGAGCAGTTTCCCGAGGAACACTGCACAAAAGCGCCGGAGCTGTTAAAAGAAATCGGTGCGGAGCCGGAGCTTATTCATGCCGTATGCAGTCATGGATATGGAATCTGTTCAGAGGTAAAGCCGGAACATGAGATGGAAAAGGTTCTTTTTGCATCAGATGAACTGACCGGTTTAATCGGTGCAGCGGCCAGAATGCGTCCTTCAAAAAGTGTAATGGATATGGAAGTATCCAGCTTAAAGAAAAAGTATAAGGACAAAAAGTTCGCTGCCGGCTGTTCCAGAGAAATCATTGAAACCGGTGCCGGATATCTTGGCTGGACATTAGAGGAACTATTTGAAAAAACCATACTTGCCATGCGTTCCTGTGAGGAAGAAGTAAATCAGGAGGTGGAAGCTTTGAAAGGAAAATAAAACCGGTTACCATATTTAATTTCACAGATGTTTACAAAAGACAGGATTTCTATAGAACGGTTCCTTACGACTGGGTTGACTGTACCGATTTAACCGGAGTCCATGGTTTTTGTGACGGAACGTCTTTAACTGAGATAGAGCGCCGGGCTAAAAAAGCGGGGGGCAGTTTCCGGTTTCTGGACAGCGGAAATTTTCATTATGTCAGCTATGTTCTGCAAAAGAGCTGCAAAGAGCCCTATGATCTGGTTGTATTTGATCATCATGCAGATCTGCTTGCTTCCAGTTTTGAGGGAATCCTTTCCTGCGGGAACTGGATCCGCCAGATACTGGAGGAGAATGATTTTTTGAAGCGTGTTATTTTAATCGGTGTGTCCGATGAGCTTGCCTTTGCAGTCAGGGAGGAGTTTAAGGACAGGGTGAAGATATATACAGAATCGGAATTATCCGGAAATAACTGGATTTCTGACTTCGCCGGACAATTAATGGAGCCTGTGTATTTATCGGTTGATAAAGATGTATTTTCTTCCAATGAACTCATCACCGACTGGGATCAGGGCAGTATGACTCTGGCTCAGCTTCATCAGGCATGGGAGATAATCCGCAGGAAAGAACCGGTACTGGCAGTTGATATCTGCGGGGAATATAACAGCATCAGCGGAGGAAACAGGCGGATTGAAGAGTCGGACAAACGAAACAGCCTGGCCAATGAAACAATTTTGAATATGTTTCTGGAAAAGAGAATTTATGCATGATGATGGAAAAATATACATAATTAAAGAAAACCACTTGACAGCTGGTGACAATTAAGATATTATTTCCGTTAAATATGTAGATATTAACCTGTATCAGAGGAGAAAGACGCCATGAAAAAAGTTGTGAAATTCGGAGGAAGCTCTTTAGCCAGCGCCAGGCAGTTTGAGAAGGTGGGAAATATCATCCGCGCAGACAAGAGCAGAAAATATGTAGTTCCATCTGCGCCGGGAAAGCGTAACGACAAAGATGAAAAGGTAACAGATCTGCTGTATCAGTGTTATGATGCGGCTGAAGCGGGAAAAAGCTACAAAAGCATTCTGGAAAAAATCAAAGAGCGCTATATGGAAATTATCAGCGGACTTTCCCTTACCATGAGTCTTGATGAGGAATTTAATACCATTGAAAAGAACTTCTTAGAAAAGGCAGGCCGGGATTATGCAGCTTCAAGAGGTGAATATTTAAACAGTCTGATCATGGCTGAATATTTGGGATTTGAGTTTATTGATGCCGCAGAGGTGATCTTTTTTGATGAGGATGGTAATTTTGAGGCGGAGCTTACAGATCAGGTACTTTCGGAACGATTAAGCCAGGCTGAGACTGCAGTTATTCCGGGATTTTACGGCTCAAAGAAGGATGGCACCATTAAGACTTTTTCAAGAGGCGGCTCCGATGTGACAGGTTCTGTGGTGGCAAAAGCGATTCATGCAGATATGTATGAAAACTGGACGGATGTATCCGGTGTTCTGGTAGCAGACCCGAGAATTATTAAGGATCCGGAAGTAATTGAAACCATTACATACAGAGAATTAAGAGAGCTGGCCTATATGGGTGCCAGCGTACTCCATGAGGATGCCATTTTTCCTGTGAGAAAAGAGGGCATTCCCATTAATATCCGTAACACGAACAAGCCGGAGGACAAGGGAACTTTAATCGTGGAAAGCACCTGCAGACAGCCCCGCTATACCATTACCGGAATTGCAGGTAAGAAAGGCTTCTGCTCCATTAACATTGAGAAGGCCATGATGAATGCAGAAGTCGGTTTTGGGAGAAAGGTGCTGGAGGTTTTTGAAAAATACGGAATCTCCTTTGAGCATATGCCTTCCGGAATAGACACCATGACGGTTTTTGTTCACCAGTCGGAGTTTGAGGAATATGAGCAGTCTGTCATTGCCGGTATTCACAGGGCGGTAGAGCCTGATTTCGTGGAGATGGAATCCGATCTGGCACTGGTTGCGGTTGTTGGCAGAGGTATGAAGGCGACCAGAGGGACTGCCGGAAGGATTTTCTCTGCTCTCGCCCATTCCAGAGTCAATGTTAAAATGATCGATCAGGGCTCCAGTGAGTTAAACATCATTATCGGCGTGAGAAACAGTGATTTTGAGGAAGCAATTAAGGCGATTTACGATATTTTTATAACAACCGAGGTTTAAGAGCGTTAGTGGAGAGACTCCATCCCAGCGATTGCATTGTTTTGAATTTGAGAATAATACTTGTACAATTCCGATTATAATAGTAAGATAGAATGATAAAAGAGGAAAAATGTCAAGGAGAGGAAAACTGCATTGTTAAACAAAAGGATGGAGTTTATATTGGAAGAACTGGAAGAAAAGAACAGCATACGGGTTACCGATATCAGCAGGCAGCTGGAGTGTTCCGAGGTCACAGTTCGCAATGATATACAAAAGCTTGAGGAGATGGGGCTGCTTAACCGGGTTCACGGCGGAGCTACGAAGGCAGGTGCCTCTGTAGCCGTGTTTTATAATTCGGAAACGGTGAATAAAAACGCCGATAAAAAGCAGCTGATTGCGCAGAAGGCATATGAGTATATTGATGATAATGACACAATTATCCTGGATGATGCTTCCACCAGCTATTACCTTGCCAAAGTGATCAAGGAAAATCCCGGTAAGCATGTGCTGGCAATTACCAATTCTCTTATGGCAGCAGGTGAGCTCTCGTCAGCAAAGCATGTGGATCTGTTTCTGCTTGGCGGTCAGGTGGGCGGAAAACTGTCTGCTACCATGGGTGACGTCACCATAAAGAACCTGGAAGAGTGCCATGCAGATAAGGCATTTATCAGTGCTCATGGTGTTAATTTTGATGCAGGAATTACCTCCATTGGCTCGCCTCAGATGCAGATCAAAAAAACCATTTTAAAGGTATCAAAAGAAGTTTATCTTCTGGTTGACAGCAGTAAATTCGGAGGCGGATATGTACTGACAGTCAGTCCTCTTTCGGAGATTAAGAAAATCATTACTGACAGTGAAATAAAGAGAGAATATCTGGATATGGCCAGACAGAGAGAAGTGGCCATTGATATTGTATAACATAAAAAGGGCAGCTGCTGTTATATGCAGCTGCCGCTTTTTATGTATACTGTCTTCCGTATCAGAGAATTGAATGCACTGGCATCCCAGGCACTTCTCCCGGTAAATAAACCGTCAATCGATGGCTGGGAGATCAGTAAGACCGCATTATCCGGATTGACGCTGCCTCCGTACAGCACCGGTATCTGGCTGCCTGCTTCTCCGAATAATTCTGTCAGACAGTTTTTAATTGTCTTGTGTTTTTCTTCTGCGTAATCGGCGCTGGCCGGAGTCCCGCTTTCGCCGATTGCCCATACGGGTTCATAAGCGATCCACAGCCTGGAAACCTGTGAGGCGGGGATATCGTAAAGACCGATTTTAAGCTGAGTCCTTATGATTTCATCGCTGATTTTGTAATCCTTTTCCTTTGCTGTTTCCCCAACGCAGAGAAGCGCAGTCATTCCGTGGTTTAAGGCGCATGTTACCTTCCGATTCTCTTCTTCATCCGTTTCTCTAAGTACATGCCGGCGTTCAGAATGACCGATCATAACCAGTCCGATTCCCATTTCCTGAAGCATTAAGGGGGAAATCTCTCCTGTGAAGGTCCCTTTTTCTTCCCAGCACATATTCTGGGCTCCCAGAGTGATGAATTGTTTGCCTGTGGACCGGGCAGCGCTGCTTAACGAGGTGTAGGAGGGAATCACGAATAATTCCATGCTGTCCCTGCTGATGTCTTTTGTCAGCTGGGATAGTGTCTTTAGGTATTCCGTAGTTTCTTTGATATTTTTATACATCTTTAAATTAGTCCCGAAAAATATTTTTTTTGTCATATATCTCGAACCTCCAGTCATTTGATAATATCAGTTTAAAATAAAAACAAAATAAAATCAATAGAAAACGAAAGTAAAATGAAAATATTATTTTCGACATTAAAAAACAAAAATATAGAAAAAATGCACAAAAATATAGAACGAAAAATGGTAAAAAGAGAAAAAATGCAAATACATATTGTAAAGGACTCAAAAAAGATGTATGATTTCCTTGAGATAAAAATTAAAATAGAAAATTAAACGAAAGTAAACAAAGAGAAAACGAAATAGGAGATCAGAATGAAAGAGACGAAATTCAAACCGGTCACAGCAATTACCATGGGAGATCCTGCAGGGATCGGGCCTGAAACAATTGTTATGACCATGCTGGCGCAGGAGATTCATAAATGCTGCCGACCGTTTGTAATAGGCAGCATCGAAATACTTAAGAAAGCAGCCCAGGTCATGAATAAGGAACTGAAGTACCGAAAAATCACAGATCCAGAAGAGGCATTTTTTGAATTGGGAACCGTTGATGTTTTGGAAACGGGCAGCTATGACACGGATTCCATTGTATGGGGAGAGGTCCAGGCTCTTGCAGGAAGGATGAGCATTGACTGGATCATGAAATCCATTGAGCTTGGCATGTCCGGCCGGATTGACGCGGTTTCCACTGCACCCATACATAAAGGAGCGATTAAGCTTGCAGGCGTTAAGGAGCCAGGTCATACGGAGATCTATGAGAATCAGACACATTCCCCTTATGCCCTTACCATGTTTTCCTGCCATAAGCTGCGTGTGTTTTTTGTAAGCCGTCATATGTCCCTGGTGGATGCCTGCCATTATGCCACAAAAGAACGGGTTCTGGAGTATGTGGTTAATATTGACAAGGAGTTAAGAAAAATCGGAATTGAGAAGCCCCGTATTGCCATAGCAGCCTTAAACCCCCACGGTGGTGACAACGGACTGTTTGGAACAGAGGAGATCGATGAACTGATTCCGGCTGTGGAAGAAGCAAAGAAGACCGGGATTGATGCAGTAGGCCCCTGTCCTGCAGACTCGGTCTTCCACATCGGGAAATCCGGATGCTACGATGCCATTCTTTCTTTGTATCACGATCAGGGACACATTGCCTGCAAGACACTGGATTTTGAAAAATCGGTAACCTTAACTTTTGGACTGCCATTTATCAGAAGTTCCGTGGATCATGGAACTGCATTCGATATTGCAGGAAAAGGGACGGCAAATGCAGTGAGTCTCATTGAATCGACCAGAGTTGTATCGGAATATGCTGCTTTAATGAATGGGAAAGAAAACGGCAAAGCATAAGTTTTTAAACAGGAGGAGAAGGTATGCCGGTAATAGGAGCAGTAGCAGATGATCTGACAGGCGCCACCACAACAGGTGTTCTTCTTGCCAGATCAAGGGCAAAAACAGCAGTTTTCTTTAATGAAGAGGCTGCGGAGAATGCCAGGGGGGCACAGCGGTTAGACGCCATACTGGTGAGCAGCAACAGCAGGGCGCTTCCACCGGAGGAAGCCTACGAAAAAGTCCGGTCAGCAACCATGGCACTGAAGAGAATGGGTGTAAAGTATTTTTCCAAAAGAATTGATACCACGCTGCGGGGAGGCGTTGGTACAGAGATTGATGCAATGCTGGACTGCATGGATGAAACAGCTGTAGCAGTGGTGGTTCCGGCTATGCCCCAGTCAAGAAGGATTCTGGTAGGAGGTTTTTCCATTATTGATGGTACGGCTTTAATTAAGACTCCTGTGGCACAGGATGTCCGGACGCCTGTACATGAAAATTATATTCCGCGTCTTTTGGAAAAGCAGACCAGAAGACAGGTGGGACTGATAAAACTGGACGCGGTATTAAAAGGTTCGGAAGAAGTGAAGAAAGAACTTATAAGAGAATGGACGGAAGGCAGCAGAATCATTGTGGTGGACAGCATTACCCTGTCTGATGTGGAGACTGTCGCAAAGGCCTGTGTGGAGTTAGAGTGGAATGTGGTAGCGGTTGATCCTGGGGCGTTTACAGCAAAACTGGCATACTGCAGGAAACTGATCTGCCAGGAGGAACCGAACATACCTGAAACGGACTTAAGGGACATAAATAAAACCGTTCTCATCGCCGCAGGCAGCGCTACACCGGTCACAAAAAGGCAGATGGAGGTTCTCTGCCAGGATGAAAGAGTAAAGCGGATTCCGGTAGATCCCGTGCTGTTAATTGAAGGCGGGGAAGAGGGACTGGCAGAAGTTAAAAGAGCCGCCGGGGCAGCCCTTGGATATCTTGAAACAGAGCGTCTTCCCAGAGCAATTCTTTTAGAAACCGCATTGCACGGGGAGCTTTTAGATCTTATGCAGGAAGATACAATGCGAAGCTATACAGACGGAATGAGTGCCAACCGGATTAACGCAGGGCTTGGAATGATTGTTTCCGCTGTTCTTCAAGAGGCGGGAAGGAAAAAAATCGCCGGACTGTATACAACCGGGGGAGATACTATGGTAAATGTATGTTATCAGCTGGGCGTGGAATCCATAGAAGTCCTTGATTACGTAATTGCACAGACGGATGTAGGACGGCTTTCCGGAAACTATGACGGGCTGCCCATTATAGGAAAAGGCGGGCTTACGGGAAACGATCAGACCGCTGTTGATGTAGTGGAACGCCTGTTTCTGGAAGCGGGCAGAAGATAAATTCAGGAGGCAGAAACATGAAGATAGCAATAGGGTGTGATGAAGCCGCTTACAGGCTGAAAGCAGAAATTATGAAGCATTTGGATGAGAAAGGAGTGGAGTATCAGGATTTCGGAGCAGACGAGGGGGAAGCAGTACTGTATCCGGATATTGCAGTTAAAGCAGCAGAAGCGGTCGCAAGAGGTGAATTTGAAAGGGGAATCCTGGTTTGCGGTACCGGTATCGGCATGGCAATTACAGCCAACAAGGTTCCGGGAATCAGAGCGGCAGTGTGCCACGATCCCTTTTCTGCAGAGCGGGCAAGAAAAAGCAATGATGCGCAGATCATGTGTATGGGGGAACGGGTAATCGGTCTGGAGCTTGCCAAGTGTCTGGTGGATATCTGGCTGTCCTGCGAATTTTCAGGCGGCGGTTCCGGACCAAAGGTGGAACGGATCATGGAATATGAAAAAGAGTATCTGGAGAGGGCAGGAAAACCATAATCTGATGGATGGAGGTATTTAACGTAATGGGTGTCAATCATGAAGAAAAAAAGGAACTGGATTTAAATTTGTTAAACAGGATGAAGAAAATGCCGGGGGGCCTGGTCATCATACCATTAGTCATAGCTGTTTTAATTGCAACATTTGTTCCTCAGGTGTTTCAGATAGGCGGATATGTAACAGCTTTGTTTTATCAGGGAAATGCGGCAATGATGGGATTGTTCTTAATTGTCTGCGGGTCTTCTATTAACATCAACCAGGTTGGCATGCCTCTTTATAAAGGCGTCACCTTAACAGGAATGAAATTTTTACTTGGTGTTGCAATCGGTCTGCTGGTTGGAAAACTGTGCGGAGTCAATGGATTCCTTGGTATCGCACCCTTTGTATGGATTGCTGCTATTACCAACTCGAATGGTTCCTTATACATATCCTTGTCTTCCCAGTTCGGCAATGCTACGGATACAGGTGCGATTTCTGTATTGTCTTTAAATGACGGACCGTTTTTCACCCTTATTGCCCTGGGTGCAACCGGCCTGGCTTCCATCCCTCTTAACAGTCTGATCGCAACGATTATTCCGATTCTGATCGGCTTTGTGTGGGGAAATATTGATAAGGAGTTCCGTCGGGTCTGTGCAACAGCCCAGCCGATTATTACCTTTTTCATGACCATTTCCATAGGAGCGAAAACAGATATTAAAACTATTATAACAGCAGGAGCTTCCGGCATTGTCCTGGGACTGATATCAGCGGCTACAGCAGTAATCTTTTTCCTGATCTTTAACATGATTCTTCCGAAAAAGGAGAGAAATGCAATGGGTGCGGCAATTGGTACAACGGCACTCAACTCCGCCATGACTCCGGCAGCAGTAGCGGAAGCAGATCCTACTATGGCTCAGTATACCGATATGGCAACTGCCCAGTGCGCCACTGCTTCGATTATTACCCTGTTCCTTTGTCCATTTATTGTTGCTTTCTTTGATAATATGATGAGAAAACAGAAAAAAGGTATCTATTCACCGGAAGGCTGGGCAGCTGAAAAAGTAAATTAAACAGTATGAGGGTGCATTATGAAAATTGAGGTGACTATGAAGGCAGAACATATTTATGATCTGCTGCTGTTTCATACTTATTCCAGGCTTTCCGGTTTTCTTGTAAATGTCCTGGGGCTTGCTGTAATCGTTGCAGGAGGAATTTTACTTGGAGCCGACCGCATCGGGTTACAAAATGCTCTTTTATATGTAGGAGCCGGTTTCTTGTTTTTATCATGCACTCCTCTTTCTTTGTACTTAAAATCAAGAAAGATGATCGCAGCCCCCTGTTACAGAGAGAAGACCATATATACCTTTTTTGAAAAGGGATTTTCAAGGCAGAATGTGGGAGTGGTGAATTCCTATTCCTGGAGTCAGATAGAAAAGGCGGTATCAACTCCAAAAGATATTGTGTTTTATGTAAATGAAGGGGAAGCGCTGATTCTTCCGAAGGAAAGTTTTCATGATTATTTTATGCCTGTGATGAAACTCATCGCACAAAATGTAACAAGAGATAAGATCTATATCAGATAGGAGTTTTTATGAAAAATCTTTTGATCGCCCAGTCAGGAGGTCCAACTGCAGTTATTAATGCAAGCCTGGCCGGAGTGGCGGAAGCCGCCTGCGTAAGCAGCCGGGTGGATGGAATCCTGGGGGCCTTTTACGGAATACAGGGAGTGTTAAGCGAGCAGTTTGTGGATTTGAAAAAAGTGCTTAAAAGTTCAAACGATTCCTCGCTGCTGTGTCAGACTCCCGCTTCGCTTCTGGGTTCCTGCCGCTATCCTTTAAAACCGTGGAGAGAGGATGAGGAAGAATACGAAAAACTGGTAGGGATATTTAGAAAGCACCATATTTCCTATTTTATCTATATTGGAGGAAATGACTCCATGGATACGGTTTTTAAACTGTCGGAATATTTAAAAGAGAAAAAAATTGGAGATATTCTGATAGCCGGAGTGCCAAAGACCATTGATAATGATCTGGAGGGCACAGACCACTGTCCCGGATTTGGATCAGCAGCCAAATATGTTGCTGCAACAGTAGCGGAGCTGGAGCGTGACATATCCGTTTATCCGGTTGCAGGAGTGACAATTGTAGAAATAATGGGGAGAAACGCGGGCTGGCTTACCGCCGCCTCCGCTCTTTCCAGAATTAACGGCGGGCCTGGTCCTGAGCTGATTTATCTGTGTGAGACGGCATTTTCCATGGAACGGTTTCTCGAAGACATGAAACGGGTGATGGCCCGGAAAAAGTCATTTCTCATAGCAGTCAGCGAGGGATTAAAGGATGAAAACGGCTGCTATATTTCAGAGCAGGTGCAGACGGAGCAGGCCGATGCATTTGGTCACAAATATATATCAGGTGCAGGAAAGATTTTGGAGAATCTGATCCGTTCCAGGCTGGACTGCAAGGTGAGAACGGTAGAACTCAGCCTGATGCAGCGCTGTGCAGCCCATATTGCCAGCGAAACAGACTTAAAGGAGGCCTGGCTGCTGGGGGGAAAAGCATTGCAGTGCGTCCTTGATGGGAAAAACGGAGAAATGGCTTCTATAAAAAGACTGTCATCAGATCCTTACGTTGTGGAGTTTACTTCCGTGTATTCAGGAGAAGCGGCAAACCGGGAAAAAAAGGTGCCGGAAGAAATGATATGCGGCAGCGGATGTGATATAAATGAGAAAATGATGGAGTATTTACGTCCGCTGATCCAGGGAGAACGAAGTGTCAGGTATGAGAATGGGATACCGGCGCATTTGATCCTGGAGGGAAGTCTGGCAGGGAAAATGAAATAAAAAGTTATGAGAAGAAAGACAGATATTTGCGTAACGCAGAGTCTGTCTTTTTTGTGGGTAATTTTGTAAAAAAAACTATTGGACAGGAAACAAATATGATACAATATTTATTAAAGCAGCTTTTAGTTCAATTGCGAATCTTATCATGCGGAGGAAGAATATGCAATATCGTGATTTTGGAAAGACAGGAATAAAAGTTTCAGCACTCGGGTTCGGAGCCATGCGGCTTCCTCTTTCGGGAGAAAATCAGGTAGATGAGAAGAGGGCGGTGGCCATGATCCGTCATGCCATTGATCAGGGGGTCAACTACATTGACACTGCTTATCCCTATCATGAGGGGGAAAGTGAGAGGATAGTAGGGGAAGCGCTGCAGGAAGGATACAGGGAGAAAACTTATCTGGCAACGAAATGTCCTGTATGGAAGCTTGAAAAGGAAGAAGATTTTGAAGAAGTATTAGAGGAGCAGTTAAGGAAGTTAAAGACAGATCATGTGGATTTTTATCTGCTCCATGCTCTGAGCAGAGACCGGTTTGAAGAGAAGATAAAAAAGTTTAAGCTGGTAGAGAAGATGGAAAAAGCAAGAGCGGATGGAAAAATTAAGTATATTGGTTTTTCCTTCCATGATTCATATGATGTATTTCAGGATATCCTAGATTATTATGACGGATGGGATTTCTGCCAGATTCAGTATAACTATGTGGATTTAACACATCAGGCAGGATTAAAAGGACTGAAGGAGGCCGCAAAAAAGGGGCTTGCAGTCGTCATCATGGAGCCTCTTTTAGGCGGAAGACTGGCTAATCCCGCACCTCATGTAAAAGAAGTATTAGGTGAAGAAAAATCCAGTGTGGAATATGCCCTTGACTTTTTATGGGATCAGCCGGAAGTCAGCCTGCTTCTAAGCGGAATGAGCGATGAACAACAGCTGGAAGATAATCTTCTGTATGCAGACAGAAGCTTTATTGGAATGGTATCCGGGGAAGAACATGCCATGTACCGGAAGGCAAAGGAGATTTTTGACTCCATGGCGCTGGTTGGCTGCACCGGCTGCCGCTACTGCGTTCCCTGCCCGTTTGGACTGGAGATCCCTGAGATATTCTCCTACTATAATATGACGGCTGCCCACAGAGAGGACGAGGCCAAAGCCGGGTATGAGGGCCTTAAGGTGAAAGCGGACAGCTGCAAAACCTGCCACAGATGCGAAAAGGAATGCCCCCAGATGATTAAAATCAGCCAGGTCATGCCGGAAGTTGCGAAGGTGTTTGAAAAGATACAGGCTTAACGGAAACCAGTAAGGAGGGACTGTTTATGCTGGAGAAAATTGATTTATCTAAAAAAATCGATAAGGAAACCTACAAAAAGACAGAAAAAGAACAGAGTGAAAAGCTGGGGTTATTGCAGCGCCAGTGCAAGGAAGCCGGGATCCCGGTCATGATTGTGTTCGAGGGAATGGGAGCCTCAGGTAAGGGAACTCAGATCAATCACTTAATTCAGGCCCTTGATCCCAGAGGTTTTGATGTCTATGCCAATGATAAATCAACGGACGAGGAGCGTATGCGTCCCTTCCTCTGGCGCTTTTTTACAAAGCTGCCCGCCCACGGAAGAATCGCTGTCTTTGACCGAAGCTGGTACCGTCAGGTAACCATGGAGCGTTTTGCGGGAAAGATTCCTGATGAAGACTTATCCGGCGCCTTTCATGACATACAGTCCTTTGAACGGCAGCTTACCGATGACGGGATGGTAATTATCAAGCTGTTTCTCTATGTTTCCAGGGAAGAGCAGAAGAAGCGGTTTAAAAAGCTGGAAAGCTCAAAGGAAACCAGCTGGAGAGTGACAAAGGAAGACTGGAAGCGCAACACCGAATATGACCGGTTTTTGCGGATCTGCGAAGAGATGCTTCAGAACACGGATATGGATTATGCTCCATGGAACATTATTGAGGCAACCGATAAAGAGTACGCTGCAGCCAAGATTATGACGTGTGTTGCTGACTGCCTGGAGGATGTTCTAAATAAGAAAAATTTAAACGGAGGCACAAAGGAGAAAGAAGTGCCTGTCCGTTCAGAGAGCTTTAAAGCAGGCGTTCTTTCCGGGGTCGATTTAACAAAGTCCATTTCAAAGGAAGAGTATAAAAAGGAAATTGACCGTCTTCAGAAGAAACTGGAATTTCTCCACAGCCAGATTTACCGCCTGCGGATACCGGTGGTACTGGGGTTTGAAGGCTGGGATGCAGCGGGAAAAGGAGGAGCCATCAAACGGCTTACCAGCCATCTGGATCCAAGAGGCTATAAAGTATACCCCACAGCTGCCCCCAATGATATCGAACGGCTTCATCACTATCTCTGGCGTTTCTGGAATCATGTGCCGAAAGCAGGACATATTGCCATATTTGACCGTACCTGGTACGGGAGAGTGCTGGTTGAACGGGTGGAGGGCTTTTGCAGCGAGAGCCAGTGGAAGCAGGCCTACCAGGAAATCAACGAGATGGAAAGCCACCTGGCTAATGCAGGTGCTGTGGTTGTCAAATTCTGGCTTCACATTGATAAAGACGAGCAGGAAAAACGCTTTAAAGAACGTCAGGCGGATCCGTTAAAGCAGTGGAAGATTACGGAAGAAGACTGGAGAAACAGGGAAAAATGGGATGAGTATGAATCAGCAGTTAATGAGATGCTGGTCCGTACCTCCACAACCTATGCACCATGGGTCGTAGTGGAAGGAAACTGCAAGTATTATGCAAGGGTAAAGATCTTAAAAACTGTGGTGGAAGCGTTGGAAGACAAGATAAAAGAAGTGAATAATCGTCCCTGACCACTTGTGTTTTCCTATTTTTTCGTGTAAAGTAGGAGGAAGTGAACAAAGGCAGGAGGAAAGGGCATGAATACGGTTTTAATCGTGGGCGGGGGCGCTGCAGGGATGCTGGCTGGAATAGCAGCAGCCATGAAGGGCAGTACCGTCCACATTTTTGAGAAAAATGAGAAGCTTGGGAAAAAAGTATATATTACAGGAAAAGGCCGGTGCAATGTGACCAATGCCTGTGATACAGAGGAGCTGTTCGGGAATGTTGTCACCAATTCCAAATTCCTTTACAGCAGCTTTTACGGTTTTACCAATTTCGATATGATGGAACTTTTAGAAACCCTTGGCTGCCGGTTAAAGACGGAACGGGGAAACCGGGTGTTTCCTGCATCGGATAAGGCATCTGATGTGATAAAAGCATTAAGCAGCAGACTTCTGGAGCTTGGAGTTACGATTCATTACCGGAAGAAGGCAGAAAAACTGATTCTTGATAACGGTGCTGTGAAAGGTATTGTTGTCAGTGACAGTCTGGGAAAGAAGTCTTTCTATGGAGACTGTGTTATTATTGCCTGCGGAGGTTATTCTTATCAGACCACCGGTTCCACGGGAGATGGTTATGAACTGGCAAAAGAAGCCGGTCACACCATGATTTCCTTATCTCCGGCACTGGTTCCCTTCGTCGTGGAAGAGCCTGCGGTTAAGGAACTTCAGGGACTTTCCCTCCGCAACGTGGAAGCTGCGGTTATGAAGGGCAGCAAGGTTATTTACCGGGAATTCGGAGAGATGCTTTTCACCCACTACGGAGTCAGCGGACCTGTTCTTTTAAGTGCCAGCAGCTATGCTGCAAAGGAACTGAAGAAAGGTCCCCTTACCCTTTCCATTGATTTAAAGCCTGCACTGACGGAGGAACAGCTGGATGCCAGGATTTTAAGAGACTTTGAGGAGTCCATGAATAAGCAGTTTAAAAATGCTCTGGGCAGCTTATATCCGGCTAAACTGATTCCTGTCATCATTGATGCAAGCAAAATTTCCCCGGAAAAGAAGGTCAATGAGATTACAAGGGAGGAGCGCCAGGCTCTGATTCGTGTAACCAAAGCGTTTACCATGACTCTGACTGCGCTGAGAGGCTACAATGAGGCCATTATCACCCAGGGAGGTATTTCCGTTAAGGAAGTAAATCCTTCCACTCTGGAATCCAAACTTGTAAACGGCCTGTATTTTGCAGGAGAGGTGCTGGATCTTGATGCGGTTACAGGAGGCTTTAATCTTCAGATTGCCTGGTCCACAGGCTGGGCGGCAGGAAGTGCGGCAGGAGAGGAGAAGGACGTAAGATGACAAAGGTTTATAATATAGCAATCGACGGGCCGGCTGGTGCAGGAAAGAGCACCATTGCCCGTGCTGCAGCAAAAAAACTTAATTTTGTATACGTGGATACAGGTGCAATGTACCGTGCCATGGCACTGCATTTTTTAAGAAATGGCATATCTGCACAGGATGAAGCGGCTGTTTCAATCGCTGTCAAGAACGCAGATGTAACCCTGGCGTATGAAAACGGCGTGCAGCAGGTAATTCTAAATGGTGAGAATGTATCAGGGCTGATCCGCTCTGAGGAAGTGGGAACCATGGCTTCTGCTGCATCTGTACATTTATCTGTTAGAGAAAAACTGGTAGAGCTGCAGAAAGGGCTTGCAGCGCGGGAGAATGTAATTATGGATGGCAGAGACATCGGTACCTGTGTTCTTCCTGATGCCGGTCTTAAGATCTATTTAACTGCCAGCAGCCGGGTCCGGGCGGAAAGAAGGTACCTGGAACTGAAGGAAAAGGGACAGGAATGCAGCCTGGAAGAGATCGAAAAGGATATTATCAAACGGGATTATCAGGATATGAACCGGGAACATTCTCCCTTAAAGCAGGCAGAGGATGCGGTGCTTTTAGATTCCTCTGAGCTGACTGCGAAGGAGGTAATCGACCGGATTTTAATGCTGTTTGAGGAAAGAAAACTGGAAGAGAGGAGCTAATGTATGGAAGTAATTTTAGCAAAATCCGCCGGATTCTGCTTTGGAGTAAAACGCGCCGTTGATCAGGTGTATGAGCAGCTGAAACGGAACGACAAACCAATTTATACGTATGGTCCCATCATCCATAATGAAGAGGTTGTAAAGGATTTAGAGGAAAAGGGCGTAAAAGTAATTGAAAATGAAGAAGAACTGAAAAAGATTTACGACGCAGTTGTGGTGATCCGGTCCCATGGAGCCGGAAAGCGCATTTACGAGATCATGGAAGAAAACGGAATTGAAATCATTGATGCAACCTGCCCTTATGTGAGAAAGATTCATAAAATCGCCCAGGAGCAGAATAAAGAGGGCAGGCGTCTGATCATAATTGGTAATGATTCACACCCGGAAGTCGAAGGTATTAAAGGCTGGGGAAATGAGAATACTTTAGTGGTGGAAACACCCGAGCAAGTGGAAACTTTGCCGCTCACAGAGGGAGAGAGGCTGTGTATTGTATCACAGACGACATTTAATTACAAGAAATTTCAAGATTTAGTTGAAAAAATTTCTGAAACGCGGTATGATATACTTGTTTTAAATACGATTTGCAATGCAACACAGGAAAGACAGGTGGAAGCAAAGCGGATAGCTTCAGAAGTGGATGCCATGATTGTCATTGGCGGAAAAAGCAGTTCCAATACCCAGAAGCTGTACGAGATATGCCGAAGGGAATGTAAGAATACTTACTATATCCAGACACTAGGTGATTTAGATCCTGATTGTGTAAATTCTGTGCGCAGCGTAGGTATTACAGCCGGGGCTTCAACCCCGAATCATATTATCGAGGAGGTTCATACTAATGTCAGAGTTAAGTTTTGAACAAATGTTAGAGGAATCATTGAAAACCATACGTACAGGAGAGATCGTCACTGGTAAAGTCATCGACGTAAAAGAAGATGAAATCGTCTTGAATATAGGGTACAAGTCTGACGGCATCATCCCGCGTAGCGAGTACACGGATGACCAGAATTTAAATCTTACAACCGTTGTACAGGTTGGCGAAGAGATGGAAGCGAAAGTCACTAAAGTGAACGACGGTGAGGGTCAGGTTGCTTTATCCTATAAGCGATTAGCAGCAGACAGAGGCAATAAGAGACTGGAAGAAGCATTTGAAAACCACGAAGTACTTACCGCAAAAGTTGCACAGGTACTTGACGGTGGTTTAAGTGTGGTTGTAGAGGGCGCAAGAGTCTTCATTCCTGCAAGCCTGGTATCCGATACTTATGAGAAGGATTTAACCAAGTATGCAGACAAGGCAATTGAGTTCATTATTACAGAATTCAATCCTAAGAGAAGAAGAATTATCGGTGACAGAAAGCAGATTATGGTTGCTAAGAGAGCCGAGCTTCAGAAAGAATTATTCGATAAGATCCACGCAGGCGACGTTGTAGAAGGTACAATCAAGAATGTAACTGATTTCGGTGCATTTATTGACCTTGGCGGAGCCGATGGTTTACTTCATATTTCAGAGATGAGCTGGGGCAGAGTAGAAAGCCCGAAAAAAGCGTTCAAAGCTGGTGAGAAAGTAAAAGTCTTAATCAAAGACATCAATGGCGACAAAATTGCTCTCAGTTTAAAATTCCCGGAGACAAATCCATGGAAAGATGCATCTGAAAAGTATGCAGTGGGCAATGTAGTAAGCGGTAAAGTAGCACGTATGACTGATTTCGGCGCATTTGTTGAGCTGGAGCCAGGCGTAGACGCTCTGCTTCATGTATCCCAGATTTCCAGAGAACATGTTGAAAAACCTGCAGATGTTCTGGCAATTGGTCAGGAAATCGAAGCAAAGGTAGTTGATTTCAATGAAGACGACAAGAAGATCAGCTTAAGCATCAAAGCACTTCAGGGTCAGGACGAAGCAGCTGCAGAAGATGCACCTGTATATTCTGACGAAGTTTAAGCATAATAAAGAATAAGCAGATGGGAAGTGGAGAAATCCGCTTCCTTTTTTCGTACAAAAAATTATTAAATGCAAAGAGAGGATGATTCCATGAAACAAGTTTTTTTCAGAATACTGGCGGTCATGACAGCTCTGGCTTTCATTCTTACCGGATGCGCAGGAAATTTAAAGACTGAGCCGGAACAAGAGCAGACACAGGCAAAGCCTGCCAGCGGTCTGGGAAAAGCCTCAGGAGGGGAAGCACAGCATGTGCGCCTGGAAGACGATTATTATGATTATATCAACGGACAAATGTTAGGTGGAATCCAAATTCCAGGCGATGCAGGCGGCTGGAGCCAGTTTTACAAGCTGGACAGAGAGGCATATGATATTTTAAATGAAGTGCTTCGTGAGTCTGTTAATAACAGGAAAAACGCAGCAGAAGGGTCACTGGAACAAAAAATTGCCGATCTCTATCTGACAGGAATGGATATGGAGGGAAGACGGGCTGCCGGATTTGGAGGACTTGCTGTTTACATGGACGGTATCAGCCGTGCTTCGACGATAGAGGAGTATTTAGAACAGGCAGGTAAAATCTATGATGATCTGGGCGTGGGAAGTATTATTCTGCCTCAGTGGTCTGAGGACATGAGCAATTCCACCCGGTATGCCCTGTATTTCGACGGTGCAGATCTTGGACCTGGAAAAGAAACCATAGAGGATAGCGACCAGGAATCGTTGATGAACCGTTACCGGGATTATATATCACAGATTATGGAATTTACGGGAATGAAGAAAGAAGAGGCGGATAAGACTGCTTCTGATATTTTAAAGTTTCAGAAGGACCTGGCTGGAAGTGCACTTCCTCTCAGTAAACAGGGGGATCCAGATGTCATTTATAATCCATATACCAGAGAAGAACTAAAGAAGCTGTTTCCGGATGGGACAATGGAGACTTTTTTAAAGGCTGCAGGGCTGGACAAACCGGACACATACATCGTCGTTCAGGAAGACCAGATGAAAAAGATCAGCGGATACTTAAACGAAGAATCGCTCCCGCTTTTAAAACAGTATACGTTATTCTGCCTGGTAAACGATTTTGCCCCAAGTCTGACTCCTGAAATCAGAGACAGCTATCTGGAATGGAATAATTTAAGAAAGGGGATTAAAGAAAGAAAAACAGATGAAAAGCTGGCAAGCGAGCTGACCCAGAACATTCTGGGATTTGAATTCGGCAGGCTTTATGTAGATAAATGCTTTTCCCAGTCGGATAAAAAAGACATTGAGTCCATGATCCGCCTGATTCTCACCTCCTATAAAAAGCAGATTGAAAATCTGACCTGGATGAGTGATGAGACAAAGGCCTCTGCAATAAGAAAACTGGAGCATATGAATCTCAAAGTAGGCTATCCGGACAAATGGCCCGATGATTATAAGGATGCCATGGTGGTATCAGCGGAAGACGGGGGAAACTTAATTGATAATGTTCTTTCTCTCCAGAAAGCCCTGATTGAGGTTAATAAAAAGAAATTCAGCGAACCTGTGGATAAAGGCGAGTGGGGTATGACTCCCCAGACTGTAAATGCCTATTACAATCCCACAGCCAATGAAATTGTATTCCCGGTGGCAATTCTTCAACCCCCCTTTTATGATTCCAAGGCGGATTTTGCTTCCAATTTAGGCGGAATCGGAATGGTGATGGCTCATGAGGTGAGCCATGCATTTGATTCCTCCGGTTCTCTTTATGATGAAAATGGAAATTATCATGTATGGTGGACGAAGGAAGACCGGGCGAAATTCGATGAACTGGCCAAACAGGTGGAGGAATACTACAGCCAAATGGATGGATTTCAGGGGAGAAAAGTAAATGGTGCCCAGACGCTGAATGAAAATATCGCTGATCTGGGTTCCATGGCCTGTATAACGGCGATTGCAGGAGAAAAGGGCGGCGATTTAAAACTTTTGTTTCGCCAGTATGCAACTATCTGGGCTTCCAAGTA
The DNA here is from genome assembly GCA_963523075.1 of uncultured Clostridium sp. GTDB lineage: Bacteria > Bacillota > Clostridia > Lachnospirales > Lachnospiraceae > Lacrimispora. Next base: position 257,100 of record CAURBW010000001.1, read on the forward strand.
TACGCCGGAAACGATGATTGACCGTCTCAATACGGATCCCCACTCTCCGGCGAAGGTCAGGGTTAATGGAGTGCTTAGCGCAACAGATGCATTTTATAAGACTTATCCGGAAATAAAAGAAGGTGACGCCATGTATGTGGCACATGATAAGAGGGTAAAAATCTGGTAGAAACGAATATCAGGAAAGCTGCGGCAGCGTAAGTTATATGCCGCAGCTTTTTGTGATTTTATGTGTACACGAAAAAATACAATTTAATAATGAGAAAATTAATCAATAAAAATCTTGACAACAGACGAAAGTTAGAATATACTAACTCATGAGAAATGGGAATGATTATCAATAATAAAAAGAAAGAAGATGACGAATGATGCCTTTAACAATGGTGAAAGCAGGAGAGCCTAACGTAATTCGTAAAATCGGCGGCAAAGAAGAAACAAGACGTTTTCTTGAAAACCTGGGTTTTGTTACCGGCGGAATTGTGACTGTTGTTTCTGAAATCAGTGGAAACATGATTGTTAACGTAAAAGATTCCAGAGTTGCCATAGGGAAAGATATGGCTAATAAAATCATGGTGGGATAAAAAGGAGAAAAGACGATGACATTAAAGGAAATTCCATGCGGTAAAACCGTGAAGGTAACCAGGTTAAGCGGAGAAGGCCCCGTTAAGAGAAGAATTATGGATATGGGAATCACAAAAGGTGTTGATATTTTTGTGAGAAAGGTAGCTCCTCTTGGAGATCCGGTTGAAGTAACCGTCAGAGGCTATGAGCTGTCCTTGCGGAAAGCGGATGCAGAAATGATCATTGTGGAGTAATTTTTTTACATATTAGTTAGGTAAGACTAATACCAGACAAATCAATTGCTGACAGGCAGAAAGAGGTAGAGTATGTCAATTAAAATTGCATTAGCAGGTAATCCCAACTGCGGAAAGACGACGTTGTTCAATGCACTGACGGGATCAAATCAGTTTGTGGGGAACTGGCCAGGCGTTACCGTAGAAAAAAAAGAAGGAAAGCTGAAAGGCCATAAAGATGTAATTATCATGGACCTTCCAGGTATTTATTCTCTCTCTCCTTACACACTGGAAGAAGTGGTAGCGAGAAATTATTTAATCGGAGAGCGGCCTGATGCGATTTTGAATATCGTGGACGGTACCAACATAGAACGGAATTTATACTTATCCACCCAGCTTATGGAACTTGGAATTCCTGTTATCATGGCAGTCAACATGATGGACATCGTGGAAAAGAGCGGGGATAAGATTCATATAAACAAATTAAGTGAAAAGCTTGGCTGTGAAGTCGTGGAGATTTCCGCACTGAAGGGAACTGGAATTCAGAAAGCTGCTGAAAAAGCAGTGGCTCTTGCAGCTCAGAAGAACAGCAGGCCGCCTGTACATAAATTTGCAGTTGAAGTAGAATCGGTTCTGGATTCCATTGAAGAGAAGCTGGGCAGTGACATTCCTGAAGAACAGAAGCGTTTCTTTGCGATTAAGCTGCTGGAAAAGGATGAAAAGATCCAGACTCAGATGAAACGTGTGCCTGATGTGACAGAAGAGATCACAAGGATTGAGCGTGAACTGGATGATGATACAGAAAGTATTATTACAAATGAGCGGTATGTATATATATCCTCTATCATAGACCAGTGCTTTACAAGAAGCAAAAAGAACAGCCTGACCATATCGGATAAGATTGACCGGGTCGTTACCAACCGGTTTCTGGCTCTTCCGATTTTTGCAGCAGTGATGTTTCTTGTATACTATGTTTCTGTTACAACCGTTGGTACATGGGCGACTGACTGGGCCAATGACGGGCTTTTCGGCGAAGGTTTCAGCTTCTTCGGAATTGATGTTCCAGGCGTACCGGCAGTAGTGGAAGGCATTTTAACTGCAGTTGGATGCGCAGACTGGCTCCAGGGTCTGATTCTTGATGGAATCGTAGCTGGTGTAGGAGCAGTTTTAGGTTTTGTACCTCAGATGCTGGTACTCTTCATTTTCCTTGCATTTCTGGAAAGCTGCGGCTATATGGCCCGTGTAGCGTTTATTATGGACCGTATCTTCCGCAAATTTGGTCTTTCCGGTAAATCCTTTATTCCGATGCTGATCGGCAGCGGCTGCGGCGTACCAGGAATCATGGCTTCCCGTACCATTGAAAATGACCGCGACCGTAAGATGACAATTATGACGACAACCTTTATTCCCTGCGGTGCCAAGCTTCCTATCATTGCACTGATTGCAGGTGCACTTTTCGGCGGAGCTTCCTGGGTTGCACCAAGTGCCTATTTCGTGGGAATTGCAGCAATTATCTGTTCCGGTATCATTTTAAAGAAAACCAGAATGTTCTCTGGTGATCCGGCACCTTTTGTTATGGAACTTCCAGCTTATCATATGCCTACAGTAGGGAATGTTTTAAGAAGTATGTGGGAACGCGGCTGGTCCTTTATTAAGAAAGCAGGAACGATCATTTTATTATCTACCATTGTTGTATGGTTTGCTTCCTATTTTGGCTGGGTAGACGGTCAGTTCAGAATGCTGGAAGCTTTGGAACTTGACCACAGCATCCTTGCAAAGCTGGGAAGTGCAATCAGCTGGATCTTTATTCCTCTCGGCTGGGGAAACTGGAAGTCTGCAGTAGCAGCCATCACCGGACTGGTAGCAAAGGAAAATGTAGTTGGAACCTTCGGTATTCTCTATGGCTTTGCAGAAGTTGCAGAAGACGGTTCTGAAATCTGGGGTACTCTTGCAGGAAGCATGACAGCAGTTGCTGCTTATTCCTTCCTCGTATTCAATCTTCTCTGTGCGCCATGTTTTGCAGCAATGGGAGCCATCAAGCGGGAGATGAACAATGCCAGATGGTTCTGGTTTGCAGTGGGATATCAGACACTTCTGGCTTATGTAGTAGCGCTTTGCGTCTATCAGGTAGGAACCTTAATTACCACCGGATCCTTTGGATTCTTTACCGCAGTGGCATTTGCTCTCATTGCAGGTTTCATCTATCTGCTAGTCAGACCTTTAAAAGAAAAAAGAGGATCAAAAGTAACATTAACAAGTGTCGCCGCCAAATAATCCGGCAATCAGAATCGAGCCTGCATTTATGCAGGCTCAAGATATCAGGAGGTATTATATGGGAACATTAGCAGTATCAGCAGTTGTCATCGGAGTGGTGGCAATGATTATAAGAAGCATGATTCGAGATAAGAAAAACGGAAAATCCATTCAGTGCGGCGGGCAGTGCAAGGACTGTGGAGGACATTGCCACTAACAGGCTGATATCTGATTTTCGTACTATATTTTACTTCTAAACGGAGGTGTCAAAATGGATATGTACACAAACATTAGTGAAAAGAGAAAAACAGCTGACTCCAGAAGCTATCACAGAACCAGGATGCAGAAGGAGCTTATTATAGAAAGACTGAAGGGAAAGGGCTGCAGAATCACAAAGCAGCGTCTCACACTTTTAGATATTATTCTGGAACATGAATGCTCCAGCTGTAAAGAAATCTATTATAAAGCTTCAAAAGTTGATGAGAGCATCGGTGCTGCAACGGTCTATCGTATGGTAAATGTCCTGGAAGAAATCGGGGCGATCAGCAGAAAGAATATGTATAAGATCGCTTATTCTGACAACTGTTCCATGGAGGATGCCTGTACCGTTATCCTGGATGATGAGACCACCTATCATCTGTCTGCTAAAAACTGGAACTCTGTTGTAAGAGCAGGATTATCCGCCTGCGGTTATTTAGATGATCAGAAAATAACTTCAATTTCTATCAAACCTTGTGGATGTGAAAGCGCCGGTTGCTGTTGATTTTAAGTTAGCATATGCTAACCGATAAAGCGGGTATAGAAGAACATGGAAAATGAGTCAGGTTTTGAGTTATGCAAAAATGGCATTGATTATCATGAAATCATCGAATGCATCGTCAGTGCATTGGACGCCAAAGATCCCTATACAGCGGGGCATTCTCAAAGGGTCAGCGATATGGCGCTGGCCCTTTCCGGGTTTTTAAAGCTTGAAAGAGAAGAAACGGAGCGGATTCACATTGCCGCTCATCTTCATGATATTGGTAAGATCGGAGTTCCTGATGCAGTATTAAACAAACCTGACAGGCTTTCTCCGGACGAATGGGCTTCCATGAAAATGCATCCCCGGACAGGTGCCCAGATTTTAAGTAAGTCCCGTCATTTAAATGAACTGAAAGACATTGTTCTTCATCATCATGAACGGTATGACGGGAAAGGCTATCCTTACGGACTGAAGAGAGATGAGATTCCGCTTGGGGCCAGGATAATCTCCGTCTGTGATTCTATCGATGCCATGACCTCGGATAGAGGATACAGGGAGGCGTATTCATTGAAGTATTGCTATGAGGAAATAAAGAAGAATTCAGGCATCATGTATGATCCGGAGATAGGAGCTATGGCATTGGAGCATTGGGCTGAATTGACGAAATATGTAGTTGAACTTAAGTGACAGCCTGATGTATTGTTGATTTTGATACTTGTTATTCTGATAAAATCGTGCTAACCTAGGAGGAAGTGGGATATTTTTCCATAATAATTAATCAGCAAAGGATTTGAATGAATGAGCAGGAAACAGAGTCATGCAGGTACCGTAGGGATAATTGCTTTTCTGACTGCAGTTTTTATGCTGGCAGGAAGTGTGGTTGCACTGGCAGATGATGCTTCTAAGTTTGTGCCCGGAACAAAGATTAACGGAGTTTTGGTGGGAGGTATGACTGTAGAGGAGGCAAAGGTACAGATAGAAGGTTTTTATGGAAGAGAGTATCAGCTTACCATAAAAGAAAAGGGAGGTGCTTCTGAAGTAATTAAGGGATCAGATATTCAGTATCAGGTAGTGATCACCGACGGACTTCAGAATATATTGGCCCAGCAGAATAATAACGGACGGGTGGCAGGTCCTGATATTGACAACAGCAGTGTCCTTAAAAGTACGGTAACCTATCAGGAAGAGAAGCTGAAAGAACGGCTGGATTCTCTAGCCTGCGTAAGCAGTAAGGATATTGTGGTTACACAAAACGCAAAGATTTCAGCCTGGCAGGAGGGACAGCCCTTCACTGTGATCGCTGAGGTTTTAGGGAACAGCGTAAACAGAAGTAAACTTGATGAAGCAGTAAAAGCTGCATTAACCCAGGAGACCAGGCAGATCAGTCTGGAGGAAAAAAACTGTTATGATACCATAACCGTGACATCTCAGGACTCAGAGCTGGCAGCCAGATGTGCGGCGCTTAACCAGATCAGAGAGATGAAAGTCACATACTTATTTGGTAATCAGTCGGAAGTGCTGATTGGAGAACAGCTCTGCACCTGGATTGAAGGTGCGGACCAGACAGGAATCCATATAAGCGCCCCAAAAGCAGCGGAATATATCCAGTCCCTGGCCATGAAGTATGATACGGCTGGAAAAGCACGCCCGTTTAAAGCAACTGACGGCAGGGATTTGTCTCTTTCCGGTGCATATGGATGGCGGATGAATCAGGAAGGGGAGACGCAGACCCTCATTGCCATTGTAAAGAGCGGACAGAGCCAGGAGAGAACTCCTCAGTACAGCTTAGCAGCAGCTGACCGTAATGTGGACTGGGGCGGTACTTATGTGGAAGCGGATATGGCAGCCCAGCATGTTTATATGTATCAGAATGGCAGTATCATATGGGATTCCCCCTGCGTGACGGGGAATGTATCAAAGAAGCTTACCACACCGGAAGGCATTTATACCCTTGCCTATAAGCAGACAGACCGTGTACTGCGGGGGGATAAAAAAACGGACGGGACTTTTGAATATGAGAGTCACGTAGATTACTGGATGCCATTTAACGGAGGAATCGGTTTTCATGATGCCAGCTGGAGAAGCAAATTCGGAGGTACCATCTACCAGACAGGTGGAAGTCATGGCTGTATTAATCTTCCGCCCAAAAAGGCAAAGGCTCTTTACGAGCTGATTTATACCGGAATACCCGTTATATGCCACTATTAATAAAAAAGCTGTCTTTCGGCCTGCCATTCAGATAGGCGGATAAGACGGCTTTTTTCATGGTTTTATTCATCAGCGGAGCAAAATACAATGACCTTCTGAGGCGTAATATCGGCTGGAGTATTGTCGGAAGCAGACATATACAGGATAAAAAGATAGTGCTCACCGGGGCTGAAAAGATAATTCTGTCCGTTCGTCAGAAGAACCTGTGTACTTCCATCTGCCGGAATATTCAGTTTTATTGTCTGCGCCGCATTTAATAAGTCTTCATCAAAATAATCCAGGGCAGCTGTATAACCATCACTGTTTTGTGCCAGAACAACTGCCTGGTACTGGGGCGGATAAATTAAGGGGACAGGTACATCGGTGTCGTATACGCCGATAATCCATTCACCGGGACGGAAGGTATGCTGTTCTAAAACAAAGGTCTGGGGAGATACGACAAAATTAACCTGCCCCATGCCTTGTGTATTCACAGAAAGAAGCAGGGAGCAGCTGCGGTCTGAAACCGAGGTATAAAAGGGAAAAACGGAACTGACGATTCCGTATACAGATAAATAATTAGCCATAGATTGGTTCTTTCCAATTGTTCTTATCCATATCTTATGAAAGGCAGGAAGTCAATATGAATGTTCTGGAAATGTCAAGCCAAATCGTAATAAAAAAGTCAAGAAATATACCATAAATATTTAGACATATTTCGCGGTTTTACGATATAATAATACCTGAATAAAAAGGCTAGTTAAGAGGTAGGAAATAAATGGAAAAGCAAAAACCCCACAGCAGGAAGAAAAAGTCATTGGGAATCGGGGGGCTGGCTGTAATCGGAGGCGGGTCCGTTGCCGTAGTCGCATTGATTGCGGCGCTTACATATTTACAGATCGGAAGACAGTATAAAGAGGTATTTTTCCCCAACACCATTATCAATGGTATGGATGCATCCAAAAAATCCATTGATGAGGTCAAGAAGATGGTTGCAGCCGGCATTGACGGTTACCAGCTTACAATTAAGGAACGGGGCGGCAATACAGAGAGCATTAAGGGCACTGATATCGGTATGGAAGCTGTTTTTGACGGAAGTGTGGAAAAACTGCTGCAGGAACAGAAACCTCTTGAATGGGCAAAGCATATTAAGAAATTTCAAACCTTTGATATAGGGACCCTGGTAAAATATAATCAGGATCAGTTTGATGAGGAAGTATCAAAACTGTCCTGTTTTCAGGAAGACAAGATAAAAGAGCCGCAGAATGCTGCTATTTCCCAGTATGAGCCTGGAAAAGGGTATCATATTGTCGCGGCTGATGAGGGAAACCGGCCGGATCCGGATAAGATGAAATCGCTGATATCGGCTGCTGTCATGGACTTAAAGACAGAAGTATCCTTAGAGGAAGGCGATGCTTATAAAAAACCCCAGATCACAGCAGATGATCCGGATCTGGTCAGTCAGGTCCAGACCTTAAACCGATATACCAGTGTGAAAGTAACCTATAAGTTTGGCGATAAGAGAGAAGTATTAAATGGCGATACCATTTCCAGATGGGTGGGAGTAGGAGAAGACGGCAAGGCGTATTTGAGCAGTTCTGAGGTAACGGCTTATGTAAAAGGGCTGGCTTCTAAGTACGATACTGCATCGAAGGCCAAGACTCTTAACACTTCCTATGGTAAGACAGTAAAAATAACCGGAGGAAGTTATGGCTGGAAGATTGATCAGAATGCCGAAGCCGATGAACTGGCAGGACTTATCCGCTCTGGAGAAAGCCAGGAAAGGGTGCCTGTGTATAAGCAGGAGGCCGCCAGTTTTGGAGAGAATGATTATGGCAATACCTATGTGGAAGTGAATCTCACAGCTCAGCATTTATATTTTTATAAAGACGGTAAACTGGTTCTTGATACTGATTTTGTATCAGGAAATGAATCAAAGGGCTGGTCAACGCCGGCAGGCGTTTACTCCCTTTCCTATAAGCAGAAGGATGCGACCTTAAAAGGAGAGGATTACAGAACTCCGGTTGCTTACTGGATGCCATTTAACGGCAACATCGGATTTCACGACGCTACCTGGAGAAAGCAGTTTGGAGGAAGCATTTTCAAAACAAGCGGATCCCATGGCTGCGTAAACCTTCCGCCTGCAATGGCCAAGACTCTTTTTGAAAATATCCCGTCAAAAGTGCCGGTGCTTTGCTATAATTTACCTGGTACGGAATCAAAGATAACCTCAAACGGTACAACGAAAACCGAAACTGCCGGTACAACGCCGGCAACAACGGCTTCCACAACGGCAGCAGCTCCGGCCACAGCGGCAGCGACAACGGCCGCACCGACAACGGCAGCTCCAACCACTGCGGCGCCAACAACGGCAGCGCCCACAACCGCTGCGGTAACAGCGCCTTCCGCTCAGGAAACCCCTGTTATAAACAACCCGCAGCATGAAGCAGGTCCAGGAGTTTCCAAGTCCACAGGTAAGAAAAAAACAGGTCCGGGTGTCAAATAAGGAGATTGATTGATCATGCTTAAGAAAGAAACCTTTGTACCAATCCAGTTTTTTAAAAAAGAGGCTTATACGGGTAGCATGAAAGGAATGCGGTATCGGATTAATAAGGAAGAAGAGGGGCTTTTAGTTACCGTATATCCCCAGCCATACTGTTACGAGGCAACTCCCGAAGAAAAAAAGACGAAAGCAGTTTTCCCTTTTTCAGAGGAAGGAAGAGAGCAGGCTTTGGAATGGATCAATGAACAGTTTGCTGAGAAACAGGATCTATGGTCAGCTGCCATAAGAAAATAAACAGGAACTTAAAATTAAAAAAGAGGAGCTGTCTTGTCACCTGACATTTGGTTGACAAGGCAGCTCCTTTGTGCTAAATTCAGAGCAGAGAAAAGGAAGGAGATGGTAGTTTTGGCTGAAATCATGCCCCATATCAGGCTGTCAGGCGATAAAGCAGCGCCCTATGCTCTGCTTCCGGGAGATCCGGCCCGCTTAGACCGGATTGCGCTGCATCTTACGGAGGTGCAGGAACTTGCTTATAACAGGGAATACCGAAGCATAAAAGGGCTTTATCGTGGAGTGCCTGTAATGGCGGTTTCTACCGGAATAGGGGGAGCATCCGCCGCAATTGCTGTGGAGGAGCTTTCCAGAATCGGAGTTCGTGCTATGATTCGGATCGGCAGCTGCGGAGCTCTTAGAAAAGGGATCGGGCTGGGAGATCTGATACTGGTAAACGGAGCCGTAAGGGATGACGGTGCATCTGCTTCCTATGTGGACTCCAAGTATCCAGCAATCCCGGATACAGGACTTCTGATCGCCTGTATGGAGTGCGCAAAAGCGTTGGGCGCAAGGATACATGTGGGAATTGCCAGAAGCCACGACAGCTTCTACATCGATCAGGAAGAGGAAATCTGCGCTTACTGGGCAGGGAAAGGTGTGCTTGGATCTGACATGGAGACGGCCGCCGTATTTGTGACAGGAGGTCTGCGTGGGGTTAAAACAGCGTCCATACTCAATACGGTGGTGGAATATCAGGAAGAACTCTCAGAACAGATTAACAGCTATACAGACGGCGGATCTGCCATGATGAGAGGGGAACAAATGGAGATCCTTACTGCGCTGGAAGCGTTTGTACGAATGGATCAATCAGGATCATGAATGGAGGAAATGAGATGAATCATTTATTTAAGACCAGGCTGCACGCAGCTACTTTTGTACTGATACCTGCCTGCATTGGAATCAACTATTTAGGAAAACTTTTTGCTTCTGTCCTTAAACTTCCCCTTTGGCTGGATTCCATCGGTACCTGTATCGGAGGAGTGCTTGGAGGTCCGGTCATCGGAGCTGTCTGCGGAGCAGCCAACAATCTTATTTTTGGTTTTACCACCGGTGACTCCATCACTTTAATTTATGCATTAACCAGTCTGGGAATCGGAGCTGCAGTCGGAATCATGGCAAGACTTGGGCATATGGAAAAGCTTTCGGGAGCCATTCTGACTGCAGTAGCTGCAGGACTGACTGCAGTTGTGATCTCCACTCCTTTAAATGTTATATTCTGGGGCGGTGCAACCGGAAACGTCTGGGGAGATCTTTTATTTGGCTGGTCCCAGTCGGCCGGATTACCCATATTTTTAGGATCATTTCTCGATGAACTGGTGGTGGATGTGCCGGACAAGCTCATAACAGTTCTCATAGTTTTTGCCATAATGAAAGGATTGCCAAAAAAACTCACCTCCCTTTATGAAGTCAATGATGAGGTAGAAAGTCTGGATTAAGAAAGGATTCATTCCTATGAAAAGCATCAGTCTCTACGTAGATAAGGACAGCTATTTAACCAGACTTCACCCGTTTGCCAAGATGGTTTATATTCTGGCAGCCATCAGCGTGCCTCTGATTGGAGGTGCGCTGTGGATGTACGGGCTGTTTCTGGTAATCAGTCTAGGCCTTTTGATCAGCGGAGGAATCTTAAAAAAGGTTTTTCCGCTGATTGCATTTTCATTTACCATTATCATCACTATTTTTCTCATACATGGTCTGTTTAACAAGGAAAATTCCACGATTCTGTTTCGGATCGGAACTCTCACCTTTTATCAGGAAGGTCTTCTTTACGCATGCCGGATCGGTCTGAATATTTTAAATATGCTTCTTGCTTTTGCTGCATTTGTTCTCACCACCAGGCCTGCGGATCTGGTGGATGATTTGGAACAGATCGGTTTTTCTCCCAGATTCGGATATATGATTACCTCTGTTTTTCAAATCATACCTCAGATGATGGGTACCATGAATACCATTTTAGATGCCCAGAGGAGCCGCGGAATGGAAACCGAAGGAAGCTTATTTACCAGGGCGAAGGCGTTTATCCCTCTGATTTCTCCCGTAGTCAGTAGCTCTCTCATTAATACCAGGGAACGGGCAATCGCACTCGAAGTGAGAGGATTTGGATCAAAAAATAAGAAGACTTTTTTAAGAGAACACCGGCTTTTGGGCCGGGATAAGCGGTTCATGATTCTCATGGTTCTGTTTATTGCGGCTTCGGCTGTATGGAGGGTGATGTATGGCATTCATTGAAGTGAGCGGTTTGAAATACCGGTATCCCCACACCAGTAAGCTGGCCCTTGACGGGATTGGGTTTGTAGTGGAGAAGGGACAGTTTATCGGAATTGTGGGAGAAAACCAGGCGGGAAAAAGTACTCTCTGCCAGGCATTTGCTGGACTGGTTCCTACCATGTTCCGGGGAGCGTACGGAGGAAAGGTGCTCATAGACGGAATGAAAGCATCAAAGGTACCAATTGCTGCTCTGTGCCAGAAGGTGGGCCTTGTGTTTCAGAATCCGTTTAATCAGCTGTCCGGTGCGAAGGATACGGTTTTTGAAGAAATTGCTTTTGGTCTTCAGAACCTGGGAATTCCAAAGGAAGACATCGGAAAAAGAGTGGAAAAAGCATTACGGCTTTTGGATATTATCAAGTATAAGGACAGGAATCCCTTTGATTTATCCGGTGGGCAGATTCAGAGAGTGGCTATCGCCAGCATTCTTGCCATGGAGCCGGAAGTACTTGTCCTGGACGAGCCCACCTCCCAGCTGGATCCTCAGGGCAGCGAGGATGTGTTTCAAGTGGTTGAAAAGCTGGCAAAAACCGGAATCACCATCATCATGGTGGAACAGAAGATGGAAAAGCTTGCGGCCTACTGTGATAAAATCCTTTTGCTTCATCGGGGAACACAGGTGGCTTATGATATTCCGGAACGTATTTTTTCCAGAGATGACTTAAGGGAGCTGGGAGTGGAACCTCCTGTATACACCCAGGTTTCCAAAGCCCTTTTCGTGCACCGGAAAGAGAGGGAAGATCTTATTTATCCCGTAACCTTAAAACAGATACAGCAGTTAAAGGATCAGTTTCCCCTTAGTCTTCCAGGAAGAATAAGGGGAAGAAACGGAGTGAAACAGGAGACGGAGATATTTTCCATAAAGGATCTGGGATTTTATTATGTACCCGGCGCTCCAGTGATTGAAAATCTTACACTTACCCTGGATGGGAGACCGACTGCAGTGATCGGACAGAACGGTGCCGGAAAAACTACCCTAGTTAAGCTGCTTAAGGGACTGCTGAAACCAAAGTCAGGAACTGTTTTGCTTGAAGGGGAAGATATTTCAGGGAGGACGGTGGCCCAGCTTGCAAAAAAGGTAGGATATGTATTTCAGAATCCTGATGACCAGATCTTTAAAAATCAGGTTTTAGAAGAGGTGATGGTAGGTCCCTTAAACATCGGCATGACGCGAAAAGAGGGGGAACAGCGGGCCAGAGAAGCTCTTGAGATGGTGGGGCTTCTCCATGCAGCAGAAGAAAATCCTTATGATCTGGATTTATCGGAGCGGAAGATGGTAGCAATTGCATCCGTTGCCGCAATGGATCCTAAGGTGCTTATATTAGATGAACCCACCATCGCCCAGGATGCCAGGGGGCGGGAAGTATTGGGAAAATTAATCCAAACCATGACAGGTAAGGGGAAATTTGTACTGGCAATCCTTCATGACATGGATTTTGTCGCCCGGTATTTTGAGCGGGTTATCGTAATGGCAGGAGGGAAGGTGATTTCAGACGGACCGGGAGATGAGGTCTTTTACCAGAAGGACACTCTTTTAAAAGCCCGGCTGGAGCCGCCTCATATCACAGGACTTTGTGAACTTCTTGGATATGAAGGAGCATTTTTGACAACAGAGGATATCAGAGAACAAGGCAGGTATAATGAGACGTGGATGGAAGCAGAAGAAGAAAAAAAATAGTGGAACTCTTAAATGAGGAAGGACAACCGGTATCGGGCGGAGATTTAGCCCGGAGACTGGGCGTCAGCAGACAGGTGGTGGTACAGGATATCGCACTTTTGCGGGCAGAGAATGAGAAAATTATATCTACCAATAAAGGCTACCTCCTTCACAGAGGAGAGGACGATGATAAACAGGCATATATAAGAGTCTTTCGGACCAGTCATCGGACAGAAGATACCTTAGATGAGCTTAATACCATTGTTGATTATGGAGGAAGGCTTAAAAATGTGTTGATTGAACATCAGTTATACGGACAGATTGAGGTGGATTTAATTATTAATAACCGTCTGGATGCGGCAGAATTTGCGGAGCACATGAAATCCTCCAAAGACCAGCCCTTAAATGTACTGACTGGAGGCTTCCATTATCATACTGTAGAGGCAGACTCGGAGAAAAATCTGGATTTTATTGAGGCAGAGCTGAAAAAGAAAGGTTATCTGATATAGGATTAAGACGTTTTCCCCCTTTTCGAATCGTTTGAAATATGATATGATATTGTATTATTGAAGTGACTGATATGGAGGAAGAAAGATGGAAGATAACAAAGAAGAAATAATTTCTAAAAACTTTATTGAACAGGAGATAGACAAGGATCTTTCAGAAGGCGTTTATAACCATGTGCAGACCAGATTTCCGCCGGAGCCAAACGGTTATCTGCATATCGGACATGCCAAATCCATCCTGTTAAACTATGGCCTGGCTAAAAAGTATGGCGGAAAATTCAACCTCCGTTTTGATGATACAAACCCGACAAAAGAGAAGACAGAATTCGTGGAATCCATTATTGAGGATGTAAAATGGCTGGGTGCAGAATTTGATGACAGGCTTTACTTTGCTTCCAACTACTTCCAGGAGATGTATGACTGTGCAGTTCTTTTAATAAAGAAAGGTAAGGCATTTGTCTGCGATTTAACTGCCGAAGAGATCCGGGAATACAGAGGAGATTTCAAAACTCCGGGTAAGGAGAGTCCTTACAGAAACCGCAGTGTGGAAGAAAACTTAAAGATGTTTGAAGAGATGAAAGACGGAAAATACAAAGACGGCGAAAAGGTTTTAAGAGCCAGAATTGATATGTTATCTCCTAACATCAACATGCGTGATCCGGTCATTTACCGTGTGGCACGTATGACCCATCATAACACCGGGGACAAATGGTGTATTTATCCCATGTATGATTTTGCCCACCCCATAGAAGATGCCATTGAACATATTACCCATTCCATCTGTACGCTGGAATTTGAAGATCACAGACCGCTGTATGACTGGGTAGTAAAGGAATGCGAATTTGAAAATCCGCCCCGGCAGATTGAATTCGCCAAGCTTTATTTAACCAATGTAGTGACCGGAAAGCGTTACATCAAAAAGCTTGTGGAGGACAATATTGTTGACGGCTGGGAAGATCCCAGACTGGTATCCATCGCAGCGTTAAGAAGAAGAGGCTATACGCCGGAATCCCTTCGTATGTTTGTTGACCTGGTAGGTGTTTCCAAGGCCAACAGCTCTGTTGATTACGCCATGCTTGAATACTGCATCAGGGAGGACTTAAAACTGAAAAGACCCAGAATGATGGCGATTTTAGATCCCGTTAAACTGGTAATTGATAATTATCCGGAGGATACCACAGAGTATTTAGATGTTGCCAATAACCTGGAAAATCCGGCGCTGGGTGAGAGAAAAGTTCCGTTTGGAAAAGAGCTTTACATTGAACGGGAAGATTTCATGGAAGAGCCCGTTAAAAAGTATTTCCGTTTATTCCCAGGCAATGAAGTACGCCTCATGAACGCTTATTTTGTCACCTGTACAGGCTGCGAAAAGGATGAGAACGGCAATGTTACCGTTGTTCACTGCACCTATGACCCGGAGACGAAGAGCGGTTCCGGATTTGAGGGCAGAAAAGTGAAAGGAACCATTCACTGGGTGGCTGCTGCCACTGCACAGGAAGCGGAGTGCCGCCTATACGAGAACATCGTGGACGAAGAAAAAGGGAAGTTAAACGAAGACGGAAGCTTAAACTTAAATCCCAATTCCCTGACTGTTTTAAAACACTGTTATGTGGAGCCCAGCTTTGAAGGAGCCAGGGCATATGACAGCTTCCAGTTTGTAAGAAACGGCTTCTTCTGTGTTGACTGTAAGGACAGCACACCGGAACATCTGGTATTTAACCGGATTGTATCCTTGAAGAGTTCCTTTAAAATTGGAAAATAGTACAGCTGAACAGAAATGCCGCATGACCGCAGGATAAGGGACGTGCGGCATTTTTTCCTATCCGGTAAAGGAGGAATGTTTTTTTCATGGAACTGATGATACCCTTAAAGAATCAGCCGGGATGGCCTTATTACAGCCAGATTTACAGTTACATTAAGAATGAAATTGTAAAAGGAAACCTAAAACCGGCGGTCCGCCTTCCCTCCACCAGATTGCTGGCGGAGCATTTAAAAGTCAGCAGGAGCACCACCCAGATGGCCTATGAGCAGCTTTTATCAGAGGGCTATATTGAATCGGTTCCCTGCCGGGGTTATTTTGTGCTGAAAATCGACGGACTCATTGATACCGGTCAGGAGAATATGAAAAGTCAGCCTTCTTTTTTTACTGACCCTAAAGAGGATAAGAACGGAAAGAAAGAATGGGCTGTGGACTTTTCTCCAAGAGGAATTGATCTATGCAGTTTCCCTTTTAATACATGGAGACGGATATCGAAAAATACGCTGATCGATGATAACAGGGAGATGTTTGCAGCCGGAGATCCCCAGGGGGAATTACCGTTCAGGGAAGCAATCCGTTCCTATCTTCACTCTGCCAGAGGAGTCAACTGTCTTCCTGAGCAGATCATTGTAGGTGCAGGAAGTGAATATCTGCTGATGCTGCTGTCACAGATTCTGGGAAGGGACAGAACCATTGCCATGGAAAATCCCACTTACAGGCAGGCATACCGGGTGTTTGACAGCCTGCAGTATCAGGTAGTGCCGGTCGATATGGACCAGTCAGGAATGGATGTGCAGCTGCTTGAGAAAAGCGGAGCGGATATCGCCTACGTCATGCCCTCTCATCAGTATCCAACCGGAATTATTATGCCGGTGAAACGCAGGCAGGAGTTACTGGCATGGGCGTATGAACGTGAGGACCGGTATTTAATTGAGGATGATTACGACAGTGAGTTCCGGTATAAGGGAAAGCCGATTCCTGCCCTGCAGGGGATGGATGACAGGAACCGGGTCATTTACTGCGGGACCTTTTCCAAATCCATCGCTCCCGCCATTCGTGTCAGTTATGTGGTATTACCCATGCCGCTATGCCGGATTTATCAGAAACGGATCAGTTTCTACGCTTCCACTGTATCAAGAATTGACCAGAATATTCTTTACCAGTTCATGTCTGAGGGGCATTATGAGCGTCATTTAAACCGGATGAGAGCAGTTTATAAATCCAAACATGATGTGCTGACTGCCGGTTTAAAGTCCTTTGAAGATCAGTTTTTTATTGGAGGGGAACATGCAGGTCTTCATCTGCTTCTTACTGACCGGAATGGAAGAACGGAGGAGGAGCTGGTTGCAAAGGCAGAGGAGCGGAACGTAAAAGTATATGGTCTTTCCGGTTCCTTTATTCACAGGGAACACAACAAATATCCGCCTACAGTTATTCTTGGATTTGCAAATCTGACTGAGGCAAAGATACAGGAAGGAATCGTTCTTTTAAAAGAAGCCTGGTCGGTTGACGGCAGTAAGGGGGGATTAAGTGAATCATGATCTGAATAAAACAAAAAGAGAAGAAAATATCAGGTTAGGAATCACCATTGCCCTGGTGTCAGTTCTGATGTTTCTTTTAAGTGTGGCAGGAACGGTAAGAAACAGTAAGGAGTCACAGATTAAGGAAACACAGCTAAGTAAGATCCCGGCACAGGATGTACCTGCTGAGAAAATGGCCGTAACAGAGATACAGGATCCCGGGATTTCTCTGACAGCGGCCGATCAGGAGTTTTTAGAAGGACTGACCGGCAGGTTAAAGGAAGGGGACCTGGAAGGAGCTGCCAGGCTTGTAGAGGTAAATCAGAATTCCTTAAATGAGTTTCCCAGTATGTATTCTGAGGGCAGGTTAAAACGTGAAATAACAGACGGTACGGGACTGGTATTCTTAAAACCTACGGTTGTCTTTTATGGAGATTTTAAGAATGGAGTTCCGGAGGGGACTGCTGCGGCGATTTCAGTCCTTAGTCTGGAAGAAGGCAAACGATATGATTATTCTTATGGGAACTGGAAGAATGGAAAGATGAACGGCAGCGGAGAATGCGGTTACCGTTATTACGATGGAGTTACACAGGATATTACAGTCAAAACCTCAAAAAACGGAATGTTTCAGAATGATCTCATGCAGGGAGAAATCGCTTATTCCAGCACCAACAGGCAGGGAGAGACGGCTGTCTGGCAGTTTCAGACTGCTGACGGGGTGATAGTGCTTAACGGCCAGTGGATCAAAGAGACAGATGAAAAAGGGGCAGTCATCTATAAACTCCTGGCTAACGGTGAGAAAGACCATGCCTATGCACTCAGTGAACGTGCCATAGGTGAGGATAGATGGAAGAACTTAATCCTGTTCTCCCAGAATGAAGGAGGAGGCGCGGGGCAGTGAATCAGGAGATTATCAATCGTCTGGCGGTCATCACCGATGAGGAACGGGAAATCATAAACGGCCGGACGGAAATCGACCGGAAGCGTTATACAGAGGGGCAGGAGCTGGTGATTGACAGCAAAAAGATGCTGGAGCACGGCAAAATGATCCGCATCAGACCTCATACCAGATTTGTTCATTTTCCAAGACATAAGCACAATTATATAGAAGTGATCTACATGTGTCAGGGAGAGACGACACACCGCATTGATGGGGAGGAAGTGGTTTTAAAGACCGGGGAGCTGCTGTTTTTAAATCAACATGCATCACAGGAAATACTTCCAGCAGGAGAGGGAGATATTGCGGTTAACTTTATCATTCTTCCGGAATTTTTTGATACCGCTTTTCAGATGATGGGGGAGGAGAAAAACCTTCTGAGGGATTTTCTGGTGGGCAGTTTGTGTTTTGATCCACGCTATGCAAGTTACTTGCATTTTCAGGTGGCAGATGTTCTGCCGGTACAGAATCTGGTGGAAAATATGGTCTGGACTCTGCTCAATGACCAGCCCAATAAAAGAAGCATCAATCAGGTTACAATGGGTCTTTTATTTCTCCAGCTGATGCACTACACGGATAAAATCAGCCATACAACAGAGAGTTTTGACCAGAAGCTGACCTTTCAGGTTTTAAAGTTTATTGATGAGAATTATAAGGATGGAGAACTGACAGAACTTGCAGCCCGGTTAAACTACAATATTTACTGGCTGAGCAGAGCAGTAAAACGTCTTACCGGCCGTACTTTTAAGGAACTCATTCAGATTAAACGGTTGAATCAGGCATCGTTTCTTCTGCTTAATACCAGACTATCCATAACCGATATATCAGTCGCGGTAGGCTATGACAATACCAGTTATTTTCACCGGATTTTCCGGAATTACCATGGCATGTCTCCAAAAGAATACAGGGATAAGAATTTATCATTGCCGTTTCCGGATGGAAAGAGATGATAATATCACATTCGTTCTTTGGCAGAAAGTTAAAACTTTAACCAGAGCTTTAAAAAGAAGAAAAGAAAAGTAAGATAATTTATTAAAAAGTTGTATTTCTGTAATAATGAAAATAAAATCAGCATATACTTGGTTATATATGGTTAATTAAATTAAATCTGTAAAGGAGAGGACCAATATGCCAAGAGGAGTCAGAAAGACAGCACTGGAAAAACTTCAGGAAGAATTAAAGGAAGTGCAGGAATCCATCAAGCAGTATAAGGAATGTCTCGTTACAATGGATGAAAAGGAAAAAGAAATTCAGGATAAAATAAAGCTGGAACAGTTTAAGGAAGTATCCACAATACTGGACGAGCACGAAATGTCTATTATGGATTTAAAAGAGTTACTTATTTCTTCCAAAACTGATTAAGGATCTGTATAAATAGTCGGATGGAAAATGCAAATAAGGACGCAGTTTTAATTAAACAGCGTCCTTATTTTTTATTTGAATATCCGTTATGATAGAGAGAGAAAAGAAATACCCTGCGGGTATCCCTTTATGCCCAAAGGACGTGGGCAGGAACAAAGAAATACCCTGCGGGTATCCCTTTATGCCCAAAGGACGTGGGCAGGAACAAAGAAAGGAGTGTGGTGTGGATGGAGAAATATTATCTTGCCGTAGACATTGGGGCCTCCAGCGGCCGTCATATACTTGGGACTGTGCAGGACGGCAAAATAGTTCTGGAAGAGATTTACCGTTTTGAAAACGGCATGAAGCAGGAAGACGGGCACTTGTCCTGGGATGTGGAGTCCTTATTTGCAGAAATAAAAGAAGGGTTGAAACAGTGCGTTAAGTTGGGTAAGATACCTGTCAGTATGGGGATTGACACCTGGGCAGTGGATTTTGTTCTCCTTGATGAAAATAATAAAATTCTTGGAAGAGCAGCAGGATACCGGGATGACAGAACATCGGGAATGGACGAGAAGGTATATGAAATCATTTCCCAGAATGACTTATATAAGAGAACTGGAATTCAGAAACAGATTTTCAACACGATTTATCAGCTGATGGCTGTTAAAGAGAAAGAGCCGGAGCTTCTTAAGAGAGCGGAATCTTTCCTTATGATTCCTGATTACTTTAATTTTCTGCTGACAGGAGAGAAAAAGCAGGAATATACCAATGCTACCACAACCCAGCTGGTGAGCCCTGTAACAGAGAATTGGGACTATGAACTGATCCGCATGCTTTCCTATCCGGAAAAGCTGTTTGGTCCCGTATCCATGCCTGGGACAAAGGTGGGACAGTTTACGCAGGAAATTATAAAAGAGGTTGGATTTTCCTGTACAGTGGTGCTGCCGGCCACTCATGATACCGGTTCTGCTGTCATGGCCGTTCCTAAAGTTCCGGATAAGGAATGTGCAGAGGACGATATTCTCTATATCAGTTCGGGAACATGGTCTCTTATGGGAACGGAACTTCTGGCAGCGAATTGTTCCAAAGAAAGCATGGATGCTAATTTTACCAATGAAGGCGGATATGATTACCGCTATCGGTATTTAAAGAATATCATGGGTCTTTGGATGATCCAGTCGGTGAAAAAAGAGCTGGCAGAAAGAGGAGAAAACGTTTCCTTTGCTGAGCTGTGCGAACTTGCTTCAAAAGAGACGATACCTTCTCTGGTTGACTGCAACGACAGCAGTTTTCTGGCTCCGGAAAGCATGATAAAAGCGGTTGTAAATTTCTGCAGGAATGGAAAGCAGCCCGTTCCGGAAAGCGCAGGAGAGATTGCGGCAGTAATTTATAACAGCCTTGCAGCGTGTTATAAAGAAACGGCAGAAGAACTGGAATTCATTACCGGTAAAAAATATTCAGACCTTCATGTAGTCGGCGGCGGTTCCAACGCAGCCTACTTAAATAAATTAACTGCTAAACAAACTGGCAAGACCGTTTACGCCGGACCGGGAGAAGCCACTGCAATCGGGAATCTGCTGGCGCAGATGATTGCTTGCGGGGAATTTAAAGATTTAAAAACAGCAAGAGAATCAGTTTACCAGTCATTTGCTGTAAAAGAATATAAGCCGTTATGAGAGGTTTTGTGAAGGAGAAGGAAATATGATCAGAAAATCATTTAAAATGTATTTAAATGAAGGAATGGCTGAGGAATATGAAAAGCGTCATAATCTGCTTTGGCCGGAGATGAAAGAGATGATCCATGAATGCGGAGGCCATAATTATTCCATATTTTTGGATGAAGTAACCAATGTGCTTTATGGATATATTGAAATAGAAGATGAGGAGAAATGGGCCAAATCTGCAGATACACCGATTAACCGGAAATGGTGGGACTATATGGCGGACATTATGAAAACCAATCCTGACAACAGCCCTGTTTCAGACGGGCTAAAGCCGGTATTTCATTTAGACTGAGAAAAGAGAAAGGAAGAAAAAAATATGACAATCAAAGAAAGATATGAAGCGGCAAAGGAAAGCTATAAAGCAGTAGGCGTTGATACAGACCAGGTACTTCTTGCACTGAAACAGATCCCCATTTCCATGCACTGCTGGCAGGGAGATGACGTAACCGGATTTGACGGAGCCGGTGCATTATCAGGCGGAATCCAGACGACTGGAAATTATCCCGGACGGGCACGGAATCCAAAAGAACTGATGGCAGACATGGACAAGGCGCTGAGCCTGATCCCGGGAAAACACAGAATTAATCTTCATGCAAGCTATGGAATCTTTGAAGAGGGAGAATGGGCTGACCGCGATGAGCTGGAGCCAAAGCATTTTGCAAAATGGGTGGAGTTTGCAAAGGAAAGAGGTATCGGCATTGATTTTAACCCTACCTTATTCTCTCACCCAAAGGCAGAGCATGCCACCTTATCAAGTGAAGATCCTGAGATAAGAGCGTTCTGGATCCGCCATGTTAAGGCCTGCATCCGCATTTCCCAGTATTTTTCCCAGGAGTTAAATACTCCCTGCACCATGAATATCTGGATACCGGACGGATTTAAGGATATTCCAGCTGACCGCACCTCACCAAGAGCAAGGTTAAAGGATTCCCTTGACCAGATCCTTTCCATGGATTACGATAAGTCTAAGGTATATGTTGCAGTGGAATCCAAGGTATTTGGCATCGGAATGGAAAGCTGCACGGTAGGCTCCCATGAATTTTACATGAACTACGCATCAAAGAACGATATTCTCTGTCTGCTGGACAGCGGACACTATCATCCGACAGAAGTGGTTTCCGATAAGATCTCTTCCATGCTGCTGTTCTTTGATAAGGTGGCGCTTCATGTAACCAGACCGGTTCGCTGGGACAGTGACCATGTGGTATTATTTGACGATGAGACAAAAGAGATTGCAAAAGAGATTGTGCGGGGCGGAGCAGACCGCGTCCTTTTGGCTCTGGACTTTTTTGATGCCAGCATCAACCGTTTAAGTGCCTGGGTAGTAGGAATGAGAAACATGCAGAAAGCACTTTTAAATGCCCTTCTGCTTCCCAATGAGAAGCTGGCCACTTTACAGGAATCCCGTAATTTTACAGAGCTTATGATGCTTCAGGAAGAGTTAAAGCTCTACCCAATCGGCGATGTATGGAACTATTTCTGTGAGTTAAACGGAGTACCTGCAAAAGAAGACTGGTTTAGCCAGATTACCGCATATGAAAAAGAAGTGCTGGCAAACCGCAAATAGAGGAGAACAAACATGAAGATTTTAGATGCAGAATTTGTAAAAGGCTTTATCCGTATGTGTGACGATGGTTTTAAACAGAACTGGCATGAAAGAAACGGAGGCAACTTAAGCTACCGGATTAAGACAGAAGAGGTGGAGTCTGTAAAGAAAGAATTAGACAGAAATACTCCCTGGCAGCCAATTGGAACAACGGTTAGGGATCTGGCAGGAGAATATTTTATGGTGACAGGAAGCGGAAAATATTTCCGCAATGTTATTCTTGATCCGGCTGCCAATACCTGTATCATAGAGATTGATGAATCTGGGGAAAATTACAGAATCTGCTGGGGTCTTGTAAACGGAGGCCGCCCTACCAGTGAGCTGCCTTCCCACTTAATGAATCATGAAGTGAAGAAGA
This sequence comes from uncultured Clostridium sp., assembly GCA_963523075.1. Classification (GTDB taxonomy): domain Bacteria; phylum Bacillota; class Clostridia; order Lachnospirales; family Lachnospiraceae; genus Lacrimispora. Next base: position 279,588 of record CAURBW010000001.1, read on the forward strand.
ATGCTACCAAGGGACTGCACCGCGTCATTTACCATGCCCATCCGGCAAACGTTATTGCACTGACTTTTGTGCTTCCTTTAGAGGATCGTGTGTTTACAAGAGAATTGTGGGAAATGGCAACGGAATGTCCCGTTGTTTTCCCTGGAGGCATAGGTGTTGTTGGCTGGATGGTACCAGGCGGACGTGATATTGCAGTTGCAACCAGCGAACTGATGAAGAAATATGACGTGGCAGTATGGGCCCATCATGGCCTGTTTGCTTCCGGTGAAGATTTTGACTTAACCTTCGGATTAATGCATACAGTTGAAAAATCGGCGGAGATTCTGGTAAAAGTCTTATCCATTCGCCCTGATAAACTGCAGACAATTACACCGGGGAACTTCAGAGATCTGGCACGGGATTTTAAAGTGACGCTTCCGGAAGAGTTTCTTTACGAAAAATAGAGATTGGTTATATAATAGAATGATGAATTGTTAACTTGATTATACATTATGGTTGACAATACAAAAATCCCTTTGTATAATGATGAAAAATGACATCATTACACAGGGGGATTTTTCATGAAAAATTTAAAAACAAAAGAAATTACGTTATGTGCTTTGTTTGCTTCTCTGACTGCAATTCTGTCTCAGGTCACCATACCCATCGGTCCGGTTCCGGTTAATTTCGCTCATCTTTCCACCTTTCTCGCTGCCTGTTTACTGGGATCAAGACTTGGAGCATTAAGCCAGCTTACCTTTGTCCTGATGGGAGCGGCAGGGCTTCCGGTTTTCTCAGGTTTTAACGGCGGACTGACCAGGATTGCCGGACCTACGGGAGGTTATATCATCGCCTATGTTGTGTCTGCTTACGTGACCGGCTGGATTCTGGAACGTTTTGGAAAACGGACGGTAAAGGCTCTGGCGGTATCGATTCTGGCAGGCTGGCTGGTTACCTATGTGTTTGGAACCCTGTGGTTTTCCTATATCACCCATACCTCATTTTCAGCTGCACTTGGGCTTTGCGTGATTCCGTTTCTTCCTGGGGACTTATTAAAGACATGCATTACCGTCGTATTAGTCCGCCGTTTATATTCTGTGATTCAAAGAGCCCTGCAGTGGTAAGGCGGGATAAGAGGAGGCAGTAAATGACAGAACCATATGAGAATCTTACAAAGGAGGATGCCAGGTCCATACTCCTGATGCCGGATGATGAACTTCCGAAGCTCCTTGAAGCGGCATATTCCTTAAGAAAAAAGCATAAAGGAAATATTGTGGATATTCACCTGCTGACCAATGCCCGCAGTGGAAACTGTACCCAGAACTGCGCCTATTGCGCCCAGTCCGGACAGGCGAAAACAGATATTGATACATATGAGCTGATTACCTGTGACAAGCTTATAAAAGACGGTTATCTGGTAAAAGAAAAGAAGCTGGCACGCCACTGCATCGGGTTAAGCGGAATCCGTTTTTCTGATGAAGAGATTCTGGCATTTGCAGATGAGATTAAGAGACTTAAGAAAGAAGCAGATACTCCGGTCTGCTGTTCCATTGGATTTCTCACGAGGGAGCAGGCGGCGGTCTTAAAGGGAGCGGGTGTGGACAGAATAAACCACAACTTAAATACAGGCAGAAATTATTATCCAAATATCTGCACGACCCATACCTATGAGCAGCGGATTGCCAATATTCAGATGCTTAAAGAGATGGGCTTTGAACTGTGCTGCGGCGGAATCGTGGGACTGGGAGAGAAGCCGGAAGATGTGGTGGACATGCTGTTTGAGATTCAGACCATAAATCCAAAGGCAGTTCCGATTAATTTCCTGATCCCCATAAAAGGTACAGCACTGGAGAATCAGAGTACAGCTGTTCTCACCTCTGAATACTGTTTAAAAGTTCTTTGCCTCGCCAGACTTTTAAATCCAGATTCAGATATCCGGTGTGCGGCAGGAAGGGAGCTTTATTTAAAAGGAAAAGAAAAATGGATGTTTTATGCGGTTGATTCTGTATTTGCTTCCGGATATCTTACCGCAGGCGGAGAGAGCATTGACAACACTATAAAAATGATTAGGGAGGCCGGGTTTGAATACTGTATTGAACCTGGGTGAATCAGTTACATTTTTTTATTTACAATAGGCCGCTGGTGAAACCAGTGGCTTTTATATTTGCCAATTATGCTTCTTCAAAGTCCTGTCTGTAGTAGTACAGATTTAATATTATACATTTGACCTATAAGTAATTGCATTATATACTAAATCCACTAAAATATAAGGGGGTAGTCATAATGATTGAATTAAAAAAAGAAATGTTTCAAAATCTGATTTTGACTTTACAGGAAGCGGAGATTAATACTTTATTTGCTATGTCAGTATCGGAGAGAAAAGTAGACGGAAAAATTTTTGCTGATGACAGCACCTCGCCAGCTTCATTTTATCTTCAACATCCCTATGGAATGTCTTTACTTTATGGAGAAAACGGTAACGAAGAGTTTTATGGAGAACTGAAACTACATTTGCTTAATTCTGACAAATGCAGAAAAAGAGCCGAATGGCTGCAGGTATATCCTGCCGCGCTATATTCGAAAATGGAAACTCTTTTAGGGGATAATTTAATTAAAAAAGGGGCGGAAGAGCCGTACAGCGATCCGTCAGCAGCGGAAGCTGATAAAGTCCTGGAATATCAGAGAATCAATTTTACCTTCCGGAAAGAAAAGTATCTTGCCTTCAGGAGAAGCCTTCCAAATGAACATGCCGAAATTATTTCGATGACAGAAGATATTTTCAATCAGTTGGCTGGAAACGTAGTGCCGAAATATTTTTGGGACAGCTATTGTGATTTCGAAAAGAATGGGATTGGGTTTACGCTGCTATTAAAAGATAGAATCCCAGCTTCTACCGCCTTCGCATCCTGTGTAATTGATCGCAAACTTGAAATTGGAATTGAGACGGGCACAGAGTATCGCGGCTCAGGCTTTGCAGCAAGGGTTTGCGCACGATTGATCGATTATTGTCTGGAGAATGGCTTGGAACCTGTCTGGTCTTGCAACTCGGGAAATATGGGTTCCAGAAAGCTTGCAGGGAAATTAGGCTTTGAGGAATGCAAAAGAATTCCCTATTATCGTTTACCATTTTAAGATGTTGGCAGATAGGACCTTTGTGCCTTTTGATTATCAGCTAAGTCCTTCTGCGCATGAAAGAAACGCTAAAAAAGGAGTATATTCTGAGGCATTCCTTCAAAAAATACTCCTTTTACCTGCATACAGCAGTAAATTTATTGCAATTCTTCCTCCACAATCGTGGTGGTATCATCTGAAGATTCCTCTGTCCTGGAATCTGTATTGTCTTCCTGTGTCTCAACTGCAGCAGGTTGTCCTGATTCAGAAGCGGAATAGTCCAGACCTCCGTCTTCCGTCATATCAGAATCTTCCTCCTGGATATCTTCCTTTTCCATTGCAGAATCAAACATATCCCTGGCTGTATCAGCCACTGCAGAAGCCGCTTCCTTTGCTGTATCGCTGACAATGGTAGCCGCATCCTTCATCATGTTTTTTGCCGCAGTTGCTGCGTCTTTTGCCGCATCTGCCATATCGGAGGCTGCTGTCTTCAGCTCATCCTTGTTAGCATGAAGAGAAACATAGTTGCGGTTCATCGTGCTGTCAATTTTGGAAATGTCTTCATTCCCGTCATCTTCAAAATCATGGAAGTTTTCTTCCAGCTCCTTATGGAAGGATTTGTATTTTGTAAAATAAGAGATGCCGGCGGCAACAGCACCGGCGATAGTGGCAAGTGCCACGAATTTCCCAAAACCATTACCTCTTTTTGCCATTTTAAACACTCCTTTCATTCTCTTACCTATTGTAATACTTACCCGGAAAAAAATAAAGGTATATAATAAGAAAATTTCTATAAACTATGTAAGTAACGGCTCAATCCGTCTAAATATGGTAAAATTGTAAAAAAAATATAAAGTTAGCACTCAACTATTGACAGTGCTAATAATGAGTGATATAACATATTATGTGAATAAAAAATAACTTCTTTCTATCGGACATAAGAAAGAAATAATAAGAAGGTTATGAGGAGGAATTGCAATGAAATTAGTACCATTATTTGACAAAGTTGTGTTAAAACCATTGATTGCAGAGGAGACAACAAAGTCCGGTATTGTTCTGCCGGGTCAGGCAAAAGAAAAGCCGCAGCAGGCGGAAGTCATCGCAGTAGGACCTGGCGGTCTTGTAGATGGTAAGGAAGTTTCCATGCAGGTTAAAACAGGCGATAAAGTAATCTTCTCCAAATATTCAGGAACAGAGATTGAAACCGGAGAAGACGACGAGAAATATGTAATTGTAAAGCAGAGTGATATTCTGGCAGTAATTGAATAATAAACGCAGTACCGTCAGGTAACAGCAGATTTGATAAAAAAGGCGTGATTTCCTTATATAAGATCACAAATTAAAGTTAAAACTGGAGGAATGAATCATGGCAAAGCAGATTAAATATGGCGTAGAAGCCAGAAAAGCACTTGAATCAGGAGTGAATCAGTTAGCAGATACCGTTCGTGTTACATTAGGTCCGAAAGGAAGAAACGTTGTACTTGATAAATCATTTGGAGCACCGTTAATCACCAACGATGGTGTAACCATTGCAAAAGAAATTGAACTGGAAGATGCCTTTGAGAATATGGGCGCTCAGCTGGTAAAGGAAGTTGCTACCAAGACCAATGATGTTGCCGGTGACGGTACCACAACTGCAACCGTACTGGCTCAGGCTATGATCAATGAAGGTATGAAGAACTTAGCAGCTGGTGCAAACCCAATCGTTTTAAGAAAGGGTATGAGGAAAGCAACCCAGGCAGCGATTGATGCAATCGCTAAGATGAGCGAGCCGATCAAAGGAAAAGCATCCATCGCAAGAGTTGCAGCGATCTCTGCAGCAGATGATGAAGTTGGTGAGATGGTAGCTGACGCTATGGAGAAGGTTTCCAACAACGGTGTCATCACCATTGAAGAGTCCAAGACCATGAAGACAGAGCTGGACCTTGTAGAAGGTATGCAGTTTGACAGAGGCTACATTTCCGCTTACATGTGCACCGATATGGAGAAGATGGAAGCGAATCTTGACGATCCATATATTCTTATTACTGACAAGAAGATTTCCAGCATTCAGGAGATCCTTCCATTATTAGAGCAGGTAGTTCAGTCCGGCGCAAGACTTCTTATCATTGCTGAAGATATTGAAGGCGAAGCATTAACAACCCTGATCGTTAACAAATTAAGAGGAACCTTTAATGTAGTCGGTGTGAAAGCTCCTGGCTACGGCGACAGAAGAAAAGAGATGTTACAGGATATCGCAGTTTTAACAGGCGGTACAGTAATCTCTGAAGAACTGGGCTACGAATTAAAGAGCGCAACTCTTGATCAGTTAGGCCGTGCAAAATCAGTCAAGATCCAGAAAGAAGTTACTGTTGTTGTTGATGGATACGGTGATAAATCTGCCATTGATGCAAGAATTGGTCAGATTAAGAGCCAGATCGAAGAAACAACTTCTGATTTTGATAAAGAAAAATTACAGGAAAGACTTGCTAAATTATCCGGCGGCGTAGCAGTAATCCGTGTTGGTGCTGCAACCGAAACTGAGATGAAGGAAGCAAAGCTTCGTATGGAAGATGCCTTATCTGCAGCAAGAGCAGCAGTAGAGGAAGGCGTAATTGCAGGCGGCGGCTCTGCTTATATCCACGCAATCACTGAGATTGAAGGTCTTGTGAGTGAACTGGAAGGCGATGAGAAGACAGGCGGAAAGATCATCTTAAAGGCTCTTGAAGCTCCATTGTTCCACATTGCTGCCAACGCAGGACTGGAAGGAAGCGTCATTATCAATAAAGTAAAAGAAGCAAAAGTAGGCACTGGCTTTGATGCATACAAAGAAGCTTACGTAGACATGGTTGATGCAGGTATTCTTGATCCTACCAAGGTAACAAGAAGTGCACTTCAGAATGCTACCAGTGTTGCATCTACCTTATTGACAACAGAGTCTGTTGTTGCTAATATTAAGGAAAAAGCACCTGCAGTTCCGGCTCCGGGCGGAATGGATATGATGTAAGATTTGTACAGAAGAGACGCCTTGCAGGTATGAGAAAGGATCCAGTATTATTATGAATGAAATGTATGCAGAATGGCTTGTAAAGAGGAAGTCTCCGGCCTATACCATGTTACTGAAAATTGTGATGGAAATTCTATGCGTGATCGCATTTTTCCTGTCCATCTCTCCGGTTTTCGGTATCTTTGGAGTGATCATTTTGTTCGCTGCCGGAGCTGCAACCTACGTAGTATTCCGTAACAGTGACGTGGAATATGAGTATCTGTTTGTGACCAATACATTGTCCATAGACAGAATTTACGGCAAAAGCAAGCGTAAGAAAGCCTGGGAAGGATCGATGGAGGAAATTCAGATTGTAGCGCCTACCGGTTCTACAGAAGCCAGAGATCATGAAACAGGCACCATGAAAGTACTGGATTTTTCTTCCAAAATACCTGATGCTAAGACTTATACACTGATCAGCCAGTCAGGTTCAGAACGGACGAAAATTATTTTTGAACCAAATGACAAGCTGCTTCGCTGTATGAAGATGACAGCACCGCGCAAGGTAGTTACTCAATTATAATAACAGGAATCAGACGGTTTTCTTCAGACCGCCTGATTCTTTTTTTATTAGAAATGTTCATTTAACTGTCCACAGAGGGCGGAAAAAAACAGGAAAATGTCCGTTGACAACCACTGCAAAATTTGCTAAACTATTTAACTAATAAGCTAAAATGTTTATTTTAAAAAGTATAAAATTAAGCGAAGGAGAGGAAAATAATGGGTACAATTATTGGCGAAGGCATTACATTTGATGATGTGCTGTTAGTTCCGGCCTATTCAGACGTAATACCGAATCAGGTTGATTTATCGACCAACCTTACAAAAACCATCAAGCTGAACATTCCACTTATGAGTGCAGGAATGGACACCGTAACCGAACACCGCATGGCTATTGCCATGGCAAGACAGGGTGGCATCGGCATTATTCACAAGAACATGTCGATTGAAGAGCAGGCAGAAGAGGTTGATAAGGTTAAGAGGTCAGAAAACGGCGTCATAACGGATCCATTCTATCTTTCCCCGGAACATACATTAAAAGATGCGGACGAACTCATGGGTAAGTTTCGTATTTCCGGCGTACCGATTACAGAGGGAAAAAAATTAGTCGGCATTATCACCAACCGCGATTTAAAATTCGAAGAGGACTTCAGCAGAAAAATCAAAGAGTGCATGACTTCTAAGAATCTTGTGACAGCGAGGGAAGGGATCACTCTTATGGAGGCAAAGAAGATTCTTGCCAAAGCGAGAGTGGAAAAGCTTCCGATTGTAGACGATGAATTTAACTTAAAAGGTCTTATTACCATTAAGGATATTGAAAAGCAGATCAAATATCCCTTATCAGCAAAGGACGGCCAGGGAAGACTTCTGTGCGGTGCTGCTGTAGGAATCACTGCCAATGTTCTTGACCGTGTGAAAGCTCTTGTGGAAGCGAAGGTAGATGTGGTAGTTCTTGATTCTGCTCACGGACATTCTGAGAATGTAATCCATTGTGTCAGAATGATTAAGGAGACATACCCGAATCTCTCTGTAATTGCCGGTAACGTAGCTACCGGTGATGCGACTAAGGCACTTATTGAAGCGGGGGTTGATGCAGTGAAGGTAGGAATCGGACCTGGTTCCATCTGTACAACCCGTGTGGTTGCAGGAATCGGTGTGCCCCAGATTTCAGCAGTTATGGACTGCTATTCCGCAGCAAAGGAACATGGTGTTCCCATCATTGCAGACGGAGGAATCAAATATTCAGGAGACTTAACAAAGGCGATTGCAGCAGGCGGAAGCGTATGTATGATGGGAAGTATGTTTGCAGGCTGTGATGAAAGCCCTGGAACCTTTGAACTGTATCAGGGAAGAAAATATAAGGTATACCGCGGCATGGGCTCCATCGCTGCCATGGAAAACGGCAGTAAGGACCGCTATTTCCAGACTGATGCGAAAAAGCTGGTTCCGGAAGGCGTGGAAGGCCGTGTGGCATATAAAGGTATGGTGGAAGACACAGTATTCCAGATGCTTGGCGGTCTCCGTTCCGGTATGGGATACTGCGGAGCAAAGGATATTAAGACTCTTCAGGAGACAGGCAGATTTGTTAAGATTTCAGCTGCTTCTTTAAAAGAAAGCCATCCTCATGACATTCATATTACGAAAGAAGCACCTAACTACAGCATCGACGAATAATGAAAAGCAGGCGGAAGTCATTCACCGCCTGCTTTTTAAATACTTATTTGGTTTTGTGAGGAAGGCGCCCCCGAAATAACCTTTTTTTGAGTTCTGAGAGATGAAGCGGAATCAGAGGATAGATATAGCTCTTACCTGCAATGGTTTTATTAAATGCAACGGCACATAGGGACAAAATAAAGCCGATTATGAAGCCCCATACATTTAAAAGAGCGGTTAAAACTAAGAGAATCATACGGATGAATTTAAATGCATAGCCCAGTTCAAAACTTGACTGGGAATAATTTGCCACAGTTACAAAGGCCATATATAACATGGTTTCACTGTTAAACCACCCGGATTTCACGGAATATTCCCCCATTACAATACCGGCAATCACACTTAAAGGGGTGGTCAGCATGCTGGGGGTATTGACAGCAGCCAGCCGCAGTCCGTCAATGGCAAATTCCAGAATCAGAAGCTGGAACAGAAGAGGAACCTGGGGTTCTTCCGATAGACGGATAAAGCGCAGCCAGCTGGGAATCATTTCCGGATTCTGCATAAGCAGCAGCCAAAGGGGTGTTAGATACAAGGTTAAAATGGATATAATGAGCCGTGACAGCCGCAGATAGGTTCCGGTAATGGGAGGGAAATAATAATCATCGGCCTCCTCTATAATATCAAAGACAGACGAGGGGAGAATCATGGCGGAAGGGGAGTTATCTACCATAATAATGATATTACCCTCCAGCAGGGAAGCCGCTGCAGTGTCCGGACGTTCAGAATACTTGAATTTCGGAAAGGGGTTGTACCATTTATAAGGATAAATACATTCTGCCAGGCTTTCCTGGTTCATGGTAAGGGCATCCACTTTCAGCCTCTTAATCCGCTCTTTTATCATGGCAAGGAGTTTTTCATCCACCCGTCCCTTAAAATAGCAGATGGCGATGTCCGTGTGGGAACTTTCCCCTGTATTCGTAATTTCAATTGTAAGCTTGGGATCCCGGATTCTCCTTCGGATCAAAGCGGTATTAAAGGTAAGTGTTTCAACAAATCCGTCTCTGGACCCGCGAAGGACCTTGTCTTTTTCCGGCTCCGATACACTTCTGGCCGGATAGCTTCTGCAGTCAAGGGTAAAGCATTTATCATACCCGTCAATAAACAGGCAGGAGATTCCTGCAAGAAGCTGTTTGATCATCGCTTCGTCATCTTTTACCAGCCCTACCTGGCTGTAAGGCAGATTCTTCTTGGAGAATTCATGGGCGTCGGAGGGCATGGTTTCAGGCGTGATGGAGGCAAAATCCTCCATCAATTTCTGCCATACGTCCCCTCTTGTAAAGCCCTCGATGTAGTAAAGGCATGCTTCTTTGCCGGCAACATAGAACGTGCGGTAAACCAGATCAAAGTTCCCGACTACATCCAGTTTCCTATTTAAGTGATTCATAGTATCAGAAAGATTCGTTGTAAATTCCATGGTAATGGTCTCCTTGCATTGGTAATAGAAAGTATGCGCATTTTTGTAAAAAATATGTTTTATTAATTCTGCATGGTGAAAAAGGACTTTTTCAACCATTTTTATTGGAAAATATGCAGGGATATGTGGTCGAATCCTGTTGCTTTTTGGCAAAATACACTAAAAATCTTGACTTATGAGCCAAAAGATGGTATTATCGTCCATGTGAGAAGCACAAGGGGTGCCTTGCGTGCGGTGTTTTGACGTGGGGATGTCAAAACGCAAAACTACATAGTGTGACGGTTTCAGATCGTGACGGAGGATTGCCTTCTGTGGGGGAAGGGCAGTCCTCTAATTTTTTTATAAAAGCGTTGATAGGGAAGCGGATCTTACATATAATATGTGATGTGATAAGGAGGGATTCTATGTGGAAAGAACTGAGGAGAGATAAGCGGGTCCGGAATGTAATGACTGCAGTGGCAGTTTTCGTTTCAGCGTTATTACAGACTTATGTAATTCAGGCCTTTATCAGGCCGGCAGGGTTATTATCAGGAGGTTTTACGGGAATTGCTATTTTAATAGACCGTGTTACATCTTTATTTGGATTTAATATATCAACCTCTCTTGGCATGGTGGTATTAAACCTTCCGGTTGCATGGGCGTGCAGCAGGAGCATCAGCAAACGGTTTACTTTTTTTTCTCTGTTGCAGGTACTTTTAGCAAGTACATTTTTAAGAGTATTTCACTTTACTCCCATATTTGAAGACAGCATATTAAATGTGATCTACGGCGGTGTGCTTTACGGGTTTGCTATCGTACTGGCCCTTCGGGGAAACGCCTCCACCGGCGGTACAGATTTTATCGCTCTTTATGTTTCCAATAAAACCGGCAATTCCATCTGGACCTATGTGTTTGTGGGAAATGTGATCCTGCTCTGTATTTTCGGGGCAATATTCGGCTGGGATTATGCCGGATATTCCATACTGTTTCAATTTGTGTCGACGAAGGTCATATCTACCTTCCATCACCGGTATGAACGTGTCACACTTCAGGTTACAACATCAAAAGGACCGGAACTTGCTGCAAAATATGTGAAGGATTTCCGCCACGGCATTTCCTGTGTGGATGCAGTGGGAGGCTACAGCAGGAAGAAGATGTATCTTCTCCATACAGTAGTGTCCTCCTATGAAGTAACAGATATCATCGCACTGTTTCATGAAGTGGATGGCCATGTGATTGTGAATATGTTTAAGACCCAGCAGTTTTACGGGAAGTTTTACCGTGCTCCCATGGAGTAAATCTACCGCATGATAATTTAGCAGCAGTTCCTTTAAACAGAAAGCGAGACTTTTATTGCACGTTATATGCAATAAAAGTCTCGCTAATTATATGCGTCCCGGTTTCCCGCCTTTAAGCAGTGAAAACGGGACTGGCGTATACGCAAAACGTCAAATGGCGTAGCTGCTCCTTCCGCACGGACAAGTAAATATTTGCACAGTTAAGGTGCAAATATTTATTCGAAATCGGCTGGAAAGTCAGCTATAATCGACTTAGCTAGTAGAAAGGAGGAACTAAGAAATGAAAAGATTAAGAGTTCTTTTAGTATGTGGTTCAGGAGCTTCCAGTGGATTCATGGCAGCTAATATCAGAAAGGCTGCAAAAGAAAAGGGAATAGAAATGGAAGTACAGGCAAGAAGTGATTCGGAAATTGATAACTACATTGAAGATGTTGATTTAATTATGGTAGGACCACATCTTGAGTATGTTATGGATGATCTGGAGGAATATACGCATGAATATCCAGTCAAAATCGCACTGATGAAACCGGAATATTATTCCAGATTAGACGGTACAAAAGCAATAGAACACATTTTATCACTATACGAATAAAATGAGCGGAGGAATGAATGATGGATAAGTTAATTAATTGGCTGGAGAGCAGCTTTGCACCTAAAATGAACAAAATAAGTCATAACAGCTGGGTTGTTATTTTAAAAGATTCCATTATGCAGACATTGCCATTTATCCTGCTTGGTTCTGTATTCTGCTGTTTAGCAATTTTGAATGACTATATTCCGGGGTTACCCAGTTTCTGGACTCCGTTCGGATGGACTATGAGTAAATTGTCACTCTTTGTAGCTTTCTTAGTACCATTCAATTATTGTGAGAAAAAGAAACTGCGCAAACAAAGGCTGATAGCTGGTTTAACAGGTTTGATTTTCTTCTTAATCTGTGTGACTCCGGTAGTTGAAGCAGAAGGAACAGTAGGTTTTGGATCATCGGCACTTGGTGCGGGCGGTATGTTCGTGGCAATGATTACTGGCGTAATTACATCACTTGTTTTTGCATTATTCGCTAAATTCAGTTTCTTTAAGCAGGATTCTGCTATTCCGGATTTTGTAAGAACATGGTTTGATCAGATGTTACCAATTGCAATTATAGTCTGCTTTGGATGGATCGTAGTGTTAATTAAAAATGTTAACCTGTATCAGATCATTGTAAACATATTCATGCCTTTGCAAGGTTTCTTAAATACCTGGTATGGCTTTACTTTCATGAGTTTCATAAGCTGCTTTATCTACTCAATGGGTATTTCAACATGGGTATTGACACCAGTAGGACAACCCGTCAGGCTTGCCGGTATTACAGCCAACTTGGCAATGGTAGCAGCAGGAACAGCAACGGTTGCATCGATGAATATCTATACAGAAGGATTGGTTTATTGTACCTATATGTGGGTAGGCGGTGTGGCTTGTACATTACCCCTTGTAATTATGTTAATTCGTGCAAAATCAAAAAGGTTAAGCGCATTAGGAAAGGCTTGTCTGTTACCCGGTATTTTCAATATCAATGAGCCGGTCGTATTCGGTTGTATTGCATGGAATCCGCTTTTAATGCTGCCAATGTGGATCATAGGTCTTATTATTCCGCTGTTAACATGGTTTTTCGTAAAAGTTCTTGCATTTGCACCTATGCCAAGAATTCAATTCGAATTATGGTATTGCCCATATCCAATCTCTACATGGATTTCAACAGGTTCATTAAAGGCAATTATATTCCTCATTATTTCAGTTGCTGCAGCATCTGTAATTTGGTATCCATTCTTTCGGGCATATGATAAGCAGGAGACAGAAGCAGAAGCGAATAGCGTAGAATAATGAATGGAGACAGATAAAAACATGAATGAACAGATTTTAGAAAATGCTATGAAAATTATTATGAATGCCGGAGATGCAAGAGTCTGCAATAAAAAAGCCTTAGATGCCTTGGCAGAATTCGATGTGGAAAAAGCAAAAGAGCTCATGAAAGAGGCAAGTAAGTTTATTACAGAAGCGCATAAGGTACAGACTGATGCAATACAAGGCGAGACAAGAGGAGACAAGACGGAATATACCTTATTGTTTGCTCATGCGCAGGATACACTCATGACCATCTATAGCGAAATTAATATAGCAAAGCAATTGATTAAAGTTATGGAGGCTGTCAATAAACGGTTAGAAGCACTTGAAAATAAATGAATTTTAAATAAAAGAGTAAGAAAGGAAATTTCAAATGAAAGAGGTAGCAAATGTATTTCCAAAAGATTTTCTGTGGGGCGGCGCATTTGCAGCAAATCAAATGGAAGGCGCCTATCTGGAAGGCGGAAAAGGATTATGTGTTGCAGACATCAATGAATTTAGAAATGATATCGATATCGAAAAAAAATACAACGAAGAAGTAACATCCGCCTTTATAAAGGAAGCTCTGGAAAGTAAAACAAGAATTTTTCCAAAACGCAGAGGGATTGATTTTTACCATACCTATAAAGATGATTTGAAGTTATTAGGAAAAGACGGTCTTGGGATGAAGACATATCGTACGTCCATTAACTGGGCGAGAATTTTTCCAAATGGTGACGAAACAGAACCAAATGAAGCAGGACTTAAATTTTACGATAACTTATTTGATGAAGTGATCAAAAACGGTATGGTTCCTATGGTAACAATGTCTCATTACGAAATGCCATTGTATTTAACCCAGCATTACAAAGGCTGGTATTCGAAAGAAGTGATTGATTTCTTTACAAGATATGGGAAAGTAATCCTGGATCGATATCAGGAAAAAGTAAAATACTGGATCATCGTTAACCAAATCAATTTAATTCTTCACGAAAGCTTCAACCACCTTGGAGTTCCGGAAGATGCAGTTGACCATGTTACAGAAGCGAAATATCAGGCAGTTATAAATGAGATGGTTTCCTGCGCTCAAATCACAAAATATTCTCATGAAAAATATCCTGATGTACAGATTGGTATGATGCTATGCGGCGGGCCTGCATATGCTGCGACATGTAAACCGGAAGACGTATTAGCAACCATGCGGCATAATCAAATGGAATATTTTTATGGTGATGTATTGTTAAGAGGTCATATCCCAGGATATGCAATCCGATATTTCGCAGATCTGAATCTGCATATTGAGCTGACACCGGATGAAGAAGAAGTATTAAAGAATACCTGCGACTTCTTTTCTTTCTCCTATTATTATACTAGACTTTGCAGCAAAGAGAGCTTTGAAAATGGTAATAGCGTATACCGAAATCCGGAATTGCCGGCGAATCCCTGGGGCTGGTCAATTGATCCCACAGGTCTTAGAACCCTGTTAAATGAATTCTATGATCGCTATCAAAAACCAATTTACATCACAGAAAATGGCATAGGATTATATGACGAGCTGGGAGAAGATGGACAAATACATGATTCCTATAGAACGGAATATTACAAAACCCATATTGAGCAGATGAAGGAAGCAATTAAAGATGGTGTAGACTTAAGGGGATATTACGCATGGGGGCCGCTTGATATTGTTAGCTGTTCTTCTTCGGAAATGAGTAAACGCTATGGGTTCATCTATGTTGATCTGGATGATTACGGAAAAGGCTCTGGTAAGAGAATAAAAAAAGATAGTTTTCAGTGGTATAAAAAAGTAATAGAATCTAACGGTGAGATACTATAATCCACAACAGCCTGCTGCTAAATAAAACATTACAAAGGAATATGACAAAATGAAAGAGAAAAAGTTATCATTAGTTTATGTGATTCTGGCAGCAAGTATGTGGGGAACAACTGGGGTATCCATCAGAATTCTTTCACAGTTTCATTTTTCATCCATACAGATGGTCGTTGCAAGATTATTTATGGCAGATATTTTTTTAGTTGGATTCCTGTTAATAACTGATAGAAATAAGTTAAAAATGGAACGAAAAGATATCAAATGGTTTTTAGGAACAGGAATCTTAAGCATGTTATTTTTTAATATTTGCTATAGTATAACGGTTCAACAGACTTCCCTATCGATTGCAGCAGTGCTTTTATATACTTCGCCAGTTTTTGTAATGTTATTGTCGATTCCTATATTTAGAGAGAAGATAACAAAATACAAGCTGGCTGCAATTCTCTTATCGGTGGCAGGCTGTGCGCTTGTTTCCGGAATTTTTTCAAGTGATATGGGTCAAATTACGAAGAAAGGACTTGGGTTTGGAGTATGTGCTGCAATCGGTTATGCTTTCTATAGCATCTTTGCAAGAATTCTATTGAAAAAGTATCATTCTTTAACGATAATAAGTTATACTTTTTTAATTGCAAGTGTGGGAGGTATCTTTATTGGAAATGTACCTGGGATTGTGGAAATCTGTGTAAAGACACCAATCGCAATAGGGGCGATTATGGGATCTGCCTTGATTTGCAGTGTATTACCATATATTTTATATACAAAGGCTTTGATCGATATGGAGGCAAGCAGAGCATCCGTCGTCGCATCAGTGGAACCGGTTGTTGCAACCATGATAGGCGTTTTCGTGTTTTCAGAAAAAATAACGGTATCTGCTGTTTTCGGTATTGCCTGTGTTCTGGCGGCTATTGGAATATTGAATGTAAAGCGAAATTAGTGGAAGAAAGGTAATAAGAATGAAGGACAATTGCAAGAGGCTTATTAAAATTATGCTGTCAAATGAAGAATGGATCAATGCCGGCTATTTGGCCAATGTAATGGGAGTCTCTGAACGAAGTATAAAAAATTACATTTCAGAAATTAACAGCTTTGAGAAGGATTTGATTCATTCTTCCAGAAAAGGATACCAGATCGATTCGAAAAGAGGAAAAGCTTTTATTCAAAGTAAGGGGAGAAATATTCCACAGAATGCCCACGAACGAATTAATTTTATCATAATCCGCATTTTATCCAATGATACGGACCAGGGGAGTAAGACGGATCTATATAGTATCGCAGATGAAATTTATGTTAGTTTTGAAACCATAAAAAAGGATATGTACAAAGTACGTAAGAAATTTATGGAATATGATCTATATTTAACAGCCACAAACTCGTTTGTGGCTGTAGAAGGAAATGAGCTGGATAAAAGAAAAGCACTAAGCAATATTCTGTATGAAGAATTCACGGATCATGTTATGAGTATTGATGTCATAAAAAATATATATCCGTTGTATGATTTGGAATTACTGCAGAAAATTATTGAAACAAAATGTGAGGAATACCATTATTTCATTAATGAATATGCTCTGATTAATTTAATACTGGATATCGTTATCGGTATAGACCGTATGAAAAAAGAAAAAACTTTTGAAAAAGAAAAAAAGGATGATAAACGAATCGGTATTCGTGAACAGGAGCTTGCAAGAAATATTGCTACGGAAATTGAAAATCATTTTGGTGTCACATACAGCGTAACAGAATTTGAAGAATTAACTATCATATTATTAAGCCATTTGATGAAAATGGATTTTAATGCAATTAATAAAGAAAATCTGGAACATATGGTAGGAAGCGAATGTGTAAATATTGTAAATCAGTTAAGCGATATACTGAAAAACACCTATTTTGTTGATATAGACAATGTGGATTTTATAATTAAATTCACATTGCATATTAAAAATATGTTAGTCAGATTACGAAATGGGTATCGAATAAAAAATCCTTTAGTGAATCATATTAAGAACACATGTCCATTGATTTTTGAATGTGCCGTAGAAGTTTCCAATAAAATTCATGAATTAACAAATTTTGAACTGTCAGAGGATGAGATAGGGTATATAGCATTACACATCGGCGGTAATTTGGAAACTCAGAAATCTAAAAGAAAGGTAATCAGCTGTGTCATCCTGTTTCCGCAATATTATGACTTCTCCAATAAAATGATGGAAGAGATAAAAAATCATTATCAGGAACAATTGGAAATAAAGACAGTCATTACATCATTACATGAGATAAAGAAGCTGGATAAAACAGATTTAATTATTTCTACCATTCCAATAACGGAACTTGTGCGGATGGAAACGGTAATTGTTACTCCCTTTCTAAATGAAAAAGATTACAAAGATATTAGTTGTATCATTGAAAAAATCATTTTAAGAAAAAAGAAAGCCAGATTAAAACAGCATTTGATGCAAATCTCAAATCCCCTGTTTTTCTATAAGAACAAAGAATTTGAGGGAAAAGAAGAAGCAATTTCATTTATGGTTGATATCATGCAAAAAGAGGGCTATGTAAATGCAAATTTTGCAGAAGAGATTTTTGAGCGGGAAAAGCAGTCTTCCACAGCATTTGAGCATATTGCTGTTCCACATTCTATGCACATGAATGCCAATAAAACTGGTATGTTTGTATTGTTGAATGAAAAAAAACCGATTAGCTGGAATGAAAATTCTGTCAGTATCGTGATGATGTTTGCAATCAGCAGAGAAGAAAGAGCAATCTTTCATGATGTATATGATAATTTAATTGTATTGCTGATTGATAAATCAAATGCAGTAAAAGTTTTAGAAAGTGCTGGTTATATTGATTTTATAGAATCAGTAGTTGGTTGTTTCAGCTAGAAAGGAAATAGAGATGAAAAAATTTGAATATATAATAACAGAACCAGCAGGAATTCATGCAAGGCCGGCGGGTTTGCTTGTTAAGGAAGTCTCTGTTTATAAAAGTTCGATTACGATAGAAAGAAATGGTCAGAAGGCTGATGGTAAGAGGCTCATGGCATTAATGGCACTTGGGGTAAGATGCAGGGAAAAAGTGACTTTTATTATCGAAGGAACGGATGAAGATATGGCTGCGATAAAATTAGAAGAATTTTGCAGAGAAAATTTATAGGGTATTCAAAGAAATAGAATTTTCTTTTCTGAAAATAGACGTAAATTCCAGTAGGTGCAAAGAGCATGCGCATGGCTGTCAGGGAGATACGTCTATTTTTCAGTTGAAGATATTATGGTTTACAGCAGAACGGTCTTTTTCTCTTCAGCCTGCTGAAGCAGTGAAAGTATATGAGGAACAATATGGAGGTGGTTGTCCAGGTCAGAGGATAGCAGAGCACTACGGTTTCAATAACCGGATGAATCGGCACTGCAATACAAATCCACACAATTCTGAGTACACAGACTCCAAGGCTGGTTAAGATCATAGGGATCCAGCAGTCACCGGTTCCACGAAGGGATCCGGAATAAATCTCCACGAGAACATAGGTGAAAAAGGTAGGAACCAGATACCGGAGAATCTGTGTGCCTTTGGCAATGACTGCTTCGTCCGTGGTAAACAGAAGGAATACCAGACTTCCGAATGTGTAAAGCAGGAAGCTTAATACAATTGCTGAAACAAAGCTCATGAAAAGGCAGACCCGGATGCCCTTATAAACCCGGTCTGATTTCTTTGCACCGTAATTCTGTCCCACAAATGTGGTTATGGAGATTCCGAAGGCGCTGATCATCATCCAGAACAGTGTGTCGATCTTGCCATATGCGGTCCAGGCGGCCACTGTATCGGTTCCAAGTGTATTTACACTTGCCTGAATGATAATATTTGATGAAGTGTACATAACAGATTGAAGCCCTGCAGGAAATCCGATCCGGATAATCCGTATCAGCATGTCCTTATGGATTGTTAAAGAAGAAAGCATCAGCCGGTAAGGCTGTCTGGTACGCATTAAAACAATCAGAACCAGTACAGCGCTGAGAAGCTGGGATATAATGGTTGCAACGGCCGCCCCCATGACCCCCATATTCCAGAAAACCACAAAGATGATATCTAAAATGATATTGGTAAAGCAGCTGGCAATCAGAAAGTAAAGGGGACGTCTGGAATCTCCGATTGCCCTTAAAATCCCTGCTCCCATATTGTAAATCAGATTCGGTATAACCCCTAAAAAATAAATCCGCATATATAAAACACCATAGGGAAGGATGTCGGCCGGAGTACCCATGGCTTCTAAGGCGAAGGGAGCGAGGGCGATTCCCGCGATCATAATAAAAAAGCCGCAGACAGCAGAAAATGCCATGGCTGTATGGACCGCCTGGCTCAGCTGCTTTTTCTGCCCAGCCCCGAAAAACTGGGATATACTGACGCCTGCGCCGGAGGAGAGTCCGATAAAGAACCCAATAAATAGATTGATTATGGTTCCTGTAGGGCCTCCTACGGCAGCCAGTGCTTCCTTTCCTACGAATCTGCCTACAATGACAGCATCGGCTGTATTATAGAGCTGCTGAAAAAATGTCCCAAATAAAATTGGAAAGAAAAACAGAAGAAGCTGCTTCCATATCACTCCCTCTGTAATCTGATTCGACGTCCCTTCGTCTTTGTTTCTCGTATTCTCTTTCATAAAATTTCCTCGTTTAAGTAATTATGTAATCATTTTTCATTATACCGTCTGGAAATAAAAAACACAATCCCTGTCTCAGTCGGTTTTCTGGGCTTTTGTAATTGCCTGATCCACTGCTTTTAACAGGACTCCTGAGGTGTAGCGGGATTCAGACGTGTAGGAAATGTTTTTGGTTGACTGGTTCTTTAAAATCTGCGGAGATAAATTATCCATGGCGGGCTGCATAAGGGGATACATCGTGGTAACCGCCTCGCTTAAAGGAACCAGTGTAACGGAAGTGATTTTCTTAGAATCAACTGTGACCTCAACATTGATATCCTGGCTATTCAGCGTAATGGCAGAGGAATATACACCCGGTACATAGAGCACAGGATCGCCGGAAGTGGGAACAGTATCCTTTTTCGGGCGGAACATGACTAGAAACAGGGTAATGAGGAGGATTCCAAGGCCAACGAAGATCGCAGTATAGATGATCTCTTTCATTCGTAAAACAACAATTTTTGTTTTTGAGCTCATAAGACAGAAGCCCTCCGTATAGTTTTGTTACAATGTATGAACGGATCAGGGGATTTCATTCCTAAGATTTCATTGTTGTAACAGGAAATCTGTGCTAAGATAATAGACAAACATGTGTTTTGGGAAAGGAAGAAAAAGTATGTCCCTTCAATTTATTCTGGGCGGATCCGGTTCCGGCAAGACCCGCTGCCTTTATACGGAATTGATCCGGCAGTCGGTGGAAGAACCGGATACCCAGTATTTTGTCATTGTGCCGGAGCAGTTTACCATGCAGACCCAGAAGGAGATTGTTTCCCTGCACCCAAGCTTCGGAGTGATGAATATTGATATTGTCAGCTTTAAACGTCTCGCCTACCGGATCTTTGAGGAACTGGCAGTTACCAATCCCCAGGTTCTTGACGATATGGGAAAATCCATGGTACTTAGAAAGGTAGCCGCAGATAAGAAAAAAAGTCTGGTTTTTTATAAAGAGCATTTATCAAAGGCAGGGTTTATTTCCCAGCTTAAGTCCATGCTTTCAGAGCTGTACCAGTATGGTATTACTCCTGATATGCTTGGGGAAAAGATTCCGGAGAATGTAAGTCCTGTGCTGGCTCAGAAACTGTCGGATATTACTGTCGTTTATCAGGGGTTTAAGGAGTATATTGAAGGTAAGTTTATTACTTCGGAGGAGATTTTAGATGTGCTCTGTAACGTCCTTCCAAGGTCTGAGCTGATTAAAAACAGCGTCATCACGTTAGATGGATATACGGGTTTTACCCCTGTCCAGTATCGGATTTTAGAACTGTTTTTCCGATACAGCAGGAAGGTCGTGATTACAGTAACCATGGATCCGGCAGAGAATATGAGCAGAAAAACCGGGGTCCAGGAGCTGTTTTACATGAGCCGCCAGATGATTAAAAAGCTGAACGATCTGGCAAAGGAAACGGGTATAAGCCGGGAAAAGGACATTCTTCTCACGGATCATCCGGCAGTCCGTTTTCTTAAGGAAGGAAAGAGCGCTCCCTGTTCTCTGGATTTTCTGGAACAGAATCTCTACCGCTATACAGGAAGATCCTTAAAAGGACAGCCGGATTCCATTCATCTGTATCAGACGCAAAATCCGTCGGAAGAGATCGCATTTGTCATACGTTCCATGGAAGAAAACATAAGAAAGAACGGGCTTCGATACAGGGATATGGCGGTAATAACCGGGAACTTATCAAACTACGCAAACGAGATGATCCATCAGTTTCAGTTAAGTCATGTGCCTTATTTTCTGGATGATAAAAAGAGCATATTAAAAAATCCAATGGTTGAGCTGATCCGGGCTGCCATAGAGATTGTTCAGAAGGATTTTTCCTATGAATCGGTGTTTCGTTATTTGAGAACGGGACTGATTGTTTCTCAGGATCATATGGATCAGGCGGACAGGCTGGAGAATTACGTGATAGCCATGGGAATCCGGGGGTTTAAAAGATGGGATGCTGCGTTTGAGGGCTGGTATAAAGGAGCCGGAGAGTTAAATCTTGTGGAGTTAAATCAGTTTAAGGATGAGGTAATGGGCCCCCTTAAGCATTTGCGTGAGGAATTTAAAAGAGACGATTCTACGGTAAAGACCATGACTGCCGCAGTGACTGCACTTTTAATGGAGACAGGCATAGAAGAGAAGATGCTTGATTTTGAGAAAAAGTTTCAGAATATGGGGGAATTTGCGCTTGCAAAGGAGTATGGACAGGTTTACGGGCTGGTAATGGATTTATTTGACCGTCTTGCCGGACTGCTGGGCGGGGAGCATGTGAGCAGGAGAGAATACGGGGAGATTCTGGATGCCGGTTTTGCTGAGATTAAAGTGGGCGTGATTCCGGCTGCTGTGGACCGGGTTGTAGTGGGAGATATCACAAGAACCCGTCTGGACCATATCAAGGTTCTTTATTTTGTAGGAGTCAATGACGGACTGGTTCCCGTGAAAAAGGAGAAGAGCAGCTTATTTACAGACAGAGAAAGGGAATTTTTGACCGATCATGCCATAGAGCTGGCCCCTACTTCCATGGAAGAAGGTTTTCGCCAGAGGTTTTATCTGTACTTAGCGCTGACAAAGCCGGAGAAAGAGCTGGTGTTATCTTATTCAGCCATGGATGGGAGCGGAAAGAGCATGCGCCCCTCCACCTTAATCGGAGAACTGAAGAAACTGTTTCCTGGATTAAAGGAATCGGCTCCTGGAAAAGCAGGTGTTCCTCTGACCTTCCGTGAGGCAAAGAACCAGCTGGCAGATGGTATGAGGGATTATGGAAAGAACGAAGGAGACAGCCGGATTCTGGAGCTGTTAAAGGCCTTTCTTACTTCTCCGGACCATAAGGAGGAAGGAAGACAGCTGATTGAAGCGGCATTTTATGTATACCAGCAAAAAGGTATCGGAAAAGCGGCTGCGAGAGCTCTTTACGGTTCCGTTATTAATGGCAGCGTGACCAGGATGGAGCAGTATGCTTCCTGTGCATATGCCCATTTTTTAAATTACGGACTGGAGCTGATGGAACGACAGGAATATGAGCTGGCTGCCATGGATATCGGAAATCTGTTCCATAATTCCATTGATTTGTGGTTTGCACGGATGAAGGAAGAAGGCAGGGATTTTAAGACACTGACAGAAGAGGAACGTAAGTTCATGGTGCACGAATGTGTAACCAGAGTGACGGAGGAATATGGCAATACAGTCTTAAAGAGCTCTGCCAGAAACGCTTACCTTGCAGGTAAGGTGGAGCGGATCACGGACAGAACGGTCTGGGCGCTGTCCGAGCAGCTGAAAAAAGGGGACTTCACTCCTGTTGGATTCGAAGTATCCTTTTCTGCAGACGATCATTTAAAAGCAATGAGACTCCCCGTATCAAAGGATGAGGCTGTTCATTTAAGGGGACGGATCGACCGTATGGATTTATGTGAGGATGAGGAGGCGGTCTATGTTAAGATCATTGACTACAAATCCGGAAGCACGGCATTTGATTTAACCTCCCTCTATTATGGGCTGCAGCTTCAGCTTGTGGTCTACATGGATGCGGCGCTGGAGATGGAAGAGAGAAAAAGACCGGATAAGCAGGTTGTTCCGGCAGGCATTTTCTATTACAATATCAACGATCCGGTTGTGGA
Organism: uncultured Clostridium sp.; assembly: GCA_963523075.1. Lineage (GTDB taxonomy): Bacteria > Bacillota > Clostridia > Lachnospirales > Lachnospiraceae > Lacrimispora. Next base: position 302,589 of record CAURBW010000001.1, read on the forward strand.
CAAAGACGGTGAGATGACTGAGGAGGAGATATCAGACCGGATTTTAAAACAGCTTCGCATGAATGGGCTTGTTAATACAGATTTAAATGCCATCGCCCATCTGGATCATGAGATAGAGACAGAATCCGATGTGATACCGGTTGCCATGAAGAATGGAATCATTCAGGAGGCACGGTCATCAGTAGCCGGAGGAAATCGTTTTTCCGCTTTACGGCAGTATGTCCAGGAAAAACTGAAAACAGAAGGGCGGGAAATCTTAGATGGAGTCATTGATGTAAATCCTTATAAACAAGGGAATAAAACGGCCTGCGATTACTGCCCCTACCATGCTGTATGCGGGTTTGATTTAAAGACGCAGGGGTATGGTTTTAAGAAGTTCAAGGCCTTAAAATCTGAGGAAATATGGCCGGTTATTGAAGGAGAAACGGAGGAAGGAGAGGAACATGGCAATCACCTGGACAGAGGAACAGAAAGCAGTCATTGAAAGCAGGAACAGAAATCTCCTGGTATCGGCAGCAGCAGGAAGCGGTAAAACGGCTGTTCTGGTGGAACGTATCATCCGAATGATTACGGAGGGAGAGCATCCCCTTAAAATTGATCAGCTTCTGGTCATGACGTTTACAAAGGCAGCAGCCGATGAGATGCGGGAGCGGGTTTTAAAGGCGGTGGATGAGAAGCTGATGGAGCAGCCGGATAACGATCATCTTCAGATGCAGGCAGCCATGATACCCTATGCCCAGATTACGACCATAGACAGCTTCTGTCTGGGGATTATCAGAGAGTATTACAGCAGGTTAGATATTGATCCTGCTTTCCGTGTGGGAGATGAAGGAGAACTGATTCTTCTTCGGGGAGATGTGATGAAGGAGATGCTGGAGGAGTTCTACGAATCAAAGGATCCTTCCTTCGAATGCTTTGTGGAGACGTATGCCACCGGTAAGACAGACCGTGGAATTGAAGATTTTATCATGCAGGTGTACCGTTTTTCCCAGAGCAATCCGTGGCCGGAGGAATGGCTGGAGAACTGCAGGAAAGAGCTTGAAACCTGTGATATGAAACATATGAAGGATACTGCATGGATGAGATTTTTGATGGAGGATGCCGCTCTTCTGCTTGAGGAACTGCTGATCCAGACAGAGGCAGCCATGGAGATCTGTCAGGAAGAAAACGGACCGGAGGCATATCTTCCTATGCTGGCCAGTGATGCGGCCATGTTAAAATCCCTTGGGGAAGCAGAGAATTACGAGCTCTTAAACGGCAGGTTAAAAGCGGTATCGTTTGCCAGGCTCGCTTCCATACGAAGCAAAGACATTGATCCGGAAAAAAAAGCCGCTGTAACCGCAGTCAGGGACAGAGTGAAAAAGGGCGTTGGAAAGCTCTGCGATTTATACTGTTTTGAATCTCCCGAAGAAGTGGGAGCGGATATGGAAGGGACGAAAGACGCTGTTTTCATGCTTCTTCATCTTGCAGAGGAATATTCCCGCAGATACCAGGAGAAAAAGAAGGAACGCAATCTGGTGGATTTTAACGACCTGGAGCATTACGCTCTTCAGATTCTTTTAAAGGAAGAAGACGGATTAATGGTTCCGTCGGAAGCGGCTGACGAATTCAGCCGCCAGTTTGAGGAGATCCTGGTGGATGAATATCAGGACAGCAACGAGGTACAGGAAGCACTGATCAACAGCATTTCGAGAGAGCGGTTTGGCAGTCCCAATGTTTTCATGGTAGGAGATGTGAAACAGAGTATCTACCAGTTTCGTCTGGCAAGACCTCAGCTGTTCTTAGATAAGTACCAGAGGTATTCCAGCGAGGAAGGAAGTTATCAGAAGATTGAGCTGCACCAGAATTTCCGAAGCAGAGAATCGGTATTAACCAGTATTAATGAGGTTTTTTATCAGATTATGACAAAAAATCTGGGGAATATCCGTTATACAAAGGAGACGGCACTTCACCCGGGAGCTGTCTTTTGCGAATCAGAAGGCCGGGTGGGAGAAAAGACGGAGCTCCTTCTCATTCATGGCTCTTTAGAACAGCTAAAGCAGCTTGATGAAGACACCGCAGATTATACCGGCAGGGAAGCGGAGGCGAAGGTAATTGCCTCTAAAATCAGGGAACTTACCGATCCGGATGGCGGACTTCTCATCTGGGATAAAAACCTGGGTCAGGCAGGGGGATACCGGATCTGCCAATACTCTGATATCGTTATCTTATTAAGAAGCTTAAGCGGATGGGCGGAGGAATTTGTCAATATTTTGATGAATGAGGGGATACCTGCCCATGCAGAACGAAAAACCGGGTACTTTTCTGCTGCAGAAGTGGAGACGGTACTTTCCATGCTGAACATCATTGATAATCCCATGCAGGACATCCCACTGGCTGCAGTCTTTAAATCACCTGTTGCAGGGATTGATGACCAGGAAATGGCTCACCTCATGGCTGTATGGAAAAATGCCGGTAAAAAGGGGCAGGACCGTGGAATTTATGGTGCGTGGCAGCACTATTTAAAGGAGTATGGAGAAAAGGAAGATGAAACCGCTCCTGCACTTTTTGAAAAGCTCGCAGCATTTTCTGAAAAGCTTTCCAGGTACAGGGAAAAAGCTGCTTATCTTTCCATTCATGAGCTTCTCTATGATATATATGAGGGAACCGGTTATTACGACTATGTTTCCGCCATGCCGGGAGGAGAGGTACGAAGGGCCAATCTTTCCATGCTTGTGGAAAAGGCGGCAGCCTATGAGCAGACCAGCTACAGAGGGCTGTTCCATTTTATCCGGTATATTGAAAATCTGAAAAAATATGATACTGACTTTGGGGAAGCATCGCTTCTGGGCGAAGAGAATACGGTCCGCGTCATGAGCATCCATAAGAGCAAGGGACTGGAGTTTCCGGTTGTATTTCTGGCTGGAATGGGGAAAAAATTCAATAAACAGGATGCCTACGGAAAGCTGCTGATTGACCCTGATCTGGGAATCGGAACAGATTATATGGATTTAGAAAAACGGATCAAGGCCCCGACCTTAAAAAAACACGTTTTAAAGAGAAAGACAGAATTAAACGCACTTGGAGAGGAACTCCGCGTGCTTTATGTTGCCATGACAAGAGCAAAAGAAAAACTGATTATGACCGGGCTGGACCGCTATCTGGATAAAAAGTTTGAGCGTTACGCGGCTGTTATTAGAGCTCAGGGTCAGATCCCGTTTTCCTTCCTTTCCGGGGCAGATTCTTATTTAGACTGGCTTCTAATGAGTCTGTCCGGTAAATATTCTCCAGAAGGTATTCTGTCTGAGGATGGGCAGGATACCGGGAATCTGATTATGAAGGAATTGACGGTTTCCGGACTTGTCATGGGAGAGATGAACCGTCAGGTAAGTAAGAAACTGACGAAAGAAAGTTTCCTGAGGCTGGATACCAAAAAGAGCTATGACCAGGATTTTGAAAGGGGCTTAAAGGAGGCACTTTCCTATCTTTATCCTTATGAAGAAGACATAAGACTCCACACCAAGCTTACGGTTTCTGAACTGAAAAAGCAGGGGCAGTTTCTGGATGAAGAGGAGAGCGGTTTTCTTCCCACAATTCCTGTTTTTTTGAGAGAAGAAATAGAAGAAGAAAAGACAGGGGGTGTCCGCCGAGGTACGGCTTATCACCGTGCTTTGGAGCTCCTGGATTTTTCCAGGGTGAAGTCAGCAGAGGATTTGACGGCTGATCTGGAAGAATTAAAAGGGGATGGACGGCTGAATGAGGAAAGCTTCGCTCTGATTTCAAAATCCCAGCTTTTTGCATTTATAAACTCATCTTTAGGAAAGCGTCTGGCAGCAGCCCAGGAGAAAGGGCTGTTAAAACGGGAACAGCAGTTTGTGATCGGCATACCGGCCAGGGAGATGGATGTGGCTGATTCCGATGAACGCATTCTCATACAGGGAATTATTGATGCCTATATGGAGGAAGAGGGGCAGCTGGTTTTAGTGGATTACAAGACGGATTTTTTAAGGGAAGGGGAAGAATCCATTCTTTTTGACCGTTATGGAATCCAGATGGAATATTACAGACGGGCTCTGGAACAGATCACAGGGAAAAAAGTGAAAGAGATGATTATCTATTCCTTTGCACTGAAAAAAGAAGTTGTAATAAACCGACCATAAAATCGTATAGAATGGAGATGGAACAATATGATACCTGACAGTGAAGTAAGATTGACCCAAATGACGAAAACAGCCGGCTGTGCCGCGAAGATCGGACCTGGAACACTGGCTGGAATTCTGGAGCATTTACCGAAGTTTCAGGATCCCAGTCTCCTGGTTGGGATTGAAACATCTGACGATGGTGCGATTTACAAGGTAAATGACGACCTTGCACTGATTCAGACTCTGGATTTTTTCACACCTGTGGTTGATGATCCCTATACATTTGGTCAGATAGCTGCTGCCAATGCGCTCAGTGATATTTACGCCATGGGGGGAGAGCCGAAAGTTGCTTTAAATATTGTAGCGTGGCCGAACTGCTTAAATCCTGGGATTCTGGGCAGGATATTAGAAGGCGGTGCGTCAAAGGTTTTAGAAGCAGGTGCCGTACTGGCAGGAGGCCATTCCATTCAGGATGAGGAACCCAAGTACGGACTCAGTGTGACCGGATTTGTCCATCCGGATAAGGTTTTTAAAAACTGTGAAGCCAGGCCTGGGGATGTTTTAATTCTCACAAAACCCCTGGGAACCGGAATCGTTAATACTGCGGTAAAGGCTGATTTAGCTTCACAGGAAGCAAAAGAAGAAGTGATAAAGGTGATGACTTCGTTAAACCGTAAGGCAAAGCAGGTCATTGAACAGTATGAGGTACACAGCTGCACCGATGTGACCGGTTTTGGTCTGGCGGGTCATTCCGTTGAGATGGCTGAGGGCAGCGGGGTAACTCTGGAAATTTCCGTGAGTGATCTCCCGGTTCAGAAGGAAGCCTTTGAGCTGGCGAGAATGGGACTGGTGCCGGAAGGGGCGTATAAAAACCGTTCCTATACCCGTGAACGTGTGGATTACGGAGATACAGAGGAATGTATGATTGACATATTCTGCGATCCCCAGACTTCAGGGGGGCTGCTCATCAGTGTATCCAGGGAAGACGGAGAGCGGATTATGGAAGATTTTGTACGGGTGGGTATGGAAACAACATGCCGGATGATAGGCAGAGTTACGAAGAAGCAGGAAAAGTCGGTAAAGCTGAGGAATCAATTATGATTTATCTGGATCATGCAGCCACTTCCCTGCAAAAACCTGAGGAAGTGAGGCAGGCAGTGGCTGATGCCATGCTTACCATGGGAAATCCCGGCAGGGGGATTTACGGTGCATCCCTTGAGGCAGCCAGAATAATTTATGATACCCGGAGTCTGATTTCCCGGCTGTTTCATGTGGGAAGTCCAAGTCAGGTGGCATTTACAGCCAATTCAACAGAGAGCTTAAACCTGGCAATTGAAGGGATTATCCATCCCGGCGATCATGTGATTACAACCATGATGGAGCACAATTCCGTACTCCGTCCACTTTACCGTATGGAAGAAAAAGGGACGGAACTTACCATTTTGCCTGCAGATAAAAATGGCTGCATAAGCTGGGAAGATATTGAGACTGCAGTAAAGAGCAATACAAGAGCTGTGATTTGTACCCATGCTTCTAATTTAACTGGAAATATGAATGATCTGGAGACGATAGGCAGAATCTGTAAGAAACACGGAATTTTTTTCATTTTGGATGCCTCACAGACAGCCGGAGTGTTTGACATTGATATGGAAGGAATGGGGATTGATGTTGTCTGCTTCACCGGACACAAGGGGCTTTTAGGTCCGCAGGGAACCGGAGGAATCTGCGTAAGGGAAGGGGTAGACATTCAGCCTCTCATCGTAGGCGGAAGCGGGACCCAGAGTTTCTTAAAAACACAGCCGGAGCAGATGCCGGAGCGTCTGGAAGCCGGAACATTAAACTGCCATGGAATTGCGGGGCTTCATGCAGCGCTTCTTTATATTGACCGGACAGGTATGGAGTCTATCCGTAAACGGGAACAGTTTTTGATGAGACTGTTTTATGAAGGGGTGAGGGATATCCCCGGCGTTTCCACCTACGGTGATTTTTCGCAGAAGAGCCTTGCTGAACGGGCACCGGTCGTGGCTTTAAATATTGGAGATTTAGATTCCGGACAGGTTGCAGACGAGCTGGCAGTTACTTATGATATCTATGCCAGAGCAGGTGCTCATTGTGCTCCCCTGATGCACCGGGCACTTGGAACCGAAAAGCAGGGAGCAGTGCGCTTTTCCATGTCCCATTTCAATACAGAAGAAGAAATTGATCAGGCGGTAAAGGCGGTCAGAGAGCTGAGCAGATAGGGACAGGAGATATTATGAGGCAGAAAGAGTTAAAGACCGTAGTGACATTTCATACTGTTACGGAAGCGATTGCCATGGAGACGGCGTGCATGAAAGAAAAAATTCCGGGAAGGATAATTCCAGTGCCCAGGGAAATTAAAGCGGGATGCGGACTTTCCTGGTCGATGCCTGTTTCCTGGGAGGGAGACTTAAGCCAATGGATGGAAGAGAAAGGTCTTAGATGGGAATCTGTAGGGGAGTATTTTATTTGATATTTTTAATTTTCATTCACACAAGAAAATAGTCGGAAAAATATAATATAGGTACTAAAAAGACAGCATATAATGACAAATGATTTAAAACAAAATTGGCATTGACAAATAGTTTTACAATATGTTATAGTCAACCTGTCAGAGGTCACAAAATTTGTTAAGTATCAGTATTCAAAGAAACTTATATATGCTCATAATTGGATGAGTGTTTCTACCAACTACCGTAATAGTTGTCTATAAGTTTCCTCGTGATGGGAAGGCGGCTTTTTTAGCTGTGCTGTTTTGTTCACGTTTGGAGCGACAAAAGGGAACGGTAGTTTTTTATTGCTTGGTTTTTAGGAACGTTGCAATTTGGCTGCCGTATTTTTGTTTGTGCGGAACAGGAGGTTCTATGACCGGTGATAGAAATTTTATATTAAAAGGAAACATTTGCTACAGTGAGGATGTCCATACGTTAATAACGGTGGAACAGGGTTTTTTAATATGCCAGAATGGGAAGTCAGCCGGAGTATTTCACAGCATACCGGAACAGTTTAAGGATTTTTTGCTGATTGACTGTAACGATAAGCTGATTATACCGGGACTAGTTGATCTTCATATTCATGCACCGCAATATTCATTCCGCGGACTGTCCATGGATTTAGAACTGTTAGACTGGCTGAATACCAATACGTTTCCGGAGGAAGCCAGATATGGTGATCTGGAATATGCAAAAAAGGCCTACCAGATATTTGCAGAAGCGATGAAGAAAAGCGGGACCACCAGGGCCTGTATATTTGCAACCATCCACGGACCGGCGACAGAGCTGTTAATGGATCTCATGGAAGAGACCGGTTTAAAGACGATGGTTGGAAAGGTCAATATGGACCGGAATGCACCGGATTATCTATGTGAGCCGGGAGCACAGGCGTCAGAGGCGGAAACTCTTTTATGGCTTTCCCATACAAGAACGAAGTACAAGAATGTAACTCCTATTCTCACACCCAGATTTATTCCGTCCTGTACCGATGATCTTATGGAACGGCTGGGAAGACTGAAAAGGAAATACAGACTTCCGGTTCAGTCCCATTTATCGGAGAACTTAAGTGAGATTGAATGGGTGAAGAATTTATGTCCCAGCTCCGGGTGTTACGGGGAAGCTTATGATCAGTTCGGCATGTTCGGTGGGGAGGAAAAGACTGTGATGGCACATTGTGTCTTTTCGTCTGAACAGGAGATTGAACTGATAAAAAAGCGGGGAGTCTATATCGCACACTGTCCCCAGTCCAACACCAATCTTGCTTCCGGGATTGCACCCGTCCGTACCTATTTAGACCTGGGGTTAAAGGCAGGCTTAGGTACCGATGTGGCAGGCGGAAGCGGGGAATCCATATTCCGCGCCATGGCAGATGCCATATCGGTATCAAAGCTTCGGTGGCGCCTTGTGGATTCTTCATTAAAGCCTGTTACGATTGAAGAAGCATTCTATCTGGGAACTCTGGGAGGAGGCTCTTTCTTTGGGAAGGCAGGCAGCTTTCTGGAAGGTTATGAGTTTGATGCTCTGATTCTTGATGACAGCAGTTTAAGTCATCCCCAGCCGCTTAATACGAGGGAACGGCTGGAACGTTTTATCTATCTGTCTGATGACAGACACATCGCAGGGAAGTATGTGGAAGGAAAACGAATTTTTTAGAGCACCTAAGGAGGTAAGAAGTATGGAACGAAATACCAATGAAGGATTTTTACAGAAGATTTTTCATTTATCTGAGAATCACACAGATGTGAAAACTGAGGTTGTAGCCGGAATCACTACGTTTATGACGATGGCTTATATTCTGGCAGTGAACCCAAGCATTCTGGGGGCAGCCGGAATGGACAGCGGAGCAGTCTTTACGGCAACAGCGCTGGCATCTTTAGTTGCCACTCTTTTAATGGCAGGTCTGGCAAATTACCCGTTTGTACTGGCACCAGGAATGGGACTTAATGCTTACTTCGCCTATACCGTTGTACTGAATATGGGTTATACCTGGGAGATGGCTTTAGCAGCTGTATTTATTGAGGGAATTATATTTATTATTCTTTCCCTTACCAGCGTCAGGGAAGCAATATTTAATGCAATTCCCATGAATTTAAAGCATGCCGTATCGGTTGGTATTGGTCTGTTCATCGCATTCATCGGTCTTCAGAATGCGAAAGTGGTGGTTGATGGCGCAACGCTTGTAACCATGTACTCTTTTAAAAGTTCTTTGGCAAATGGAACCTTTCATACGACTGGCATTACTGTATTACTTGCAATAATCGGCACATTGGTTACAGCAGTTCTTGTTGTAAAGAATGTGAAAGGTAATATTTTGTGGGGGATTTTATTTACCTGGCTTCTGGGTATTATCTGTCAGGTTACGGGATTGTACCAGCCAAATCCGGAGGCAGGCATGTACAGCGTACTTCCTGATTTTTCCAGAGGATTCGGGATTCCAAGCATGTCTTCCACGTTTCTGAAGCTTGACTTTTCCAGGGTACTGTCCATTGATTTTATGGTGGTAATGTTTGCATTTCTGTTTGTAGATCTCTTTGACACCTTAGGTACTCTGATTGGTGTTGCATCAAAGGCAGATATGCTTGATAAAGATGGAAAGCTTCCTCAGATTCAGGGCGCTCTTCTTGCAGATGCGGTAGGAACTTCCGTTGGTGCATTGTTTGGAACTTCAACAACTACGACATTTGTTGAGAGTGCTGCCGGAGTAGCAGAAGGCGGAAGAACCGGATTAACTGCGGTAGTTTCTGCTGCATTATTTGGTTTGTCGTTGTTTTTATCACCGATTTTCCTTGCAATTCCATCATTTGCTACAGCGCCAGCCCTGATTGTCGTTGGATTTCTCATGCTGACATCTGTGACAAAAATAGATTTTGCGGATTTTACAGAGTCCATTCCCTGCTATATAGCAATCATTGCCATGCCGTTTATGTACAGCATTTCTGAGGGTATCGCCATGGGCGTAATCTCTTATGTATTTATTAACGTTGTAACGGGCAATGCGAAGAAAAAGAAAATAAGTCTGCTCATGTATATTTTAGCGGTATTATTCGTGCTGAAATACGTACTGATCTGATAGATCTGTGAAAATGGCGGTGACAAGACATTCACCAGGCACATTGCCTGAATGATGGATTGTCACCGCCGTTTTTATTCTTCTATGTAAATCAATTTAATAAAACAATGGCCAGATTTAAATACCCAGCAAACGTAACCCATAAAAGGTAAGGAATCTGCATAAGGGCAGCTGTCTGGTTCACAGACCAGAAAGCAGAGATCATACGTATGATAAAGTACCATAAAAGCAGAAGAATCAGGAATGCCAGAAGATAGTTCTGCAGGTTAAAAAACACAAGGCTCCAGATAAAATTAAGAGACAGCTGGATTGCATAAAGCCGGAGCGCTTCCTTTCGTTTCGGAGAAGATGACCGGGCAATTAAATAAGATCCCAGCCCCATGAAAAGATATAAGATGGTCCAGACAATCGGGAAAACCCATCCAGGAGGGGAAAGTTCCGGCCGGTTTAAATCTTTGTAAATCATCATGCTGTTCTTTGTTAGAAATCCAGCCAGGGCGCCTACTGCCAGAGGCAGTACCAGGAAAAAAAGAAATTTTTTTCTGTTATTATTCATAGGAATCTCCTGTTCCTGTAATTAATACAATCTATTCCGCCCTTCCCCAGATTATTTCCCGTTTTTAGGCAAAATAATATTTAAAAAGATGGCTACCAGGGTTGCAACAACGACTGGAGAACGGCCAAAGATCGTGACTACCCAGGCAGGAAATGTGGAAAGCGCGGCCGTAGCCTGGGAAATTCCCATTCCAAGAGCAGCTGCTAGTCCCACAATAGAAGAATTCCGGTAGTTCATCTCTTCAGAGGTTACCAGTTTCATTCCTGTCATGGCAATGGAAGCAAATACAGAAACAGTAGCGCCTCCTAACACACACTGGGGAATGGTGGTAAGCAAAGCAGAAAATTTGGGAATCAGACCGGCGGCCAGTAAGAATGCGGCAGTTAATCCCATAACGCAGCGGTTGACAACTTTCGTCGTAGTTACGATGCCCACGTTCTGGCTGTAGGTGGCTGTAGGCAAACCTCCTAAAAGAGCACCGAAGATATTTGTTATACCATATCCCATGATTCCGCCCTGCAGTTCCTTGTCGGTTGGCTCTCTGTCTATGGATCCGCTGGTGGTGGCAGTAAAGTCACCGATTGCCTGAACAGAGTTTATGGCAAATAAAAGCCCGATGGCAATGCAGGAAGATGGTTCAAAGGTGATGCCGAAGTGAAGCGGCTTTGGAATGGAAAATAAGGAAGCAGCAGCGATGTTGGAAAAGCTCACCATTCCAAAAAGCAGTGCGGTCACATATCCCACGATGATGCCGATGAGAATGGAGGCCAGCTTATAAATTCCCTTACCGAAATGATTCAGTACTGTGACCACAGTCAGTGTAATAAAAGCAACGGTCCAGTTCTGCCACGATCCGTAGGAAGGGTTTGATGCTCCGCCTGCCATATAGTTGATGGCGGTGGGATAAAGAGAAAGTCCGATGGTAAATACTACGGTTCCGGTAATGAGTGGGGGGAAGAATTTCCGGATCCGCATAACAGAGATTCCTACCAGAAATGCTACGATGCCGCCTGCAATCTGTGCTCCCAAAATGGCCGAAAGACCATAATCCGCAGCAATGGACTGCATACTTGGGACGTAGGCAAAACTGATGCCCAGGATAACAGGGAGGGAGGAGCCAAGGTGGAATCCTTTCTTTTTCCCCACAGGAAAAAGCTGGAGGAGTGTGGACAGGGCGGAAACCACCAGGGCAGCCTGAATCAGGATGACCCGGTCGGAAGCTTCCAGTCCTACGATATTGGATACAATGATGGGTGGTGTGACACAGCCGACGATCATTGCAACCAGATGCTGTATTGCAAGGGGGAGTGCGTGAGAAAACCTGGGGATGCCGTCGAGTTCAAAAATAGATGCATACTGCCTGTCAGATTGTCTCATAGTAAAATGTTCTCCTTTAACATGTTTTACTGTTGAATATGAGTTCCCGTACTTCCAAGTATTCCTTCTTTTGCTTTTTCTAACAGAGTAATGAGGGCCGTCCGTCCGTTCCTGGATTCCGCGAATTTCACTGCGGCCTCCACCTTTGGAAGCATGGACCCAGGTGCAAAGTGTCCCTCTTTGATGTACTGCCGCGCTTCATTTGCGGTGATGCAGCTCAGCCATTTTTCATCAGGCCTGCCATAATTTAATGCAATTTTTTCTACGGCTGTCAGAATGATGAGAAGATCTGCATTAAGCTCTTCCGCCAGGAGTTCGCTGGCAAAGTCTTTATCAATGACTGCGCTGGCACCCTTTAAGTGATTCCCGTTTAAGGTAACGGGAATCCCGCCCCCGCCGCAGGCAATTACCAGCTGTCCGCTGTCCACGAGGGAGCGGATGGCTTCAATTTCAATAATTTCCTGAGGTTTTGGAGAGGCAACCATTCGGCGGTAGCCTCTTCCGGCGTCCTCTTTCATTAAATAACCGTATTTCGTCGCCGCATCCTCAGCCTGTCCGGCTGTCATAAAATGTCCGATTGGTTTGGATGGATTTAAAAATGCAGGGTCCTTTTCGTCCACACGGATCTGAGTGATCATGGTGGTCACCGGAATATGTCTGATATTCCGGTTCACCAGTTCTTCTCTTAAAGCATTCTGCAGATCATAGCCGATATATGCCTGACTCATAGCAACGCAGACGGAGAGTGGAGTGTTAGGCTGATCCGGATCTTCTCTGCATAACGCGCTCATGGCATTGTTGATCATTCCCACCTGAGGACCGTTTCCATGGGCAACCACAACCTCACAGCCTTCTTCAATCAGATCCACGATGGCTTTTGAGGTGATTTTCACTGCAGCCATCTGCTCCGGCAGGGTATTGCCAAGGGCGTTTCCGCCCAGGGCAATTACAATTCTCTTTTTTTTCTCCATATGAGTGATCCCCTTGGTCAGATTGAGAACTTACGCGGTGATTTCTTTTCCTCCAGCTTTTTAAATACTTCCTGGGGATTTTCAAATTTGCTTAAAAAGATCATGGCAGCGATTACGTATGGCTTATAGCTGGCTTCCTTATAAAGAGGATTTCTGTAACGGTCAAATACGGATGCTTCCACTTCTCCGTCCTTGCAGCTGATATCATTGATATCTGCAGGGAGGCAGTGAAGATAGAGGGCTTTTCCATCCTTTGTGGTCTTCATCAGTTCTTCCGTACAGCACCAGTCCTTATGATTGGCATTCTGAGCCAGAAGTTCCTTCTCAAGCGCTTTGATCCCGTCCATATCGCCGTTGCCGTAAAGATCGGTTCTCTTTTCCATGGCTGCAAATGGTGCCCAGCTCTTTGGATAAACGATATCAGCATCCTTAAAGGCATCTGCCATATCATTGGATACGCGGAAAGAACCACCGGATTTTTCTGCATTGCTCTTTGCAACATCTAAAACTTCCGGCATTACCTCATAGCCTTCCGGATGAGCAAGTACCACTTCCATTCCCATACGTGTCATTAAACCGATCACACCCTGAGGGACTGATAAGGGTTTTCCGTAGGAAGGAGAGTAAGCCCAGGTCATGGCCAGCTTCCTGCCCTTTAAGTTTTCGATACCGCCGAATTCATGAATGATATGAAGCATGTCAGCCATGGTCTGTGTTGGGTGGTCGATGTCACACTGTAAGTTTACAAGTGCCGGCTTCTGCTCCAGAATTCCATCTTTATATCCTTCTGTCACGGCATCAGAAACCTGATGCATATAGGCGTTTCCTTTTCCGATATACATATCGTCACGGATACCGATCACATCTGCCATAAAGGAGATCATGTTGGCAGTTTCACGGACAGTTTCTCCATGGGCGATCTGGGATTTTCCCTCGTCTAAATCCTGTACTTCCAGTCCAAGAAGGTTGCAGGCAGAGGCAAAGGAAAAGCGGGTGCGGGTGGAGTTGTCGCGGAATAAGGAGATTCCAAGTCCGCTTTCAAAAACCTTTGTGGAGATGTTGTTTTCTCTCATAAAGCGGAGCGCGTCTGCAACGGTCCAGACTGCCTCCAGTTCGTCGTCCGTTTTCTCCCAGGTTAAAAAGAAGTCATTTTCGTACATCTCCTTGAAATTTAAGGAATTCAGTTTGTCGATATAATCCTGTAAGGTTTTCATAATGTGGTAAGCCTCCTGATTTTAGTTTTATTCTTTGCAGTAAACAGTGGGAAGTGCAGCATATACGGCGGCACAGGTGACAAGATCCTGCTTCCAGGTCTTTTCGTTTGGCGCATGGGCCTGGGCTTCTGCTCCCGGTCCAAAGCCGATGCATGGAATCTGGTTGCGTCCCATAATGGAAACGCCGTTGGTGGAAAAGGTCCATTTGTCGGTGAGAGGACGTGCAAGCCGCATGGAGACAGTCTCTTCGGCACCGATTCTGGTATCCCCGTATAAGGACTTATAAGCTTCTTCCAATGATCTGGTTACTTTATGATCCTCAGGAATAACCCAGGTTGGGAAGTAACATTCGATTGGATAGGTAAGGCCTTTATAGGAAGGGCGGGAATACTCATACATAGAAACGGTAACATCGTTTCCGTATTTCTTAACATTTGGCAGGCTGCGGATCTCATCCAGACAGCTTTCCCAGGTTTCCCCTGCCGTCATACGGCGGTCTAAGGAAACGGAACAGGAGTCGGCTACTGCACAGCGGCTTGGTGAAGTGAAGAAAACCTCTGAAACAGTGATGGTGCCTTTTCCTAAAAAGTTTGCTTCCTTCCACTGTGGATTATGGGATTCATCAAGCATTTTAACAAGTCCCTTGATCTCTTTATCTTCCGCTGCATCATTCTCATTAAGAGAGCGGACATCCTGAAGAATATCAGCCATCTTATAGATTGCATTGTCCCCCCGCTCCGGTGCAGAGCCGTGGCAGGAGATACCCTTTACGTCTACGCGGATTTCCATACGGCCTCTCTGACCGCGGTAGATCCCTCCGTCAGTCGGCTCTGTGGAAACTACAAATTCCGGGCGGATCTTATCTTCATTGATCATGTACTGCCAGCAAAGACCGTCACAGTCTTCCTCCTGCACGGTACCGGTAACCAGAACGGTGTATTTGTCATTTAAAAGACCTAAATCCTTCATGATCCTGGCACCGTAAACAGCGGATACCAGTCCGCCGCACTGATCAGAAACACCTCTTCCTCCAATTTCCGTATCAGTTTCATAGCCTTCGTAGGGGTCGAAATTCCAGTTGGATTTGTTGCCGATTCCTACTGTATCAATGTGGGCATCGAAGCCGATCAGTGTTTTGCCGGTTCCCATAAATCCAAGCACATTGCCCATGGGATCGATCTCAACCTTGTCAAATTCAAGCTTTTGCATCTCCTGTGCAATCCGGTCGATATGAGCTTTTTCATCGCAGCTTTCTCCTGGAAACTGAACGATATCGCGCAGAAATTTTGTCATGTCTGCTTCGTAGCTTTTTGCTGCTTCTTTGATTTTTTCGTAATCCATGTTTTTAACCTCCGGTTTTTATGAAATGGCTAACGTTCTTTTCCTTCCCAGACAATGGCTTTATAACGGTCCGGGTCAGTATCTCCCTCTGTTGAAAAAAGAAGAACTTTAGAATCTTTATTAAGTCCCAGGTGGTCTCTTAAAACCTGACAGGAGTCCTCCTTCATAACAGAAGCCAAAACTCCAAATGGTGCGGCTCCGGATTCTCCCGATGTAACAGGAGTATCTCCCTTTATTGGCGCAGCCAGCATTCTCATGCCTGCGGCGGCAGCCCAGTCAGGTGCAGAGATAAAGGTATCGGTATGATTCTTTAAAATATCCCAGGATATGGTATTGGGTTCCCCGCAGGCAAGGCCGGCCATAATGGTCTGCATATCGCCGTCCACGATCCGGATATTGCCGTCTCCGGCTTTCGCGCCTTCATAAAGACAGGCTGCCGAATCTGCTTCCACCACAACACAGACAGGAGGATTCTCCGGATAACGGTTATTAAAGTATCCCACAACTGCTCCGGCAAGAGATCCCACACCTGCCTGAATAAAGACATGGGTAGGTCTTTCGCATCCGTATTCCTTCAGCTGTTCGTCTGCTTCCATCACCATGGTGCCGTAGCCCTGCATGATCCAGGCAGGGATTTCCTCGTATCCGTCCCATGCAGTGTCCTGGACCACCACGCCGTTTTTCACCTTTGAAGCAGCATCTGCAGCCATACGGACGCATTCATCGTAGTTGAATTCTTCAATGGTTACTTCTGCTCCTTCCGCTTTGATGTTGTTAAAGCGGTTCATAGTAGTCCCTTTAGGCATAAAGACAACTGCTTTCTGACCAAGCTGGCGGGCAGCCCAGGCGACGCCTCTTCCGTGGTTGCCGTCAGTTGCGGTGAAAAAGGTAGCCTGACCGAATTCCTTCTTTAAAGCTTCTGAGGTCAGCACCTGATAGGGGAGATCAGAAACTTCCTTTTTTGTCTGCTTTGCCACATATCTGGCCATGGCGTAAGAACCGCCTAATACCTTAAAGGCATTTAAGCCGAACCGGTAAGATTCATCTTTTATGTAAATCTCACCTAATCCCAGGTGGTCTGCCATATGGGGAAGCTTTGTCAGAGGAGTTTCTTTGTACTGGGGAAAGCTTTCGTGAAAGCTTCTCGCCTTTTGTACCTCCTCTTGTGACATAACAGGCAGATGTCTGTCATCGGTCTCTGGCATGGTGTTTACAGCCCATTCGATTGGTTTCATGTCTGCACATTCTCCTTTATAATAAATTAAAATCAACGTGTTCACTGGCTGGATGCTTAAGCCTTATCTTTGTTTGCATCCATGTAGCTGTATAAAGTAAACTTTGAGATACCAAAATAACTGGAGACCTTATCGCCTGATTTGGTAATGAGAAATGCACCTGCGTCGTTTAAATACTGGATTGCCAGGATCTTGTCATCCTTGCTCATTAAGGCGACCGGTTTTCCAACCAAAGCCACGGACTGTTCAATTAAGGTATCTAACAGGTCATTGACGTTATGGGTGATTTTTTTTGGCTCTTTGTTGTGATCACCGGCAGCTTCACCGGTGGAGATCAGAGATTTTACCGCATTCTCAACGGTAAGAAGTCCGGTAATGTCATAATTTAAAGCAAGGATGTAGTCTACCGTATTATCGCTTCCCCTGATGTACATGGTGCTGGATTTTAATATTCTGCCATCCTCGGTTCTTGTCAGATAGGAGAGACGGTCTTTTAAGAGATCAGGATCCTTTTTTAAAGTCTCCAGAACAATTTCAGAGGGTCCGTCTCCGATTTTACGGTTGCTGACCTGGCCGTTTTCTATAAAAACGATGGAGCTTTCCATGTTTTCCCTGCGCAGATCATGAATCACCACTTCGCATTGACTGCCGAAGTGAGCCGCAACTCCCTGTGCGATCTGTGTCAGTAACTGAAGCTTTGAATCCATTCTTTTCTCCTCCTTACAGGATCATTGATAAACTCATCATAGCATAAAAAAATTTAAATACAAGTGGTTTTCTAAAAATTTTTTAGGTTTACTAATTTTTTTTGTAATTCCTGCTTGCAATTCTCAAAATGAAATGATACACTGTTTTTAACAGAGAACTATGGTATAATGTGCATAAAAAACTAAGATGAAACAGATAAAATGTAAGCAAATTGTGAAAATAAAGTATTGGACCCTGAAATTACTTCTGTCAGGTTTGTATACATAAGAAAATTAGCAATTTGCTTTCGTATATAAGAAAATTGAAAAGGAGATGGAATCATGCTGATAATCGGTAATGGAAGAATGATCACAAGAGATCTTAAGAATCCGTTTCTGGAAGACGGTGCAGTGGCTATGGAGGATGGGGTCATAAAAAGCATTCTCACCACTGGCGAGATGAGAAAGGCATATCCCCAGGCGGAATACATCGATGCAAGGGGTGGGGTAATCATGCCTGCCTTTATCAATACACATGAGCATATTTACAGCTCCTTTGCCAGAGGGTTAGCCATTAATGGGTACGACCCCCACGGCTTTTTGGAGATTCTTGACGGACTTTGGTGGACCATAGACAGAAATTTAACATTGAATGATGTTTATTTAAGCGCTATGGCCACTTATGTGGATTCCATTAAAAACGGAGTGACAACCGTCTTTGACCATCATGCCAGCTTCGGGCACATCAGAGACTCTTTATTTAAGATTGAGGATGCTGCGGTAACAACCGGTGTGAGATCCTGTTTATGCTACGAGGTATCCGACCGCGCAGGAGAGGAAAAAGCAAAGGAAGGAATTCTTGAGAATGAGGCGTTTATCCGCCACGCTCTATTAGATGAAAGCGACATGATTGCAGGTATGATGGGAATGCATGCCCAGTTTACCATATCCGATCAGACCATGGAATTTGCGGCAGCCCATAAGCCTGACGGGACAGGCTATCATATTCATGTGGCAGAGGGTATTGAAGATCTCTATGACTGTCTTAATAAGTATGGAAAGCGAATTGTTGACCGCCTTATGGACTTTCAGATTCTTGGGGAAAAGACGCTTTTGGGACACTGCATCTACATTAATCCCCATGAGATGGACTTAATACTTGATACAGATACCATGGTGGTCCACAATCCGGAATCCAATATGGGAAATGCCTGCGGCTGCCCTCCAACTATGGAGCTGGTGAAACGGGGAATTTTAACCGGTCTTGGAACAGACGGCTATACCCACGATATGCTGGAATCCTATAAGACAGCCAATGTTCTTCATAAACATCATTTATGCGACCCTAATGCGGCATGGGGTGAAGTTCCCAAGATGCTCTTTGAAGGGAATGCAAAGATAGCAGGCAGATATTTTAAGAGACCGCTGGGAATTTTAAAAGAGGGTGCTGCAGCCGATGTGATTGTTGCGGATTATATCCCGTTAACACCCATGAGCGCGGAGAATGTTAACAGCCATATTCTGTTTGGAATGACCGGGCGCAGCGTGGTTACAACCGTCTGTAACGGCAAGGTTCTCATGAAAGACAGAATCCTTACGGGAATTGACGAAGAAAAGCTTATGGCAGACTGCAGGGAAGCGGCGGGAGCGCTTGCTGCACGGATCAACAGACGATAAAGAAACAGTCTGAGAATATTCATACAGGGTTTAAAGATCACTGAGGTTAAGCCCGGATGCAGGAGGATATCAATGGGAGACAAAATGACACCTATGCCGTTTTCACAATTAATGGACTGGGTAATAGGAGAACAGAAAAAACAGGACTCCGTTTTCGGAGTATACCGTCCGTACCGGGCGGATGGGTCATATAGCAGGGTACTCTTTGGCAGAACTCTTGAAACACCAATCGGACCGGCGGCAGGTCCCCATACCCAGCTGGCCCAGAACATTGCAGCAGCTTACTATGCAGGAAGCCGTTTCTTTGAGCTGAAGACCGTGCAGATTTTAGACGGAGATGATCTGGCCGTAGAAAAGCCCTGTATCAGGGCAGAGGATGAGTGCTACAACTGCGAGTGGTCCACAGAACTTTATGTTCCCCAGGCTCAGGAGGAATATATCAAAGCCTGGTTTTTACTTTCGTTTATGGCAAAAGAATACGGATTAGGCCAGATGGATGGTTTTCAGTTTAATATGAGTGTGGGGTATGACCTGGAGGGAATCAAATCCCCCAAAGTCAATTCCTTCATTGACTGCATGATGGAAGCGAAAGATACGGAAACGTTCCATTCCTGCAGGCAGTATCTTCTGGATCATTCAGAGCAGTTTCAGAATGTGACAAAAGAGGATATTGAGTCCATCTCTTCCCGGATCTGCAACTGCGTGACCCTTTCTACCTTACATGGCTGTCCGCCTCAGGAGATTGAGCGGATTGCAGTATATTTAATAGAAGAAAAGGGACTGAATACCTTTATTAAATGTAATCCCACACTGCTGGGATATGAATTTGCCAGAAATACCCTGGACCAGATGGGATATGACTATATTTCCTTCGGTGAGTTCCATTTTCTTGACGATCTTCAGTATGAGGATGCAATTCCCATGCTAAAGCGGCTTATGGCACTGGCGGAGGACCGCAGGCTGGAGTTTGGTGTAAAGCTTACCAACACCTTTCCGGTTGATGTCAAGAATAACGAGCTTCCCAGCCAGGAGATGTATATGTCAGGAAGGTCACTTTTCCCTTTATCCATGGCACTGGCAGCCAGACTTTCGAAAGAATTTGACGGCGCGCTTAGAATTTCATTTTCAGGCGGAGCTGATTATCATAACATCAGGGATATTGCAGATGCAGGAATCTGGCCGGTTACAGTTGCCACTACCCTTTTAAAACCGGGCGGATACCAGAGACTCCTTCAGATGGCGGAAAAGACGAAAGAGACGGGCGTCTCATTTCAGGGAGTGGATCGTTTAAAAGCTTCAAAGCTGGCCGAAGATTCCAAGTCAGATCCTCATTATAAAAAAGCTTTAAAGCTTTTGCCAGACAGGAAGATGAAAAAAACAGTGCCACTGCTTGACTGCTATACGGCACCCTGTCAGGAGGCCTGTCCCATTCATCAGGACATAACGACTTACTTAAAGCTGTCAGGTCAGGAAAACTATGAAGAGGCCATGGAAGTGATTGCGGAGAAAAATCCCCTTCCTTTCATAACCGGTTCCATTTGTGCCCATAACTGTATGAACATGTGTACCCGAAATCATTACGAATCCCCGGTGAATATACGGGGAGCCAAGCTGCTTTGTGCAGAAAAAGGGTATGAGGATTACCGGAAAACCATTAAAAAAGGGAAGCTGACAGGCAAAAAAACAGCAATTATCGGAGGCGGTCCGGCTGGTCTTTCAGCCGCTTATTTCCTGACAAAGAACGGTATGCCTGCTACAATTTTTGAAAAGAGCGGAAAGCTTGGAGGCGTGGTCCGAAACATCATTCCTGATTTTAGAATTTCAGGGAATGTGATTGATCATGACATCGATTTATGTCTCTCTTATGGGGCAGAAGTAAGGCTGAATGCGGAAATAACAGATCTGACTGCATTAAAAAAAGAAGGATTTGATTTTATCATTCTGGCAGCAGGTGCAAGTGAGCCGGGAATTTTGAATCTGAAAACAGGCGAAACCATGAACGCCCTTCATTTTCTGAATGAATATAAGGAAACGGATAAAAACGTGGATATCGGAAAGGCAGTTGCTGTAATAGGCGGAGGGAATACAGCCATGGATACGGCAAGAGCAGCTGTCAGAACCCATGGTGTGAAGGAGGTTTCTCTCATTTACCGGAGAACAAAACGATACATGCCTGCAGATGAGGAAGAACTGCTGCTTGCCATGCAGGATGGGGTAAAATTCATGGAACTTTTAGCTCCCGCAGAGTGGATTAACGGTCAGCTCATCTGCCGTGTGATGAAGCTTTCCGCTGCAGATGAAAGCGGAAGAAGGGCTGTTGCAGAGACGAAGGAGACCGTTTCCATACCTGCAGATACGGTCATAGCCGCAGTTGGTGAGGGCGTTCCAAAGGAGTTTTATTTAAAGAACGGCATTGAATTAACGGACAGGGGAAGAGTGCTTGTGAATGAGGCGACTCTGGAAACAAGCGTACCCGGTATCTATGCAGCGGGTGACGGTCTTTATGGTCCCGGAACAGTGGTGGAAGCCATAAGAGATGCAAGGATGGCAGCTGAAGCCATTCTGGGAAAAAAGGCTGCCAGGGATTTTGACGGCACATCGTCCGATACCCATAAGCTTTACGGCAGAAGGGGAATATTAAAAGAGACCCTGAATGATCAGGAAGAAAGTACCAGATGCCTTGGATGCAAAAGCATCTGCGAAAACTGCGCAGAAGTTTGTCCAAACCGCGCCAATCTGGCGCTCTTAGTTCCGGGATTAACAAAGCATCAGATACTTCATGTGGATTATTTATGCAATGAATGCGGAAACTGCCGAAGCTTTTGTCCATATGACAGCGCTCCGTATTTAGATAAATTTACCCTGTTTGCAAATGAAGCGGATTTAAATAACAGTAAAAATCAGGGCTTCACTGTAACTGACAGAAAAACCGGCACATTCCTGATCCGGTATCTGGGAAGGCTGTATACGGGGAAAGCAGGGGAGCAGGTTGACACAATTCCGGAGGGACTTTTAAAGATTGTGGAAACCGTCATAAAAGACTACGATTATCTTTTAGGATAAGAAAGTGGGTGAAGCAATGGTTCGTTTCCTGGTTAACGGAGAGACCGTAACGGTACCGGAAGAAAGGAAGCTGATAGATGTTTTAAGAACCGATCTGGGACTTAAGTCTGTGAAAGACGGATGCAGTGAGGGTGCCTGCGGGACATGTACGGTCTTAATAGACGGAAAGGCTGTAAAAGCCTGTGTTCAGAAAGCCGCCAGGATGGAGGGAAAATCTGTCATGACGGTGGAGGGACTGTCTGACAGAGAAAAAGAAGTGTTTGTTTATGCCTTTGGGCAGGCGGGAGCTGTTCAGTGCGGCTTTTGCATTCCCGGTATGGTAATCTGTGCGAAGGCTTTAATTGATGAAAATCCTGATCCGACCCGGGAAGAGGCAGCCTTTGCAGTGAGGGGGAATATCTGCCGATGTACCGGATATAAAAAAATTATTGATGCCATTCTTCTTGCAGCCAGGCTGTTTCGTGAGGATGTCAGGGATTTAAAGGCTCCTGAGGTAAAATCTGTGGGACAGCGGGTTCATCGCCTGGATGTACCGGAAAAAGTGCTGGGGTACGGTGAATACGTGGATGATATGCAAGTGGAGGGCTTCATCTACGGCGGTGCGGTACGGAGCAAATATCCCAGGGCCAGAATTCTCTTAATAGACAGTTCCAGGGCCAAAGCACTGCCCGGAGTCCGTGCAGTCTTAACAGCGAAAGATGTTCCGGGAAGGAATAAAGTGGGACATTTAAAAAAAGACTGGGATACCATGATTCCGGAAGGAGAAATTACAAGATATGTTGGAGATGCAGTCTGTCTTGTAGCTGCAGACACTCCGGAGATACTGGAAGAAGCCAGGGGATTAATCCGGATTGAATACGGAGAGCTTCCCGGAGTTTTCTCACCGCAGGAAGCCTTAAAGCCGGATGCACCTCTGGTTCATGATACCGGTAATATTTTAGCCCATGAACATCTCATAAGAGGAGATGCCAAAAAAGCCATAGAGAGTTCCGCTTATTCTGTAACCATGCATTATGACACGCCGTTTACCGAGCATGCGTTTCTGGAACCGGAGTGCGCCATAGCCATAGTGGACCGGGAAAAGGAAGAAGCTGTTATCTATTCTTCTGATCAGGGAACTTACGATACACAAAAGGAATGCGCCGGAATGCTTGGCTGGGAGCTTTCTAAGGTTCATGTCATCAATAAGCTGGTAGGAGGCGGATTCGGCGGAAAAGAGGATATGTCCGTTCAGCATCACGCGGCTCTTTTGTCCTACTACACAGGCAGACCGGTAAAGGTAAAGCTGACCAGGAAAGAAAGCATAATGGTTCATCCAAAGCGTCATCCTGCCTCCATGGAATTTACCACGGCCTGTGATGAGAACGGTTATCTCACCGGCATGACCGCAACGGTCATAACGGATACCGGAGCCTACGCCTCCCTGGGAGGACCTGTGCTCCAGCGGCTTTGCACCCATGCGGCAGGGCCCTATCATTATCAGAACATCGACATTGAAGGAACAGCTGTTTATACCAATAATCCGCCTGCAGGAGCATTTCGCGGATTCGGAGTTACACAAAGCTGTTTTGCCATAGAATGCAACTTAAACCTGCTGGCAGAGAAAGTGGGGATCAGTCCATGGGAAATTCGTTACCGCAATGCCATAAGGCCGGGACAGGAACTACCAAACGGCCAGATCGCCGCAGAGGGAACAGCGCTTGTGGAAACCCTTCTTGCAGTGAAGGATATTTATGAAAGCCGCCCATATGCAGGAATTGCCTGCGCCATGAAAAATGCCGGTGTGGGAGTGGGACTCCCTGACTGGGGAAGGTGCAGGCTTACCATTGAAGACGGGAGAGTGCACATCAGATCTGGTGCATCCTGCATCGGTCAGGGACTTGGAACCGTTCTGGAGCAGATCGTATGCGAGACACTTGGTATAACAGGAGATCAGGTAACCTATGTGGCAGCAGAGACCAATCTGGCTCCTGATTCCGGAACCACCTCCGGCTCCCGGCAGACTCTGGTGACCGGAGAAGCCGCGATACGGGCCTGCGGCCTGATCCTTAAGGACTTAAAGAACGGGAAAGATCTGTCTTCTTTAAATGGAAAAGAGTACTTTGGAGAGTATCTGGCTGCTACAGATCCCATGGGAAGCGAAAAAAAGAATCCGGTCTCCCATGTGGCATACGGCTTTGCAACCCAGGTGGTCTGTTTAAAGGAAGACGGTACAGTGGAAAAGGTGGTAGCTGCCCACGATGTGGGAAAAGCTATCAATCCCCTGTCTGTAGAAGGACAGATTGAAGGCGGCGTGATCATGTCACTGGGATATGCCCTGACGGAGGAATTTCCTCTGGATCATGGTGTCCCCCTTGCAAAATTCGGGACTCTGGGGCTGTTCCGTGCAGACAGGACACCGGATGTGGAGAGTATTATCGTAGAACGCAATCACGATCCTCTGGCCTACGGAGCAATCGGTATCGGAGAAATCACCTCAATTCCTACGGCACCGGCTGTACAGGGTGCTTATTATAAGTATGACGGAGTATTTCGTACCTCCCTGCCTTTGGAAGAGACGGCATATCGGAAAAAGAAAAAATAACCGGGAAAGGGCGCAGGAGAAAAAACATTTTCTTTGCGCCTTTTTGGGATTGACAAGAAATCATGAAAAAGGGAAAATAGATGACATAGACCGGTATGCGGCAGCAAACCGGATAAAAAGAAAGGAAGTGGATTTGCTGTGAAGACGTTGTTGAAAGGCGGAACAGTAATTTCGGGAAGCAGGGCTGTTGCGGCAGATGTTCTCATGGAGGATGGAAAGATTCTTGCTGTAGAACAGGAAATGAAAGATGGGGCGGCAGATGTAATCGATGTATCCGGCAGACTCCTGTTCCCGGGATTTATTGATGCCCATACGCATTTTGATCTTCATGTGGCAGGCACCGTAACTGCAGATGATTTTGAGTCCGGGACCAGAGCGGCTTTAGCTGGAGGAACTACCATGATCATCGATTTTGCCACCCAGTACCAGGGAGAAAGTTTCCATCAGGCACTGAATAACTGGCATAAAAAGGCGGATGGCTATGCATCCTGTGATTATGGATTTCATCTGGCCATATCAGACTGGAACCATTCTGTAAGTGAAGAACTTGACGCCATTATTTCTGAGGGTGTAACTTCCTTTAAGCTGTATATGACTTATGATGAGATGTATATGGCGGATAAAAAGATATACCAGATTTTAAAGCGTTTAAAAGAGGCCGGAGGAATTGCCGGTGTACACTGTGAAAACAAGGGAATCATAGAGGCACTGGTCGAGGAAGAGAAAGCAAAAGGTAATTTTTCCGTTAATGCCCATAAAAAGACAAGACCCGCAGCGGTAGAGGCGGAAGCAGCAGGCCGCCTTCTAAAGATCGCCCAGGTGGCGGACTGTCCGGTTATCATCGTACATTTAAGCTCAGAAGCCGGCTATAAAGAGATCTTATATGCAAGAGAAAGAGGACAGGAGGTTTATGCGGAAACCTGCCCCCAGTATTTGATTTTTAATGAAGATGTTTATGACCTCCCCGGCTTTGAGGGAAGTAAATATGTGATTTCTCCAACAATTAAGAAGGAATCAGACAGACAGCGTCTGTGGGAGCTTTTAAAGACTGACCAGATTCAGACGATATCCACAGACCACTGCAGCTTCAATTCTTCCCAGAAGGCGGCAGGCAGGGATGACTTTACAAAGATACCAAACGGTATGCCTGGAGTGGAAGCACGTCCTGCCTTACTGTACAGCTTTGGAGTGAAAAAGTATGGCCTGACTGTGGAACAGATGTGCCGTCTGCTCTCTGAAAATCCTGCAAAGCTTTACGGTGTTTATCCGAAGAAAGGTATTATAGCTCCTGGAAGTGACGCAGATATCGTGGTATTAAATCCCGATGCCCGATGGACGATGTCTGTTGAAAATCAGGTTGCCCATGTGGATTACTGTCCTTTTGAAGGAATTTCTGTTGAGGGAAAAGCGGAGCTTGTATTTTTAAAAGGCAGACTGGCTGCTAAAAACGGCGAAGTTATATTGGAAAAAACAGGTGCCTATGTACCAAGAAACAAACCGATGGAGCTTTCCTGATGGAATTAAAAAATGCATATGCTTTTGAAGTATCAGACGGAAAAATACAGCCGAAAAAAAAGAACTCTCTGTGGGAGGCACTCCGCCTCTCTTTAAAAGAACCGATGATTGTTGCTTTTACCGGCAGCGGCGGTAAGACAACCGCCATGTTTTCCATTGCTGATGAACTGGCGGGGCAGGGAAAGCGTGTTATTGTAACTACCAGCACACATATTTTCTACCCTGTTCACAGAATTGTTGCTAAAGCAGCTGACTGGAAAACGGTCAGTGATTTTATTGCCGGTAATAAGGAACATTTTTCTTCTTTGACAGGCTGGGTACTGGTGACCGGCCGGCCTGCCGAAGAGGGAAAGCTAAAAGGAATGGATCTGTCTGAACTGGAAAAGCTGTTAAGCCTCTGTGATGTGCTTCTTGTTGAGGCTGATGGGGCAAAACGTCTTCCGATTAAGATTCCGGCAATGAGAGAACCGGTTTTACCAAAAAGAACTTATGCAGTAATCGGGTGTATGGGGCTTAACTGCATTGGAGAGCCATGGGAGAAAGTCTGCTTCCGCTATGAACTGGCGCCCCAGGTATTTGGCAGCCAGACGATGAAAGAACGGATAACTCCAGGTGATGCGGCCAGGATACTGACCAGCACCAATGGAACCAGAAAGGGAGCGGAGTCCATGGAATACCGGATTCTTATCAACAAAGCAGATGACGAACTGCAGCTGTTCCGTGCTCAGGCAGTGGCAGAGGCCATGGGAGAGCAGTGGGCGGGGTGCTGTGCAGCAGCCAGTTTTAAGGAATCCGGGCAGGCTGCAAAATTCTAAGGCTAATAACACATTTACAGGAACAGGAAAGGAGTTAACAAGATGAAGGAAATCAGAACGGAAGACGGAGTGGGTCAGGTCCTTTGCCATGATATGACCCAGATCATACCTGGAGTGTCAAAGGATGCAAGATTTCGTAAAGGACATGTGGTGACAGAGGAAGACATTCCTGTTCTGTTGTCGATGGGGAAAGAGCATCTGTATGTATGGGAAAAGGATGATACGATGTATCATGAAAATGAGGCAGCTGAAATACTGTGTGAATTATGCATTAATGACCATATGGACAGAGGCGATGCAAAAGAGGGAAAAATAGAATTAAAATCCACCATACGGGGGCTTCTGAAAATAGATACCGGTCTGCTTGATTCAGTTAACAGTGCAGGAGATATGATGATTGCCTCCAGACATCCCAATACGCCTGTGGAACCAGGGGACAAGCTGTGCGGAACCAGGGTTATTCCACTGGTGATTAAAAAAGATAAAATGGAAGCAGTGAAAAATATGTGCAGCGGGAAAAAGATATTTTCCATTCTCCCTTACAAAAATAAAAAAGTCGCTATTGTAACAACCGGCAGTGAAGTGTTCTGCGGGAAAGTAAAAGACGCCTTCGGTCCTGTTTTAAGAGCCAAGGCAGAAGAGTTTGGAGGAGAAATTCTGGGGCAGACAGTGACGGATGATAAACCAGAGCATACGACTGAGGCGATTCTTAATTTTATCAGTCAGGGAGCAGATATGGTGCTGGTCAGCGGAGGCATGAGCGTGGATCCTGATGATAAAACGCCTCTTGCAATCCGCAGTACAGGTGTCGAAGTGGTATCCTATGGTGCTCCGGTTCTGCCGGGAGCCATGTTCCTTCTTTCCTATTACAGAAAAGATGGGAAGAATATTCCGGTAGCAGGACTTCCGGGCTGTGTGATGTATGCAAAAAGAACGGTGTTTGATTTAGTCCTGCCAAGACTGATGGCAGATGATCCCATAACAAAAGAAGAACTTGATAAGCTTGGAAAAGGAGGGCTCTGCCTCTCCTGTGATGAATGTCATTATCCAAACTGCGGATTTGGAAAGGGCTGGTAGGATGAAGATATTGATCAAAGGTGCCGGTGACCTGGCTTCCGGAATCGCCTGCCGCCTGCAGCGCTGCGGTTTTTCCATCGTTATGACGGAAATTCCGGTACCCACCACGGTAAGGCGCACTGTGGCATTTTCCAGAGCTGTTTATGAAGGCAGGGCCAACGTGGAGGATGTTACCGGAGTATTATGCCGCAGCATGGAAGAGATAGAGAAAGCCCTGTCAAGGGATCAGGTGGCTGTGGTGGTTGATGAGGAATGCCGCGTCCGGAAGGAATGGAATCCGGATGCGGTTGTAGATGCCATCATAGCGAAGCGGAATCTGAGAACAAAGATCACAGATGCAGGTATCGTTATAGGAGTAGGACCTGGTTTTACGGCAGGCGTGGACTGCCATGGAGTGGTGGAGTCGAAACGCGGTCATGACCTGGGCCGGTGTATCTGGAAGGGAAGTGCAGTTCCCAACACAGGAGTCCCTGGAATGATCGGCGGTTATGATAAAGAACGGATCATCCGTTCTGTGGGAAACGGCGTGTTTCACCCTGCTGTCACCATTGGAACTGTTGTAAATCTGGGAGATGTGGTTGGATATGTGGATGACGCTCCTGTATTTGCTGAAGTAGGTGGTGTGGTAAGAGGACTGCTTCAGGATGGCGTGACTGTTTTTACCGGAATGAAATCAGGAGATATTGATCCCAGAGGGATGACCGGGCACTGTTATACCATATCAGATAAGGCCTCTGCCATTGGAGGAGGAGTATTAGAGGCTGTATTAAGCCTTAGAAAGAAGCTTCTTACTGAAAAAGAAAGGGTTTCGGGATGAATATAACACTGATTCTCCTGGCAGCGGGGGACAGCTTAAGATTTAACGGCAATAAGCTGCTTTATGAAATGAACGGAAAGCCCATGTACCGTTATATGATAGAAGCAATTGATCATCTTCCGGAAGGTTTATTTTCCAGAAAACTGATTGTCACTCAGTATGATGAAATTATGGAACGTATGAAAAACTCGGGATATAAGATTATTGCAAACAGAGACAGCAGGCTTGGAATCTCTCATTCCATCCATCTTGCACTAAAGGAACTGGAAAAGGAAGACACGGATTTCTTATTTGCAGTCTGTGATCAGCCCTATTTACAGTCTTCCACCATAGAAGCGCTGGTGAAAGGATTTTGGGAAAGCCAGAAAGGGCTTGCCTGTTTATGCTGCAAAGGGGAATTAGGCAATCCAGCCATATTCTCCAGCCGTTACAGAAAAAAACTGATGGAACTTACAGGAGACAGGGGCGGAAAAAGAATTATAGCAGCCCACATGTCTGATGTGTTTTTTTTAGAGGCAGCAGATCCCCGGGAGTTAAAGGACATTGATACTATGCCCCGGTAAAATTAAAAATTTTCTTTGGAAGACACGGCTTTTTAAGACCGTGTTTTTTAATTGTCAGTTTTTTCCAACTATAGAAAAAAATCACTTATTGGTTTTCAGAAGAATGAAAATCGTGTATAATGAAATCATTAAAGGAGGGGCGGTATGTGGAAAAGGCTGAGGGAAC
Source organism: uncultured Clostridium sp. (assembly GCA_963523075.1). Lineage (GTDB taxonomy): Bacteria > Bacillota > Clostridia > Lachnospirales > Lachnospiraceae > Lacrimispora. The sequence continues at coordinate 331,947 of CAURBW010000001.1, forward strand.
ATTTCCTTATGTTAAATAAGAGCAGAAAGGAATTGAAGCGGGAAGGAATCAAGATCTGCGTGAGTTATTTTCTGCTGGGTTTATTCTGGATATTTTGTTCTGACAGATTGGTTCCTGCCATTGTCAGCAATTCCCGGACAGCCATGTTATTTAGCATGCTGAAGGGAATCCTGTTTGTATTCTGTACTTCCGTATTTTTATACTATGTGATATTAAGACTGTTAAACAAAGCCGGCCTCGCTGAAGAAGAGCTGTGCAGAAGTTATGAAGAACTGAAGATGCAATACGAGAAGATCGGTCTTTATGATCAGAAGCTCATGGAGAGTGAAGAAAAATATCGGACAATCATCGCCCATATGCAGCTTGGAATGGCACTGTTTGAGGGAGAGAGTGAAACCGATATCAGGCACTATAAGCTGATAGATGTAAACCCATGTTATGAGGAACTGGCCTGTGACAAGGAAGAATCTGTTCTGGGGAGATATTTCTGTGATATACATGATACTTTGGAACCAGATATATGGGAACTGCTTTTAAATACCGTGAGGACCGGTGAGCCTGCCCGGTACGAGCGGTTCCAGCACAGGACAGGCATATACTATGAGGTGATTGTATTTTGTCCGGGGAAATGCCAGCTGGCCCTGATTATCAACAACATAACAGAACGCAGGCAGGCCCAGGAGAGGCTGAATTATTTAAGCTACCATGATCCCCTTACCGGTCTGTATAACCGGAGATATTTTGAAGAGCAGTTAAGGCTTTTAAACCAGGAGTATAACTATCCGCTGGTGATTACCATGGCGGACATTAATGGTCTGAAGCTGATCAATGATTCATTTGGCCACACAGCAGGTGATGAGTACATACGTAAAGCGGCAGTGGTTCTTATGAACAATACCCGCAGCCAGGATATCATATGCCGGCTGGGCGGAGATGAATTTGTTATTTTTTCACCGAATACAGGTGAGAAAGAGATTAAAAAGATGATTTCATCCATGAGTGACATGGCAAAAGTCCAGTCAGTGAATAAAATCATGCTTTCAATTTCTTTCGGATACAGTATGAAGAGCAGCAGTGACGATTCCATTACAGAGGTTTTAAAGAAAGCCGAAGATTTTATGTACAGGAAAAAACTCATGGAAAGTCCAAGTATGAGAGGGAAAACCATTTATACCATTATGGCAGCACTTCATGAAAAGAATTTCAGGGAGGAGCAGCATTCCCTCCGCGTATCAGAACTGTGTGAAAAAATGGGAGAAGCCCTTGAGCTTCAGGAAGATGATATAAAGGAATTAAAGACGGTCGGTCTTCTTCACGATATCGGCAAGGTGGCGATAGAAGAAGGCATCCTTAATAAGAACGGAAAGCTTGACGTTGATGAATGGGGAGAAATTAAAAAGCATCCCGAAATCGGATACCGGATCTTAAGCACAGTGAATGAGCTTTCTGAAATGGCAGATTATGTGCTCGCCCATCATGAACGCTGGGATGGAAGCGGATATCCAAAAGGGCTGAAAGGGAAGGAGATTCCTATTCAATCCAGAATTATCGCCATAGCAGACGCCTATGATGCTATGATCAGTGAACGAAGTTACCGCCATGCGCTGTCTAAAGAGATTGCGGTCAGTGAGCTGAAAAAGGGAGCGGGAACCCAGTTCTGCAAAGAGTATGTTACTATATTTATCGATAAAGTAATTAATAATTCCGGGACAGGTGCCTGAATTGTTAAGAATAAAACAGGGATGACCGGTATGCCTCTTTTTGAGGCCATGCCGTTCATCTCTGTTTTTTTTGTATTAGAATCCTGTTAAAATTTTTAATTATAAACTGACTAAAAAATATGATTTCAATATGGAAAATGTAACTATTAAAAAATTAAATGTGTCAATTTTGGAACTCAACGTGTATAATTTTGGCACTTGGGTTGAAAGTTGTCGGAAATAGTTATATGCTGAGACCGTTAACAAACTAAATTGGCAAATTGTTAATATTTGATAAGGAAGCAAATCTGTAGAAAACTGATTTCGGAGATTGCTGGATAATAGGAGGAGAGGCCATGTTGAAAATTGGAGTATGTGATGATGACCATCTGCTGCTGTTGGAAGCAGAAACGCGTTTGCGCAGGATTGGGATTGAAAAAGAAATGGATCTGGATGTGGAGACTTTCTGTGATGGTGATGAAATTGTCAGGGCTGTTTATTTAGGAAAGCGTTATGACATCATTTATATGGATATCGAGATGAAACGCATGAATGGATTAATGGCTGCAGAACGGATCCGTGAATTTGACCGCATGGTACAAATTGTCTTTATGACATCTCACCAGAGATACATCAATCAGGCCTTTCGTTCAGCACCCATAGGATACCTTGTAAAGCCAGTAAGGGATCCTGAATTCAATAATAATTTTACCCACATTATGAATCTGATCGAAACAAAAGACTTATATTACCACTTTAAATATGGCAGAACCGAATGTCAGGTATATTTAAAGAAAGTGCTGTATTTTGAGAGCAAGCTCCGTCTGACTGAGATTGCATGTGAAGAAGGCCGTCACAGATTATACAAAAGTCTGGAAGAGATCGAAAACGAGTTAAAAGACCGTAAATTCCGTTTTATCAGAATACACCAATCCTATCTCGTCAGCTTCAGCCAGATTGCCAGGTTCTCCAATGACATTGTGGAATTAATGGACGGAACCTGCCTCCCGGTCAGCCGCAGCAGACGTAAGGAAGTGGAGGAGATTATGTTTGAAACGATGGGGTGGTGTCAGATTTGAAAATCGCTTTGGTAAATGGGATTAAGATGACAAAAAGATTAAACTATTATTTTATCATGGTGAGTATCTGCTCCGTGTTATTGTTTATGGGAGATGGAAAGCCGGAGTTCCGTGGAAACTTTAATATTTCATAATGATAATTATCCAGGAAGAGCAGTTAACAGCTGCTTTTCTTTTTTTTGTAAAATTACCAAAAATTACATGTAGGTCGCTAATTATTACATGATGCGAAAATTTGTCAAAATTTGTATTATAATGTAACTAATTTGGTAAAGAGGATGATTTTTATGTTCTAATCAGTTTAAAACCATTGGGAGGATAATGAGAATGATTAAAAAAAGAAAATTCGCTTTGGTAATTGCAGCGGCATTGTTAATGACCACGGCGGTTTCTGCCTGTTCCAGGCAGGAGAGGTCTGAAGTGGAGGAAGGGAAGAGAGTTATTTCAGAAATGCAGCCGGAGTTGTCTAAGAGGAAAGAGGCTTTCAATACGTCCCAGACAACAGATCTGGCCGGATTTGATTCGCCGGAGAGCGCAGTGACAGCTTATTTAGAAGGGCTTAGGGACGGCGATTTTAATCGTATGAGAGATACCTTTGCAGAAAATATTAACACTGATGATATAAGGCGGCAGTATACAATTCTCTGCGGACTTGAACTGGATGCAGAAGGTCCTGTGAGTATAAAAAATTCCGAAGATGCAAAGCAATTTATGGAAAAAATAGAAAGTCATATGAAGGCTGTGGATTTCGGGTCAATGAAGCTGTTGGGATTTGCTGCGCAGGAAGATCTGGTTGATGCGGATTACGAACAAAATTATCAGGAACTTTTGAAAAAGGCCGCACAGGATAATTATGGTGAAAAAATGGTAAGCTGTGTAGCCGCCATTGAGGTAGGCGGGATCAAGTACATTTTAATTTTTGACGTAATAGAAAAAAATGGCAGATGGTTTAATAACCGGTTGGGCGGAGTTTATGCCCGTATGGGCGGATTAGAAGGATATGCGGCAGGAACCATACCTTTAGAAGCGGATGATGATGAGATGCTCATACAATTAATACCAGATTTTAATAAAAATTTATTAAAACCAAAAGAAGTGTCTGATACAGGAATACCAGAATCCGTCAGAATTGAAGCAGAGGGGTTTGATTCCCCTCAATTGGCTGCTAAAGCATATTTGGATAACCTTGCAGGAAGCGATCCGGACAAGGCGTTAAAAACGTTTGCATTAGAAAGTTATGTAGACCATTATAATTTTCAAGCTGCTTTAGAGAGCAGCGGAGGGTATGATACCGAACAGTTATTTGCACTTCCTGCAGTAAATAATTTTATAAGAGATATAAATATTGAAAAAAGGAAAACAGAGATAGAACAGAATCTTATAAGTCATTACATGGTTTTGGCCCTTTACAAGGGAATGGAAAACAGGCATCAACTTGTTAAGGGACATGAGGATTTACCTGTAAAACTATCCAGATTGTCAAACAATGTGGATTTAAGCTCCATGAATATTTTGGGATATATTAATCCGGAACAATTGCCGGAGTTCAACGAATTAACTGGTTATCAGAACATAAAATCAAAACAGTCAGAACGTTACGGTGCAGAAGATATTGAGAACACAATGATTGTGTTTGAACTTGATGGTACACGATATTGCTTTTGTGCAGAGACAGTTCAATATGGGACCAGGTGGTTTGTCAAACAGCCTGGTGGTCTGCTGTCTTCATTATTTCATATCGACATAAATTTTGAAGGAATGATACCTGTTAAGGGTCTGGATAACCTGGATATCGATAAACTGATTTTGCCTTTCAGCTGACGAAAAAAAAGGTTTATGGTAATAAAAAGTATAAAATTATATAAAAAACAAGATTATTTGTTACCAAAAATTACATGTAGCGTGCTAAAAATTACATGAACGGTTTTTTTGGAGATTTTTGTATTATAATGTAACTAACAAATTAATACAAAGGTGTGGGCGTATATGAAGAGATTAAATGCAGTATTGGCGGTTCTATTTTGTTTTGCTTTTCTATCTGTTACGTTCCCTGTATCCGCAGAGGAAATAGCCAGTAAAAAAAACGGGCTTGACGTAATGTTTGTAATGGACTACAGCGGTTCCATGAAAACCAATGATCCGGACCATACGGCAGTGGGTATGGTAAAGGCATTTGTGGATACCGTTCACAGCGCTGACATACGGATTGGTTTTGTGGCTTATAATGATCAGATCGTCACATCGGCAGCTCCGGCTTCGGTAAAGTCCCAGGAAGACAGGGACGCCTTAAAAAATCTGATGGATGCTTCCGGCTATTCCGGCAATACGGATATTGGACTGGGGTTAAGCTATGCTTTTGGTCTGTCAGGGCCGGAGAGCGGCCGTAAGCGCATGGTTGTTTTAATCTCGGACGGGGAATCGGACTTAAAAGGTTCCACAACCGGAAGGACATTAGAAACCTCCAATGCAGACTTAAAGAATACTATTGAGGCATGTAAATCTCAGGGGGTTCCGGTCTATACCGTTGCTTTTGGAAAATATGATGGGAATAAAGAGATTTTAAAAGATATTGCAGGTCAGACAGGCGGACAGAATTATTCGGTAGAGAAACCGGAGACATTGATCGAGGTCCTGTATGGAATATTTAATTCCAATATGGCTTACAAAATCCAGGAAATAACCAATGGTATTTATGCGGCGGGAAGTCAGAGTATCCGGATTAAGCTGGATGATTCTTACTTAGATGAAATGGACGTTCTGATGATCTCACCGCAGCAGATTGGGGATACCACTGTTCTTTACGGAGACCAGCAGATAAAACCGGTAAATTTATACCATTATTCTGTTGCCAAAATATCAGATGTGAAGAAAGACATCAGAGAATTAACCGTTCAGACAGGAACAGTAGAAAATCAGGGGTTAAAGATATATCTGGTCAGTTACAGAGATTTGATTCCAATTTTGGAATTAGATGCGTCCACAGGCAGGAACAAGCCACTGCCGTTTAAGATTTATTTTAAAGACGAAGCGGGGACTGTGATATCAGATGAGAATTTCTACAAAGGATTCACACCCAAAATTGAATTGTACGCAGATGGACAATCGGATGGCGGGCGAAGCAGTATTAGTACAACAGTGAAAGATGGAGTGATTACAGGAGAGGCAACACTTACAAAATCAGGAACTTATTACATAGAAAGCCGTTTGGACGATGCCATGGAATCCTGTATATTTGATACCGTCAGGGTTTTAGTGGTGAATACACCACCAGCAGGCGCACTTCCCGATCAAATCAAATACAATCCGCTAAGCGGTGAGAAACAATTCGTACTCAATGATTATTTTACCGATTCGGATGGGGATGCCCTTACCTATACACTGGAACAGAATTCAAACAGTGCTGCAGAGGTATCAATAGAAGAAGGGGTGTTACATGTCAAGCCGGTTAAATCCGGCCTCCAGAATGTCATTTTCAAAATTTCTGACGGAGAGACTGCCATATCCTATACATATCTGATTTCAGTCATGCCTGTATGGCAGGCATATTGGTGGGCGATTTTAATCACAGTACTGATACTTGGCGCGGTTATATGGAGAATATTCCATAAACCAAAACCTGAGCTTGAAGTAATTACGGAGAAGAAAGCGCAGAACCGTTTTCAGGGAAAAATGGATGCATACTTTATCGGACAGCCTGAGGGAGATGAAGAAATCCCGCCCCTTACCTTTCCTATGTATAAGATCAAAGACAACAGAGTCAGCCTTGGTGATCTGATGAAAGAATATCCGGAAGCGTCTGCCAACTTAGGACTTGATAATATCTTTCTGATAGCAGATGAGGACCGGCGTATGATTTTGTATCATTCATCTAATTCCTCTATTATGATCGGCAGCTCCATTGTCTGCAAGAAGATCCAGTACAGTGTAAGCTTTGGCGACATTATATCCATAACAGCACCAGATAGAATCTATGATCTGGAGGTTCATTATATATCGATGATTCAGTAACAGCACTGAATCAGGATCAATCCAGTTGTTTACGCTTGTTATTCCTGTTTCAGGAAGAAAGCGAATGAATAAAAGTAAGAAAGAGAGAGAGAAGCTTATGGAAACAATTACACAAACAAACCGGACAATATTATTTTCAGAAATTAATCCGGAAAAGCTGAATTTACTCACCCTGATCGGAGATGTCAGAGGAAAGACAAGCCTTGATGATGATAAGATCAAGGAAATCAATGAAATGCTTCTGGTAGAAAGTTTCGCAGAATTTCTGGAGAAATTTGCCCCGGTTGTTTACTCCTGGTGCGATGCCAAGACCGGAAGCATCCAGTACAGTCTGGTGAAACCGGAGAATATTCCGGATAACTGTATTACGGAAATCCCGCTTAACGAGATGAACGACCTCTTAAATATGCTGATCACTCTTCAAGGCGCAAAAGGGGCTATGGGAGTTGCCAATGTGGATTTTAAGTTCAGCAATGTTCTCGATATGATTTCACCGAAAAAAATTATGGAAGATATCCGCCAGGTGAGAAAAGAAATTCAGTATACATACGGTAAGTACATGGAACTGGACGACGAGGATCCCAAACGCCTGGATATGGGAGATCAGTTAAACTTTCAGTTTGAGCAGGCGAGCCATAATTACAATAATGTTTTAGCCATGCTTCCTCTTGCAATTGAAGATATCAAAACCCGTCTCCTCCTTGGAAGCGGGGAATCGGCACAGGGTGGACAGGAATTTAAGGCCGGACTGTTAAGCATGGGGGATGACGGAGAATTAAAGATCCTGGAGATGAAACAGGAAGAGGGAACCCAGCTGGCAGTGGTTGATGATCATATTAATTCCAGTCTGGTACAGACATTCCGGGATGATTATGATGCGTTAAATGATACTCCTTCTGATTATGTAAGGGAGCTGGTTGTCAGAACCTTCTGTCCTCTTACTTCAACCGTGGAAAGCAGTGTAGACCGCGAATTAGAAGTTCGTAATTACAATACGTACCTTGAATTCTACAAAAAGAGCAAGGACGATTTTGTAAAGGCTGTAAAACCTCTGATTGAAAAAATCCTTGGCGTTAAGGCATTTTTTGATCAGTATCAGGTAAAGGAAAAAGGGATGCAGCCAAAACTTCTTATTACAAATATTCCTTTGGAGATGTTAGTTAAATCAAGTAATCTGCCAAGACTTTTAACCTACTTAAATACTACTAACGATAAAAATGAGTTTGAAAATACACTGTGGTTTGGAATTGTACCTGATGTGGAGCTCAATCAGTCCGGCGGCGGAAAACTTCAGAGAATGCGTTTTGCCGGTAATCAGAAAGTGAAGAAGCCTGGAACCAATTCCATGGAAAGTCTCGCTACTTTAATGAATGCAATTACACCTTATAAGATAACAACATTCTTCAGCTTTTCCACTGGTGAAGAAAGCACCTTCAGCTATGTAGCAACAGAAGGCATCGGAATCTTTAAAGATAAATGCACACCTTTAATGAAGAAAGAGTACAGCGAATTTGTGGTTCCCTGCATTCCTAACGTAACCATTATACCAAAGGATAAATCAGGACTGATTCTGGATAACCGCATGGTAATCGATGAGGAGGGAAATGTTGCCCTTTCTCAGGAAAAAGAAGACATCATGAAGATGTGGATCGAAGGCGTTTACATAGGAGCGGCTTACGGCGCAGCAGGGATTGCGGCTTCCTGGCAGTGTCCGGAATATTTGAAACAGAGATTCCCCAATACGTCCATGGAATATCCGGGTGTGCGTTACGATATCGAAGCAGATGATAATGCGCTGCTGGTTACCACAAGCATGACAAAAGAAATCTCAGGATTTACCAATGCAATTAAGAATTCCATTAACAATACCGGCTTTGGCTTTGTATTTACTTCTGATAATGCTCAGCATAAGGGCAGGGATATCAGAAATATCATGGTTTACAAAGCGAGAAATTTACTGAGCAACGGAACAGAATTCGAACCCATTTACAAGACTCTTGTTGTTACCTATATAGAGAGAATGCTGCGTTTTTACAGCGGAGACTTCAAGCAGGACAAGATCCTCAAATTCTTCAGCAATAATCCAAGCAGCCAGAAGAGCAAATGGGATGCAAACCGCCAGTACGTTAACTCCTTACTTCAGGATGGTGATGAACTGGATTTCAATATAGATGAGAAAAATGGTATCTGCAATGTTCAGCTGACGTTCAGCAATACAACGAGAAACTTAAAAGTTGAATTGACCAGAAAGGGACAGTCAGCGTAATTGATCTTTTCGATATTTAAGAAAAGATCCTTAAAATCGGTAACTGAAAGCCGTATACGGCTTATAGATTACAAAAAACATATATAAAAGAATGGAGGAAAATTTATGGGACTTAGAATGAAAATCACAGGCAGCGAATCTGTGGAACTGCGTGAGACAAGCATCACAAACGTGGTATTTGGAGCAGATATTCCCCACGATTCCAACGCAAGATCAACCGATCTTGGCTCAACGGTACTGATTGAAGGAAAGATACTGGCAGCAGTAGGCGGGGAAGCCGCAGATGATACCAGTAAGCTGGCCAGATGGTCTCTTGTTCCGGCAGAGAATTCCGACTGCTACCGCAACGTTGAGATTGATGTGATCAACGCATCACAGGTGGTAAGACAGATTACAGTACCCAATGCTTTCGTTGTGGACTACACAGAGGATTTTACAGATGAAACCGGTACCGGTATTTTCAAGCTTCTTATCAAACAGAAAAAGGATAAGATGGTAAACCTGAAATTTGAAGGCGGATTCAGCGGAGAATAATTAAAATAAGGAAAAGAAAGGAAGGAACCGATTATGGGATTTACATTAAAAGTAGAAGGACCATCTACCATTGACTTAGGAACAATCAGCATTACAGGAGTGAAATTCAGAACCGATATTCCCCACGACTCCAATGCCCGTTCCACTGATCTGGGAAGCACTGTAGAAATTTCAGGAAAGATTTTAACAGCAGTGGACGGAGATCCCTTTGATGGAACAAGACAGCTGGGACTCTGGTCTTTAGTACCAGCAGAGAAATCTGACTGCTACCGGAAAGTAACCATTGAAGTAATTGCAGCTTCCCAGGTAGTTCGCAAATTTACATATCCCAACGCATTCGTAGTTGACTATAAAGAAGATTACGGCGATACCGAGGGCGTAGGTACATTTAAGCTGATTGTGAAGCAGAAAAAAGACAAGATGGCGCAAATCGCTGTGGAAGGCGGATACAGCGTGTAAACATGTGGGGGCTGCCGTATGGCAGCCCTTTTCAGTAAGGAAAATAAAATGCTTAACTACTATAAGATTCTGGGGGTATCCTCACAGGCAACAGAAAAAGAGATCAAAGCAGCTTACAGAAAGCTGGCAAAACAGTACCATCCGGATGTGATCAAGGATGATCCGGAGGGAAACAAAAAGATGTATGAAATCCAGGAAGCCTACGAAGTTCTTGGAGATGAAGAAAAGCGGAAGCGGTATGATCTTGGCTTCAGTGAAAAACGGGAGAGCACTAGAGAAGAGCAGGGGAAGAACAGCCGTGATTTTTCAAATAATGGGAAGGGAACACCAGCTCCTGATTTAAGCCAGTTTGAACGCTTTTTTGGTTTTCAGCCTGGAAAGGGAATGGAAACCTACGGGGAGACCTATAAAAACTCAAAAAAACCTACCGGACCGGTAAATCCGGATGATTTGTTTTCTTCTTTTTTTGGCGTAAAAAAATGATGAAGGAGCCCGAAGGCGCATGAAATCCATCAAAAAAAAGAAAATTGTACTTGATATAGCAGTGTTGATCTGCTCGGTTTTATTTAACCTGTGTTTCTTTTATTTAAACCGCAAAGGCATGTGGATACAGATTCCCATTGGAGCAGTCTCGATCCTGGCGTTGGCCGATATTTTTGTTTTGCTGACTCCCCACCATACAAAAATCGGGGAAAACAAAACGGAATATAAAAAAATGTCAGGGGCCAGTCAGCTGGTGCTTCTGGATGAAAAGGAAAAACCATTAAAATCCTGGGATCTGGCGGGAAAAACGGCTCTGATCATAGGAAAGAAAAATGAGGAAGAAGAGATTGATGTTGATTTACAAGATTGTGAATACAGCACATTTATTGATCCTCAGCATGCAGTGCTGAATTTTTGCCTGGATTCCTGGTATTTGGAGGATTTAGGTTCTCAAAATGGTGTAAAAATCAAAAAGGTGGAAGACGGCGGCTGTTATCAGGTAACAAACCGGCCTTGCAGACTATCGGCGGGAGACATTATTTACATAGCAAATACCCGTCTCTTATTGACATAAGAACATAGATTGGAGAGTAAAACATGAGCTTAGTAAGATGCCCAAACGGACATGTATTTAATGCAAGACGTTATGGAAATACCTGTCCATACTGTCAGATGAAATTGAAGGAAGAAAGTGATGATACGAAACCCCTTGGTTTTGAGCCGGCTGTTGAACTGCTGCAGGAAGAGGTCAGTCCGGTATGCGGCTGGCTCGTGTGCATAGCCGGAGCCAGAGTCGGAATGGATTATAAAATTCATGGCGGCAAGAATTTTGTAGGCAGAGGCGATGACATGGATATCCAGATTCTGGGAGACAATGAGATCAACCGGAAGAATCACACCATAATTGTTTACGATCAGAAAAAGAGAAACACGGTGATCCTGCCTGGCGATGCTGCAGGACTTGCTTATCTGAATGAAGAAGCGGTTTATATTCCCACAGAACTAAAACCATATGATGTGATTGAGCTGGGAAAAAGCCGGTTCTTATTTGTACCTTTGTGCGGAGAAAATTTTGAATGGGATGATCATAAATGATGCTGACAATAATGATTGGTCTTGGAGCAGCTTTGCTCATTTTCAGCGCAGGCAGACTTCTTTTGTCTGCAGAGGAAATGAGCAGGAACGGGGAAAATGAGTGTGAGTCTTTTGGCAGGTGTGTGATCAGCCAGACGATGGGGGATAAGGAAATACAGTCGGATCTGGCCGGATTTGAATCCAGCAGTGCAGGGACGCTGGCTGTGCTTACCGATGGTATCGGAAAAGCCAACACAGGAAAAGTATGCGCCCAGACTGCCATGGATGCCGTACTTGACGCCTATCAGCCCTATCAGGTTTTGCATAATCCTGAGTATTTTTTTAAAACATCGTTTTATGAAGCGAATCAAAGAGTGCAGAAGACACTGGGGGAACGAAGAGGCGGAACGTGTCTGGCTGCGGCTTTTATAAACGGAATTACATTTCATTATGGTCTGGCGGGTGACATAAGGGTTGCTTTGTTCAGAAACCAGGAGCTGATCCCTATAAGCAAAGGACAGACTCTTAATGTTCTGGCATTAAATGCCTATCAGGATGGCGCATTATCCAGGCAGGAAACCATTTGGACGATGGAGGAGGACCGGATATGGAATTATCTTGGAATGGATGGATTTCGGGATATTGAAGTCTGTGACAAACCCATACGTTTAAAGAACGGAGACATCATCATGATGATGACCAAGGGGATTTTTGATGTTCTCTCATGGGCAGAGATGGAAGACATTTTATTAAGAGATTACACATTAAAGGAAAAGGCGGACAGCCTGATAATGGAAGCAGAACGGAAAAAAGGTGTGGACAAAGAAAACGGAAGCGTAGTGTTAATAAAAGCGGAGGTGTCTGATGAGAAGAATTAATTCTGAATTCCGGACCCGGTATATCTCGGAGGAAGGGCATAAGCTGACAAACAGAGATTACTTTGGTTATGTGGAGATGGATGACTTTGCCTGCTACGTGCTTGCAGACAGTCTTGACGGAGAGCTGGAAATCAACAGCGCAAAGCTGGTGGTAGAAAGTGTAATCCGCAGCTTTGTGGAAGGACCTTCCATGAAGAATGGGAAGCTGAAGCACTACATAAATCTCGCCCACAAGGAACTGCTTAAGCAGCGGGGAGGAATGCATCTGAAAGCTTCCGTTGTTCTGGTTGTTTCAGACTACAGAAACATTCGCTTTTTTTACGCAGGAAACAGCCGTTTTTATCTGGTCAGGAATGCCCGTATCCTGGTAAAGACAACAGATCAGTCCCTCACTGAAAATCTGCTTCGTGAGGAGAAGATCACGCTGGATCAGGCTGCTGCTCACGAGGCACGGAATAATCTGTATTCTTATCTTGGGGAACGGGGGCAGCCGGAGATTTCCGGTTCTAAGAAAATTCGTCTGGAAGACGGAGACAGCTTTGCTCTTTTTACCAAAGGCGCGTGGGAGAATTACGGCGAGGAAGAGTTTTTAGAAGCAGTCAAGGAGGCAACCGAGCCTGGAGAGATTCTTGATAAGGCGGAAGATTCAATTCTGGGAAAACAGGAAACAGATGAGGTGGATAACTACAGCCTTGCCGTGACTTTTGTTGATAAGGTTTACCAGCCGCCTGCAAAGAAGATCACAGTGAAGAAGGTTTTGCTGATTGCTCTGCCCATTCTTCTGGCAGCAGGAGCAATCAGTCTGGTGCTTTTCCTTCGCCACAGAAGCATAGAACGTAAGGAAGAAAGTCTTAAAATCCACATGGAGAGCGGCGAGGAGTATTTACGGTATGATAACTATTTAAAAGCATCTGAGGATTACAAAGAAGCAAAGAAGCTGGCTGACGGTTTAAAGAAGAAAGAGGAATCAAAAGAGGCAGATTTATATAAAAGGCTGGCGGATCAGATTCTTCTGGCTGATGATGCGATGAAAGGGGAAACGTATCAGAAAGCCCAGGATCTCTACTTAAAAGCAAAAGATTTGTCTGTAGAAGCAGGAAATGTGGGGAAACAATACATAGAGAGCCAGTTAAAACAGACCAGAGATTATATCGGCGTATTTGATTTAATTGAGTCTGGACAGCAAAAAGAGGGTTATGGCGAATTGGAAGGTGCATTAAAAGCTTACCGTGAGGCCAGAGACAAGGCAGCCTCCCTTTATTTTGCAGCAGGAAAAGAAGAGGCTATGGCAAAACAGGCGGCATTGGAAGAGAAGATGGATAAGGACAGCCAGAAAACGGCTTCTGCCCAGGCCGCATCCAAAGAAGAGAGCAAAGCAGCAAAAGAAGCAGAAGATGAGTCCGTGAAGGCTGACGAGGAAAAGTCAAAAAAAGAAGAGGATGAACAGCGGGAGCTGGAAAATCAGCAGAAGTTAAATGATCAGAAGAATGCCATTGATCTGGAAAATAAAGGGAACGAGCTTTTGGGCGAAGGAAAGTATGAAAGCGCAATCACTTATTATCAGACTGCGCAGGCAATTTATGTCCGTCTTGAGCTGTCCGATATGGCAGATGGGCTGAATCAGAAAATTGCTGCAGCCAAAGCAGGAATCAAAGCAAAAGAAGCGGAAAAAGCCAGTTTGGAAAGTGATGCCGGATCAAAGGAAGAAACATCAGGAGATTACGGTCCTGGAGTTGACAGTAAAAAAACAGATAAAAAGTAAAGTGAGGAAATGTACATGAGCCGATACACCTATACCTTGCACCCGGGGAAAAAGGAACCGGATAGAAACACCTATAAAAAAAGCGGGCTGGAGAATATGACAACATTTCAGCTGAGAGAAATATGCCGCAGGGAAAAGCTGATTATACCATCTGGGAATTCCATGGACCGGGAGGGACTGTTAAGGTTGATTATGCGGTTTCGGGGGCAGAAGGAATATCGGCATATTACCTCATCCTGCAATGGGGGACTGGTACGTCTCCAGGAATTTTTTGACAGGAACTTCATACATATCACTTCCAGTCAGAATGTGAGAATACCCGGTACTATTGCAATCTACCGGGGAACGGGCTTAAATGAACTTGACGGATATACGGTTGAATCTGATGTTCTGCTCTATGAGGGAAACTTACTTCTTATAGATGAGAACTTCAGTATTTACACCTGTTTTTATATAAAAAAAATAAAAGATACTTACTATTTATTCCAGGGGAAGGGCATGGAGATTCTTCCTCTGGAAAAGCATCAGTATTTTATTCTGTATTTCCCAAATGAGCGGGATTCAGAGTTCCTCTATGACTGTTACCAGGGAAATCATTCTGTAATACCCGGACATATGGAAGGAATCCGGATCCCGCTTTTAGACATTGAAATAAAAGAGGTGGCAAAGACAGAACTTCCGCTGGTAATTGACTTCGGAAGCTCCAACACTGCCATGGGGATCTGCTTAAATGACGGCACTGTTAAGATTGCGAAAGCAGGCGGCGGCAACATTATACCAAGTGTAATCGGTGTCAGAGAAAACGAAGGAAAACCGGAGTTTGTATTTGGTTTTGATGCCCTGACTCTGGCAAGTCAGAATTATCAGGATGAGGATATCCCTGTTTTTTACGATATGAAACGGTGGATCAGCGATCCAAACCGACCGGAAGGCGTGATTTTGAAAAGCGGTTTTAAATATTTAATTCCCCGACGGGATATGCTGAAGGCATTTTTAGAGTATTTAATTGATCTGGCAAAACAGCAGTTTAAATGCAGCTTTCAAAACATCCAGTTTCTTGCTCCAATCCGCCAGAAAGAAAAGTTCCAGGAGCTGTTTAAAGAGCTTCTGCCGGATTATTCCGTGAGCTGTGAGCTTGATGAGGGGATGGCAGTCCTCTTTCACAGCATATATGGAATGATCAGCCAGAATCTCTATGAGAAGGGGCGTAAATATCATGCGCTGATCATTGACTGCGGAGGCGGAACCACAGATCTTACTTCAGGCCGCTTCTTAATTGATAACAGCCGGGTTTCCTATACCATTGATCTGGAAACCAGCTATGAAAACGGGGATACGAATTTTGGCGGTAATAATCTGACTTACCGTATCCTTCAGATGCTTAAAATCAGGATTGGGGAGGCATGGGGATATTTAAAAGCAGAGGAACCCGGGTTTACAAATGAGAGTGACTGCATTCAGAACTTAAACGATCAATATAAGAAAGCGGAAAAATTTCTCCCAACCTGCTTTAAAGAATATGAAGAACGGGACAGAGAATCTTATTTCCGTGTAAAAAACAATTATTACTATTTGTTTCAGCTTGCGGAAGAGGTAAAAAAATCATTTTTCCAGGCCAGATTTCAATATGAGCTTTTCATTGGCACCACACGAAATGAGGAAAAAAACCAGATGTTTCTGGATAAATGGAAGCTCTCTGTATTTGCGGACGGACGTCTGGTTCATGTTGACAGGGAAATATCCTTTTCCCTGTACTTAAATGAAATTGAAAAGATTTTGAGACCGGATATTTATCATGTTATGGAGCGTTTTCTGGACCAGAAGTTTGAACAGGGGGAGCTCCAGGACTATGAGATGTTAAAACTTACGGGACAGTCCTGCAAATCAAGTCTTTTTACGGAAGCTTTAAAACAGTATGTCCCAGGAAAGCTGATTCAGAATACAAAGAGAGAAGCGGATGAAACAGAACTGAAAATGTGCTGTTTAAACGGAGCTCTTTCCTACTTCATGAATTGCAAGAGAGGATATATGAAAGTGAACCAGAATTATCAGGTACGGACACTTCCTTATGAAATCATGGCTTATACCCATGAAAATCAGGAAAAGATTCTGATTCGGAGCCTGGATCCGGAAGAACATATCGGATGCATTTCCCGTTTTATGGTGGGAAAGCAGCTGGATCTTTATTTAAATGATGAAAAGGGAAAACATTTAAAGACCTGTTATTTTCAGTATGATACGTCCTCCTTTGACCAGACAACCCAGGAAGAGATTGACACTCAGTATGCAGGAAGTGTTATTCAGGAGGAGACAGATACCATTCTGGAAGGTGAGATGAAATTTTTCGTATGGGTATCCAGAAAAAGATGGGGCTTTATTGTACTTCCAGTACTGCGGGAAAATGAGGTGCTTTATAAAGGAAAAGAGACATTCTTTGATTTTGAGGATGATACCTGGGAAGAGAACTTCTTTGATGGGAGGAAGTAAATCAGAAATAGGAAACAGGGATGGCAATAAACGTTAGGAGGACAGGCACGAATGGACCAGATAGAAGAGATGAAGGCGATGATCCGGGAAGAGATCCAGTCAATCACCAATTTGGAGGAGCGGATTGTATTTAAAAATCTGATGGAAGGGGTTTTTTTAGAGCTGTATGAGACAAATGTCCGTATGTACCGGATGTTAGAGGAACGGGTGATGAATGACCTGGTTTATGATGTCAATCGCTATCTGATCCGGACAGGCATTATGGAACGGGGATATTTAGACAATTCCCACCACTTAATGAGTCCCATTTGCCAATCGGATTTAGAAACACAGGTTTTTGAGATTTCAGAAGTGAGAAAAAAGCTTGAGGAAGAAGGCCGTTTTTGTCTCACAACCGTATTTCTACGATGTGACGCCATGGAGGTGGAGGAGGTCTTAAAAAACCAGGATAACTTTACCGGAAGATTAAAGGCAGGGGAGGAATATCCGGTTTCCATTTCACTGGAACCCAGCAGAAGATACAGACAGGAATTGGAGCATCTTTATCACCTGTTTATGAAAAATGGCATACCCTGGAAAACAATCAATGCTCCTTATCTGTTTAAGATGGCGGATATCTGTATTACCAGCCTCCCGGAGGAGCTCAGTGACGATGAGGTTATTACCAGTTTTGGGGCGGATTTTGGAGAATATAATCCATTTGTTCAGTACGATATGATACCAATCTGGAATGTGAGGCATCTAAAGCTGGAAAGTGTGGGATTTCCCGTAGCCTGCAGTGATCATGAAAACTATGAACATGTGATCTCCATTCGGGATTACGGAACAGACCACGCTTACCTGGTAGAAGAAAAAGCCGGAATCCGCAGTGTCAGACAAAGCGGAGAAAAGCTTCTGGTAACAGGAAAGATTGCAAATGCGAAAAAATGGGATGTGTTTATGATCAGGAGCGGGTCCGACCAGAAAATTGACCGTTATACCTATCCTGTTATGGAAAATTTGAGAAAAGACGGGTTCGCGGAACGCTTTCAGGAAAAAACAAGGCAGATGGTAAAGACAAAAGGGGAACTGGAGCGGTTTATCCGTGGATTTGGACTGGAGGAGTTTATCGAATATAAGGACTGCGCTCTTTTGGAACAAAATCAGGAGAGCCTGGAAACCTATCCCATGAATTTTTTTATGGAGGATGAGATCCGGGACAGATCAGGGAAAAAGAGGCTGGTTATTTATTTTAAAGCGAGAGGGAGAGAAAAGTGGCTTTTGCGGGATTTAGCCAGCTTTATTACCTCAGAAGTTCAGGAATTGTATCCGGAATATGAATGCGGAGGGAAGCTCATATGAATTATTTGTGGGAAGCAATGCTTCAGCTGAGAAAGCAGGGCGTGACGGAATCTGCAGTGCGTTTTAAAATGCCCCGCAGATTCAGTTCCTATATGGAATTGTCCATCCCATGCCTGAACCAGGAAGAGATGAAAGAAGGGGAAGTGATAGAGGTTAACCCGTACTACCGCTTCTATAACATTTTCAAGGATTACTACCAGCCGGATCTTAAAGATTATCCCATGCTCCGTGATAATCTGTTTCATTTGATCTTCCATCTCCTTGCCCAAAATGATGCTTTGTCAGGTATGACAAAGGAGGAGTATCATAAAAAGCTCCTTTACCGGGATTTGGAAGAATGTGCATTTGGGGAATCGGCGAGAACCGCCATAGGGCTTTTCACCCGGGATGAACGGGAATTTATCTTGAGCGGTATGTTAAAGCAGTATGAAACCGGCAGTTCTTTAGATATGTTTAAGGATATGATGGAAGAGCTGATTCCTGACAACATCGTGTATCACAGCAACCAGAATTCATATGAAATACTGGTTTTCATCGGCAGAAAGATGGATAAGGCATTAGAAGGGAAAATGGGGTTTCTGGTCAATATGTTTGTTGAACTTCCTTATCACGTGGAGATTTACTATGAACACCATTTTGGAATTATGGCAATTGAAGAAACTATGGAAATAGATGAGATTATTATGTGCTGACAGGAGGCGGTGAGATGTTTCAATTTGTATATCCTCAATTTGAGAAAAAGCGGCTTCTCCGGGTAGAGATGCTGGACCAGTTAAGGGATTACCCGAAGAATTTATTTGATCTGTCATTTCAGGGATTTGGCAACGGTATTGTAAATGGGTGCTGTTTCACCTGGGATAATGGGGTGCTGACCATTTCTCCAGGGATTATTTACCACAATGAAAAACTGTATATGATGACGGAACCCTTTGTAATGGACTGTAAGGCAGAAGACAGAATGCGGTATTTAAAAGTTCAGTTTCTTACGGAAGCAAAGGAGATGGGCAAAATTATCGGGAACACCAGGATTGTACTGGAAGAAAAAAAAGCCGATGGAGCAACAGAACTGGAACTATGCAGATTCCGGCTGCAAAACGGTGCCAGGCTCCGCAGTACATATGAGAGTTTTTCAGATTATTCTACGGAATACGATACCATCAATCTGATTTACCAGCCCTATGCTGCGGCGGGAGGAAGCACGTTAAATCCAAAGCTTATCCGCCAGTTTGCAAGAGAGTTAATAAAAGGCGGAGTATCCGATCCACTGGATGCCGGCTTTTCCATGGCGGCTTTATCAAATAACGGAGTGGTTTCAGTTTCCAGTCTGGAAGAATATCTTTCGGCCAGACATGGGGAGGACTTTAATGGGAACGGAAACGGAGCCATCTACCGGGGGCTGCTGGAGATACTGAAAGATAATGGAAAAGGTGAGTTTAAGAGAAGAACAGGAAATCATGGAAACAGGGGGATGCTGCTCATTTAATAAACAATTAAAAACATTGCTTTACAGAAAGGAGAGGTACCTATGAGATTAGATGAAAAGATTGCATTACTGGAGCGGGAAAGAAGACAGCAGGAGAAAGAGGAAAAACTTCTGGCAGAACAGAAGGAGAATGCTTTAAAGGAACCTGTAAAAAAATTAACATTAGAGGAAGCAATGGAAGGCATACGTATAGGAGAGTTAAGGCTGGAGGGCGGAGAGTTATTTGAGTTTGAAACCAAAACCTTTACTGACAGCCAGATCCCTGTTGTTACCTTCAGGAATTTTTTCGAGGCATCCCAGGAGGAGGCCGAAGGAGTCATATATGTCAGTCATACCCATGAGGTCAGCCAGATCCTGTCATGGCCAAAGACCCCCATCAAACCTGTAAGTATGGAGCAATGGGCAAATCTTCTGGTAAATGGAATGGCTGCCAACCGGCTGCATGCGAAAATAGTGAAGACAGAGGAACTGGATTTTGTGGACTATATCTGTTTTGATGTGCCATCCGGCAAAGACAGGCTTTATAACATTATATTCCGGCTGAAGGGAACAAGGCAGCAGTTTACCGGAAATTATAACTGCAGAAAACAGGATGAGGATACTTATGGAGTCTTTCTGGAGGCGATGGTGATAACTTTAAATAATCTGTTTTCGGCAAAATAAGGGGGGATTGAGATGGGAAACAGTAACGCGGCAGGGGTGCAAAGCGGTCAGGAGGCAGTTACCTACAAAGATCTTTTTTTAGGAGTACAGGGGCTTGCATATTTCAGAAAGATTGATATCAGGGAAAAACCGGGAGAGCATGCCTTTCTATATGCAGAAGCAGTTATGGACAGTGAGATGAATGATAATGATCTTCATGGAATCAGCACCTCGGTGTCCCTTGTTTATAAAAAAGACGGGAAAGATCATGTGCTTTTTTACGGAATTCTGGACAAGATTTCCTTATCCAGAGATGGAGGAGAAAAAATAATTACCATTGAGGCATGGGATGGAACCCATCAGATGGACGTAACGCGGCGGAAACGGATATTTCAAAATCCTCAGATGCGTGTGACCGAACTTGTTTCAGAAATCATGAAATCTTATGTGGGCTCCGATCATATGGTACATATCCCGGATGTCCCTATCGGGCAGCTGGTAGTCCAGTACGAAGAGACAGACTGGGAGTTCTTAAAACGTTTTCTTTCCAAATATAACGATGCTCTTTATCCTGACCCTGCATTTCCAAACATTCGGTTTGAAGCGGGATTATCTCCCAAACCGGAAAAGCAGCATTGGGATGAGCTTCCTTATCAATTGTCACAGGACTTCACCAGGCTGAATGATCTAAAAGTGAACGGACTTGGTGATTTAACCAGATCTCAAAATACCGTTTATGAGCTTGTATCCTATGACATCGTATCAATCGGGAGCCAGATTACCTATAAGGGAACTCCCTGGTTTGTGGAAAATGCCAAGCGCAGTCTGCAGGATGGTCTGTTGATAAACAGATACCGGCTGAGGCAGAAGGAAAGCATGAAGATACTGCCTTATTTTAATAAAAGAATTACAGGAATTTCTATTGAAGGCGTAATTGCTGCAATAAAACGGAATCAGGTTCAGGTAAATATGGAGATAGAAGCTGGAACAGGAGAGAAGTACTGGTTTCCATTTTCCACTGTTGCAGCCTCATCAGACGGAAGCGGCTGGTATTGTATGCCTGAAAACGGAGAAAGTGTACGGGTTTATTTTCCGGTAGATGACGAGAAAGAGGCCTATGTAGTAACCAATGTGAAGGGAAACAAACCAAAGGATGGAGGTTCATCCGGTTCTGGGGAAAATCCAAACCAGAGAAATATTAAAACCGCTCAGGGCAACCAGGTACAGATGACTCCGGAGGGAGTCCTGATTGCGGCGGGGGATGGACAGGGCAGCATTCTCCTGAAGAAAGATGGAGAAGTTGTCTTAAATGCAATCAAAGATCTTACAATTTCAGCAGTGGAAAATTTAAATCTTTCTGCCAAAAAGGATTTAACCATCAAATCTCAGGATTCCATAAAGATTATGAATCAGGCAGGGGGAGATATTGAGATAAAAAAAGGAACGGTAGCATTTCACGGCAATGAGATTTTTGAGAATTAGGAGGTGATTGTATGGCGTATACAGCAGAACAGATTGTAATAAAAGGAATTCCAGTAGAGCATTTAACGGAACTTTACATCAATTGTATTCCAGGGGAGCATGGGAGTCTGAGACTTTCCGGTTATCTGCCGGAAGGGAAAGGAGAGGAGACGCTGTTTGGACTCACGGAAAATGATTCTGTGACTGTCTATGCGGAAAAGGGAAAGCCTGTATTTTCCGGTGTCCTGACTGAAGTGACCACTTCTTCAGAAGGTAACATGGTAAAAATTACGGCGGAGGCAGGAAGCAGAAGTATCCTTATGGATCAGAAAAGACGTTCCAGATCTTTTCAGGATTGTAACATGACCTACGGACAGCTTTTTCAGACAGTCCTTTCTGAATATCCTGGCAGTGATATCCGGCTTTCTATTGAAGACAAACCCATTGGAGAGATAGCGGTCCAGTATCAGGAGACAGACTGGGAGTTTCTAAAACGAATGCTTTCCATGCTGAATGCAGTTCTCGCATGCAGATGTCAGTCTGAAACAATCACATTGTACGGAGGCGTTCCGGATATTCCATGGGGAAAATGGAACTATGAAAAAATTGGGTTTTCCAAGGAAATGGGAGAATACAGTGACTGGACCTTGCGGGGAAAAGCGGTCAATGACAATGATTTTCTCATTATGCAGATTGAAACAGAACATTTGCCTGAGCTTTTTGAACAGGTGGAGGATGAAGGAAGAATATTTGTTATACGGCAGTATTCCTGCCAGTTAGAAAGAGGTATGCTGCTGTGCCGCATGGAGCTTCAGAAAAAAACGGGCATCCTTGCCAGAACAAAATATCCCATGCATATCATTGGAACGGCTCTTGAGGGGACAGTTCTTGCCATCTCAGGCACCAAAATTAAGGCCCATCTGGATATTGACGGCAGTGCAGGGGCCGGAGATCTATACTGGTTTCCGTTTTCTACCCTTTCCGCATCCCCGGATGGAAGCGGTTGGTATTACATGCCGGAAAAAGGTGATAAAATCCGGGTTTATTTCGCTTCCAAATATACGAAAGATGTGATTGCTGTCAGTGCGGTAAGCTCTTATGACGGGAAAAGCGGGGGAGTACCTGACCGTATGGGGGATTCTTCCAGCAAGTACTTAAGCAATCCCCAGGGACAGGAAATGAAGCTGGGAGCCGATGGAATCTATTTATCCAGCAGTAAAGGAGCTTCCGCTGTAAAGATCGGAAAGGGCGGAGATATCACATTAAGCGCAAAAGGTACCATTAATATAGAAGCTGCAGAGAATCTGGATATAACAGCAGAAGAAGCAGTCAGCCTGCAGGCACTGGAACAGGCAGTAATCACCTGTTCCAAGGGAGGAATGATCCAGATGCCTGAGGATGGAAATGTATATATTCAAGGAACCGAGGTAAAGGTGAATTAGGAGGTTTGTATGACCAGACAGGAAGCATTGTCAGCATTTCAGGATGAGGAACTCCGTTTATTTGAGGAGAAAAAAGAGCAGTTTATCGTTGGTTTGGAGGAGAAGGCGGAAGCGTTTTCTGATTCAGTCAGACAGGTACTTTCCGTCCTCAGGAAAGAGATAGCAAAGAAAAAGAAAGAGAAAATCATGTTTATTTATTTTTCTCTTCTTCGGGCAGATATGATGAATGATCATTTTCAGGTATTGGTGCGTGCCATGGACGCAAACTGGCATATGGATGAGGATGCCGCTGAAACCACATGTTCCATTGATTATCTATTTGAGCCCGTAAAGGAACTTAAGGAGAAGCTGGAGCTTGACAGAAGAAAGTACATGGGAAAAGTTAATTCCTATGACGTGGCAAATATGATTCAGGACTGTGTTATGGAATGGAACCAGTTACTCTCCCTTCAGCTGCATTATATGTTTCGTGATATGGAAGAAAATGAGGACTTTGCCCAGATCCCAAAGCATTCCACATGGGGAATCTATTGGGGGGAGTACCGGGATGAAAGTGAACTTGTGGCTTTTGCTGACAGAGAAAAAAAGGAGCAGAAGGATTGGGACAGATGCCTGCGCCTTTCAAAAGAGCAGGAAGAGGTCATGATAAATAAGTTCTGGTACGAGGCTGATTTAAAAAATTCGGATTGCAGCCATAAGCTTCTTTTATTCAGTCAGTTTGAAAACTGTGATTTAACCGGTCTTTGTTTTGACGGAGCTGACTTAACAGGGGTACAGTTTAGAAACTGCAGGATCAAAAAATGCAGCTTCTGCAATGCCAGTATGCGGCAGTCTGATTTTTCCAATTGTACGTGGGAAGAAAATGATTTTGCAGGGGCCGATGTAGAAAATGCCGTTTTCCAGGAGAAGGATATTCCATTCCTGCATCTGGATCCACAGCAGCTTCAGGCTATTTTTGTTGACAGGAGGGAAATGGAATGAGATTTTTCACGATGGAACAGGATAAGAGGCTGCCAGATGTAATACAGTTCCGCGATTTTGATATCTGCGGTCCAAGACATATTTTTTATAAAGAGGATGCGGGAGAAATATCGGAATCGAATATGATGTATCTGACGAAAGACAGCGGCGAGACAGCGCCGGATTTTATTCAGAGTCCGGTTTCTTTCGTTTCGGATAAAGTCAAGGCAGTTCTGGATATGTATGAAGATGATATGGTTTTTAAGACGGTTACAATTGCCAGCAAGGAGCGGGAAACCATAATGGTTTACCATCACCTTCTGCTGGAACGGATGGACATGTTCTCGGATAAAACTGAATTCTATACAAACGGGAGTATCAAGCGATTGGTTCTGGATCCGGCAAAGATAGGGGAGCATAAGGCATTTCTGCTGAATGATAAGCGCTTTCCCAACCCCCTTGTCAGCCTGGAAGTGGTGGAAAGTCTGCTTCGCAGAAATATAATCGGTATTGTATTTAAGGAAGTGGAGGTGGAAGCATGGCAGAATTAACTGATACTTATGTGGTTCACGGTGCCTGTACCCAGTGTACCATGGGAATGAGACAAAGCAGAGTGGTTCTTCATGAAACCCACGGAGTGTTTTTGAAAAAGCAGGCTCAAATGACGGTCAAGGATTGTAAAGGAGAATATCATGTAATCTGCTTTGGAGGATGTTACAGCATGGAAAATCCAAGCACGCAGGAAGAAGCAAAAAAAGTTCAGGATAAAGTAAAGGAATTAAGTCCCGACACGTTCCTTGATAAAGTCATGGGATTTTTCACCGGAGGGAAAAAGAAAAAAGAAAAGGAAGAAGCTGCGCCTGCAGAAGGCGTTCCCCAGGTATTAGGCGTCTGTACCCCTCACATCATAGCCCAGGAGTGGGATTACGGGCAGGATGGAGTGGAAACTGACAGCGACCGGCCATTAATGGGCGGAGCAAAGCTATACTGCATTTATGGAGGCGAAATTGAGATTATAGAGTCCGGACAGCCGGAGGCAGGGAGTTGATGGAACAGATGACAAATTTAAAAGATACAAGATGAAGCGACATACCTCTGCTTCATATTAAAGGGGGAATTGACATATGAAAATGAAATACAAAGAACTGGAGATTGAACTGTCTCTTGACGGTGTCATCCAGGTTGAACTGTTTCAGCTGACACACAGATTAAATGATCATGAATTTCTTTCCCTGAAGCTATTGACGGACGGAGAGAATCCGGAAGATTATGTAAACATGGCAACTGTTCAGCCGGTTATTGTGCGTGAAATAGAAAGTACCGGTGGTCAGGTGATCTTTCAGGGGAAGATTGAAACTGTCTATATAAAAACAGAGAAGGGTTTATCCTATCTGTATCTGGAAGCCTACTCCTATACAAAGGACTGGGAGCGGACTGATAAGAGCAGAAGTTTCCTTGACGGTGCCATGACATATATGGCTGTGGCAAGAAAGGTGCTGGCTGATTACGGACAGTTTGATATTAAAGATGAAATTACAAAAGATGCTGCGATACCTGAAATGCTTTTGCAGTATGAAGAAAGTGACTGGGTATTCTTAAGAAGGCTGGCAAGCCATTTTGGTTCCAGTCTGCTGGCAGATGCCTCTTCTCCAATGGGAAAAGTGTATTTTGGAGTTCCTGAAATGAACTTTGGAACGGAACTGGCAAAAGAGGATTATGTTCTGGAAAAAGACATGAATCATTTTGCTAAAGTACTGGAACCTTCAGGTATTTTGTCCCAGGAAGCTTCACACTGGAATATTTGTACCCGTAAGTATCTGCGCATGGGAGAAGCGGTCTCTTTTAACAAAATATCAGCAGTTGTTACAGCAATGAATATTTCTACTGGTAAGGGGGAACTGGTTTATCATTATACTCTTTCCAGGAAAGAAGGAATTCGGAGAGAAAAAGAGCAGAATCCAAGAATATATGGTATGAGTATACCTGCTACAGTAAAGGAGCGGGGCGGAAATCAGATCAGGGTCCATTTTGATATTGATAAACGTTACGAGCCCTCGGCTCAAATGAAATATTTTACCTATGCAATCGAAAGCAGCAGTTTTTATTGCATGCCGGAAGTTGGAAGCAGGGTACATATTTATTTTCCTGAGCATGATGAGCAGAGCGCAGTTGCAGTCCATGCAATAGGAAGCGGAAGCGGCGGCGGAGGAAGTAAGAAGCCGGATAATAAGAATTTTTCAGATCCCAGCGGCAGTGCAATGAATCTGACACCGGACTCTCTGAACTATGCCCCGGATTCCAGCGGTTCCATTGTCCTCAATTTAAATAAATCCGGTTTTGTATCCCTCACAGGGAAAAATATCAATATAAAAACTCAGAAAGGCTTAATGGCAGGAGGAGAAACCCCGGTTCAGAAGCTGATGATTTCCGGTGAGAATAAAGTGGTGCTGCAGATTGGAGACAGTGGAGATGATATCATTACCCTGGAGGAGAAAGCGGATATCAAATCAGCTCTTGTCACCCACAAAGCAGAAACACATTCAGCAGCTTCTCCGTCTGCCGGAGAGCTTGAGGCAGAGTTGACAAGTGGGGACAGTGCAGCCCGTGAAGAAAATAACAATCAGCTGGCATCTGCTCTTGCTGCCAGAAAGCAGGAAAGCAAACAGAAGGTTCTAAATGGAATTCTGAGCATTGCTACCGTGGTGGGTGCTGTTGCACTGACTGTTGCCACAGGAGGAGCAGCAGGTCCGCTGTTAATTGCTGTCGCTGGTGCAAAGACCGCTTTTGCAGTTGCAGATATAGCGGAAGGACTTGATGGTTACAGCAAAGTGAACGCACTTGATGCCTCAAGACCGGCAAATTTTATAAGGGATACTGTATTTCAGGGTAACGAGGCTGCATATAATCTTGCGTCTGGAATTACAGATGTAGTATTTGATGTAGTTACTGGAAAGGCGCTGAAAAATGCGGCTTCTGCAGGTAAACTAAGCAAAATCCTGTGTTCAAAATCCCAGGTCACCAATACGTTCGTCCAGGGGGCCGGATCCCTGTTCTTTGGCATGATACAGGAATATGAAACAACAGGAAAGGTTAGTATAAAGAATTCAGCTGCTAACTTTATGTTTGGTATGTTCAAGGGAGTTGCCCAGACAAAGCTGATTGGAAAGGTGCAGGGAGCATTAAAAACCGATTCCAGGCTGGTTAATAAACTGGTGGGAGCAGCAGTGGGGACAGTATCTGGTACTGCAATGGATGTGACTCGCGATGCAATGCTCCCGGACAGAAAAGTGGATGTATGGAGGTCCCTGCAGGAGAACTTTGTTTCCAGCGGTCTGGCTCAGCTGTTAGGAGAGCCGATTGACGCGGTATCCGGTGCATTTTTAATTATGGCAACAGACTTTATTCTGCCTGATATACGGGAATCCATTCAAGTAACAAGGAGATATTATTCTACGAATAAGCAGCCGGGAATTATGGGAACGGGCTGGAGATTCCCTTATGAAGGAAGACTTTATCAGGATGGATCCATACGCCATGTTGTTTTGGATACCGGTCATCACCTGACCTTTGAGTGGGATGGAGAAAAGGCTGATAATATCTCTTATGGCTGCGGCTGGTTTGTTCTGGTTAAAGAAAATGATGGCTGGAGCATATCTGACAGAAAAGAACACCGTACTTATAGATACAATACTCAGGGATTTTTGCTGACAATCAGAGACCGGAATGGACAAACCATAAGCTTCACATACAGGGGAGAGGCTCTTGAAGGAATCACCACTTCACTGGGATACCATTTGAGTCTCACCATGAAGGACGGACATTTAATTCAGATATCTGACAATATGGGAAGAACCATGCAGTACAGATATGAGAAGGGACTTTTAACTGATATTGTACACATGGATCAGGGGATTACTCACTACGAGTATGATGAGAATGGATACCTGACTAAAGCTGTTGACCAGACAAAAGTGGCATATCTGGAGAATCAGTATGACAGAAGAGGCCGGACGGTACTTCAGACATTGGCGAATGGAGATATTTACCGGTCAGAATATCTTGATGAGGAACGAAGCGTCAGGGTATTCAGCAGTGTTGATAATAAAACGGTTCTTTATAAGTATGGAAAAAATATGGAGATACTGGCCGTACATTATGAGGATGGAACCGGAATATTTTATGAATATGACAAACAGGGATACCGCTCCAGTGTTACGGACAGATCAGGCTGTAGAAAAGAATGGAGCTATGATTCAAAAGGAAGGCTGGCAGAAGAAAAACTGGCAGGCGGCCTTGTGGCGGTTTATCGCTATAATCAGAGTGATGATCTGGAAGAGAAAACAGATAATACAGGCAGAAGATTTTGCTATATGTATGATGAGAATCACAATCTGATTGAAAAAAAGGAAGAGGCAGAAGACGAAATCTGGTTTACTCACAGCTATTACTATGACAGGAAAGGCAGGCTGTTAGAAGAGACAGATCCGGTTGGAAATACGACAGTATATCATTATCAGGAAAATTCCGGGAAACCGGATGTCGTCACTTATCCTGACGGAGAAGAGGTCCGGTTCGAATATGACTGCATGGGACGTCTGATGGCGGAAGAGAGTGAATGCAGCAGAAAAGAATATGGCTATAATGCAAATAACTTCCGGACTATGATAAAAGATGGGGAAGGAAATGAGTCCCGATATCTCTATGATGGAATGGGAAGACTGATGGCCATGTACCCTCCAAAAGCCTGGAAAGAGAGAAAAGGCGAGTATACATACAAGTATGATTTCCTTGACCGGCTGACAGACCGTATTTCCCCGGATGGAAGCCACAGCAGGCAGATACTGGATGGGGAAGGGAAAGTATTGAAGGAAGTTCATCCCAATGCCTACGATGCAAATACGGATGACGGAGCTGGTGTTTCCTTTGATTATGACAGTGACGGAAACCAGATTCGGATCCACTATCCGGACGGAGGCTGTGAAAGACTGTTCTATGATGCAGCAGGAAACAGGATCAAACACGTCATGCCGGAGGATTATGAGGCTCAGACTGATGATGGAGCAGGCTGGATGTATACTTATGGGGTGGAAGGACGGCTGGAGACAGTAACCGGTCCGGACGGTATCCTGCAGGCAGAATATAGTTATGACATTTCCGGCAATCTCACTAAAAAGACCGATGCGATGGGAAGAACTGTCACATATAGTTATGACAGAAGAAATCAGTTATGCGAAGTAATGCAGCCAGTAGAAGAGAAGGAAGGTGAAGTTCTTTACCAGAGAACTACTTATCTCTATGATGCCAATGGAAACAAGGTTGAGGAACAGCGTCATGGAGGGTACTGGAGCGGAGACGGACAATTGATTGAAGAGAATGGTGCGGGTCTGAAGCTAAGTTTTATTTATGATAAAAGAGACCGGCTGATCCAGGTAAAAGACGGGCATGGAGCTGATATCATTTACCGGTATGATGTGCAGGGGAAAAAGATCTATGAAGAGAAGGCAGTCTCAAAAGATGTACATCAGATCATACGTTATAATTATGATAAAGCGGGCAGACTTGCAGAGATAAAAGAACAGCTGAACAGCGGACTGACTCCGGTCAAAGGTGAGGCGAGGTATGCGATTACCAGCTATAATTATGATGAAAATGGAAACAGGTCCAGAATACTAACGCCAGAGGATTATGAGATTAACCGGGAATATGATTCCTGTGACCGCCTGATTGCGGAACGAACGCTGGATAAGCAAAACGGAATCGACCGGACAGTTTCCATAACCTATGACCGGGCGGGAAATATAACGAGAATCGCCCGTCAGGGAAAAGGCGGGGAATTGTGGGAACTTTCTTATGATTATGATTTAAAGAACCGGATTACATATGTGAAAGATTGTCTGGGGCCAGTATTTAAATATGAATACGACAAGAATGACCGCCTGGAAAAAGAGATTTTGCCGAATGGTGAAGACGGACAGGAAAAAGAGTATAGAAATAACTTATCCTATTCCTATGACTCTTACGGCAATGTTCTCTCGCACACAGATGGAGCAGGAACCGTTCTGGAAGAAAACCAGTATCTGCCGGATGGAAATCTGGAGATAAAAAGAACGGCGGATGGAAATCAGTGCACGTATACATATGGATTTCATGGGCGGATAACCAGTCTGGAAACATTAAGAAGCAGAGAGGCAGGAAAGCCGTCCCAGATTTATACATATGATGCAAATGGACGGATTACGGGAGTTGCCGATGGAAATGGGAACCGGACAAATTACGATACGGACAACTGGGGAAGAATCCAAAGGATCAGCAACAGAGACGGTGGAATTGAAAGTTACACCTATGACAGCATGGGAAATGTCACCAGCACCACGGATCCAAACGGAGGTGTCATTACCTATCGGTACAACAGTCAGGGAAAGGTCTGCGAGATCATTGATCAGGATGGATGCAGTGAGATATTCCGCTATGACAGAGAAGGGCGGCAGATACTGCATATAGACAGGAACCAGAACCAGGTAAGGACAGTCTATAATGTAGATAGAAATCCGGTGATGGAAACAGGGTGTGATCGGGAAGGAAAGAATCCGGTAACCAGAAGCTGGGAGTACGATTCCTTTGGATTGAGAAAAAAGGCAATCGCTGACGGTTTCTGTTATACCTATGTGTATCGCCCTGACGGAAAGCTGGTAAAAAAGGATTCCTGCGGAAAAACCTTAATATCCTGTACTTACGGTAAAGATGGAAGCTTAAAGACCATGACCGATGTGACCGGAAAAAGGCTGCATTACGGATATGACTGGAGGGGAAAGCTTACCAGTATCAAAGACGATGAAGACAGAGAAATTGTACGATATAGTCACCGGAAAGACGGAAGGCTTGAGACAATCACCCATTTAAACGGAATAAAGACTCTTTATGAATACGATACGGATGGAAACATCAGCCGCCTTGCAACATTTTTATCAGAAAGAAGTCCTTTGTTTGATTACAGATATGAGTATGATCTCAATGGAAACCGGACGGCCAAAGAGGGTGTCTGTGTTATGATGGAAGAAAGCTGTGCACAAAAGACCGCTGTCTGTTACCGCTACGATTCCATGAACCGTCTGACTGATGAGATTTATGATGGAGACGCAGCTCATTATGTCTATGACCACTGCGGAAACCGGTTGGAGAGGACTTCCGTTGCAGGGAAAGACACGTACTGCTATAATAGAAGAAACCAGCTGATAGAGAGAAATGTGTCTGGACGAAACTATGTATACCGGTATGATGATCAGGGAAATATCCAGGAGGAAACCGGAGATGGTGAGGAGAGGAGGTACCATTATAATCTGTTTGGTCAGCAGACTGCAGTAGTATCAGATAAATTAAAGCTGGAGAACTTCTACGACGGGGAGCAGCTAAGAGCTGGTAAGTCTGTAAATGGTAAGGTATCCCGTTTCATCTTTTATAATGGAGAGATGCAGGCGGAAGCAGATGAAGACTTAAATGCTATAAGCAGGAACATTCCGGGCTATGGAGTGGCGGCCAGTGAAGTGGAAGGACAAGATGAATACCATGCGTATCATCTGGATGAGAGAAACAATACTGCTTATATAACAGGCAGTCAGAGGAGTGTTGAGAACTTCTATGAGTATGATGCCTTTGGAGCTATCCGCAGACAGTCGGAGAAAATTCAAAACCGGATACTGTATACGGGACAGCAGTATGATCAGGAGACAGCACAGTATTATCTCAGAGCCAGATTTTATAATCCGGTGGTAGGAAGATTCCTGCAGGAGGATGTGTACCGGGGTGATGGGCTGAATCTGTATGCGTATTGCGCAAACAATCCGGTGATGTATTATGATCCTAGCGGGTATGAATCGAAGGATTGTTATGATAAAAATGGGGGGAAACCAGCTGAAGACGGTGGTACACCTAGTGGGAAGGTTAAGGCGGAGGGTAAAGTTGTTCCGAATCCAAACGGTAAAAATGGCGGACTACCACATCAAACAACAATTGATAATATAAAGCCTGCAAATGCTAATGGAATAATGCAAACGGAATATAAATATAACACTCCAAATGGAACAAAATCTTATAGGTATGCTGATAAGGTTGAGATTGTAGATGGAGAGGTCTCAAAGATATATCAAGCAGGAAAGGTTAATAAAAACGGTCTTCCAGTAATACGTGAATCTAGAGCAATTGAGGATATTATGAATTCATCAGATTATAACGGAGCTCCAATTTACTTTATGCCATATAATTCGAATATAGGACCAATTATATATTTACCATAGCAGGGAGGACCAATAAAATGGGTAAACAAATTAATTTTTATATAGAAAAGGAGTTTGAGGAAAAGTTAATTCAGCAGATTTTTAATGAAGGGTTTGTAATAGTTGCAGAGGATTTAGATGAAAAAATGCTAGTTACGTATGATGAGTTTCAAAAAGTAAATCCCAAAGTATACATTATGTATCTATATAAAAAGAATTTTGGAAAATTAGTTATTGATAAAGATTGTGAGTTTAGATTAGATTCTCTTAGGAGTCCTATTATTGAATTGACTAGAACCCTAATTAAGAATGATAAAAAAATAGTAACGCGAGGTAGATTATGGGTAGAAACTAAATATTATGATGAAAATGGAGAGATAATACTAAAAGATTCAATTTTAACAAAAGAATATAATTCATTAGTTAAATGGATTAAAAAAAATGTACCCAATCAAGAAGTTATGAAAGGTGAGTATATTATCAAAGAATATGTTACTGATTATATTAGAAATTTAACAGATAATGGTTTTAAATTAATATAGTATTATAGTAATAATGAAGGCTAATGTTGATTAAAAAGGCATTAGCCTTTCTTTTTTTTCTATGCCTAAAACAATGTCGTTGTAAGGTAAGCGGGTAGAGGCTATAAGCTCGTGGTTTTAAGTGGATTTTCAGTCTGGAAACATTAAGAAGCAGAGAGGCAGGAAAGCCGTCCCAGATTAATACGTATGATGCAAATGGACGGATTACGGGAGTTGCCGATGGAAATGGGAACTGGACAAATTACGATACGGACAACTGGGGAAGAATCAGGAAAGTCAGCAATGCAGACGGCGGAATTGAAAGCTACACCTATGACAGCATGGGGAACGTCACCAGTACAACGGATCCAAACGGAGGTGTTATTAACTATCGTTACAACAGTCAGGGAAAGATCTGCGAGATCATTGATCAGGATGGACGCAGTGAGATATTCCGCTATGACAGAGAAGAGCGCCAGATACTGCATATAGACAGGAACCAGAATCAGGTGAGGACAGTCTATAATGTAGATGGAAATCCAGTGATGGAAACAGGCTGTGACCGGAAAAAGGCTGCATTACGGATATGACTGGAGGGGAAAGCTTAATAGTATCAAAGACGATGAAGGAAGAGAAATTGTACGATATAGTCACCGGAAAGACGGAAGGCTTGAGACAATCACCCATTTAAACGGAATAAAGACTCTTTATGAATACGATACGGATGGAAACATCAGCCGCCTTGCAACATTTTTATCAGAAAGAAGTCCTTTGTTTGATTACAGATATGAGTATGATCTCAATGGAAACCGGACGGCCAAAGAGGGTGTCTGTGTTATGATGGAAGAAAGCTGTGCACAAAAGACCGCTGTCTGTTACCGCTACGATTCCATGAACCGTCTGACTGATGAGATTTATGATGGAGACGCAGCTCATTATGTCTATGACCACTGCGGAAACCGGTTGGAGAGGACTTCCGTTGCAGGGAAAGACACGTACTGCTATAATAGAAGAAACCAGCTGATAGAGAGAAATGTGTCTGGACGAAACTATGTATACCGGTATGATGATCAGGGAAATATCCAGGAGGAAACCGGAGATGGTGAGGAGAGGAGGTACCATTATAATCTGTTTGGTCAGCAGACTGCAGTAGTATCAGATAAATTAAAGCTGGAGAACTTCTACGACGGGGAGCAGCTAAGAGCTGGTAAGTCTGTAAATGGTAAGGTATCCCGTTTCATCTTTTATAATGGAGAGATGCAGGCGGAAGCAGATGAAGACTTAAATGCTATAAGCAGGAACATTCCGGGCTATGGAGTGGCGGCCAGTGAAGTGGAAGGACAAGATGAATACCATGCGTATCATCTGGATGAGAGAAACAATACTGCTTATATAACAGGCAGTCAGAGGAGTGTTGAGAACTTCTATGAGTATGATGCCTTTGGAGCTATCCGCAGACAGTCGGAGAAAATTCAAAACCGGATACTGTATACGGGACAGCAGTATGATCAGGAGACAGCACAGTATTATCTCAGAGCCAGATTTTATAATCCGGTGGTAGGAAGATTCCTGCAGGAGGATGTGTACCGGGGTGATGGGCTGAATCTGTATGCGTATTGCGCAAACAATCCGGTGATGTATTATGATCCTAGCGGGTATGAATCAAAGGATTGTTATGATAAAAATGGGGGAAAACCAGCTGAAGACGGTGGTACACCTAGTGGTAAGGTTAAGGTAGATAATAATAAAACAACGGGGGGTACCAATGTTCCAGATGGTTATAATCAGGATGCTAATGGAGATTGGCATAGACCAGATGGTAAATATGCAAGTAATGTAGAGGTTGGTTTGCCTGCACCTGAGTCAAATAAACCACAAAGTGGAGGCGGTAGAGGCCGATTGGGTACCGAACTACCAGAGCGCAAAACACCCAAATTGGTGACTATTTAGAGGAGAAGGGTTATAAAGTGATTGGAGGCGGTGGCAGAGGACCGGAAGAATACTTACCAGGACCAAGTGGAGGTAATAAAGGTAGTAATTATTTAGATATTACTGCTACTAAAGGTGGGGTCACGGTTAGAATAAATACTGTTGATGTATATGCAGATGGAAAAACGCCTACTATAAGGGAACAAAATGCCGCAAATTCAATAAATAGTAAAACCGGAGGATCAACAATACTAATTCCCAAAGGTGCTGGTTTAGGAGAATTATCCAATATGTTAGACGATTAAAAGAAGGAGATAAGGATGGCTAATGAAATATACTTTTTTACTACAAAACTAGATTTAATAACAATCATTCAAAACGTGGAGCAAAATATTCATCTAAAATATATTGAAACTAATTCCTATGATTCAAGAGAAATAAGAGTTTATGAATCATTAGAAGATTATGCAAATATAGGAATCAACTTATCGGGTGATCATCAAAGTGAAAGTTTTTTGGTATTAGAGAAAAATGATCAATTAAATATAAGAGAGGTTAAGCAAATTAATGGTGGTGCTAAATATTATATTGATCAAATGGAGAATGAGAATTCAATTGTTATTTGGCCTGGTGGTATTTATAAAAATCATTATTTAATATGTGGGCATGCAGGAACTATAAATAAAACACCCGAATCAAAAAAAATATTAAATATATTTAATAAAAATATTAAAAAAGTATGTAATCAAAAAATTGGGAGATATTATATAGGAAAAGATGCGCAGAAACTATTTAATCAAATACGTTTTATTACAATTAATGTAAATCAATCAGAAGAATATGATGTAAAGCTTTAATTGATTGAAAATATAAACATAATAAATTTTACATTAAATCCTTTTGATTAACTAATGTATAAAGGGATTAGTGACTCTAAAACACCTCAAATACAACAAGTTATAGTGATTACTGGAAGAAAACCAGTATCTGCCGGATGGAAATCTGGAGATAAAAAGAACGGCGGATGGAAATCAGTGCACGTATACATATGGATTTCATGGGCGGATAACCAGTCTGGAAACATTAAGAAGCAGAGAGGCAGGAAAGCCGTCCCAGATTTATACATATGATGCAAATGGACGGATTACGGGAGTTGCCGATGGAAATGGGAACCGGACAAATTACGATACGGACAACTGGGGTAGAATCAGGAAAGTCAGCAATGCAGACGGCGGAATTGAAAGTTACACCTATGACAGCATGGGGAACGTCACCAGTACAACGGATCCAAACGGAGGTGTTATTAACTATCGTTACAACAGTCAGGGAAAGATCTGCGAGATCATTGATCAGGATGGACGCAGTGAGATATTCCGCTATGACAGAGAAGAGCGCCAGATACTGCATATAGACAGGAACCAGAATCAGGTGAGGACAGTCTATAATGTAGATGGAAATCCAGTGATGGAAATAGGATGCAACCATGAAATAAAACAATGAGAGAAGCAAATCAAAGAAATGGAGAGGTCTTAGCAATGGGGGCTAGCCGACCAATGTGCCCACGTTGTCAAGAAGTTGCTAAAAATAACGAAATAATTGATAGAATGGTTACTGAATTAAAGTAAAGGAGAAAAAATGAATTTATATAATTTGTTAGAAAGTAAAAACTTAGACATAAGTAATATTGTAAAAGCATTTAAGGAAAAAAATTTTAATTATATTTATAATAAATATAAAGAAGTAGTAGATGAACTGTTATTTATATCAAATACTAATGAGTTTGATGATTTTATAAATGAACAAGAAGAATTAATAGAAGAACCGTTCTTACTAGAATTTGCCTATAAAAAAGGTGTGTGCTGTAACATAGGTATGTATGATGGAAATGCTAATGACATTTTATCTGACTACATAAATAGACATAGCAATATCGATGTTAATTTGCATTATTCATATGATGAAATAAACCATTTAAAAGGAGATATAATTAGTATAAATGAATTAATAAAAAATACTAATAAAAGATATCTTGTATTGTTAGATGACACATATTGTGAGGGTTCTTACTATATTTTTATTATCGATGAAAAATTTGATGATAAACAATGGGAAAGCCATGCGATAGCAAGAATTGTTTAGTTACTTGATATTAAGATAACCATTAATTTCCATGGGGAGAGATCATTTATGTGGATCTTTCCCTTTTGGTTTTATTTTAATACAAATTGATGAGTAAATCATTGTAGACTATGACATAAAAAATGTCGGTGATATTTATTGAAAAAGCTCTAAAAAAAACTGATTACGCAGGTAAACTAATTTTAATTATGTATTAAAAATCTAAGGTCACCAACGCGTTCGTTCAGGAGACAGGTTACTGTTCTTCCTTTATCATCCTTCTGACTGTTAAACATTACAATCAAAGTGATGACCTGGAAGAAGAGTGTAGGCGGACAACAGATTGAGGAGGATGGCCCTAGGTCTGAAGCTAAGTTTTACTTGTGATAAGAGAGACCGGATTTTTATGTAACAAAGTGGTATG
This sequence comes from uncultured Clostridium sp., assembly GCA_963523075.1. Lineage (GTDB taxonomy): Bacteria > Bacillota > Clostridia > Lachnospirales > Lachnospiraceae > Lacrimispora. The sequence continues at coordinate 369,268 of CAURBW010000001.1, forward strand.
CCGTGCATATTGAATATGGTGATTTATAAAGATTAAAGAAGATAACAAGGGCGTAAATCTGAAGATTTTGCGCCTTTGTTATTTATCTAATTTTTAAAAAGTTTTGATAGTAATTTCTCTTCTATCATAGGAGTCGTTCATGACCCCGGCTCTTTAATCTGCATTTTTAAGATAACATATTCAGAAGTCAGAGTTAATTTTTCACCATAAGTTGTAAAAATAGCATAAAATCCATCACTTTCTGTACCATATTTATCGCAAAATCCCATTATCTGCTATCTGAATCACAAAAATCATTCGATATTGCATATAAGTGATATAATCTTCAGATACTGAAGCACATAAAACAATTTCAAATCTGAATTATGTCAATAGCAGACTATGGAGGGAAATATGAAAAAGAATCAGAGAGAAGTGAAAACTATAACAGAAGGCGTAATAGAAGAATACTGCAAATGGCTGTACTGTCAGGAAAAGAGCCAGATGACCATTCAAAAATACCGGTATTATCTGGAACAATTTTCATGCTTTTTGGAAGGAAGGAGCATAAACAAAGAGCTGGTAATCTTATGGAAAAACCAGCTGCGAAAAAGGTTTTCTCCTGTAACTGCCAACGGAGCATTGGCTGCAGTCAATGGATTTTTTAAATACAGCGGCTGGCCGGACTGCAGGGTGAAATTTTTCAAGGTCAGCAGCAGCGTGTTCTGTACAGAGCTAAAAGAGCTAAATAAAGGTGAGTATAAAAGGCTGGTCAAAGCAGCACAGGAAAACAAAAATGAACGTCTGGCCATGATCCTGCAGACGATCTGCTCCAGTGGTATCCGTGTTTCCGAACTGCCCTTTATTACCGTTGAAGCGGTGAGGAGCGGTGTGGCAGAGGTAGAATGCAAAGGAAGGATCCGTACCGTCATTCTGACCCGTCAATTATGCGAAGTATTAACAGAGTACGCAAAGAAGCGTCATATCATATCCGGTATGATATTTATTACCCGTAACGGAAAAGCGATTGACAGAAGCAATATCTGGAGGGAGATGAAAGCATTGGGAAGCCTGGCCGGAGTTGCTGAAGAAAAGATATATCCTCATAACCTTCGTCATTTGTTTGCCAGGACCTTTTATATGATGGAGAAGGATTTATCGAGGCTTGCAGATATATTGGGACACAGTGATGTGAATACTACCCGTATTTACACAAAAGAAAGCGGTCATGCACATTTAAAAATACTGGAGCAATTGGATCTATTAGTCGCACAATACAACGGAATACCTCTTTTGTTGTAAAAATACGTCGAATCTATTCATTAATATACTACATAAATGCTTAAAAGTCTACAATTTTTTTAAGAAACTGTTTTAAATGTGTAATTTTGTTGAATTTGGATAGCGCAAACAGGCTGGAGTTGTGAAAAAATTCCCAGCCTGTTTGCGGTGTCCTTCTTTTTTTTATAAAAGGCTCACCTCTGGTTAAATTTTCTTATATTTACAACAAAAGAGGTATTCTGTTGTAACCACTTATAAGTCAGTCATTGAAACAGCATACAAACCTTATAAGATCAGGAACATGGGGGAGAAGATGAATGGAATTTTAGGTATTGCCGTTTTAACCGGCATGAGCTGTCTGGTTGGTTATTTTATACCGGAATTATCATATTCCTTTGCCTGTTATAAATGCAGGCGGAAGGGATATGGGGGGCCGCTGAGAAGCCCCGGTCTCCGGTGGAAAGGTTTAAGCCTGATTTTTACTACAGGCGTTACAGGATTGTCTTGTTTTCTATTACCGTTTGATCAGGCCATATTTACGGTGCTCATCAGCTATATTGCTGCTTTTGGCATTTGTGTGGACAGGTTAATAAGAATCATCGCCAATGAAATGCTGTGGGTGATTCTGGCAGCAGGTCTTATATACCGTATACATTCAGACGGCTTACCAGGGCTCTGGGGTTCAGCCGGGGCGATGGTGCTGGTTATTGTTGTTTTCGGCTTGACAATGTTGTTTACCTATGTCAGGAAAGGGACTGCCGGAGTTGGAATGGGGGACGTAAAGCTCGCCATGATCATTGCAATAACAGTCGGCTTTCCCGGAGTCTTTTACTTCCTGACCGGGATGGCCTGTGTCATCGGATTTTATTGTCTGGCAGGCATGAAATGTGGTTTCCTGGTTCGGGACAGTACTTTCCCGATGTGCGGTCACATAATGGCAGGCTTCCTGATTGCATTGCTTTGGCCGTACATTTCAATCACTGTTTTGTGAAATGAGGAGAATATGAGAAGCTTAAAATCTGAAAATGGACAGGCTATGGTTGAATATGCAACTCTGTTTGCAGCGGTTGTAATCGTAGCCGCGATTACCTTCGGAAATATGTCAGAGGCTGCGGTTAAGATTTATAATCTGATTCAGACCAGTCTGCTGCCTGTGTTTCCATAAAGTTTGGAGTAACCAGCCGGTTTGGTTCATACATATTAAAAATTTAAGATGAAACATGGAATCTGGCAAAAAGCAGTTTTATGCCGGTTCTAAATATACAGAAGATGGGGAGGTGAAAAATATGAAAAAACTTTGGGATAAATTTGTTTCTGAGGAAAGCGGACAGGGAATGGTCGAATATGGATTAATTCTCGCACTGATCGCTGTTGCTGTTATTGTTGGATTACAGGCACTTGGCGGTAAGGTTCAGGGTACATTTGATAAGATTAATACTTCAATGCCGTAAATAAAAAGTGATAAAAAAATCAAACCGGCTGTTGCTTATAGAAAGACGAGGCGAATATTCAGTGAACATCTGCGAGCCTCGTCTTGAATTGTAATGAGGTGTAATACCAGGGAGGAATTAAGGTGAAAAAAATTCGTTTGATTGCATTGGCAGTTGCATTCCTTGTGTTCATAGCCGGATACCGGATGCTTGCAATGAGAGAAAACCATCAGTCCCAAACCCAGGCTGACGGGCAGAAAATCGAAGTAGTCGTTGCGGCGCAGGATATTGCCCCCTACACAACACTGACGAAGGATATGATAAAGCTTAAAAAGGTACTGGTTGATGAAGAAACAAAGGGCTATTACAGAAAGCCGGAGGAAGTAGTGGGAAAGGTATGTGTGGCAAATGTCTTTCAGGATGAAGTGCTGACAGACCGGAGGCTCGCAGAAGATAATGCGGAAGTTCTGGGACTTTCCTCAAGGCTGGAGGAAGGAAAACGTGCGGTATCCATAAATACGGATTTAGAACAGGGAGTTTCCAATAATCTCAGAGTGGGAAACTATGTGGACGTTATTTTTACAGGCACTCTGAAATCGTCTGTGCAGGGGAGCGAAGAAGAGATTCCGGCAGGGCTGGCCATGGAGCGGATCATGGGACCACAGAATCCAGCCAATGCCCAGATTGTAAATGATTCGGTAGGAAATGAATTTTCTGTTATTGCCCTGCAGAATATTAAGGTTGCAGCACTTGGAAGCTCGTTTTCCTTTGACAGCACGAAAGACTATAAAGACGAGGAATACGTAAGCGTCACATTGGAAGTGACCCCTTCCCAGGCAGCTCAGATTGCCCTCATGAAGAGCGGGGAAGGGAAAATACAGCTGGCACTCAGACCGCAGGAGGACAGCAGTGTGGTTAACGAACCCCGCGGATCTGTACTTAAGAATTATGAAGGAAATTAGTTTTCTTTGGGAAAGGGGAATCAGCTTGTGAAAATTAAAATTCTGCTCCTGGGGATACCGGAGAAATGTTCACAGATCAAAACGCAGATAAAAGACGATGAAATCACCATAGTCGGATATGTAGTAGATGAGAATCAGGTACTAAATGAGATAAACCGGACCATGCCGGATCTGATTCTGATTACGGATACTTCACCCATGGCCCTGCGGTCCTGCCAGCAGATTTATCTGCTGCGCCCGCGCTCTGTTCCGATTGTGCTCTCTGATCTGGAGGACAGCGATCTGATGTATAAGATCCTGCAGTCTGGAGTCCACTACATACTGCCTGAAAATATAGAGCCCATTAATCTGATTGCAGAATTAAAGGGAATCTACAGCAATGAATCAAACCGAATTCTGGCACTGGAGAATACAGGTGCCAAGTCTTCCAAATCAAAAGTAATTATGGTTTTCGGCCCAAAGGCTGGAGTGGGAAAGACAACTCTGGCTGTAAATATGTCAATTAAGCTGGCTCAGAAAAATAATAAGGTAGTTATTCTGGATTATGACTTTCAGTCCGGAGACGTTGGTATTCTGCTGGGTATGAATCCGAGAAATACGATTCTGGAACTGATCCAGGAACAGAGTAATCCCAACGTGGATACGATCCGGCAGTTTTTGTCTCTCCATCTTTCCGGAGTGAACTTCCTTCCCAATCCCCATAGCCCGGAATATGGGGCATCCATCACTGCCAGGCAGGTCGAGAGCATCATTGCGGCTTTGCGGGTTTACTATGACTATGTTATTGTCGATGCAGTCTCGGGGTTTGATGATACATCGGCATGCTGTATCGACTGTGCATCCGCTATTTTATTTGTAACAGGTAAAGATGTGCCTGCGCTGCACAATGCGAAGAAAAGTCTGCAGGTGCTGGCAGAACTGACAGATAAACAGAAGATCAAACTGATTGTTGGAAAGTGCTATGGATACGGAATTTCAGACAACGATGTTTCCCGTGTGCTTGGCACGCCGGTGTGGGGTTCCATTCCCTATGATGAGAAATCAGCGGTGGCAGCAGCAAATCAGGGGCAGCCTCTTGTATTATCGTATCCGAAAAGCAAAATCTGTAAGGAAATTTCCAATATAGCAGAACGGCTGGAAGGAATGAACGAGGGCTGCAGAAGTGTAAAAAGCAGGAAAAAGAAACGGATATCATTCCTTCAAAAAGGAAAGGAGACTGGGTAAGCCATGGAGTGGGTATCTCGTCTGGGTCAGCCAAAAGAAAAAGATCATTCTGTTTCAAAGGCCTTCAGTGTTTCGAGCGCCGAACCGGGAATCAGAACGGATAAAAATTATGATAAATTAAAGCAGACGGTTCACCAGGAGGTAATACGGGAATACAATGACCGTTTCTCGGACAGTACCAATGGAAAATTCATTGATGTTATGGAAATCATCCATCAGGCCATTGCCAGACAGGAGGAGAGCCTGACCCGTCTGGAAGAATCAAAGCTTGCTCAGGAAATTTATGACGATGTCATGGGACTGGGCCCCTTAGAGCCGCTTCTGCGGGATGATTCTATTTCTGAAATCATGGTGAACAGTGCAAGACAGATTTACATAGAGCGGGGAGGCAGACTGGAACGGACAGCCGCAAGCTTCCGGGATGATGCCCATGTGTTAAAGGTAATCAACCGTATCGTTTCATCCGTGGGCAGGCGCTGTGATGAAGCCACCCCTATGGTGGATGCCCGTCTGGCAGACGGTTCCCGTGTAAATGCCATCATTCCGCCCATCGCTTTAAAAGGTCCCTCCATCACAATCAGAAAATTTTCTTCCACACCGCTTAAGATCGGAGACTTAATCGGATACGGCTCCTTATCTTCCCAGATGGCAGGATTTCTGGAGGCAGCAGTAAGGGGACGCTGCAATATAATTGTTTCCGGGGGAACCGGTTCAGGTAAAACCACGCTGCTGAATGTATTATCAGGGTATATTCCTGACAGTGAGAGAATCGTGACCATAGAGGACGCAGCTGAGCTCCAGCTGAAACAGGATCATGTGGTGACCCTGGAAGGGCGTCCAAGCAACATCGAGGGAAAAGGGATTGTTTCCATCCGGGATCTGGTGAAGAATGCACTTAGAATGCGTCCGGACCGGATTATTGTGGGAGAGGTCCGGTCCGGAGAGACTCTGGATATGCTGCAGGCCATGAATACAGGTCATGACGGTTCTCTGACTACGGTACACGCAAATTCTTCCAGAGATGTTATATCCCGTCTGGAAACAATGGTTTTGATGTCAGGAATGGAATTGCCCGCGAAAGCCATTAGAGAGCAGATCACCTCTGCCATTGACTTAATCGTACATCAGTCCCGTTTACGGGATGGAAGCAGAAAAATTGTCAACATATCTGAAGTGGTCGGAATGGAAGGTGATACCGTTACCATGCAGGATATTTTCAGTTTCCGCCAGAATGGTACGGATGGGAACGGAAAAATTGCAGGGAAGTTTGAACCAACGGGAATTCATCCGAAGATTCTTGATAAGATTAGAGATAATGGAGGCTATTGCAGGGATGACTGGTTTCTTGCGGAAAGGAGGTAAAAAATGAAAATGGTTTGTCTGGCTTCTGCGGCGCTATTCTGCTATTGCGCCATTGAAATAATTCTGGAATTCCTGTTAAAAAAACAGCTGCAGATCAATGAGCGGTTAAGTGATTTAAGCCAGGTGAAAAAAGAAACAGCAGTTTCGGCTGATGGAGAAGAAAAAAAGGACAGACAGCTTCTGCGTTTCATACATATTTCAAAAAAGCTGAAGGAAGAAGTCAGTTTATCCGGAATCAGGCTGCGTCCGGAGGAGTTTATCATGATCTGGTTTCTTCTTATCTTTGCACCGGCCATGCTTTTATTTGCATTTGCCCCGAATTTAATTCAGTGTATGGGGCTTTTCTTAATAGGACTGGTTGTTCCCCCATTCTTTCTGAAATTTGCGGCTGCGAAACAGCGTTCCCTGTTTGAGGCTCAGTTAGGGGATGCACTGATGGTGCTTTCCAATGGTCTAAGAGCCGGTTTTTCCTTTGAACAGGCACTGGAGAATGTTTCCGGGGATTTAGCCGATCCCATTGGAAGTGAACTGAACACAATCGTCAGGGAGTTAAAGCTGGGAGCGGAACTGGAACAGTCTTTTCTGATAGTAGCTGACCGAATGGAAAGCGATGATTTAAAGCTGCTCACCACAGCTGTTGTCATACAGCAGAGGGTGGGAGGAAATCTGGCAGAAATACTGGATATCATTTCCCAGACCATTCGGGACAGACTGACAATCAAGCGCTCCATAAAGACACTGACCGCTCAGGGAAGGATCACCGGCCAGGTGATCGGAGCGCTTCCGGTCCTGCTGCTTCTTGCCCTTTCGTTTGCCAATCCGGGGTATATTTCGCCGCTGTTTTCGTCTCTGCCGGGACGCCTCCTGCTGATGCTTGGCGGAAGTATGGAGATTTTTGGCTTCTTAATAATCAATAAAATCGTAAATATTAAGTTTTGATGAAACCATAGGAGATTCAGACAGGAGAAGAAAAGATGATATTTCTGACAGCCATAGCCGGCGCAGCTTTTGCTTATTTTTTTGTTGATCTGTGTTTTTCAGTCGCTTTTTCTAAAACACTTACTTTGAATGAACGCTTAAAATCTGTGGAAGACATGGGAAAACGGCAGAGAGAAACAGGGGATCTGGATGTTTCCATCATAGACCGGATCATGAGACCGGTTTTTAACCGCATTCTTACCATATTTTCCGTATTTGCGCCTAAAAATCCTGCAGCTTTAGAGAGAATGGAGCAGCAGCTTAGACAGGCCGGCATTCATATGAAATCCCAAAACTACAGCGCGGCAGTAGCCTTTTTTACGGCAGTCTGCATTGGTTTCGGCGTTTTATACGGAAGGACGGGAGGTTTTTTACAGGCTGTCCTTTATGGTGCACTGGGCCTCTATGCCGGAATCGTGGTGAGCCGCTTTCATTTAAAGAGCAAAATAAAAAAACGGAAAGCGGAACTATATCATCAGCTTCCGGAAATGATGGATTTATTAAGTGTCAGTGTTTCGGCGGGACTGGGCTTTGACCAGGCCCTGGGATATGTGGTAGAGAAATCCAGGGGCGCCCTGATCGACGAGCTTGATGTTACCCAGAGGGAAATTTCCCTCGGCCGCCGGCGCAAGGAGGCCCTGATCGGATTTGCAGACCGGTGTGATAATATGGAGATCCGCACATTTGTTACTGCTGTCGTTCAGGCCGATGAAATGGGGTCCTCCATGCAGAATATCCTGTCCATCCAGGCGTCTGCGATCCGGCAGGCCCATAAACAGAATGTAGAGGAAAAGGCACAGAAATTGTCTGTTAAGATCCTGCTCCCCATGGTGCTGTTTATATTTCCGGTCATCTTTATTGTACTTATGGGTCCGGCAGTCATGTCAATTATGGAAATGTTTGGAGGTATGTAGTTATGATAGTCCTTATAGAAGGGGAAAATGGTTTCGAGGTGCAGGCGGAAATTGCCGATACCTTTATAAAAAGACTGCTGGGGCTGATGTTTTGCCGGGAACTGCATGAGGGGAAGGCCCTGCTTTTAGATCCCTGTTCCCGAATCCATACATGCTTCATGCGTTTTCCCATCGATGTAGTATATCTGGACCATGTAAATATGGTTTTAAAAAGAGAAACCGTTTATCCCTGGCGGATTGGAAGCTTTGTGAAAGGAGCCAGAAAGATATTAGAATTAAATAAAGGCGCTGCAAGAAAGTTAAAGACCGAAAAACAGCTGTTTATCAGTTTTGTTGAAGAAAGGAGGTCGTAATATGAATTACAATCAGGTAAATGATTTCAGACAGGAAGCAGGAAACGCGGGACAGATGGGGGGCATGCTTCCTGACGGCATGGAAGGTCTTACGGGTAAGAACATGCAGACCGAGCTTGCTGCAAAGCTCCAGACAACGGTAGTCGGAGGGTATACCAAAAAAAGTGTGGAAGAATATGCTCTGGAAATGAGAAATAATCTGATGCTGATCAAGATGCAGCTGGAGCAGCAGATCCGTGAGCTGACTGCTGAAAAAGTCAGTGTGACCCAGGAATGCCAGGTGCTTCGGGAGCAATTAAATACAGCAGAGGAAAAGATTTCCGACGCAGTCGCCCAAAAGGAAAGGGCGATGCAGGAAGCCAGGCTGTCAGCCGCAAAAATGGAAGAATGGGAAAACCAGTGTTCTGGTTATGAAGAAATGCAGCTGCAGAAAGAAATGTATGAGGAAGAGATCTCCCAAAAAGAACAGGACATTATCCGGCTGAACGGACAATTATCAAACTATCAGCACGATTATGAAACTCTGAAGGCAAAAATGAAGGATATGGAGGAAAACCTGCTGAAGGTTTCCCTGGGGCTGCCTCAGCCGGAAATGGAAGAGCTGCTGCGGCAGAAGGAGGAAGCTGACCAAAAATATGAGAAGCTTCTTGTGAAAATGGAAGAAAACGCCATAGCTTTAGAGCAGGAACGCCAGGCCCGAAAGGAAGAGCGGGAGCAGCAGTCCCTGATGACTGAAAGAGGAAAATGGGAGCAGCAGGCTCTCATCGTTGAAAGAGAAAAACTGGAACAGCAGATTTTGTCGGCTGAAAAGGAAAAATCGGAACACCAGGCTTTGATAGCTGAACGGGAAAAACTGGAGCAGGAGGCTTTGACGGCTGAGAAGGAAAAATGGGAGAAGAAGCTTGATGACTTAAAGAAGCAGTATGAAGAACAGGAGAACTATAAAAAGGAGCTGGAAGAAAAGGTTGATGTTTTATATAAGAATTATGAGGAAAACTCATCCCGGATAAAAAGGCAGGAGCAGCAGATTGAAGAAAAGGATATGCTTTTGAAACATTACCAGGGGCAGGAGCAGGGAGCGATACTGACCCGTCAGGAGAATCAAAAGTTAAAAGATACTATAGATTCCTTAAAAGAAACGATTCAGATGATTATGGAACAGATGGAAACTCAGTCTGAAAGCATGAACCTTTACATGGAGCGTACGACCCAGGAACGGGATACTCTTAAAAAAGCCATTGGGGAACAGGCGGCTCTGAAACTTCAGAATGTGGAACTGCTGGACATTCAGAGAGGCCTGCTGGTCCAGATTGAGGAGCTGAAATCCAGGAATATGCAGCTGGAGAAAGGAATGGAGCTGCAGAAAAAAGTTTCCTTACCCGTGGAACGGGAAAAACGGGCTGTATTGCCGGAAAAGCAGCCTTCTGTCAGCTCAGAAAGGGAGTCTTCTGACCCGGAGCTGTTTACCTGTGACAAAGCCATGCAGAAAGCCAGGGGATTATTCTCTGTGATGGAAGGAGAATATGCCGAGAAGACCAGGGAGGTAAAGAACATTGGCTGACTTAAACGGCAAGAATGAAAACGGGCAGTCAATCCTGGAATTTGCCCTGATTCTTCCTATTATAGTGCTGCTTTTTACTGCTCCTGTGGATTTCTTTATCTGCATGAATACGAAGATGACATTAAGCAGTGCTGCCAGCGAATGTATAAGCCGTTTGGACTATTCTGATATTTCATCAGGGACGGTGAGCAATAAGGTGACGCAGATAATTACGCAGAATTTCACGGAACGGCTGGATCCTTTGAAGGTTAATATTGAGGAACTGAACGCAGGAAGCAGTCATAAGAACGATTACAGTTATTACGTTTACTCCAGTGATCTGGCCAATCCAACTGATTTTGGGAGCCAGTTTGAAGTGCGCCCCGGCAGTTATGAGCATTCTGAGGTACAGCTGCAGCTTTCTTATGAACGCTCTGCAGTAACCTTTTGGGGAACGTTCTTTCTGGGGAATACATATAAAGTGAAAACACCTGTCTATTCCCGTGATATTTATATAAGCGGCTATACTCCATAGTACGGACGGGAGGAGGATGATTTATGAAATGTTTTCTGGTTTTGAAACAGGATAAAGGACAGGGAATGGTAGAATTTGCACTGGTTTTTCCTATTTTTATTTTGATCATTCTTTTCATAATCGAAGTGGGCTGGATGACATACCAGCAGACTGTTTTCGATCAGAGTTACCAGTATTCCAGCTGGACTGTCCAGGCGTCAGATTTTGGGGATTCGGATCCGCTGGATACCTGCCCGTCCAGTGCTGTCTACAGCGGAAATACGGTGTCAGACCCTTTGGTGGAAAGAATAAAAGAAGCCAGTTTTTGGGGCTTTATACCGGAGAATTTAACAGTCAGCGATGCACAGGCAGTAATGCAAAATGAAGAAGAACCCTTTTCGGTGCCGGGGCGGACACCAGCCGATACCGTAACGGCAATCAGCAGGACCCGCTATATGGATTTAAAAGCTACCCTGTCCTATGATATATACCCCCTTACCTTTTTGGGACGGCAGGTTTTCGGATCCAGGGTGACAAAGGAAAAAAAATTAAGCTGCAGCCGGATCGTATCCACCCAGCACAGATCTGAGTAGCTTTGGGTAACGAAAAAAAGGAGGAAAGCATGAAAAGTAAAACCAGGTGGAAAAAGAAATTTGCCTGTTTTGGCCGGGAAGATGGAAATATTCTGCTGCTTTTCGCCGTAAGCCTGACTGTCCTGATTTTTTTTATCGGGATATCCATGGATTTTGGGCTCATTTATTTAAAGCGCAATGCACTGATGAATCTATGCCAGCTTGTGAAGGAAGACAGGTTTACATTCCAGGATTCCATCCGATATTCCGATAATCCGGGGAAGGACAGCTTTCACATGATAGAAGATGCAATAAGAAGGAATCATTTTGATGGAACGGTGAAGGTGTATTTCAAAGAAGATACGCCGGAAACCAATTACCGGTATTACAAGATACGGACACAGCTCAGCGAAGAATACTCTTATACATTTTTGAAGATTTTTGGAGCTGATACGACTACCATTACCGTCTATTTTGACGGAGGGGAAACGTACGGAGAAGGGATTTCGGACGTCATATGGCATCCTGCTTTACCGGTTTCCAGCTACAATGGTTCTTATACCAGCCAGCCTGACGGAAGCTGCGATTATGACAGTGCAGATATGCCGGCTGACTGGTAACGGATAAAATATGAGGTAACTTAAAATGCAAAAGAAGTTTTTTTCAGCGGCCGTTTTTCTGCTTGCAGCGGCTTGTATTCTCACTGCCTGTAAAAAGAACGGCTTTATTTTTAATAAGAATCCAGTCAGGGAGTGTACACTTACATTTTGGCATTGGGACACCGGGCATGAAGGCTTTTATGAGAAAATCGCATCGGATTATGAAAAGGAGAATGACGGAGTAAAAATAGAAATCAGGCTGGTTCCCTGTGAAACTTATACTGAGGAATGGCTGAAAGCGGCTTCAGAGGGTAAAACTGCGGATGTTTTTGCCATTCCTCCTGAAAGCCTGGATCAATTTATAGACAGCAGAAAGCTTGAGGCGCTGACCTATGCAGATCTCATTCCTGCAGGCAGTGAAGAGGAATTTCTTATAAACAGACCAGGAAAAGAGACGGCTTACGCCCTTCCTGCAGCCGGCAGTCTTCCGGTGATTTTTTATAATAAAGATATTTATGAACAGAATCAGCTAGTTGTTCCTGAAACACTTTCGGATTTTGTGACAAACTGTTCCATATTAAAACAGTCTTCCTGCCAGCCGTTTGCCATGTCGCTGACAGAGGAGGGTAGGTTTGACGCTTTTGATTTTGCGGCCGGGATTCTGGCTAACGGAAAGAGCCTTAATGGCGGAAAGTCAGAGAAACAGGACTTTAAAAAGCTGCTGGATAAAAATACAGGCTATTACGACCTGCTTGGAATCGCAATGGAATTGTCTCTGGATAAGGGACTCTGTGTGAAAGGTCATCAGGCTCTGTTAGAAAATTTTGCACAAAACAAATACGCCATGATCTGCGGCACCACAGAGGACATTGCTGCGTTAAATGAGTGCATGTCATCTTCTTTTGGGTGGTTCATGCTGCCGGGAGAGGATTATACAGAAGCAGGAGTCTGGAAGGCAAATCATATGTTTGGAGCTGCAAAAAAGGGAAAATCAGTGAAGGAAGCAAAAAAATTTCTTTCCTATTTCCTTACCCAAAAGAATCAGCTGGCATTTTCTTCGGAGTTTGGGATGCTTCCGGCTGTAAGAGGCTTAAAGCCGGATGATAAGGAAATCAGGCAGGCTTATGAACTGGTAAGCGGAAAAAAGGAAGTGTATTTTCCATTTTTTCAGACAATGTCTCAGGAAGAAAGAACGTTATGTGCGGAAAAATTAGATCTGATATTTTCAGGCGAAGTAACGGATCCGGAAAGCTTTTTGACAGATTGGATCAAAAAGCTGAAGGATTAGCCGGAGAAGTCGTGTGTGGAGGTAAAAGCAATGTTTAAAATAATAAGAAAAGGGCTGCCGGTCATGCTGCTGGCACTTTTTGGATTGTTTCTGTATCCTGCAAAGGCCCTGGCAGCTTCTGTCCAGCCCTTGACGGTATATGTAACTACCGTTATAGATAATTCGGCTGATTATTCGGATCAGGCAGGGCAGATAAATTCAAGATACGATGCAAAACGGATATATCAGATGTCAAAAACCAGTAATTATCCGGCTTATTATCCATCCGGATATGAAACAGGAACAGTAACTGTTAAAAACGGCTTCACTTCAACCGTGAAGTTCCCCGGAAAATCATCAGGTACAAACTGCAATACGGTCTGGTTCGGGGCAAATGGATATACCGATTCTCATTTGAGTCTTGTCTCCGTAGAATATGGCAAAAATGTAAGCGCCTATACCTATAACGGAACCGGGAACGCTTCCAATCCATTTGCAACCCAGGCCTATAACTGGATTTCGATCGGCGGCAACGCTGCCGAAGTCAAAGTCACCCTGCATTTTAGATATAATCCGGATATTGATGAGGTTCCGCCTGAGGAGGTGCCGGAGCCGGATCATAAGAAAGTGATTGATTATCTGGGCGACGGTGCCGGGAATCCGGATACGGATGCCCATGGTGTCAATGATTACCGGATTTATCTGGACTTAACTACCAGCAGGGAAGAGGAAGCAAGGAAATCGGATATTATTTTCGTCTTGGATGTCAGTAATTCCATGGAAGAATCAATGGGAGGCGCATCCAGGTTCCAGGTCATGAAACAGACGGTATACAATGCGGTTTCGATTCTTGCAGAAAATCCAGATAACCGCTTTTCCATCATCACCTTCGGAACGAATTCCAATCTTGTCGTTTCAGGAAGCACAGACAGGAACAGTCTGCTTCAGACTATAAATTCCCTGGCTCTTCCGGGAGGTTCGGAAGGCGGAACAAATTATTACCAGTCCATGAATCAGGCATCTGAACTGATCGGGGGGCTTTCCTCACCGGGAGCCGAGCAGGTTGTGTTTTTTATTACTGACGGGCAGCCTACGGCGGCAACGCCTGCTGCACAGGCACTTGGCTATTCCGTTTATACAGAGGTGGGTACTGTTTATGCTGCTGATGCAGCCAGACAGATGCAGGGAGTTGACCGGTTTTATTCTATTTTTATGGGGAGCAGTACCGGAGGTGCATCGACGCTGCAGACCATTACCCAGATGGTAAATACAAATATTGAAAAATATATGGTCCAGGCAGCCAGTGCGGAACAAATCAGCAATGCATTTAACCGGTTCGTGTCTCAAATCAGCAATTCGTTTTACAATGTGACAATCAATGATCAGCTTTCTGAGTATGTTGATTATATGGGAGACCTAAAGGTGATGCGTCAGACCGGCAGCGCACAGCCTGAATATCTGTCAGTCGGCAGCGATTATACGATAGGTTTTGAAAATGCCGGGATAAATATAAAACTGTTAAGCGCTACATTGCCGGCCAGCCGATATGTCATGTCTTTTAATGTACGCGCCTCCGGTAAAGCGCTGGATTACTATGATTCAAACCAAAGCTATCCCCATACAGGAGATTCCGGCACGGATTATCCAGGCAACAGCACCAGTTCGGGAATGCCCGGATTTTACTCCAATTCAGAGGCTGGACTTACGTATTCATACGGCAAAAGCGGTACGGCTGAGTATAGTTACAACAAGCCGGTGGTCCAGGTTGTTGAACCGGATGCGGTACAGGCTGAAATCCGTTTAAAAAAGCTTCTGACAGGAAAGACACTGGAAGCCGGCAGTTTCCAGTTTGAGATCAGCAGGGTTTCAGACGGGAACGAAATTCCTGTTGCAACAGCTTTTAATGATGCGGAAGGCAATATTACGTTTCCGGCAGTAAAACTGAGCAAACCGGGGGAGGTTCTCTTTCATGTAAAGGAGATCATTCCGCAGGAGAAAATACCGGGCATGGTATACGATACGAAGACGATTCAGGTAGAGGCAGAGGCCACAAGATCAGGGGATGAGCTGAAAGCCCAGGTCAGTTATCCAGCTGATGTTTCATTTGTCAACCATTATGAGCCGCAGCCGGTATCTGTCAGCCTGAATGCTCAAAAAAAGCTTTTTGGATGTGCCCTGAAGAAAGGAATGTTCCAGTTCCGTCTTCTTAACGGAAACAATGAGGGAGTGGAGACGGTGCCCAATGATGGTTCCGGAAAAATCAGTTTCTCCACGTTGACATTTACAAAAGAAGGAACCTACACGTATCTGATCCGGGAGTCCGTGCCCATTCCTGCCGATCCGAATATTACATATGATTTAAAAACCATCACGGCGAAAGTTCTGGTGACGGACAGCGGCGGAAAACTGAAGGCAGAAGTTTCCTATTGGCCCGATCAGGTTTTTAAGAATAGTTTTTCTTACCAGGCGGAGTCGGCAACTATTGAAGTGCAAAAGGTTCTGACCGGAATGCAGCTCACAGCCGGACTGTTTGAATTTGAACTTAAGGATATGGAGACCGGCGACATACAAAAATCTGAAAACAGGGCAGATGGCACCGTCAGCTTTATGGAATCCTATGATGAACCGGGTGAGTATACTTATCAGATCCGGGAAATAAAACCTTCTGATCCCATCCGGTATATGAACTATGACAGCAAAACGATTACGGTTACAGTATTGGTGGAAGATGATGGTACGGGAAATTTAGTCACAAAAGTGGAATATCCGGCTGATAAAACTTTTTATAATACCTATAAGATCCGCGGAGGGATCTGGTAATTATAGTTCAGAGGAGTAAATTTGATTTAAATACACCAGAAAGATATGTTATAATTATTTAAAACTGCCATATCTATTGAAGCATTTATAAAACAGGAAAGGGTGTGATAAGCCAGATGGACCCCATGGAATCAGCCAGAAGATCAAAATATAAAGAACCAATCCAGCATGGAAACGCATTTTTCCCTTTCAGCACCCATGAAACGGACATCAGATTGAGAGAGGGGAAAACCTTTCACACCTTTTTTATGAATGGAGAGAATTTCGGAGGTCTGGTGGGGCTGGGGCAGGAGCCTCCCTTATACTTCCACTGTCACAGGGAACTGGAACTGTTCTGGGTATGCAAAGGGACGGCCAGAATCAGCATAGAGAATGAAGAGATTCAGGTCAGTAAGGGTGATGTTCTGTTAATCCGGCCAGACAGGATTCACGGCTCCAATGACTTCTTAAAAGAAGACCTTATTTACAGAACCGTCTTATTTAGCTACGAGTTTGTGGGGAGTATGGAGAATGATGTCATCCGGCAGAGCTACATTGATCCCCTGTTTTCCGTAACAACCGGACCTTATATCTTTCTGTCATCTGAGCAGCAGGAAGGAAAAAGACTTTATCAACTTTTGAATGAAGCATACGGCATTTATGAAAATGGCGGAAAGGGATTTGAACTGCTTCTGAAAGCCAGGATACTGGAGTTCTTCTATGAAGTGGTAAAAAGCGGGAAAATATCACAGACTTCAGAACAGACCGATGCAGGAATCGGCCTGTTCATGAAAGACATCAATCATTACATAACAGAAAACTATACCAACAGAATGGAGCTTGGTGATGCAGCAAAGCACGTTTCCATGAGCAAGGGATATTTTTGCCGCTATTTTAAACATGCATTTCACATGACTTTTCATGAGTATCTGACCAATGTAAGGCTGCGGGAAGCTGAACGTCTGGTACGTACCACTCATCTGGGTATGGAAGAGATTGCATTCCGCACCGGTTTTTCCAATTCCAATTACTTTACAGTCAGTTTTAAAAAGCATTATCATATGATTCCTACAAAATACCGGAACGAAGTCAATATTTAATCAGGCCGCACCCCCCATAAAGTTATTTTTTTAATAAAAGTGGTCAAGAAAAACAGGGTAACTTTATGTTCGTACAACTAAAATAATAGCATTAGTTCAAATGAAAGGGGTAAAACAGGCATGAATTATATCAGAGAGGACCAGGGTGCTATTATTTTTGAAAATGACGGGGAAACCCTCCGTATTGAACCGTGGGGTGAAAATTCCCTGCGGGTGAGGGCTGTGATGATGGGGGATATCAAAGATACGGATTACGCACTTCTTCCCGTGCCGTCTAAGTCAGCTGAGATCTTAATGAAAGATGAATTTAACGGAGAGATCACCAACGGATCAATCACCGCAGTTTTATCTGTGGATGACTGGCACAAACGATGCAGGGTAAGCTTTTTTAACCAGAAAGGGGAACTGCTGCTGGAGGAAGAACGAGCCGGGGGAGCCCTTAATAAAAAGACCAGAGATTTCAAACCCAGGCTGGGAGGGGACTATGAGCTGACAGTTTCATTTGCTTCCGACCAGTCGGAACGGCTGTACGGCATGGGACAGTATCAGCAGGAGGTTTTAAACGTTAAAAACTGCATTTTAGAGCTTGCCCACAGAAACTCCCAGGCCTCCGTTCCGTTTGTACTGTCGGATAAGGGGTATGGCTTTTTCTGGCATAACCCTGCAGTCGGAACAGCTTCCTTTGGGAAAAACATTACCCAGTGGTATGCGGAAAGTACAAAACAGATGGATTACTGGATTACAGCAGGGGATACCCCGGAAGAACTTGTGGGAGCCTATGCAAAAGCCACCGGAACACCTCCTCCAATGCCGGAATATGGTCTGGGATTCTGGCAGTGTAAGTTAAGATACTGGAATCAGGAAGAACTTTTAAACGTTGCCAGAGAATATTATAAAAGAGGTATTCCGGTGGACGTGATCGTAATTGATTTCTACCACTGGCCCAAATGCGGTGATTACCGTTTTGATGAAAATTATTTTCCAGATCCCAAAGCAATGGTGAAAGAACTAAACAGTTATGGAATGGAGCTGATGGTTTCTATCTGGCCCCAGGTGAATTTAACCAGTGAAAATTATGAAGAAATGAAACAGAAAGGACTGCTTGTAAAATCAGAGAGGGGAGTTCCCATAGCAATGCGGTTCCAGGGAGAGAACTCGTTCTTTGATGCGACCAATCCCAAAGCAAGAGATTATGTCTGGAACTTGTGCAGAAAGAATTATTATGACTATGGAATTAAAACCTTCTGGCTCGACGAGGCGGAACCGGAATTTTCTACATATGAGTATGATAATTACCGTTACTATATGGGACCGGTTAACCAGATCGGTAACATTTATCCACAGCTTTATGCAAAAACCTTCTATGACGGTCAGATCGCTGCCGGTATGGATACTGCGGTTAACCTGCTGCGCTGTGCCTGGGCTGGCAGTCAGCGCTACGGCGCACTGGTATGGTCCGGCGATATTCACAGTGATTGGAAGACGTTGAGAGAGCAGGTCTGTGCAGGGTTAAATATGGGAATTGCAGGGATCCCCTGGTGGACAACTGATATAGGAGGTTTCATGGGAGGTGATCCCACAGATCCATTATTCAGGCAGCTGTTCGTCCGCTGGTTCCAGTGGGGGACGTTCTGCCCGGTTATGCGTCTTCATGGGGACCGCACTCCATCAAAGCCGGTTAATCATGCAGATGGCACACCTTCAATGCCAACCGGGGCGGACAATGAAATATGGAGCTTCGGAGCCGAAAATACACCTATTTTAGAAAAATTTATTCGTTTCAGAGAAGCAATGCGGCCCTATTTACGAACATTAATGAATGAGGCACATGAATCCGGCAAACCTGTCATGCGCACGATGTTCTATGAATTCCCCCAGGATGAGAGATGCTGGGATTTAACCGATCAGTATATACTTGGTTCCGATATACTGGTGGCCCCCATCCTGTATGAGAATACATATGAAAGGGATGTTTATCTGCCGCATGGAGCAAGATGGACCCTGATCTATGATGGAACAGAATACGAAGGAGGGCAGATGGTCCATCAGACAGCCGGTATCGATCAAATCCCTGTTTTTCTTCGTGACGGCAGGCAGAAAGAATTGATTGGAAAAATATAATTCTCACCCCTAATACCCCCTAAACGGAAAAAAACATAGAAACTGGCAGAAAATCGTTCCTGAATTTACCAAATATTACATGTAGAGTGCTAAATATTACATGAACGAAAAAAAAGCAATCTTTTGTAGTATAATCATTTTAAATAAAAACAGGAGGGGAGGAGATAAGATTTTTACTGCTATAGCATTTATAGTAATCGGATTGTTTCTGATGTTAATGCCATATGAGAAATTTCTCGAAATTTTCCCGGCAGCCAAATCAAAAAAGATGATTAAAGTTTTAGGGGGCTTTTTTCTGATTTTCGGTTTTGGTTACATAGTTCTGACACTGATCGTGTAAGATACAGTTTTTACAGTTCCGTGATGAAATATAAAAATCTGAAACAATCGAGTGATGTATGAAAAGCTGTGATTTCAATCATTATAAAATGATCGGAAAAACAACAAAAGAAAGAAGCAGAGGAGGCGATTTCCCTGCTTCTTTCTTTATTAAGAAATGGAGCAGTCAAAATCAAAATTTAAGATCCTTGTATCTGGAAAAACCAGGCGGAAGGTGTTATAATGAAAAAAATAAAGAAAAAGGAGCACAATCATACGTTACATGGATAAATATCAAGTACTCAGGCACTATTTCGGTTACGACAGTTTCCGGGAAGGGCAGGAAATACTGATTGACAGCATTCTGGCAGGGAGAGATGCCCTGGGGATTATGCCGACAGGTTCAGGTAAGTCTCTTTGCTTTCAGGTTCCGGCTCTTATGACGGAAGGAATTACTTTAGTTATTTCACCTTTGATTTCCCTGATGAAAGATCAGGTCGCTTCACTCAATCAGGCAGGCATTCACGCCGCATATCTTAACAATTCTTTGTCCGCAAGTCAGTATTTAAAAGCCCTCGCTTATGCACGGGAAGGGCGATATCCCATTATTTACGTTGCACCGGAACGGCTTTTAACCGAAGAATTTTTGGAATTTTCCTTAAGCGTCCGGATTTCCATGGTGGCAGTGGACGAAGCTCATTGCGTATCCCAGTGGGGACAGGATTTCAGACCCAGTTATTTAAAGATTGTTGATTTTATTGAAAGACTTCCCAGACGTCCGGTCATCAGCGCATTTACTGCTACGGCGACGAAGGAGGTCCGTGAGGATATTATTGACATTTTAATGCTTCAGGATCCGGCTGTTGTATCAACCGGCTATGACAGGCCCAATCTGTATTTAAGTGTGCAGTCTCCAAAGGATAAGTATGCCACGATGAAAAATTTTGTAGAGAGACACCCGGGACAGTGCGGGATCATCTACTGTCTTACCAGAAAGATGGTAGAGGAGGTTTGCGGGAGATTAAATAAAGAGGGATTTTCTGCAACCCGGTATCATGCGGGGCTAAGTGATGCAGAGCGGAGAACGAATCAGGATGATTTTATTTATGATAAAAGTCTGATTATGGTGGCTACCAATGCGTTTGGAATGGGCATTGATAAGTCCAATGTCCGCTATGTCATTCATTATAATATGCCGAAAAATTTAGAATCCTATTATCAGGAAGTGGGGCGCTGTTCCAGAGACGGGGAGCCGGGTGAATGCCTGCTTCTTTATGGCGGGCAGGATGTAATAACCAATCAGATGTTTATTGACAGCAATCAGGATAATCAGGAGCTGGATCCAATAACCCGTAAGCTTGTGGAAGAACGGGACAGAGAGCGTCTGAAAAAAATGACCTATTACTGTTTTACAAACGACTGCCTGAGGGATTACATTCTGCGCTATTTTGGGGAATATAAGGAAAATTACTGCGGGAACTGTTCCAATTGTTTAACCGGGTTTGAAACGGTAGATGTGACTGATATTGCAGCAGCTATCATCGGGTGTGCAGAAACCAGCAGACAGAGGTACGGTGCAGCCGTGATTATGGATACTTTGCATGGAGCGAATACTGCCAAGATCAGAAATTACCGGATGAATGAGAATCCTCATTACGCTGTTTTGTCGAAGGTTCCTGTCTATAAACTGAGACAGGTAATGAATCATCTTCTTTTAAATGAATATTTGTCTGTTACCAATGACGAATATGCCATTGTAAAGCTGACGAAAAAGGCAGGTGCTGTTTTAAAGGAAGAAGAAACCATAATGATGAAGATGGCTAAAGAGGAAGCAGCTGTTTCGGAAGATAAGGGAAGCCGGAAGACAAAGAAGAGCAGTTCATCGGCACTGGATCTTTCCCAGGCAGATGAAACCCTGTTTGAAAAGCTGAGAACACTTCGTCTTAAAATAGCAAAAGAGGAGAAAGTACCGCCCTACATCGTATTTTCAGATAAAACCCTGATACATATGTCTGTACAAAAGCCAAAAAGCCGGGAAGAGATGCTTTTGGTATCCGGTGTAGGCGCTTTTAAATATGAAAAATATGGGGAAAGATTTTTAGAAATTATTCAATAAATAAATTCTGCCAGGAAATATCTGTTTTGATTCCTGGCAGAATTTTTTTAATTGAAACACAAATTTCTGGGTATAATGAAACAGAAAATACTGATAATGTTCGAATGCTTTTTGATACAAACAGGAGGAGCAATTATGAAAAAACCACTGTCTTTGATACTTATTACTGCGATGATCCTTTGTCTTAACGGCTGTGGATCCGGTATCGCTGTAAAAGAAAGCAGCAAAGCTTCCGCAGAGACAAAGGAAGCAGAAGCAGCACAGGCGACAGCGGAAGCAGCGCTTGCAACAACACAAGCGGAAAGAGCGACTCCGTCAGTGCCGGAAATTGTCTTAAAATATGGAGAAGTAAACCCTGAGGGTAATATTGACACAAGAGTTGCCGAGAAGTTTGCAGAATACGTATACGAACTGTCTGATGGAAGAATAAAAGTTGACATATTTCCGGGTGCAGTTCTGGGAGATGAAAGGACATCTCTTAATTCATTAAGGACGGGGAATGGACTGCTTGATCTGTATCGTGTTAATACCAATGTACTGACCGGTTATGGGTTTAAAAAGCTGAATCTGTTTGGTCTTCCCTATATTTTCCAGGACAGGGAGGGAATGTGGAAGGTTTTAGACAGTGAAGATCTTGGCAGAGCATTTTTAAGTGAGGGTCAGGAGATCGGAGCCAATATGGTAGGCCTGTTCTATACCGATGAAGGCGCCAGAAATATATTTACATCGGAACCAATTACCGGACTTGCAGATATTAAAAATAAAAGGATCAGAGTTCCGGAATCTGTCCTTATGATGGATACCATATCAGCACTGGGAGCACAGCCCATTCCCATGCGGTATGAGGATCTATACAATGCGTTGGCAAGCGGTGATGTGGAAGGTGCGGAAAATCCCATACCGGCATATCTTTCCAACCGGTTTTATGAGGTTGCCCCTTATTATCTTCTAAGCAATCATGTTTTCAGCCCTGGAATCGTTATGATGTCAGAAAGAAAATGGAACACATTAAGCAAAGAGGACCAGGATATCTTAAGACAGGCGGGGCAAATGGCTTCAGAATGGAATAAAAAAGAGATTGTGTCAGTAGAAGGGGAGCTGCAGAAAGAGATGGTGGATAAGGGAGTCACAGTAATTCCTCTAACTCCTGAAGAGGAGGCAGAAGCCAGAAAAGATGAAGAGATTGTGAGGGTCAGCTTTACTCCGGGACTTGAAAAATGGTTATATGAGATTATAGATATTCAAAAGTAAAAATAACAGGTGAAAAGTTTTCACCTGTTATTCTTTTACATACCGGTATATAATCGAGGGCCGCCCGCCAGTGGTATAATCGATGTCACTGACAATCTGTTTTTTATCCAGCAGATAATTCATATACCTGCGCACGGTTACACGGGACAAATGAACTTCTTCAGCAACTGTTTCGCTGGTGAGGGCATCTGCCGGGTGCTCTTTCATATAGGATAAAATGGTATCCAGAGTTTTTTCCTGAAGACCTTTTCGAAGAACTTCCTGCTGGGAAGCGGCTCCGGAAGAAATCTCAAAAAGAGAATCCAGCTGTTCCTGGGAGAAGGTCTCCTGCTTAAGAAGTTCCTGATGTTCCATAAATCGTGCCAGTGCGTGATTAAAACGCACGTATTCAAAGGGCTTTACCAGATAATCAATGACTCCCAGCCCCAACAGCTTCTTTACATGAGAGGCATCGGTTGCGGCAGTTACCATGATGACATCTATGTGCTTTTGAAGCCTGCGTATCTCAGTAAGGAGTTCCACTCCATCCATGACGGGCATATAAACATCCATAATCGCCAGATCTGCAGTATGATCTTTCAAATAGTTCAGTGCGTCTTTTCCATTGGAGAACTGGCCGGTTACCTTTAAATATTTATTTAATTCCACATATTGTCTGTTAATAGAAGCTACCATAGGGTCATCCTCTATAATTATTACCTGATACATGATGTTCCTCCTCTGTAAAGGTGATAGTGAATGAAGTACCTGTATTTTCTTCGGATTCCATCTCGATGATTCCGTGATGCTGGTCTACCAGTTCCTTAATCAGGCACATGCCGGATCCACGCCCGTCCCCCTTTGTGGAAAATCCTTTTTCAAAGATTCTATCCCTCATGCCGATGGGGATTCCCCTTCCAGTGTCGTCAACAGAAAGAATGCTTCCGGATTGCCATATATTGATCCCGACTTCAATTTCTTTGATGCCGCTGCTTTGCTCATTTAATTCCTCAATGGCATTTTCAATTAAATTCCCCAGAATGGTAATATATAAATCAACAGGCAGATGAAGCTCCGATTCCAGACAGGAGCTGTCGGGCTTGATGGTGAGACGGATGCCAAGCTCCCCGGCACGGATAATCTTCCCAATCAAAAGCGCTGCGATACTGGAAACCTGTATCTGTTTTGTCACCTCACTCACGGCCAGAGTGGATGCCATGCTGGTGTTAATGATAAAATCAGTCACTTTTTCCGGATGTCCCATCTCTATAAATCCAAGGATTACATGGAGCTTATTTTTAAATTCATGATTTAAGGCGCGGAGTGTTTCCACCATGTACCGTGCTCCGGTCAGTTCCTCTGCCAGACGGGTGTATTCCGTCTTATTGCGGAAAATTGATACGGCTCCCGCAGTTTTCCCATTTTCGGTGATGGGTATCCGGTTTGACATGATGTGTTTTCCTTTTATCATAAGACTGATATTATATTCCGGCATTCCTGTCTGAAGGACATGAGGAAGCCTGGTTTCAGGATAAAGCTCCGTAAGCCGTGTTCCGTACTCAGGCATGATATCCAGATCCAGTATTTTTTTAGCTGATTCATTGATAAGGATCAGCTCACCTTCCGTATTAATGGCAAAGATTCCTTCTTCCAGGGCATCAAGCACTTCTTTTCTTTCGATGTGTATTTTACGGAATTCCTCCGGTTTATAACCTAAAAGTATTTTTTTTAACCGGTTATACAGGATTCCGGATACAATAAAGCCGATGGACAGGAGTACAAGAGCCAGGAGTAAAAAAACAAGCAGAATATTTCTCGTAAGCTGGGAAATGCTGGTGGTCAGAACAGAGACCATCACAAAGCCGATGATTTTCCCCTGTTCGTCTTTTATGGAAAAGAAAGCACGGCGCTGACTTCCAAGAGTTCCTTTTCCGTTTGTAATATACGGGGAAGCGCCATTTAAGATAGCGGTTTCATCCCCGCCTACGAATGTTTTTCCGATCAGTGCCTTATTATTATGATAAAAACGGATGCTGTCATTATTACAGATGGTAACAACATCAATATAATCCAGTTTCTTAATCAGCAGATCCATGCGTTTGTTAAAGGCTTCTGAGGGCTGTCCCTTCTTTAATATGTCAGCAACTTCCGGCATTCCGGAGATAAAGATACCGGCATTTTTAATATTCATATCCAGAGAATTTCTTTTTGTTACCAGATTATAATGCAGCGAAACACCCAAAGCCAGCAAAATGGCAAGGATGATGCTGAAGATCTGGGAAACATATATTTGGTGTTCCAATGGTTTTTCTTTCATTCCATACCTCCCCCTGATGAACCTATTGTATTAGATGTGGACGGGAAAATCAACGAGTATCGGGATAATCTTAAAATCCGTTTTCTTTACTTACATAAGTTTTTTATAATGTTCACAAGATTTCAAAATGCTGGTACCAGTGATAACATACGGTTATATCAAAAAGTCAACGAAAGGGAAAGGTGAAACGTTATGGATTATAACAAGCTTGCACTGGAGCTTCATGAAAAAAACAAAGGAAAAATCGAAGTGATCTCAAAGGTAGAAGTAAAATGCAGAGAGGATTTAAGCACTGCGTATACACCGGGTGTGGCAGAGCCATGCAGAAAGATCAGAGACGATAAATCCGAAGTGTACCGCTATACTGCAAAGGGAAATCTGGTGGCTGTGGTCACAGACGGAACCGCAGTGCTGGGCTTGGGAGATATCGGTCCCGAAGCAGCAATGCCGGTAATGGAAGGCAAATCCATTCTTTTTAAAGCTTTTGGCGGAGTGGATGCATTCCCTATTTGTCTGGATACAAAAGATACAGAGGAAATCATTAAAACGGTCCGTTATCTGGCGCCTGGTTTTGGTGGAATCAATCTGGAAGATATCTCAGCCCCAAGATGCTTTGAAATAGAACGCCGTTTAAAGGAAGAACTGGATATTCCCGTATTTCATGATGACCAGCATGGAACCGCAATTGTGGTATCTGCCGGAATTATCAATGCGCTAAAGGTTGTGGGAAAGAAAATTGAAGAGGTAAAAACAGTGATCAACGGAGCCGGATCTGCCGGTATCTCAATCTGCAGGCTCTTATTATCCATCGGAATGAAAGATATTATTCTGGTAGATAAAAAAGGTGCACTGGCAGAAGGGGAAGAGTGGATGAACGATGCCCAGAAGATGATGGCTCAGGTTACGAATCCGGAAAATAAGAGGGGTGATTTAAAAGATATTATGGAAGGAAGAGATGTCTTTATCGGCGTTTCTGCTCCTGGAATCGTTACCTCACAAATGGTTGCCTCTATGGCAAAAGATGCTATCGTATTTGCAATGGCAAATCCAACACCTGAGATCATGCCTGATGAAGCAAAGGAAGGCGGAGCGAGGATTATTGCAACAGGACGTTCCGATTTCCCGAACCAGATCAACAATGTACTGGTATTTCCGGGGATTTTCCGTGGGGCTCTTGATGCGAAAGCCACGGATATCACGGAAGAGATGAAAATTGCGGCCGCCTATGCCATTGCAGGAATCATAAAGGAAGAGGAACTGACAGAAGAATACATCATACCGGGTGCATTTGATGAACGTGTTGCAAAAGCGGTTGCAGAAGCGGTGAAGCAGAAAGCTGTGGAGCAGGGGGTAATAAAATAAGATGGAAAAAGAAAAAAGCACTTTGGGGTTTACGATTATGAGCATGAAAATATCCGGAATTCCATTGCCCATTTATCTGGCTTTCACCGCAGTCACTGCGGTTTCCATTGCCATGAAGTGGCTTCCGTCCGGTATGATCGGGGCGCTGCTTGTTATGATGATTTTTGGGGGACTTTTTAATATCATTGGAAATAATCTTCCCATTGTCAAAACCTTTTTGGGCGGTGGTGCGATTGTGTGCATCTTTGCTTCAGCTGCTCTTGTTTATACCGGTCTGATTCCGGAAAACGTAGTGGAAAATGTAGACCAGTTTATGAATAAAACCGGATTTTTAAATTTCTACATAGCGGCCTTAATTACCGGCAGTATTCTTGGTATGGACCGGTCGCTTCTGTTGAAAGCAGCAGTGCGGTTTCTCCCAGTTGCTCTTTGCGCGATGACAGTGGCAATCTTAAGTGTCGGCGCAGTGGGTGCTTTGGTTGGATATGGCTTTGTAGATGCAGTTATGTATGTGGCAATTCCCATGATGGGAGGCGGAATGGGAGCCGGAGTGGTCCCTCTGTCCGGCATGTATGCGGAAGCACTTCACACAGATTCTGCCGCCATTATATCACGGATGATACCAGCTTCTACGCTGGGGAATGTAATGGCTATTGTAGGCGCCGGACTCCTTGCAAAGCTGGGAGATGTAAAACCGGATTTAACTGGAAATGGCCGTCTCATGAGAAATCACAATTCTGAAATGAATGAAAAGAAGAATTCCTCTGTCAGTCTGGAAGAGCTGGGAATCGGTATGATTACTGCTATGTTTTTCTTTTTAATGGGTGTTATTATCAATAAATTTGTTCCTGCAGTTCACTCTTATGCGTGGATGATTATTCTGGTCGCTGTCAGCAAGGCATGTGGTTTTATTCCTGTAAAATTTGAGGACTCAGCCCGCCAGTGGTCCCAGTTTGTTATGAAAAACTGGACCAGCGCTCTTTTAGTGGGGATTGGAATTTCCATGATCGATTTAGGCGCAGTAGCAAAAGCAGTGAGCCCCATGTATCTTCTTCTCGTATTTGTAGTAGTTGGAAGCGTTTCAGTAGGTGCCGGAATCGGCGGTTATCTGGTTGGTTTTTATCCCGTAGAGTCTGCTATTACTGCCGGACTTTGCACCACCAATATGGGCGGAACAGGAGATATTGCGGTGCTTTCTGCAGCCAGGAGAATGGAGCTTCTGCCATTTGCCCAGATTGCCACCAGAATCTGCGGTGCACTCATTCTGATTGTAGCAAGTCTGCTGACACAGATCTTATTCTAAATGTAGTAAAGGGTATAAACAGATCCTCCAATAAAAGATATTTTTCTGGTTATAATTGCTTCTTTTATAGAAAGTCAATTATAATCGGTAACAGTCTTTATTGGAGGATTTTTAATAAATTATATTCAATAATGAATAAGAAAAGGTGATTTTTTGCGCAGTATATCTCATACTGCGTTTGCAAAATTATATATATTTCGACATTTCTCATTATAAAGTAATTGGTTTTCTTTGTCAAACAACAGTTTATATAACGATATTGAGTACAATTGTATGAATAAAAAAGAAATTTTACTCAAATATTATATGACATAATCTCATTCATTACAGAACGCCGTCAATGACTGCGTCATCTTTATTTCCTTCCGGATCAGTACTGGTATAAGTGTCAGTCCCCTCTATATTGTTATCCCTACATCCCTATGTAATAACCGAATGGATTAATCGCCGTCTTAATAACCGTCAGTCCTGCGATAAACCACCGTATTTCTTATGTTTTTGTGACTGTACACGCAGTATGAGATATACTGCGAAAATTGTTTGCAGGCCTGAAAAGGCTTAAAAAGACAGAGAAAACGGAGGTGTCCTATGATAAAAACTTAAATAATTGCGGGCGGATACAAAAGAGGAGACCGGTGTCAGTTATCCGGAATAAATGAAAGAGGGAATGTAAAGTGAAAAAGTGGTTTGAGGATTTAAAAGTTGCAAAGAAACTGTTAATCAGCTATCTTTTGGTTGTTGCACTTACCGTAATTATTTCTGGTGTGGGTATTGTTTCAGTGCTGCATATTAATGGAAGCTACAGCCGTATTAATAATGAAAATTATAAAGCGTTAAATGATATAAATAATACAGCTGTTCAGTTAGCAGCCTCTGATAAATCAGTGTCTGATGAGGCAGGCAAATTATTCGATGATTTATCTGCTCTGTCAGAAAAAATTTCCAGCGAAAGTGTGGCTGCTGCAAACGACAATACCAGGGATGCACTGGTCACTATAATTATAATTGCATTGATTTTAATAGTGTCTGTAATTCTTTCCTTATATCTTTCCAGATATATGTCAGATATCATTGCTTACCCCCTGTATATTTTTGAGTCGTTTGCCAGTATGGTTGCTGTGGGAGATTTTGGGGTTGATAAGATAACCGGTGAAAAAGAACGGGGATGGGCTGTCAGAAAAGATGAGGTCGGCGGTCTGGCAAGTGCGTTCGACCAGATGATTATCAATAATATCCAGCAGGCTCAGACAACCCGGGCGATTGCAGACGGTGATTTAACAACCGTTGTTACCATACGTTCAGAAGAGGATATTCTTGGCAAAGCGCTGGCAGAACTGGTTGAAAAATTTCACAACCTGGCTTCTTCTATCACAACCATTGCAGAACAGGTCAATTCCGGATCAGGTCAGGTATCTGACGGTGCCCAGGCCTTATCCAGCGGGACGACCGAACAGGCAGCAACACTGGAGGAGTTAAATGCGTCCATTGGCAGTGTGGCGGAGCAGGCATCAAAAAATGCGCAGAGCGTTGCGAATGCAGCCGGATATGTAAATCAGGCTGGCCAGGGCGTTGTGGAGAGCAACGAACATATGCAGGAGTTAAATACTGCAATGAAGGAGATTGGAGAGTCATCTCAGGAGATATCCAAAATCACAAAACTTGTGGAGGATATTGCATTTCAGACTAACATTCTTGCACTCAATGCAGCTGTGGAAGCGGCCCGTGCAGGCGATGCCGGTAAAGGATTTGCTGTAGTAGCTGACGAAGTACGCAATTTAGCAGCAAAATCTGCGGATGCCGCAAAACAGACAGCAGATTTAATCCAAAAATCTGTCGCCATGGTATCGCATGGTGAGCGTCTGGCCGATGATACATTGAAACTGTTATTTACTGTGGAAGAAAAGGCTCAAATGGTGGAACAGGCAATTAAGGAGATCGAATCTGCATCCACCGAACAGGCAGGAGCCATCGAACAGATTAACCAGGGACTGTCACAAGTATCTGCAGTTGTACAGACCAACGCAGCTACGGCTGAAGAAAGCTCTGCAGCCAGCGAAGAACTTGCAGCACAGGCTGAAATGCTGCAGCAGGAAGTGAAAAAATTCAAGCTGCATGAGGAATATTCAAATCATGGAAGATCAAAGTCTGAGAGGCATTTTGACGATACGAAATATACATCATCTGCTGCAGCCGGTTCATTTGCAAAGTATTGAGATAAAAGGATGAGTAAATCAGGGTTGAAAACGGGCGGGTCGTTTTTTACCCTGATTTATTATTGTTTGACTGGAACAAATAAAGAAAATTATGCTATACTTGGAACAGAACATCAGATGAAAATCAGGGAGGGACTGTAGCAATATGGTGAAACAATCAATGTTAAATGGCCGTATGCTGGCCGGAGGCGCGGGATACAGGGATACTTACAACACTCAGCTTTTGTATTTCACCTCTTCTTCCGTCAGTCAGAATGATGAGAGGATCTATATGATCTGTGATAAAGGGGGAAGTCCCAATGTCATGGTCAGGGATTTGCTGACAGGTGAAGAAAAGTTCCTGACTGATAACCGAAATGGAATATTAAAGAGCTATGTGTATTTTGACGGCAGACCCAGTCAGGGGCTTGGGAAGGCCAGTGTGTGTTTGGACAGCAAAAGGGATGTGGTTTACTATATTCAGGATGATAAGATTAAAAAGGCAGACTCAGCCGGAAACGTTACTGTATTAAATACCGTCCCGGCAGGCAGAATGACCGCATTTACCCATGTGAGTACAGATGGAACATATCTCTGTGTTCCCATGACGGATGGAAGATGTCTGGATTTTGATCCGGATACGGAAGGTTCAGGTCTGGATAAAAGACCGGTTTATGACATTGACGGCCGTATTCAGGAAGAAAATTTAAACAGTTACTTATGCGTCTACGATGCACATACAGGGGATTTGCTGTATGAAAAAGTGGTAAATAAATGCTGGATTACCCATGTACAGTTCCATCCCCAAAATCCGGAACTGATTATGTACAATCACGAATGGTCTTCCTTTGACTGCGGAATCCGCAGAATCTGGCTTTATGACCATAGCCGGGACACACTGACTCCTGTGCGCCGGGAAGGAAGTGATACCCTGGGCAATCCCGGTGGCTGGGTCAGAAGCAGGAATGACTGGGTATGCCATGAGATGTGGAGTGATGACGGTGCATACATTATCTATCACGGAGGCTATTCAGGAGGTCCCGCCATGGTTGGCAGATATGAGCCGGATACCGGTAAATACTGGGAGATTGCGCTTCCTGACAGTTATAATGCCTATGGTCATTTTACTATGGATCATGCCGGAAATCTGGTGTGCGACGGATATTTTAAATATCCGTGGGAAGTAAAAAAAATCAGAGAAAACAGTACTGATAAAGGACCGGATCCTCATAAAAAGGATGCGGAATACATATGCCAGGTTTTAGTTGACTGGGATGAAGGAAAACTTAAATGGATTCCCCTTTGCAGGCATGAAAGCGACTGGCTGGGCCAGGATGCCCATCCCCACCCGATTTACAGTCATACAGGAGACCGGATATTTTTTAACAGCCGCCGGGATCAGCATGTGAATGTATACTGTGTATCTTCCAAAGAACCGTTTTCATGGTAACAGATAAGAAGCAGGCATCAGATCGTCTGGAGAGGATGGTCTGATGTCTGTTTTTCTCTCCTTCTGTTCAGAGTAAGCTCCTTATGATATGATAGATAAAAAGAGAGGGGAGGAAGAACGATGAAACTCTTTCATTTGTCCGATTTACATATCGGAAAACAGTTAAACGGTTACAGCTTAACAGAAAATCAGGAAGCTGTGTTAAACCAGATTGTGGACTATGCAGCTGTGGAAAAACCCGATGCAATTTTAATCTGCGGCGATATTTATGATAAAACAGTTCCCTCTGCAGAAGCCTATACTGTATTCGGGGGATTTTTAGATGCGGTTTCCATGATCAGACCGCAGCCGGCAGTTCTCATCATAGCGGGAAATCATGATTCTCCTGAGAGACTTTCCTATGCGGGTTCATTTTTGGAAAAGCATTCCATTCATTTGTCAGTGATGCCGCCTCAAAGTCAGAATGAGTACATAAAAAAAGTGGTGCTTTCCGATGAATCCGGACCGGTTAATTTCTATCTGCTGCCTTTTTTAAAGCCCGGATACGTAAGAAGCCTTTTTCCGGACAGCCAGCCCGAAGGATACGAAAATGCCGTCAAGGAGGTTCTGGCGAGAGAGATCATAGACACTGGGGAGCGAAATGTCCTTTTATCCCACCAGTTTTATACCGGGGGAAGCACAGATCCGGAAACCTGTGAATCAGAGCAGGCGGTCATTATGGCCGGAGGACTGGACCGGGTGGATGTTTCCGTTCTTCCGGCGTTTGATTATGTGGCTCTGGGTCATATTCACGGTCCCCAGAAGGTTTCAAAGGACTGGATCCGCTATAGCGGGACGCCTTTTAAATATTCCGTCAGTGAGGAGCACCACAGGAAAGGAATCACAGTCATACATATGGGAGCAAAGGGCGAAGATCTTACCTTTGAAGCTCTTCCTCTTCGGGGAATTCAGGATGTGAGACGGGAAAGAGGCACTTTAGAGGAGGTTCTAAGCCGCGCAGATGATGAAAACCGCCATGACTTTGTGAGCGTTACCCTGACTGATGAAGAGGAGCCTTACCGGATCAGAGAACAGTTAAAGGAAGTTTACGATCATCTGTTGGAACTGAAGGTGGATAATGTACGCACCAGGGAAAAAATGATGGAGGAAGAGGAGCGGGTAACCGTTTTAAATCCTCTGGAAGCCTTTCGGCAGTTTTATAAGACGGTAAGCGGGGAAGAGATGACAGAGGAAGCTTATCTTGCCATGGAGAAAATTGTGCAGGAAGCAAAAGAGGAGGAAGGATTATGAAACCGCTGAAACTGACGATGTCGGCGTTCGGTTCCTACAAAGATGTGGAAACGGTAGATTTTGAAATAGCCGGACATGGAATTTTTCTGATCACCGGAGATACCGGTTCTGGAAAAACTACAATCTTTGATGCTGTTTCCTATGCTCTTTTTGGTGAAACCAGCGGACAAAGAAGAGACCCCTCCATGATGCGCAGCCAGTATGCAGACGGGGATACGGAAACCTTTGTTGCCTTCCGTTTTTCCGAGCAGGGGAAAAAATATGAGATTACCAGAAGCCCGTCTTATTTAAGAATCAGTAAACGGAAGAATAAAGACGGAGAGTATACTAAAATCTCAGTTCCTGCAAAAGCCTCCCTGATTCTTCCCACTGGTCTGGAATTTGCCGGTAATCTCCGTGACATTAACCAGAAGATTGAAGAGATCATAGGGGTGGATCTAAGCCAGTTTTCCCAGATTGCAATGATTGCCCAGGGAGATTATTTAAAGCTTCTTCTCGCCACTTCCAGGGAGAGAAAGGAGATCTTTTCCAGAATTTTCAATACAGGAATTTACAGCCGGATTCAGTATAAATTAAAGG
This sequence comes from uncultured Clostridium sp., assembly GCA_963523075.1. Lineage (GTDB taxonomy): Bacteria > Bacillota > Clostridia > Lachnospirales > Lachnospiraceae > Lacrimispora. Next base: position 402,420 of record CAURBW010000001.1, read on the forward strand.
AAAAAAACAACTTTTATGCCGGAAAACTGGAGGATAACCGGAAGCTTACCATTCACGAAACAGGAAACGTGGAGCTGTTACAGGACAGCATTCATGAAGATGAGTGGCTTAAGCTGCTGGAATTTCCGGAGACGAAAACAGAAGAGATTATAAACAGACTGAATATCATTTTAAATGAAATCCGTGGTAAAGAAAAGCGGCTGTCTGATGAGAGGGAAAAAAACAGTGAACTCCTTTCTGGTGTGGAAAGCAAACGAAATCTGGCCCTGGAGCAGAACCGGCTTTTTGACAAGCTGCAGGAAGCTTTTGACCGTGTGGAGGCGCTTAAGCTTCAAAGCGATGACTGGAAGCGAAAGAAAGAACAGCTGGCCAGGGGGGAACAGGCTGAAAAAGCATATACGGCAGAGATCCAGTATAAGGATAAAAAAAGTGACTGTGAAGCAGCTCTGAATCGGGAAAAGGAGCTTGAGGAAGAGCTTAAAAAAGCAGAGGAAATACTGGCTGTGGTAAAGAAAGCAGCTATGGAAAGCCGGGAGGCATCACAAAATGAAGTTCCGGGACTTTCGATTCTCTTAGACCGGCTGAATTCATCCATGCCTCTGTATGAGGATTGGAGAAAAACAGAAGAACTGTGCCGGATCAGAAAAAAAGAAGAAGAGGAGTCGAAAAAACGGTTTGAGGAAGCAGAGAATGAATATGGAAGAGTCAGCCTGCGCTTAAAAGAATATGTAAAGCAGCAGGAGCTTTTAACAGCCGCCGCCGCAAAACTCCCGGAACTAAGACAGCTGAAAACTGAGTATACAAGAAAGGAAGAGGCTTTAAAAAGTCTTTTTCCGGCATTAAAACAGGTGTGTTCCGATCAGCTGGAACTGGCCCGGCTCAGGCTGTCTGAAGAAGCCGCACAGACTGCGTATGAAGAGGCCCAGTCCCGATATTCCATCCGCTATCAAAGCTTTTTTAACCAGCAGGCAGGTCTGCTGGCTGGTGATCTAAGTGAGGGAAGTCCCTGTCCTGTCTGCGGTTCCATCCATCACCCTCAAAAAGCGAAGCTTTCCGGGGAGAGCATCACTGCAGAAATGGTAGATGAGGCCAGAATGAAACGGGATCAGGCAAATGAGAGCCGGTCAGAAGCAGCACTGCTGGCTGTTAAAAAACAGGAAAGCTGCCGCCACCAGGAAGAAATGATAAAAAAGGAGGCTGGTCTGTGGCTTGGTGCCTGCAATGACTGGGATTCATTGGAAGAACGTTTAATTGTGGAAGAGAAAGAAACAAATCTTCTGTTGATAAAAGCTGAGGAAGAAGAAAAGAAAGCCAGAAAAGCAGAAGAAGATTTAAAGATTCTGATAGAAAATAAACAGAATGATTTAAACCGCATGGCAGTACTGGAAGGGGAAAGAGAAGAACTCCGGAGTGAATGGCAGGATAAGAAAGTGAAAAATTCCGCTTTGTTTGCACAACGGGAACAATTGGAAAAAAGACTTCCCTATCCGGATGAGAGGCAGGCAAAAATACAGCAGGAGAAGCTGAAGAGCAAAAGAGATCAGCTGCTTTCGGCAGAAAAAGAGGCAAATGAAAAATTTCTTATACTATCGGAAGAGGAACGGGAGAAGAAGGGCCGTCTTGCTTCATTAAAAGAGAACAGAGAGGTACTTTTAACTGCGCAGGAGAGATCAAAAGAAGCTTACTTCTCACTGCTTTGCAGGCTGGGCTTTTCTGATGAAGAAGAATATCTTAAGGCAAAGATGTCTTCAGAACAGAGAATGACCTGGCAGCAGGGGATAAGGGGCTACGAGGAAGCATGTCTCACTGCCGAAACGATTTATAATCAGTATAAAGAAGAGACAAAAGGCCGGGAACGAATCGATACATCGCTTTGGGAGGAAGAGGCAGATCACTTACGGAAAGAACAAAAGGTCCTGCAGTTAAAGTCGGCAGAAATTGCAGGGATCAAAAGCCGTGCAGAACGGGCAGAAAGCAATTTAAAGAAGCTTTGGAAGGAACGGAAAGAACTGGAAAAGCAATATCAGCTGTACCACAGCTTAAACCAGACAGCCAATGGAAAGCTTTCAGTCAGTCTGGATTTCCAGACCTATGTGCAGCGCCAGTACTTTAATCAGATGGTCCATGCTGCAAATAAACGGTTAAAGATCATGTCTGACGGTCAGTTTCTTCTGCAATGCCGGGATTTAAACTCCTTAGGGAAGCAGGGCGAGGTTGGACTGGATCTTGATGTGTACAGTCTGGCGACTGGTCAGGTACGTGATGTGAAAACGTTGTCTGGCGGAGAATCCTTTATGGCAGCTCTCGCCATGGCTCTGGGAATGGCGGATATTATTCAGAGGACGGCTGGAAATGTGCGGATGGATGCCATGTTTATTGATGAAGGCTTTGGATCACTGGATGAGGAATCCAGATTAAGAGCAGTGAGGATTCTTTTAGAGTTGGCAGGGGAACACAGACTGATTGGCATTATCTCTCATGTAAGCGAATTAAAAGAGCAGATTGATAAGAAGCTGACTGTTACAAAAAGCGAGAGCGGCAGTAAAATCCGGTGGGATTTCGATCACATAACTGCCATTTGATAAGTGCTTAAAGCGGGAGACTGGGATCATAACTGTCAGTTTTCCCGCTTGTTTTCTGTCGCTATTTCCTTAGTTTTTTCTGACCTTCAAACAGAAGGTTTAACAGATTGTCGAAGTCCTGGTCTTTCAATGGTTTCAGTTCTGTGATCAGTTCATGAAGCAGGATGGGGTTTGGATTTTCTTCATCAAAAAATTCCCTTGGCGATATCCCCAAAAATTCACAAATCAACAGAAAATGTTCCATTGATGGTGTCGCATTTTTTGATTCAATATCGCTGATGTAATCTTCTGTCTGTCCCAGCGAAAGACTCATTTCTCTGGCAGATATGCCTTTTTTTGTCCGAAGCTGTGCCAGTCTTATCGGTATGTAATTCTCATCCATTCGTATCATTCTCCTTCCAAAAACTTAATATTACAATTATAGAAGACTATTGGCGATGATTCAATAGAAAACAGACAATATTTTTTCTGTTATATAAATTTTTGCATAAATAATGTCTGATTTATCAACTGCATTTCTTTTCCTGACTTTTTCGATTGAAAACAAATCGGGTAATAAAGGAATAGACGAAACACATGTTTTGTTTTATAATGGATGGGACTATGAAACAGGGAATCCGCATTCAGAAAGGAAGATACCATGTTAAAATGTGAAAGAACCAGTGTTATGAACATAGAAAATGCCATTCGTGGTGCAAGAAACCCGATGAACAGCTGGGACCGTATGGACAGCGAATACAACGAGGATGGAGAATACATTCTTGGACCCAACGATCTGGGACTTGCCAGACGCTTAAGAAAGGCCGGCAGTGACCACAGAAAGTTCATTCGCCAGATCTTTGTTTCTGTAGATGTAACTGCTCCCCTGTATTGGTGGAAGGAATACGATACCTATAAAGTATCTACCGTAGCCAACTCCACAAGCACCATGCACAAGATTCATTCGAAACCATTTGATATGGATGATTTCAGCCATGACCATATGACGGAGGGAACTCTTGCCTTTATGGGAACGGTTGTGGAAGAATTGGAAAAGATCCGCCTGCGCTATATTGAAACAAAAAATAAAGATGACTGGTATGATATGATTCAGCTTCTCCCTACCAGTTATAACCAGATGCGCACATGCACATTAAATTATGAAACTTTAATCAATATTTATTTTGCCAGAAGAAGTCACAAATTAATGGAATGGCATACATTCTGCAGCTGGATTGAGACTCTCCCCTATGCGAAGGAGCTGATTCTTGCAGAGGAAGAATAAAAGGTGGACATGCTTATGAATTTGATTGTAGCAGTGGATAAAAACTGGTCCATCGGGAATCAGGGCCAGCTTCTGGTATCCATACCTGAGGATAAGCGGATGTTCCGTGAGGAAACTCTTGGAAAAGTAATCATTATGGGCCGCAAGACATTGGAGAGTCTTCCGGGAAAACAGCCACTATATGGAAGGACCAATATTGTTCTTACCAGAAATCCTGACTATAAGGTGAAAGGGGCCGTAATCTGCCACAGTACAGAAGAAGTGATGGAAGAGCTTGAAAAGCATACGGGAAAAGAATGTTTCGTCATAGGCGGACAGAGCATTTATGAGCAGTTCCTGCCATATTGCGATACGGCTCATGTGACATATATTGACTATGCATACAGTGCTGATACCCATTTTCCGGATCTGGATAGGGACACCGGCTGGGAGATGTGTGCTGAAAGTGAAGAGCAGACATATTTTAATTTGTGTTATACGTTCCGTATGTACCAGAGAACTGGTCAATCGATAAAAAAATAATGATATTTATTTATAAAAAATTTTGATATTTGTCTTTTCATATTGTTTTTGACATATAAAAATGATAATATGAAACGAGTACCATTTCACCTGATTGTCAGGAAGGCTTTCAGGAACGGTGCGAAGGTATATTCACGAAGACATTAGGAGGATGAAGATGTACAGGATTTTAAAAGCAGAGATGTTAGCTGACAAGATCTATCTGATGGATGTGGAAGCACCCCGGATTGCCAAAGCCTGCCAGCCTGGAGAATTTGTTATCGTTAAGATGGATGACAGAGGAGAGCGGATTCCGCTCACAATCTGTGATTATAATCGTGATAAGGGATCAATTACCATTGTATTTCAGACAGTGGGTGCCAGCACGGAAAAGATGGCTGATTTAAAAACAGGAGACAGCTTTGAGGATGTAGTAGGACCTTTGGGTAATGCGTCTGAATTTGTGGAAGAGGATTTAGAAGAAGTAAAGAAAAGAAAGTATTTATTCGTAGCCGGCGGTGTGGGAACTGCTCCTGTTTATCCCCAGGTGAAATGGATGAGGGAACACGGAATATCGGTTGATGTTATCATGGGATCGAAGACAAAGGATTTACTTATCCTGGAAGATGACATGAGAGAACAGGCCGGCAATTTATATGTGACGACTGATGACGGTTCCTATGAAAGAAAAGGAATGGTCACTGAAGTAATTAAGGATCTGGTGGTGAATCAGGGAAAACATTATGATGTCTGCGTTGCCATCGGCCCAATGATTATGATGAAGTTTACCTGCCTTATGACAAAGGAACTGGGAATCCCAACCATTGTCAGCTTAAATCCGGTTATGGTAGACGGTACGGGAATGTGCGGAGCCTGCCGTATCACTGTTGGCGACGAGGTCAAATTTGCCTGTGTGGATGGACCGGAATTTGACGGCCATAAAGTAAATTTTGACGAAGCCATGAAGCGTCAGATGATGTATAAGAGCGAAGAAGGGCGTGCAATTTTAAAGACCCGGGAAGGCGATACTCATCATGGCGGCTGCGGACAGTGTGGAGGTGACAACTAATGGACGTTTTAAAGAAAGTACCAGTCAGAGAACAGGATCCAAAAGTAAGAGCAACAAACTTTGAAGAAGTTTGTCTTGGATATAATGAAGAAGAAGCAAAAGAAGAAGCCAGCCGATGCATCCAGTGCAAGAATCCCAAGTGTGTAAAGGGCTGCCCGGTATCCATCAATATTCCAGGATTTATTAAGGAAGTGGAAGAAGGCAATATCGAGGAAGCTGCTAAAGTAATTGCAAAATCCTCTGCTCTTCCTGCAGTATGCGGACGTGTATGTCCCCAGGAAAGTCAGTGTGAAGGACAGTGTATCCGTGGTATCAAGGGAGAGCCGGTTTCTATTGGCAAGCTGGAGCGGTTTGTTGCAGACTGGTCCAGAGAGCATGGAATTGTACCGGAAGCACCTGAAAAGACCAACGGCAAGAAGGTGGCAGTGATCGGTTCCGGTCCTTCCGGCCTCACCTGTGCAGGCGATCTTGCAAAGCTGGGATACGAAGTTACCATATTTGAAGCTCTTCATGAGCCGGGCGGTGTACTTACTTATGGTATTCCGGAGTTCCGTCTTCCAAAAGACGGCGTGGTACAGCCGGAGATCGACAATGTCAGAAAGCTGGGTGTTAAGATTGAAACCAATGTGATCGTTGGAAAATCTGTTACCATTGATGAGCTTCTTGATGAAGAAGGATTCCAGGCCGTATTCATCGGCTCAGGAGCCGGACTGCCGATGTTTATGGGAATTCCGGGAGAGAATGCCAACGGTGTATTTTCCGCCAATGAATACTTAACAAGAAGTAATTTAATGAAGGCATTCCGCGATGACTATGATACTCCGATTGTAGCCGGTAAGAAAGTAGCAGTTGTAGGCGGAGGCAACGTTGCGATGGATGCGGCGAGAACTGCTCTTCGCCTTGGAGCTGAAGTGCATGTTGTTTACAGACGAAGTGAGGCGGAACTTCCTGCCAGAGCGGAAGAAGTACATCATGCAAAAGAAGAAGGAATTATATTTGATCTTCTGTCAAACCCAATTGAAATTCTCACCGATGAGAAGGGCTGGGTAAACGGAATGAAATGTATCAGAATGGAACTTGGAGAACCGGATGCTTCCGGCAGAAGAAGACCCGTAGAGGTGAAAGGATCTGAATTTGTCATAGATGTAGATACAGTCATCATGTCACTGGGAACATCCCCCAATCCTTTAATATCCAATACGACTAAGGGACTGGATATTAATAAGCGCAAGTGTATTATTGCAGAGGAATCTACAGGAAAGACAAGCAAGGAAGGCGTATATGCCGGAGGAGATGCAGTGACAGGAGCTGCAACTGTGATTCTGGCTATGGAAGCCGGACGTGCCGGCGCAAGAGGAATTGACGAATATCTTTCTGCCAGGGAATAATCCGGACAGTAAAGGGCTGCCGCTAAGCTGGCAGCCCTTTTGAAACGGAGAAAATTATTTATGAATAAAAAAGTAGATTTACTAAAGGGACATATCTTTACTTCACTGACAGAGCTGGCACTTCCCATCATGGTTACTGCACTGGTTCAGATGGCTTACAGCCTGACGGATATGGCGTGGATCGGGATAGCAGGTGCCCCGTCTGTTGCTGCTGTGGGGGCAGGCGGAATGTATGTCTGGCTTTCGCAGGGAGTTGTGGCGCTGGCTAAAATGGGAGGGCAGGTAAAGGTTGCCCATGCCCTTGGAGGAGGCAGGAAAGAGGAAGCAGCGAAATATGCATCAGGGGCACTTCAGCTGGGAATCCTGTTTTCTGTTCTTTATGGCGCGCTCTGCATATTTGGTGCAAAGCCGCTGATCGGTTTTTTCGGACTGAGTGATGGCTGGATTGTGGAGAATGCCAGGATTTATTTAAAAATCACCTGCGGCCTGATTGTATTTTCTTATATGAATGTGATCCTGACCGGTATTCTCACGGCCATGGGAGACAGCAGAACTCCCTTAAAGGCTAATACGGTAGGGTTAATATTAAACATGGTTTTAGATCCGATTTTAATTTTCGGAGCGGGACCGGTTAAAGGTTTTGGTGTCGGCGGGGCAGCAGCAGCTACGGTATTTGCCCAGGCAGTTGTAACCGTTGTATTTTTAAAAGCAATTCAAAAAGACAGACTGGTTTTTGATAAAGTACGGCTGATCCAGAGAGTTCCCCGGGATTATATGGGGGCCATGATCAGGATTGGATTTCCGGCTTCTGTTCAGAATTTAATCTACACCAGCATTTCCATGATTCTCACCCGGTTTGTGGCCGGGTTTGGTGATACGGCAGTGGCGGTACTCCGGGTAGGAGGGCAGATTGAATCCATCTCATGGATGACTGCAGATGGTTTTGCAGCTGCGATTAACTCCTTTGTGGGTCAGAATTATGGGGCGAAGCAGTATGGGAGAGTAAAAAAGGGATATTTTACGGCAGCAGCAGTGATGTTTTGCTGGGGATTGTTCTGCACTTTTTTGCTGATTGTTTTTCCAAAGCAGATATTCGGGCTTTTCATACATGAAGCAGATGTCATTCCAATGGGAGTGCGTTATCTTGTTATTTTAGGTGTCAGTCAGATGTTTATGTGTGTGGAACTTACCACGGTAGGTGCGTTATCGGGGCTTGGAAAAACCTTGTTAAGCTCTGTAATCAGTATCTTATTTACCTCTGCAAGGATTCCTCTTGCCATGTTCTTAGGCAGCACTGCTCTGGGACTTGACGGAATCTGGTGGGCATTTTCCATATCCAGTATTATAAAGGGAATTCTGTTTTTTCTGTGTTTTATCATCGTATCCAGAAAGCTTGTGGAACGGCAGGAGAAATCTTTTTTATAAATTTTTCATTTAAGACTTGAAATTTACCCTAGGTTTACGTTAACATATAGGTGGGATAAAGATAGAAAAAAAGCAAAGGGACTGACGATGAAACGAAAAGTACAGATTATGTATCATAAAAATGCAGGAATACTGCGAAGGCTGTTCTGCGGTATAATGATAAGTGCCATGGTCTGCACACAGACTGTTCCGGTCTTTGCAACTTCCAAGGCAGAAAAAGAAAAGCAGGAAGCTCAGAAAAAGCTGAATGACGCAAATAAACAGGCGCAGGAAGCTGAGAATAAAAAAAATGCGGCTCAGAATCAGGTCTCTAAGCTTACCACTGATTTAACGGCTCTTTTATCAGATATTAAAGTTCTGGAAAACGATATGGCTAATAAGGAAAAGGAAATCAAACAGGCAGAATCGGATTACCAGGAAGCGAAAAAAGAAGAAGAAAAGCAATATCTGGCAATGAAAAAAAGAATTCAGTATATGTATGAGAAGGGTGATACACAATACATGGATATTTTCCTTCAGGTAAAGGATATGTCAGATCTGCTTAATAAAGCAGAATACGTAGAAGGTATCTATACATATGACCGGAAGATGCTTGTTAAATTTCAGGAGACAAAGCAGCAGGTTGCGGATTATAAGGATGATCTGGAAGAGGACAAGAATGAGATGGAAGTGATGGAGCTGGAGTATAAGGATCAGAAGAAACAGCTGGAAACTCTCATCGCCACCAAGAAAAAAGAAGTCACAAATTTTGACAGCCAGCTGGCGAAGGCCAAGAAGGATGCGGATATTTATGCACAGACAGTAGCAAAGAAGAATGAAGAAATCCGCAAGACAAAGGAAGAAGAAGCCAGGAAAAAAGCGGCAGAACAGGCCAGAAAAAAGGCAGAAGAGGATGCCCGGAAAAAAGCTGCCTCTAACACCGGCGGCCGCAGCACCAATAATAACAACAAATATTCGGGGCCTTCCGCATCAAAGAGTACGGGTGGAACGGCTCAGGGAAGGTCGGTTGCAGATTATGGTCTGCAGTTTGTGGGAAACCCCTATGTGTTTGGCGGAACCAGCCTGACAAGCGGGACAGACTGTTCCGGGTTTGTGCAGTCCGTATACAGGCATTTTGGATATTCCCTGCCCCGAAGTTCATCCGAACAGCGTTCTGCGGGAGCGGAAGTGTCTTATTCCGAAGCGCAGCCGGGAGATTTAATCTGCTATGCAGGACATATCGGTATCTATATCGGGAACGGCCAGATTGTTCATGCCAGCTCTCCGGCTACCGGTATTAAGGTTGGAACGGCCACTTATCGTACCATATTGTCGGTAAGAAGAGTAATACAATAATCAGTACGTCAGCCGGAGAGAAGGAATGGGTCAGTTCCTGTCTCCGGCTATTGGTATGTATTGCCTAAAAAACACTTGCGGAATTCGACAGAATATGAGAAAATGGTATCAAGTATGATGTGATATAATTAACAAAGTACTTTTCATGATGATTACTTATTTGAAAGGAGTTTTAACATGATTTATTCACATGAAGTAGAAGAGATGTGCACAGTGGCACAGGGCGTTCATCACGGCGCTGCTCCAATCCCAGAAGAAGCAAAATGGGTAAAATCAAAAGAAGTTAAAGATATCTCCGGTCTGACACACGGTGTTGGCTGGTGTGCTCCCCAGCAGGGTGCATGCAAGCTGACTCTTAATGTAAAAGAGGGTATTATTCAGGAAGCATTAGTGGAAACAATCGGATGCTCCGGTATGACACACTCCGCTGCTATGGCAGCTGAGATTCTGCCCGGATTAACCGTTTTAGAGGCATTGAATACAGACCTTGTTTGTGATGCCATTAATACAGCGATGAGAGAGTTATTCTTACAGATCGCATACGGAAGAACTCAGAGTGCATTCTCAGAAGACGGACTTCCGGTCGGTGCGGGACTGGAAGACTTAGGAAAAGGTCTTCGTTCTCAGGTTGGTACCATGTATGGAACATTAAAGAAAGGTCCTCGCTATTTGGAAATGGCTGAAGGCTATGTAACCGGCATCGCTCTTGATGAGGAAGATCAGATCATCGGTTATCAGTTCGTAAGTCTTGGTAAGATGACTGATTTCATCAAGAAAGGTGATGATCCCAACACCGCTTGGGAGAAGGCAAAAGGACAGTACGGCCGTGTAGCGGAAGCTGCAAAGATCATTGACCCAAGACACGAATAATCGGTCGGCATGAGCCTGCCGGTATCCGGTTATGAAAGCGAAGAGATTTGGCCAATAATAAGGAGGACAAGATAATGGCTTTATTTGAATCATATGAGAGAAGAATTGACAAAATCAATTCTGTTTTAAACAGCTATGGCATCGCTTCTATTGAAGAAGCGGAAAAGATTACAAAAGATGCAGGTCTGGATGTTTACGAACAGGTGAAGAAGATCCAGCCTATCTGTTTCGAAAATGCTTGTTGGGCTTATACAGTAGGCGCAGCAATCGCAATCAAAAAAGGCTGCAGAAAAGCAGCAGATGCAGCAGCAGCAATTGGTGAAGGTCTTCAGGCTTTCTGTATTCCAGGCTCCGTAGCTGATCAGCGTAATGTAGGTATTGGTCACGGAAATCTTGGAAAGATGCTTCTGGAAGAAGGCACAGACTGTTTCTGCTTCCTGGCTGGACATGAGTCCTTTGCAGCAGCAGAAGGCGCAATTGGTATTGCTGAGAAGGCAAACAAAGTACGTCAGAAACCATTAAGAGTAATCTTAAACGGTTTAGGAAAAGACGCGGCTCAGGTTATCTCCAGAATCAACGGATTTACATATGTAGAGACTGAGATGGATTACTACACAGGCGAAGTAAAAGAACTGTTCAGAAAATCCTATTCAGAAGGTTTAAGATCAAAGGTTAACTGCTACGGCGCAAACGACGTAACAGAAGGCGTTGCTATCATGTGGAAGGAAGGCGTTGACGTTTCCATCACAGGTAACTCCACCAACCCAACCAGATTCCAGCACCCGGTTGCAGGAACCTACAAGAAGGAATGTACAGAAAAAGGCAAAAAGTATTTCTCTGTAGCTTCCGGCGGCGGTACAGGACGTACCCTTCACCCGGATAACATGGCAGCAGGTCCGGCTTCCTACGGTATGACAGATACTATGGGACGTATGCACTCTGATGCTCAGTTCGCAGGTTCTTCTTCCGTTCCGGCTCACGTAGAGATGATGGGTCTGATCGGTATGGGCAACAACCCAATGGTAGGTGCTACCGTAGCTGTTGCTGTTGGTATTGAAGAGGCTGCTAACGCAGGTAAATTCTAATGATAAAACCTTGATTTTTCAAGGGAAAATACCATTTGATATAGAAAAGAGGAGTTCGCTTTGGCGGCTCCTCTTTTTGAATGGGTAGGGTGAAATTATGCTTTTGTCTACCGTTTGTCTACCAAAATTATAAGAGGTAGACAAACTACAATATCTTTTCAAGTATGTCGACGGTTTGATCTTGCATTTTAGAAGTCGCATGAGTATATATCTGAAGTGTCTCCTGTATGTTTTTATAACCAAGTCTTGCCTGTACATCTTTTGGATTGGCTCTATTCTCTAAAAGCATAGACCCAATTTGCGCTGGCACAGGCGGCAGCTCAGAAGGCAATTGTTGAAAATGCTGCTACTATGGCAGCTATCGGCCTTGGTATTGTTGTTAAGTCCATGCCGTGGATGCCGAAGATAAGATGGTAACGGAGCCGATGACGCTCACGCCAAATCAGGATGGGGCGCTGTAGTATTCTGGATTGGCGGAATAGGTTGATTTAAGAATTAGACATTTTATTTCGATATTTATATGTTGAGTTTATGCAAACCTAAAACGAAAGATAGGAGGTAAAATAAAGGAAGCTCAAGCGTATTGCATAAATATTAATAAAAAACTACATAAGATAAATTTTGGAGGTACATTGTATGAGTAAGAGAGCATTGAAAAGATTGGCAACATGTATTTGTTTAATGATCTGCGTATTATTTTTAGGGCAAATTTCTGCTTATGCTGCTACAATTGGGAGTGTTCTAAGAACTCCAGAGAGTGGCTGGCAAAGATATGATGATCAGAATGGATACTTTTATTATCAAGGTACATGGAATGAAATTAAAAATGGATCTCCAGCATATTATAAAGGAGAAATGGTATATTCTCGTAACAGTGGTGAATCAGTTAAATTTAAGTTTAAAGGTTCCAAATTAAGGATAACTCATCAGTTAAACTATAATAGATCAGCGAAGATTCAGGTAAAAATTGACGATATTGTTGTAGGATCATATAGTATATATCATCCAACTCTTTCAACAGACCAGTGCCTGGTTTTTGAGAAAAATGACCTGATAGATGGTGTACATTATGTTGAACTGACTAATTTAGATCCAAATTTAGATTTAGGTATTGAAAGACTTTTTTGTTTTGATGCAATTGATATAGATTCTACAGGTGAGTTGTTACCTTATGATAGACTATCAACAAATTTAATAGCAACAGGCAGCACTTCCAAAATAGATTTAACTTGGGGCACAGTAGATAAAGCTACAAGCTACACCGTTAAGCGCTCCACAACTGCAGGTGGCCCATATGAAACAATATCAACCGATGTAACAGGTACTACCTATACCGATACTAATGTTACTAATGGAACGAATTACTATTATATTATAACTGCAATCGTTGCTGGCAGGGAAAGTGGCAATTCTAATGAAGCCTCGGCTACTCCAGAGGCATCTCAAACACCTCCCACAACCGAAGCTAAATTAAAAGTGGTATTGGAGGTATCTGAAGCACTCCGTTTAAGTGTAGACGATGATTTAAATGTAAATACACAAATGGCCTGGTCTTCTTCAGATCCAACGGTTGCCACAGTAAATGAGAAAGGTATAGTGACAGCTCTGGCTCCTGGTAATACAGTTATAACAGTTAAGAGTGTAGACGGCTCATATACAGATTACATAAACGTATTAGTTGTAGAGAATGCAGACGATTACAGACTTGCAATTGATTTAAAAATTGGAGAGACAGCAAGATTAACAGCAGATAATTTCACGAATACAGCCAATATTACATGGGCTCCAATGGATTCATCAATAGCCAACGTAACCAGCAAAGGAAAAGTTACAGCACTGAGCAAAGGATTGGTTTTAATTAGTGCAAAGGATGCAGAAGGAAACGTCATTGGTCGTGTTTACGTAAGAGTAAGAGAATAGTTTGATTAAAGACAGATATCCAATATTCTGGTTAAATGTCTACCATTTGTCTACTCTAAACAGATTTTTAGGTAGACAAAGTAATGTTGCTAAGGGTAATCAAATGCGTTATCACAAATTATTTCCTTATTTCATCAGGCTTACAGATGCATGTAAGTACATAGAAGTGAAATGCTTATTACCAAGTTGCATTTGGGTAACAACCCTATGGTCGGAGCTACTGTAGCTATGGCTGTTGGTGGAGGCTGCTAACGCAGGTAAATTCTAAGGATAAACCTTGATTTTTAAAGGGAAATACGTTTCGATAGAGAAAAGAGGAGTTCGCTTTGGCGGCTCCTCTTTTTACACTTCCTCCGGGGGGGGGCTGCAGGAATTTAACTATCAGCATTAAGCTGGCAGTTTTTTTATTACCACAAATCAAGTGAACTGAAATTGGCCGGTGTTTTCGGTCCCGGCCAATACATTAAGATTTAATCCTCTTATATTCTAAATAAGTTAAAGCAATCATGACAGCATCAAAAATAGTGAGTACAATAAGAAACACAGATTGAGTCAACGTGTAGCGGTATATCTGATATGTGATAAAAAGAATTAAGGCAATTATTGTCAATGGATATGCCCATAATTTTTTGTGCCACAAAAGAAAAACTAGGATGCACTTTATAATCCCATGCGATATTAAGTAAAATACCGCAAAATGCTGAGTGCTGATTGAAAAACTGTTGCTTAAGCTTATCAGGAAATTTGCTACTATATCCTTTGGGTCTTCCGATAATTCATGCCGGGTTAAAAAGCGTGTTAGCCAGTTCATTCGTGTAGGATTCAAAAATACCAGGAATGCTCCACCAACAATCTCCATTAAGCCATGAACACCCTTTAAAAACAGCCCGATTTCAAAGCTGATATGAGCAATATTTTTTTGATTATTAGTGATGTGTTTCATTTAGGCCTCCTGCTTTTGTAATGAAAAAATTATAACACTTGCTTTATGAAGTATCAAGGGGGAGTGGAATTACTTATGGAAGTTTTTAATATTGAAAGTTGGTAGCAATCGGTGTATTCTTAATTAAAGATTAGATTTGACGAGGTACTATATTTTGAAAAAATGTAGATTGTCATATGATGAATGGAAATGTATCGTTTCAAAAGACATGTATGGGAAAAAAGTAAATACCGGATTTTTTAGGGGATATATTGGACTTATCGATATAAAAGCGGTAAGCGAAAAACAGATATGGAAATTTAACGGCGAAGAGATTGTGGTTTGTGATAAAGGGTTAAAATGGTTGTCTATTCTTCCACAAGATGGTTTTTATTGTATCACTGCTATGATGAATGAAAGAAATGATATTTTGGTATGGTACATAGATATGATAGCAAAACAAGGAATCGACATAGATGGCATTCCTTATTTTAATGATTTGTATTTGGATTTGGTTGTTTATCCCGATGGGAAAATCATGGTAGATGATATGGATGAACTTGAGGAAGCATTATTCCAGAACGATATTACTCAAGAACAATTTAATCTGGCAATTAATACAAGTAATGAACTTATAACGGGGTTATTGAATGATGTTAATGTTTTTATAGAGTATACGCAGAAATGTCATGGAATAATACAGAGTTAATTATTATTCTCTAAGAGGACAAAAAAGGAGTGTTGTCCAATGACTAAAAAACAGTCATTATGCAACAGTCTCTTTTTATATGTGTAGAATGTATTTACAATGTCAATACTTTGTGATATTATAAAAATAATGGAGGTGCTTTAATGGAAAAAACTTTTTTGCAAGTGCGAACTGATAAAGTAGATAAGGAAAAAGCAAGTGCTATTCTGGAAAGTTTAGGTACCAACCTTTCATCTGTATTGAACATGTTATTGAAGCAAATCATTATGACTCAAAGTATACCATTCGAAGTAAAAATGATACCTAATTATTCAATGAATGAGGTAGTCAAAGAAGTTCAGGCCTCTTTGGCTATGGAAAATATGCCGCTTACAGAAGATGATATTCATTTATTAGAGACATATCAGAACTCAACTATTTCTGAAAAGGAGAATATCAGGAATCAGATAATAGCTGAATACACGGAGGAGTAAATGAGTGATAGAGTTTATTGCTACCCGGGCTCAAATGTTTTGACTAATAAATTAAATATTCGAGATTTAAAGAGGTTAAATGAAGCGGAACGAAAATGTTTTGTAAAGTGCAGTTTATTAAGAGACAGGCGGATGAAATATTTGGGCAATTAAAAGCGGATAATTATTTAGCGGCTTTTTCCAAGGATTTATTTATTAATAAGAGTGCATATTATTTTTCAGAGATTAATGCGCTGCATCCATTTAGAGAGGGGAATGGACGGACTCAAAGGGAGTTTATCCGAGAACTGGCTATACAGCGGGGATATATAATACGTTTTGCTGAAATCACTGCTAAAGAGATGCTGGAAGCCAGTATAGATTCATTTGTATGTAACTATGATAAGATGGAAGCTTTATTTAAAAAAATTTTACAATAGACAACAAGAGGGCAATTAAAGTATTTGCTCTCTTGTTTTGTTGTATGGTAAAAAATGGCTATGGGATAGGATTGATTGATATTGGAGTAACCAAGGCAATACCTGGTTCTCCCTTTCACAGTTGCTGCTCATCATCTATCCCCATGCATTGTTTATACCGGGCGTCTGCCACCTGCCAGTTAATGACGTGAAACCAGTCCTCTATGTATGCGGCCCGGTCATTATAACGCTGCAGAAAATAGGCGTGCTCCCAGACATCAATGCAGGAGATTACACAAAATCCAAATGAGATCGGTGTGTTCTGATTGGGTGTGGTTACAATTGTTAAAGTTCCATTCTGGTCAACAACCAGCCAGGCATACCCCGAACCGAAAACAGAAAGTGCTTTTCTTTTATATTCATTAAAAAACTCCTCTACTGTGCCAAAATCTCTTAATATAATGGGATAGAGTGTATCGGCCTGAGAGCGCTCCTGGGAATTGATCATTCCAAAAAAGTAGATAATATGATTGTAAACCCCGCCGCCGT
The DNA here is from genome assembly GCA_963523075.1 of uncultured Clostridium sp. Classification (GTDB taxonomy): domain Bacteria; phylum Bacillota; class Clostridia; order Lachnospirales; family Lachnospiraceae; genus Lacrimispora. The sequence goes on from CAURBW010000001.1 coordinate 418,910, forward strand.
AATTGATGATGGACTGGCGGATCTCTTCCGGAAGGCTTTCCGTATTTGTCAGAAGCTCTTCCAGGGAAAGATTCTGCAGCTCCGGATAATTCCGCAGGATGGTGTTTAACTCCACCACATACCTCTGAAGCTGCCTGTCGTGGTGAATGTACATGGTCTGAGAATCAATATAAGGTTCAAGTGAGTCGTATGCATAGGGAAGCGGTGGATTCACAAATGGATAATGTTCGTTCATGGACTGATTTTTCCTTTTGCATTTTTGTATATATATATTCCAAAGCCAAAGAGATATGATGGATAAGCAAGGAATAAAAAAATAGTGTGCTGGAATAAAAACTGTTGTATAATAACAAAAGATGAAACGCAGAAAAAGCGGATAAAGGAGAGGAACAGCTATGTGCGGAGTGTGCGATCGGATACAGCTTATTAAAGAAGGCAGAAACCCGTATTTTGTAAAGGAACTGGAAACAGGATATGTGGTGCTGGGGGATCATCAGAGATTTCAGGGTTATACTCTTTTTTTATGTAAGGAGCATGCATCGGAACTTCATTTTCTGGAAAAAGAATTTAAAAATCGTTTTTTGCAGGAAATGGCTTTGACTGCAGAGGCAGTTTATCGCGCCTTTGGACCGGATAAACTAAATTATGAGCTATTAGGAAGCGGTAATTTTACTCATATGCACTGGCACTTTTATCCAAGAACTGTTGGTGATACACCCGCTTCAGGTCCGGTCTGGAAGCTGCCCATGGAAGAACTTTATAATGATAAGTACTTACCAGGGGAAGAAACTCTCTTCATCATGAAAGAAAAGCTGAATGAGGAACTGGAAAAGCTTCTGGCACAACAGCTATAGGTTTTACCTATAACCAGATAATAATTATAAATATTAACACAGGATCTGCAAATCATGTATAATACCACTTAACAAGAAAAGATGAAACAGCATTTTACCCATAGGAGGATACCAATATGAGCAAGAAAACCAGAGCAGAAAGAAATCTTAAATTTGAAACATTACAGTTGCACGTTGGCCAGGAAGAGGCAGATTCCGTGACAGATGCCAGAGCAGTCCCCATTTATCAGAGCTCTTCCTATGTGTTCCATAACAGCGATCATGCCGCTGCAAGGTTCAATCTGACTGATGCGGGAAATATTTATGGAAGACTGACTAACCCAACCCAGGATGTATTTGAACGGAGAATTGCAGCATTAGAAGGTGGTGTGGCAGCACTGGCTACAGCTTCCGGAGCGGCAGCAGTTACTTATTCTATTGAGAACCTTGCAAAGAACGGAGATCACGTTGTAGCAGCCAAAAACATCTATGGAGGTACTTTCAACCTGCTGGAGCATACACTTCCTGATTATGGTATCACCACAACTTTTGTGGATCCCTTTAATTATGAGGAAGTAGAGAATGCCATTCAGGAAAATACCAAGCTGATCTTTATTGAGACACTGGGAAACCCCAATTCTGACGTGGTTGATATTGAACAGTTTGCAAAGATTGCACATACACATAAAATCCCCCTGATTGTAGACAATACATTTGCAACCCCTTACCTGGTAAGACCGATTGAGTATGGCGCTGATATTGTGGTGCATTCCGCAACAAAATTCATCGGCGGCCACGGAACCAGCATCGGCGGTGTGATTGTCGACGGCGGAAAATTTGACTGGGAAGCATCTGGAAAATTCCCGTCACTGACTGATCCGAATCCAAGTTATCATGGGGTAAGCTTTACAAAGGCAGCCGGTCCTGCCGCTTATGTGACAAAGATCCGTGCGATTTTACTTCGTGATACAGGAGCCTGCTTATCCCCAATTCACGCATTTATCTTTTTACAGGGTCTTGAGACCTTATCTTTAAGAGTTGAACGTCATGTAGAGAATGCTCTGAAGGTTGTGGAATTTTTGAAAAATCACCCACAGGTTGAAAAGGTTCATCATCCATCCGTTTCAGATGATGAGAGTCAGAAGGAATTATATGCTAAATATTTCCCAAATGGAGGCGGATCTATTTTCACCTTCGAAATCAAGGGAGATGCCAGAAAAGCAAAGGATTTTATTGATCAGCTGGAATTATTCTCTCTTCTTGCAAATGTTGCAGATGTGAAGTCTTTAGTGATTCATCCGGCATCCACCACTCATTCACAGATGACAGAGGAAGAGCTGGAGAATTCCGGAATAAAGCCCAATACCATCCGTCTTTCTATCGGAACAGAACATGCATCAGATATTATCGAAGACTTGGAAGAAGCATTTCAGGCGGTAAAATAACTGAATCAGATTATATGCAGGCTGCCATAGGTTCTATGGCAGCTTTTGCGCAGGCAGAAAAAAGGAGGATCTATGACATTACAGCAGCTTCGTTATGCCATATGCATCGCAAACCAGAAATCCATGAATAAAGCGGCGGCGGAGTTATTTATTACTCAGCCAAGCTTATCCAGCACAATACGGGATTTAGAGGAAGAAATTGGTCTTCAGCTGTTTTTGCGGTCCAACCGGGGAATTGTGATCACGCCGGAGGGAGAAGAATTTTTAGGATATACAAGACAAATGCTGGAGCAGTACCGTCAGATGGAAGAGCGGTTTGTAAAAAAAGAGAAATTCAAGAAAAAATTCAGCGTGTCCATGCAGCATTATACCTTCGCTGTACAGGCATTTATTCATATGGCAAGAGAATTTGGCATGGACGATTATGAATTTGCCGTTCATGAAACCAGGACATACGATGTAATAGAGTATGTAAAAAATCAGAAGAGTGAATTGGGGATTCTTTATCTGAATGAATTTAATCAGAAATCCATGGAAAAGCTGATTCATGACAGTGATCTTGAATTTACAGAACTGTTCCAGTGCAAGATCTATGTATATCTTTGGAAAGGAAATCCTCTGGCCAGGAAGGAACTGATCGAATTTGAGGATTTAAAAAATTATCCCTGTCTTTCCTTTGAGCAGGGTACGAATAATGCGTTTTATCTAGCGGAAGAGGTATTCAGTACCTATGAATATAAGCAGATCATTAAGGCCGATGACAGAGCTACACTGCTCAACTTAATGGTAGGATTAAACGGATATACCCTTTGTTCCGGGATTATCTGCGAAGATTTAAATGGAGACGAATACTGTGCCATTCCTCTTAATACCTGCGACCGGATGCGGATTGGTTATATTAAAAAGAAAAAAATGCCTCTCAGTATCCTGGGAGAAAAGTATATAGCAGAATTGAAGAAATTCGAGAAACAGGTTCTGTAGTGCTTTTGGGCTGCATGCATTATGAAACCATTTTGCTGTCGTTATAGAAATAATAAATAGCAGGCTATTGTTTTTCAATCATACCGCTTCTGTCTGCCGGACTGATATACTGTTATACAGGAATCACTATAAAGAAAAGAAAGCGGTGACACAACATGGAATACGGAATTTCAACAAAATGTTTATATGGTGACGGAGCGGAGATACCTGTGGATAACTCGGGAGCAATCAGTTTTCCCATTTATCAGACTGCCACATTTGCCCATAAAGGAGTGGGAGAAGGGACTGGATATGATTACAGCCGTCTGCAAAATCCTACCAGAGAGCATTTGGAAAACATTGTAGCCTCTTTGGAAAGCGGCGTGGATGCCCTGGCTTTTTCCAGCGGTATGGCGGCAATTACAGCCCTTATGGAGCTTTTTGCGCCTGGTGATCACATTATTACAGACTGCGACTTATACGGAGGCAGCATCCGGCTGTTTGATAACATCAGCAAAAAAAACGGTATCTTAATTGATTCCGTTGACTGCTCTGGTTCCTCGTACGAAAAAGTGGAAGAACTGATTGGTGAAAACACAAAGGCTGTTTTTATTGAAACGCCTACCAATCCCATGATGAATGTAACCGACATTGAAGAGCTTGCTAAAATTACGAAAAAGCATGGCATTCTCCTGATTGTGGATAATACGTTTATGTCTCCTTATTTTCAGAATCCTTTAAAACTGGGGGCAGACCTGGTGGTTCACAGCGGAACCAAGTACCTGGGGGGACATAACGATACCATAGCCGGATTTCTTGTCACCTCTTCTGTTCAAATAGCGGAAAGACTCCGTTTTATCATAAAAACAGTGGGGTCCGGACTGGCTCCCTTTGACAGCTGGCTTATACTGCGGGGAATCAAGACCCTGGCGATTCGTATGAATCAGGCAGAGAAGAATACCGGAAATCTGGTGGACTGGCTGAAAAATGAGAAAAAGGTAAAGAAGATCTATTATCCGGGTCTTACGGACCATCCGGGTCATGAGGTCTGTAAAAAACAGGCGAGAGGCTTTGGCTGTATGGTGACCTTTGAAGTGGAATCAAAGGAGCTTGCCCATAGGATATTAAAGAATGTGAGACTGATCCGGTTTGCAGAAAGCCTTGGAGGAGTGGAAACGCTGATCACATATCCCATCACGCAGACACATGCGGATGTGCCTGCGGATGTTCTGGCTGCCAATGGGATCACAGACCGGATCTTAAGACTTTCGGTGGGAATTGAGGATGTGCAGGATTTAATAAATGAATTGGAGCGGGTATTTCATGAGTAAAGAACGAATTGATTTTGATGAACGGATAGACAGAAAAAATACAAGCTGTATTAAATATGATTTTGCAGTTCAAAGGGGAAAACCGGAAGGAATCCTGCCGCTCTGGGTAGCAGATATGGATTTTAAAGCACCACAGCCTGTGCTGGATGCACTCAAAGCCCGTGTGGAGCATGGAATTTTCGGCTACAGTGAGGGAAAAGAGGAATACTTTGAGGCGGTGAAGGACTGGATGAAACGCCGCCATGGCTGGACAGTTGAGAGAAACTGGCTTGTAAAAACGCCGGGAGTGGTTTTCGCTCTTGCCATGGCGGTGAAAGCATACACAAAGCCGGGAGACGGTGTCATGATTCAGCAGCCGGTTTATTATCCCTTCAGTGAAGTAATAGAAGATAACGGAAGAAAGATTGTAGATAATACGTTATATCTGGGTGAAGATGGAATCTATCATATGGATCTTGAGGAGTTTGAAAAAAAGGCTGCAGAAAATCAGGTAAAACTGTTTTTCCTTTGCAGCCCTCATAATCCGGTGGGAAGAGTATGGACAAGAGAGGAGCTGACTCAGCTTGGCGAGATCTGTGAGCGCCTTGATATGATTGTTGTCAGCGATGAGATCCATCAGGACTTTGTGTTTAAGGGAGAGCATCAGGTATTCGCAGCGATCAGTGAAGCACTAAGAAACCGGACAATTACCTGTACCGCTCCAAGTAAGACGTTTAATGTTGCAGGACTGCAGATCTCAAACATTTTTATATCAAATCCGGAATTAAAACGTAAATTCAAAAAAGAAATCGCTGCCGCTGGTTACAGTCAGTTAAACGCATTGGGGTTAACAGCCTGCGAAGCTGCATATCGGTATGGAGAGGACTGGCATGACCAGCTGATGGAGTATTTGAAAGAGAATATCCAGTTTATCCGTACTTATTTGGAGGATAATTTGCCAGAAATTAAACTGATTGAACCGGATGGTACTTATCTCATATGGCTGGACTTCCGGGGATTAGGGCTCAATGAACAGGAAAGAGAAGAGCTGATTGTAAAAAAAGCAGGTCTGTGGCTTGACAGCGGGGCCATGTTTGGACCGATAGGCGAAGGATTTGAACGGATTAACATAGCCTGTCCCCGATCTCTTATCATAGAAGCTCTGGATCAATTAAGAGCGGCAGTTAAAAATTTATAGAATCTTTGAAAAAGGTATTGACACATTTCTCTTTCTGCATTAATATAATTATAACATATAAACATATTAATGTTGTAGGTAGAAAGGGGCAGCTCAATATGAAACGTAACAGAGATCAGAAAAACCGTAAGTGGAATCAATATATATGTTGTTGCCAGGCTGTTTGTTATAGGAAAAAAACAGTTTTATTGGATTGCTCTTTATAACGCCTGGCAGCATCAGAAGTGAGGATATGGATATATCCCATGAAAGATGAAAGCAGGTGCCATAAGAGCAGCTGCTTCTTTTCGATTTTAAAATAATAATAATGAATCAATAAAATGATAATATGGAGGATAAGGATATGGGATCAATTAAAGAAAGCGCAGTCGAACTCATTGGAGGAACACCAATACTGAAAATCAGCCGTTACGGTGCAGCAGAGGGAGTGGAAGGGGTAACTCTTCTGGCAAAGCTGGAATATTTAAATCCAGCCGGATCAGTAAAAGACAGGATTGCTTTGGCAATGATTGAAGATGCAGAGGAAAAAGGAATTTTAAAACCGGGGGCTACTATCATTGAACCAACTTCCGGTAATACTGGAATCGGTCTTGCTGCTGTTGCGGCAGCGAAGGGATACAAAACTATCCTGACTCTTCCTGATACCATGAGTGTGGAAAGAAGAAATCTCTTAAAGGCCTATGGCGCAGAGCTGGTTCTTACGGAAGGTGCCAGGGGTATGAGAGGTGCCATTGAAAAAGCAGATGAATTAAAGGCTTCCATTGAAGGTTCAGTCATATTAGGTCAGTTTGTCAATCCTGCAAATCCGAAAGTACATCAGGAAACAACCGGACCGGAGATCTGGGAGCAGACAGACGGAACCGTTGATATTTTCATTGCAGGTGTAGGTACCGGCGGAACTGTTACAGGAGTCGGTGCATATTTAAAGGAAAAGAATCCGAATGTACAGATAGTTGCAGTGGAACCGGCGAGCAGCCCCGTGCTTAGCGGAGGCAAACCAGGACCTCATAAGATTCAGGGAATTGGTGCCGGATTTGTACCGGAGGTATTAAATACCACAATCTATGATGAAGTAATTACAGTTGAAAATGAAGATGCATTTAAAGAGGGCAAGTCATTTGCAGTTACGGAAGGAATTCTGGTTGGTATTTCATCCGGAGCTGCATTAAAGGCAGCTAAGCTTCTTGCGGAAAGACCTGAAAATAAGGGAAAGACCATTGTTGTATTGCTTCCTGATTCCGGTGACCGGTATTTATCAACACCATTATTCGCATAAAAATAATAAGATACTATGTATTAAAAAACGGCTGGTTATAAGATATTCTTATTGCCAGTTGTTTTTTATTCGTATTACATATAAACATACGAGTGTGATATGATATACATACAAGACAAGATGGAAAGAAGGAAAAAAGTATGGCGATAGAAGATAAATACGGTAAGGTAGCAACCAGTGAGGATGCACACGAAGTATCCCAAACAGGCGCTTTTGTCAGACAGGATAATTATTTTATCACTCCTTTCGGCAATGGAGAAGGAGAACTTCCGGTTGAAGCCGGAAGATACCGCCTGATCTGGACGCCCCTTTGTCCCTGGGCTACAAGACAGATAATTGCATTCAAGCTTTTGGGTCTGGAAGACACAATCAGTGTTGGAACGGTCAGTCCTGTCAGGACAGAGAACGGCTGGGAATTTTCTTTAGATGAGGGAAATGTGGATCCCGTGCTTAAGATTCGTTATCTGCCTGAAATCTATGCGGCGACTGATCCGGACTACGAAGGAAGAGCAACCGTTCCTGTGGTTGTAGATTTAAAAACCCGGAAGGCAGTAAACAACGACTATCATCATCTGACCAATTACTGGGAGACTGTGTGGAAACCATTTCATAAGCAGAACGCACCGGATCTTTATCCGGAACATTTAAGAAAAGAAATTGACGAATTAAATGTTATTCTATTCCACGAAATTAATAATGGTGTTTATAAAGCCGGGTTTGCCAAGTCCCAGACGGAATACGAAAAAGCGTATGATGTCTTGTTTCAGAGACTTGACTGGCTGGAAGAGCGGCTCTCAAAAAGCAGATATTTATTCGGAGATCAGATTACCGATTCGGATATCCGGCTTTTCGTAACACTTGCCAGATTTGATACAGCTTACTATTTTGTATTTAAGACCAACAGAAACAGGTTGTCAGAATTTGAAAATCTGTGGAATTATGCAAAGGATTTATATTCCATACCGGCGTTTAAGGAAGCCACGGATTTTGATTCCATTAAAAGAGGCTACTTGCTTGGAAACCATGCACATAACCCATATGGTATTCTTCCCTTAGGACCGGATCTGACTATCTGGGATGAACCTCATAACAGGGAAGAGAAATTTGGAGCAAAATGAAAAATTAAAATCGGATTTGAAAAGAGGAGAAAAAATTATGAAAAAGAATCGATTGAAAAACGCGATAATTGGAGTATTGGGAGCAGTCACCTTACTAGGAGCATTATCCGGATGCAGCAGTAATTCACAGAAACCAGCTGAAACAACTACGGCAAAAGAGGCAGAAGAGTCAAAGAAAGAGGAAAGCAGCTCTCTGGCAGCCCAGTCAGGCAGCGAAACTACTGCAGCGGCAGAACCTGTCACAATCTATGCAGCAACAGGCGGCTCCCCTAAACCATTTACTTTTGTAGACAGCAGCAATCAGCTGACCGGGCATAACATTGATTTGATTAAAGCAATCTTTGACCGGCTTCCGCAGTATAAACTGGAAATAGAAGTTACGGATTTCCCATCAATTTTTGCAGGGCTTGATTCAGACCGTTATCAGATCGGAGTCAATAATTTCGCAAAAAATGAGAAGAGAAAAGAAAAATATCTGTTTACAGATCCCATTTTTGCCAACGAGTACGTAGCGATCTTTGCTAAGGATAATAAAAAGGCGGAGAGTATCAATACCTGGGAAGATCTTTCCGGATTAAAAACCATATCCCAGGCTGGAATTAACATTACAACTGCCCTGGAGAACTACAATGCAGCTAATCCCCAGAAGGCCATTCACATTGAGTACAGCGATGAGGATCTGGTTCTTCAGATTCAGGATGTCGAGGCTGGAAAATATGATTTTGTATTAATGGATAAACCGATGTTTGAATATTACGAGAAAGAATTTAATTTTAATGTCACAGGAGTTTCCATCAGCAGTGATGTAGCTAAGGATTTAATGGAAGAGCCTTACAGCTACTTAATTGTGAGCAAGGGAAATGAAAAGCTGGTTGAGGATCTCAATCAGGCATTAAGAGAAGTGATTGAAGACGGAACTTCTAAGGAAATTAACTTAAAATGGTTTGGTTCCGACTATTCTCCTTCTTATAAATAAAGACCGATGGCTGGAGGCACAAGATGAGCAAAATATTTGATTGGCAGCTGGTATTTACAGAGATTCCCTCATTATTAAAATATTTACCGGTAACCATACAGCTGACGCTGATTGCTTTAATCATCGGCTGGGCGGCAGGACTATTCATTGCAATCGTAAAGATACATCGTATACCGGTATTACAGCAGCTTTGTACACTGTTTGTTTCAGTCGTCAGGGGAACTCCTATTATCGTTCAGCTGTACTTAACGTACTTTGGAATTCCCATTTTCTTAAAATACTACAATTTCTACAATGGAACTTCCTATAACGTGAATGGGATCCCGCCGATTATTTTTGCGATCGCAGCCCTTGGATTAAACCAGTCAGCATTTGATTCGGAGACAATTCGGGCCGCCATACAGTCTGTAGAAAAAGGTCAGGTGGAAGCAGCGAAATCCTTAGGAATGAATGGGCTGCAGATTTTTTTCAGAGTTCTGCTTCCCCAGGCTGTAACGGTGGCAATCCCTTCTCTTGGGAACTCCCTCATCGGACTTGTAAAGGGCACTTCACTGGCCTTTACCTGTTCCGTGGTGGAAATTACGGCACAAGGCAAGATCCTGGCGGGAAACAGCTACCGTTATTTTGAAATATACTGTTCCCTTGCCATCATTTACTGGGTTATCACAATTTTTATTGAACGCCTGTTTACCTACATAGAAAAAAAGATGAGCGTACCGGAACAGATCACAGTGAAAAAGGAGGCATAAGAGATGAGTGTGGTTGAAATTCGCGGACTGTGCAAAAGGTATGGAAGCAATGTAGTTTTAGATCATGTGGACCTGAATATCGAAGAAGGGGACGTTGTGGCAATCATCGGACCTTCCGGGACTGGAAAATCCACTCTTCTCCGCTCCATTAATCTGCTGGAGAAACCGGAGGAGGGAACGATACGGATCAATGATAAGGAAATTGATTTAACTACCCGGTCCGCTAAAGAAAAGCTGGAGTTAAGGCGTTATACAGAGATGGTGTTTCAGCAGTTCAACCTCTTTAAAAACCGGACCGCACTGGAAAATGTGATGGAAGGTTTAACTGTGGTGAAAAAGATAAAAAAGAGCGAAGCAGAGAGCATTGCAGAGAAACAGCTTCAGAAAGTGGGAATGGGTGACCGGCTTTCTCATTACCCCAGGCATTTATCAGGCGGTCAGCAGCAGCGGGTAGCGATTGCAAGAGCTCTTGCCATGGAGCCCAAACTGCTTTTGATGGATGAACCAACATCAGCATTAGATCCGGAACTGGTCAGTGAAGTTCTGGTCACAATTAAAAAAGCGGCGAATGAGGGCAACACCATACTTTTAGTAACCCATGAAATGAATTTTGTGAAGAATGTGGCAAACCGGATTATATTTCTGGAAAACGGGAAAATCGTGGCAGACGGCACTCCAAAAGAGATTTTTGACAATCCGGACAATGAGCGTTTAAAGGAATTTCTGGTGAAAATCCATATGCTGGAAAACACGGAATATTCAATATAAGGAGGTTTTGCATGTCTGAGATTACATTTAAAACAACAAAAGAAGAGATTAACTGGCAGGAGGTAGCAGATGTTCTCCGCCGTTCCGGCTTATCGGACCACACTGCGAAAGAGCAGGAGACTATTTTCACAAACAGCTATGCAGTTGCCTTTGTTTATCACAAAGAAAAGATAATAGGCGTCGGAAGAGCGCTGTCTGACGGGGTCTGTCAGGCAGCTGTTTATAATATAGCGCTTGATGATGAATTCCAGGGACTGGGAATAGGAAGAGCTTTGATTACGAAGCTGCTGGACCAGGTCAGGGGTCAGAATATTATTCTATATACCCATCCGAGAACAGTAGCTCTTTATGAAAAAATGGGATTCAGAAGAAATAAGACCGCCATGTGTATCTTCAGCGGAACGGAAGATTCTTTAAACTGGATGGAAAATCAGGGATTTATGCTGCCTCAGACATTCCGGTTTGCAGATGAATATGGCAGAAAAGATATGAAACACGAATAGAACCTGGCTAATGGGATTTAAGGGAAGAATAAAAGAAAGAGGGAATCGGGATGTCAGAAAGATTTATTAAAGAAGAAGTACAGCAGGATGGAACATTCAGACGCCAGAAAAACCGTTTTACAACTCCTTTTGGTACAGAGGAGGGGAAGCTTCCGGTGGAAGCGGGACGCTACCGGCTGATTTGGTCCCCTGCCTGCCCCTGGGCACACCGGTCAGTAATTGTAAGAAAGCTTCTCGGACTGGAAGATGCTATAAGCCTGGGGACTCTTGATCCGGTCAGGCCGGATGTGGGGCGGACGGACTGGGCGTTTACTCTTGATGAGGGTGGAAAAGATCCGGTGCTGGGGATCCGGTATTTAAGTGAGGCCTATTTGAAAGCGGATGAAAATTACAGCGGCAGATTTACCGTTCCTGCAGTCGTTGATTTAACCACCAAACAGGTGGTAAATAACGATTACTTTCATCTGACAAAATACTGGGAAGTGGAATGGAAGAAGTATCATAAGCCCGGTGCACCTGATTTATACCCGGAGAAGCTGCGCAGGGAAATTGACGAATTAAATGAGATTCTATATCATGAAATTAATAATGGAGTCTATAAGGCAGGCTTTGCAAGGAGCCAGGAAGCTTATAACGAGGCTTATAATCTTGTATTTTCCCGTTTGGACTGTCTGGAAGAGAGACTGGGGAAAAGCCGTTATCTTTTTGGAGACAGCATTACAGAATCCGATGTGCGTCTTTATGTAACTCTGGCCCGCTTTGATTCTGCTTATTATAATGGTTTTCAGCTAAACCGCAGCCGTATCACTGATTTTAAAAATCTATGGGGCTATGTAAGAGATCTGTATTCTTATCCTGAATTCAGGGAAACGACTGATTTTGAAGCAATCAAGAAGCATTATCATTTATGCGCGGTTGCAGGCAATCCATACAAAATCGTACCCAAGGGACCGGATCTCACCTCCTGGAACAGTCCTCATGGCAGAGACAAAATCCAGTTTCATACGGAAAGCAGCACAGTTCCAAGGCCCCGGCCAAAAGAGATTGAGAATGAAATCGATGAAAGAGGAGCGTTTATCCGCCAGCCCAACCGCTTTACGACTCCATTTGGAGAGGCAGAAGGAGAGTTAAAGGCAGAAAGCGGACGGTACCGCCTGTTTTGGGCAAAAGGATGCCACTGGTCTAACCGTGCGTCTATTGTAAGGGAGTTACTGGGCCTTGAAGAGGCGGTTGGGATTAATCTCGTGGGACACAGCAAAGAAAATAGTGCATATGGGTGGGAATTCGTGTATAATGAGGACAGAAAAGATCCTGTTTTAAAAGCACAGTTTTTAAGTGAGTTTTATTACAATGCGGATCCTGATTACAAAGGCCGCTGCACCGTTCCGGCCCTGGTGGATGTTACCACAAAAAAAGTCGTAAATAATGATTATCACAGACTGACTAATTATTTCGAAATAGCATTCCGGCCCTTTCAGGCGGTTGATGCACCGGATCTTTATCCGGAAGAGTTAAGAAGTGAGATTGATGCCTATAATGACTGGCTGTTTCCAAATGTCAATAATGCTACTTACCGCATGATGTTTGCACAGTCTATAACAGCCTATGAAGAAGCTTTTGACGATTTTTACCATGCCATGGATCTGATTGAGGAACGGCTGTCTGCCAACCGGTTTTTATTCGGAGATTATGTAACAGACAGTGATATAAGGCTATTTGTAACACTGGCGCGGTTTGATACCCATTATTACCGTAATCTCGGTCCTATTAAACGCAGAGTGGCAGATTATGAAAATATATGGGGATACTTAAGAGATTTATATGTGATCCCTGCATTTCGCAGCAATACCTATTTCCGCGATATTGCAGCATCAAGATCAGATAACAAATCTCTTTTCCAGGATTTCAATTCCCGCTTTGCAGATCAGATTGATTACGAAGGCATCTGGTCAGCTCCCCAAAACAGGAAAGAATTAAGTAAAACTCCAAAAGAGAAGTTTAAAAGACAGGAATAGTGACAAAATAATTCCAGGCAGGTGATTGTATGATTAACAGAAGCAGGCTGGTCAGCCAGTTTAAAAGAATGGTGGAATTTGATTCAGAGACGTATCATGAGAGAGAAATTGCGGATTATCTAAAAGAAGAGATGAAGCAGTTGGGGTTTGACGTGACCGAAGACGATGCTGGTCTGCGCCTGAAAGAACGGATAGCAGAATATGGAGACGCAATTCCCACAGGTAATCTGTACGGTTTTTTAAAAGGGAATACGGCCGGGACACCAGTTCTTTTATCCGCTCATATGGATACGGTGAGACCGGGAATCGGGAAGCATGCCACAGAGGATGAGAACGGAGTGATTACTTCCAGGGGAGATACGGTGCTGGGAGCAGATGATCTTTCTGGCATAGCAGCGATACTGGAAGCAGTCCGTACCGTAAAGGAACATAATATTCCCCACCCTGATATCGAAGTTTTGTTCCCCGCTGCAGAAGAAAATTACGGAAAAGGCAGTCAGCTTGCAGACTACTCCGCCATCCATTCTAAACAGGCGTATGTATTCGATCTAAGCGGTGAGATTGGTCATGCAGCGCTTGCAGCGCCGACCCTTTTGTCCTTTGAAATCAGGGTAAAGGGAAAAAACGCCCATGCCGGCTTCTGCCCCCAGCTTGGAATCAATGCCATAGAGATTGCAGCAACAGCCATATCCCGCATAAAGCAGGGCTGGGCAGATGAAGAGACTACGGTTAATATCGGAAAGATAAGCGGAGGAAAGCAGGGCAATATTGTTTCCGATGAGTGTATTTTAATCGGTGAAATCCGGAGCTTAAAGGACGCCCGTGCAATGGAAGAATGGGAGAAGTTAAAAAAAGTCTTTGAAGAAGCAGCAGTCTGCCGCGGAGGAAGCATAGAGCTATTGTTTGAGAAGCAGATTGAGGCGTATGAAATTGGTGAGAATGAAGAAGTGGTAAGGCGCTTTAAGAAAGTCTGCGATGGCGTTGGCGTGAAGGCTGTTACCCATAAGACACTGGGCGGCAGCGATAACAACCATTTTGTACGCAGCGGAATCAGGGGCATTGTGGTCGCCTGCGGAATGAATGAGGTGCATACCACAAGTGAATATACGACGGTAGATCAGCTGGAAAAAAGCGCTCTTCTGGCTCTGGGGCTTATGACAGACCAAAATTAAAGCAGTTGGATTCAGAAAACAGGAGAAAAGAAATATGAAACGAGTTGTAACAATTCAGGATATTTCGTGTCTGGGAAAATGCTCATTAACAGTGGCTTTGCCCATCATATCAGCCATGGGAGTTGAGACAGCCATTATACCGACGGCTGTTCTTTCCACCCACACCATGTTTCAGAACTTTACCTTTCGGGATTTAACAGACGAGATTGTTCCAATATCAAATCACTGGAAACAGGAAAAGTTCCGGTTTAATGCCATTTATACCGGATACTTAGGTTCCATGGAGCAAATCGGAATTATAAAAGACTTTTTCAAAGATTATAAAACGGATGAAAATCTGATCTTTGTAGATCCGGTTATGGCGGATAACGGAAAGCTTTATCCTGCATTTGATCTGGCATTTGCCAAAGAGATGGCAGGACTTTGCGGATATGCAGATATCATTGTCCCCAATATCACAGAGGCCTGTCTGATGACGGGAACCCAGTACAAGACGGAGTATGATGAAGTATATATCAGGGATCTCCTTCAGAAATTGAAAGCTCTGGGCACCAAAAAAGCGGTTGTTCTGACCGGAGTCAGCTTGAAAAAGGGCAGAACGGGAATCGCCGGCCTGTATGTGGAAAGCGGAGAATATTTTAACTATGATCACGAAAAGATTGATACCAGCTACCACGGAACCGGTGATATCTTTGCAAGCACTTGCGTAGGTGCTTTGATGAACGGGAAAAGTCTGCAGGATTCCTTAAAGATCGCGGCAGACTATACACTGGAATGTATCCGTGAAACCTTAAACGATGGAAAAGAAACCTGGTATGGTGTTAATTTTGAATCAGTCATTCCCCGTCTCATTGAAGCTTTAAAAAAATAGGATCAGTCCGGAGGTTCCTCCGGATTAGCTCTGTCACGCAGAATGAGTTTAGCCAGATAGAACTGACTGTTATGATCAATATCGATGGAATCCACAGGTTCCATAAAATAAGGATAAGTTTTTCCACTGTAAAAATTACCGTATTTCAAATAACTGGGGACAGATGTAAGATAGATGGCGCCGTTAATTCGGCAGCCGGACTTTGCATCCTGTCTCCTTATTTGTTGTTTTAAAGAGTCCGGCACTTTCATTTCACCAGTCTCAGTAACTGCAACAGACAGATAACACATACAATCGTAAGGACAGACACTGATCACAGAATCTGCCTGCTTCTCAAACAGAAGCTTCACACTTTCCCTGATATGTTCTTCGTTTCTGAGAGGGGACGTAGGCTGAAGCAGCATAAAATAGTCATATTCTTTCCCAAGCCTTTTCATTTCACTAAGTGTGTGAAGGATCACATCACCGGAGGCTGCTTCATCACCGGATAAGCAGGGCGGTCTTAGAAATGGAGCTGCAGCACCAATTCCTACTGCTATCTCCTGATAAAGTTTTGAATCTGTAGACACTACGATATCATCGAAAAGCCCTGCTTTTTTACAGGCGTCAATGGTATATTCCATTAATGGTTTCCCATTTATGTCTTTTATGTTTTTATCCCTGATTCCCTTTGAACCGCTTCTGGCCGGTATAATTGCAAGAAACCTTTTATTCTGAACCATTACAGTCTCCAATCAATATCATAAAAATCTTTTTCTAAATGAATTCCCTTCCTCAAAGCCTCTTTTATACAACTGAGAATTTTTTTGCTGGTACCAGGGCAATCATAGGGATTTTCATATACATGGTGTTCCATATCCAGGCTCATTGCCTGGGAGATTGCATTACAAATGCTTTCGGCCGATGTACCGCAGCTGATGACAGAATCTGGCTTTATTCTGCCTTTCTGCCGAAGCCCGATATCGACGGTCGGCACATTTAAAGCAGGAGCTTCCAGGATTCCGCTGGAAGAGTTGCCGATTACAAGGCTGCTTACCCTCATCAGACTTAAATAGCGAAGTGAGCCGAAAGAAGAAACGTATACCGCCCGTTCCGGATGCTGCCTGGCATAGGAAATTGCCATTTCATTGATCTGATTTCCTCCGGTATCGGAGTTGCTTCCGGTAAATACCGTAAATAGCCCTGGAAATGAATCCAGAGCATCTAAAAGCGGCTGAAACTGATCCCCAGCACTGGAAGGATCCAGAGTCGCCGGGTGGTATGTGACCAGGGAAAGAGGGGCTGGCAGAGTGATACTCAAAGACCTTTCCAGCTGCTCTTTTGTCAGAAGTGTGAGTCTCTTAAGCCGCTCAATGCCCAGTGCTCCAACGTTAAAAACTCTGTCAGGCGATTCGCCAAGCTGTATCACCCGTTTTCTGTATTCCGCTGTGCTTGTAAAATGGAGATAGCTCATTTTTGTGATTCCGTGACGCATGCAGTCGTCGCAGGCCCCCTGGGTCAGTTCCCCTCCATGTATGTGGGCAATTGGAATTTTACAGATAACAGCAGCGCTGGCGGCTGTAAAAATCTCATATCGGTCTCCAAGAAGCAGTATCATATCCGGTTTTAACCGTTCAAAGGCACCGGAGATACCGATCAGCTCCAGCCCCATGGATTTGCAGATACCATAGGAAGAATCGCTGGCCAGGTTCATTTCCACAGTTTCATCAATTACGATTCCGTCCTGTTCCATTTCCCGATAATCAAGTCCGAACCTGGTATCCAGATGAGTTCCTGTGACTAGAAGCTGGAGTTTAAAGTCCCGGTCTTCCATAATACTCCGGATTAATGGAATCAGAAGCCCGTATTCTGCCCGGCTGCCCGTTACTACACATAGTCTGATCATTCGCCGATTTTATCATCCTTTCTATAGTCTCTGTCTGCACGGGTACCAAGTATTCTAGGAAGCTTCATGGGAGATATTCCGGGAGAGCAGCGTTTGGCACAGAGATTTTCCATGGTAAACGGTTCACCCATTTGAATATCCCTTGCAGCCACCAGAAACTTTCTTACGTGATCCCGGTTTTTAAGTTCTTCTCCTGCAGGCGCTTTTATCCCGTTTCCCATAGCCTTTTCGATATTTCTCACACTGTCCGCCATATTCTTGAATTCATCCGGTTCCAGGCTCATCCGGTGATCCGGTCCCGGCATGGTTTTATCAAGAGTCATATGCTTTTCAATGACGCAGGCTCCAAGGGCAGCAGCAGCCACTGCCACCTCAATTCCGGCAGTATGGTCAGAATACCCTGTCTTTTTGTGAAATGCTTCTCTCATAGTAATCATGGCATTTAAATTAACATCCTCTAAGGGAGTGGGGTAAATACTGGAGCAGTGCAGAAGAGTAATATCCTGTCCGCCTGTATCAAGGAGACCAAGCGCTTCCCCGATTTCTTCCGGAGAGGACATTCCTGTGGATAGAATAATTGGCTTTTTTAGTGCGGCCGCTTTTTTTAAATAGCAGTAGTTTGTAATCTCACCTGATGGGATCTTAATCATCTCCATCCCCAGGCTGTCTAAATACTCCATGCTTTCTTCATCAAAGGGGGAGGAAAGAAACTGAATTCCCCGGAAGGCGCAGTACTGGGAGAGGACCTTAAAATCGTTCCAGGACAATTCAAGGTCCTTTAACATCTCGTATTGGGAGTTGTTTTTTCCTGTATTGAGAAACTGATATTCCGCTTTTTCAGCGCTGGGGGCAGCCAGAAGCTCCGCACGAAAGGTCTGGAATTTCACTGCATCTGCGCCTGCGGCCCATGCAGCATCAACTAACTGTCTGGCAATGTCTAAATCTCCATTATGATTCACCCCCGCTTCGGCTATTATCATAATCTTATTCATAACGACCAACCTCCTCTGCCGGACTTCCATAAGCCAGCTTGTTTGAAGAAATATCAGACAGAACCAGGCTCCCTGCTCCGATCATGGAATTACTTCCAATGGTTATGTTCTGGATTACAGTGCTTCCTGCGCCGATATGGGTATTATTTCCGATTTTTGCATTTCCGCAGAGAATGCAGCCAGGGGCTGCGTGAGCAAAACTGCCGATAACACAGCCGTGTTCCAGGATCGCACCGCTGTTAATGATACAGCCGTCTCCCAGAGTGACTCCCGGACCTATGACAGTTCCTTTTCCGATAAAGATCCCGTCGCTCATATGAAGATCACCGGATAATGCAGAACTTTTATCAATGATGCACGGCAGAAGAAAACCGATGGCTTTACATTCTTCAAAGAGCCGGATTCTTGCCTGGGGCTTTCCAACGCTGCCGATTGCGATTGCGGCATACTTAATTCCTCTTTTGTAAATGTCGGGCAGCAGCTCGTCAGACCCAAGCACCATGATGCCGGAGACAGTTATGCCACGGCTTTTACTGCTGTCAAGGATGCCCACGATCTGGAAATTGCCTTTTGAACGAATGGTATCAATCACGCTTTCTGCATGACCGCCTCCGCCGAGGAGGATCAGCTTTTTTTTCATAGTTTCATTCTCTCAGCCATTTTTTTCATTTCACTGAACTCTCCCATATCAAGCCATGTACTGTCCATAACCGGATATGCACCCACTTTTTCGCCGTTTTTTATGCACAGGCGGATTAAATCCGGCATATCAAACGGTGAATCCTGGGGAATATATTTTAAAATATCTTTCTCCAGAACATAAAGCCCCGTGCTGACCAGAAATTCATAATTTGGTTTCTCACTCATGGAATGAATACAGCCGTTTTCATCTAAGGAGATCACACCATATGGGATTTCGTAATTTTTCATGGCTGTCACAGCCGTGATCTGATTCCTGCTTTTTTTATGGTAAAGGAGAAGTTTTTCATAATTTATATCAACCAGAATATCGCAGTTGCTGACAAAAAAGCTTCCCGTGACCTGGTCTTTTAAAAGAGTCAGGGAGCCTGCCGTTCCCAGCGGTTCCTTTTCATCAACAAAGTGAAGGTGATAGCGCCGGTCGCCGTTAAAATAAGCTTTAATCAGTTCTTTTCTGTAATTCACAGTTAAATAAAACTCCGTGAATCCATAGGAGATCATCTGATTCATGATCCGTTCCACAATCGGAGTATCGCCGACGGGAATTAATGGTTTTGGGATGATCTTTGTATAAGGATAAAGCCTGGAACCTTTCCCTCCGGCCATGATCACTACCGGAGTTTTCTTTTTTCTCAAAACCCGTTTTTTATCCGGCTGCAGCTCATTCCAGAAGACAATATCAAGGACCTGGCCGTCATCATTTACGATGGGAAGTCCTTCAATCTGTTTTTCCCTCATTATTTTCAACGCTTCAGAAACTTCCCCTTCTTTTATGACAATGGGGGAGGAGTTCATAATATGGTGCACCGCCATTGCCAGATCCTTATTTTGCAGAATCCATCGTCTGATATCTCCGTCTGTAATGACTCCTGCCAGCTTATCATCGTTTACAACCAGCAGTATTTTTTTTGCAGTTTCATCCAGCTGGCGGATTGCATCTCGGATTGGAAGGTCCGGCGCAACAAAGAATTTTTCCACGTCCATTCCAATCCCTCCTTCCGGTTGTCAGTTTTTCTTTAAAGCTTCTATAACAAAATCCATGTCTGCCTCAGTTAAGTTAACGCTGCATGGCAGGTTTATAATGCGGCTTTGATAGAAGGGCGCTTTTTCTATATAATAGGATTGGCAGTTCTGATACATGTTCTGGGTATGATTCAGTTTCCAGATGGGTCTGGTCTCGATTCCCGCTTCTTTCAGCTGTCTGATAAGAGAATCTTTTTTTAAAGTTTTGCTTATTAAAAAAAGAGAGTAGAACCAGTGGTTATTCCTGGCTTTTTCGTTAAATGGCATAAGTGCGGCGTCCTGGAATGTCTTCAGCCCTTCCCTGTAATAATGATAATTTTGCATCTTAATGCGGATATAATCTTCCAGACATTCTAACTGTCCCACTCCCAGAGCAGCCTGCACATTGGTCATTCGGTAATTATAACCAATGTGATTGTGGACATAGAGAAGAGAATCATCCTTTGCCTGGGCTGCCAGATAGCTGCATTTTTCCACGTCTGCAGCATTTTTCGCAGTCACCATTCCACCGCCGCCGGTTGTAATGATTTTATTGCCGTTAAAGGAATAAGCTCCGAAATCGCCTATGGTACCCGCAAATTTCCCCTGATATATTCCATCTGTATATCTCGTTCCAAGCGCTTCCGTAGCATCTTCTATCAGCTTTAAGCCATACTCATCGGCCAGCCGGACAAGTGTTTCCATATCTGCCATATTACCAAAGATATGAACGGCTTCGATTGCCCTGATGATGCGTTTCGATTTGTTATTTCTAAGGCCCAGAGTGGTTTTCGTACATTCCTTTTTTAAGAAATCTTCCAACTTCCCGCAATCAATATTCAGGGAATCGTCACAATCCATGAAAACAGGTTCTGCATCCAGATATTTTACCGGATTCACTGCTGCAATAAAAGTCAGGGCAGGAACGATCACTTCCTGACCTGGTTTTACACCGGAAAGAAGCAAAGACAGATGAAGAGCAGCCGTACCGCTTTGAACCGCAGCTGTTTTTTCCACCTTTAAATAATCAGCCATTTCATTCTCAAATCTGGTCACATAACTGCCCGAAGCAGAGACCCAGCCGTTTGAAATTGCCTCGTCAGCATATTTTTTTTCATTGCCTTTTATAACAGGCACAGATAGGGGAATCATGGGGCGCCTCCTACAGTTTTCGTTAAATATTATACCGGTCTGTCCGGCAGCGGTCTAAATTGTTTTCTATCCAGAGTATAGTTTCTTCCAGACCCTGTGATAACGTATATTGCTGTTTCCAGGAAGTCAGGGCTTTCAGCTTTTCATTTGATCCCAGAAGTCTTGTCACTTCGCTTTTTTCCGGACGCAGTCTCTCGTTTTCGCAAATGATTTCTGCTTTTGGATTAATCTGCCGGATCAGTTCCAAAGCAAGTTCGCCGATTGAAATTTCCGTTCCGCTGGCAATATTGATTTCCTCGCCTGTGGTATGTTCAGACGCTTCTATTTCAATAAAACCATTGACGGTGTCTTTCACATAATTAAAATCTCTGGTAGGGGTAAGGCTTCCCAGATGGATGTCTTCCTTTCCCGCAAGAAGCTGACTGATAATTGTGGGAATGACTGCCCTTGCTGACTGCCTTGGACCATAGGTATTAAACGGCCGGACAATCGCAACAGGAAGAGAAAAACTCCTGTAAAATGATTCTGCCAGGCGGTCTGCGCCTATTTTCGTGGCAGAATAAGGGGACTGGGCCTTAAATGGATGAGATTCATCAATGGGAACGTAGTCAGCACTGCCGTAGACTTCTGAAGTGGAGGTAATTAATACTTTGTTGGTCTCTAAGGTTCTTGCAGCCTGAAGGACATTTAAAGTTCCTTTTACATTGGTATCCACATAAGAATCGGGAGACTCATAGCTGTATGGAATAGCGATCAGCGCTGCTAAGTGAAAGACGGAATCTACCCCGGAGACAGCAGTTCTTACCCCATTGGGATCCCTGATGTCTCCGCTTTGTATTTCGATTTCATCCTTTATATGTTTCGGAAGAGTATCAAGCCAGCCAAAGGTACCAAAAGAGTTATAATAGACAAATGCTTTAACTTTATATCCGTGCCTGACAAGCTCCTCTGTCAGATGGCTGCCGATAAAGCCGTCAGCTCCCGTGACCAGTACCTTTTTCATGATCTGCCCCCTTCATGATGATTATCAAAAACTTTTATACGGTAAGTGGCGGTAGTGTCAGAGACGGGAAAATAGAATTCTCCACACCTGTTTGTCTGGGTATAATCCAGATAAACGCTTTCTAAGATCTCTTCTTTCAGTTCTTCGTTAAATACGCTGACCATTCGTTCCAGAATAATGACAGCTCCTCCGACAGGAACGCGGTTCCTGTAGCTGACCATTCCTTTTATAATTCCATGTGCCATGATTTTTACCTTTGCCTAACTGGTAAGAACCGGTTCATAGATATCGAACCGGTAATCGATCTCAGAATCTTTTTCTGCTACAATGGCAAACTTTCCAAACTGATTGGTAATGACATAACCAAGGTCCTTTTCTCCCCAGGGGGCCGATGCTGTAATCATGACGACGGCACCCTCCAGAGCTTTACGGCGGGAATTAAAAACAGTACCGGTGAGCAGAACCTCATAAGAAGAGTCCACAGTGATGGCAGCCTGGGCTGCATTCTGGTCATTAAAGTTTTTTGGCCCAATCATAAGCTCCGTATAGCTGCTCATAACATATCCTCCTTTTTGTCAGTAATTAACGGGGCGAAGACCGAAAGCTCATATTTCATATCACGCTGTGCCTCAAGTGAAATGACATAACGCCCTGCCTTATCTGTCATTGCATAGCCCAGAGGCGTTGCTGCGTGAGTTGCCATGTCCACTTGCGTAATCTGAACGACAGCTTCGCTGCATGGGGTGTGATCAGGGTGGTAAACAGTCCCCTTTATGATTTGAAAGTTCATTCGGCTGAGATGAAAATTAACATGTTTTTTACTGCAGGGCAGAAGACTGGAACCTTTTATGGTAAAAGAGGCTTTTTTATTACAGTTCATGGTTTCAGTAACGCTCCCTTTCTTAGTTCCTTAATCGTTCTGGGTATAAATGGTCACATTTAATTGCTGAGTGTCCTTTGTTTCCTCAGCGCTGATAATATTCCCAGCCTGTTCTTTTCCGTTTACGATCATTTTGGACACTTTCATTTCTTTGTAGTTGCTCTTGATTGTTTCAAATTTATTTTCGGCTTCCATTTTCAATTCCTCAAGTTCCCGTTGGATTTACTAAACTATATGCGATGGATAGAATTCTGATACCGTTGAACGAACGGTATCTCTTACCTCTGCAAGTATTTTATACAGCCGTTCTAAATACTCCATGAAAAAAGCCGCCTGGTATTGAAGATCGGAGGTCAGTTTGTCATAATCTTTTGCGGACATTTTATCGTTTCTCTCTTTCATTTCATAGAGAAATTCGGTAATATATCCTCCTAAATAGCGGTTCATGGGGTGATTCTCAAAATTATTTACAACCTGCAGAATATATAGGATTCTTTGAAGGTCAATATCATCTTCCTCAACTTCCACGAGAGATTTCGTATTATTTTCAGTAATAATGATTTGGCACAATTCCAGTCCTTCCCTTGTTCTGGACAGATATTCATTGAGGAATTCCAGAATGGTATCGATCGTCTCCTCCGGGTTCAGCCCCAGCTCATGATCTGGCAGGCAGGCATTTTTTTTGCCTGCATAGGAACCATTTTCCAGTATTTCACTCAGTTCCTGATGAGGAGCCCCTTTTATCTCAGCCCCATAGGAACAGTTGATAAAACGGATACGGGGCCGGTCTTTATAACGGCTGATATAATACTCCAGATTTCGTCGGAAGGAATCCAGAGTTATGGAAGTTGCCGTCGGATTGCCGTGGATATCTTTAATCAATATCTGTGTGTCATATTTAACACTGATGTCATAGGGAAACAGTGCGCTGTCTGCGTGATGCTTATTATTTGTGTGTGCGAAATCCTGTCCTGCCAGGAGAATAGGAGAGCAGCCAAGCATATTTGCGATGTCTATGCATGCGTGTGATACGGATCCTCCGCAATACACCGCTTTTAAGTGTTCCATCCCCTTAATGGTATGAGAAAACAGGAGAGAGATAAATATTTTTTCTCCCTTATACTCCTTAAGAAGATAACGGTTGCTGTATTCATAAAAAGCCAGCGGTACGTTTAAATCCAAATGGTCTTTCATCATATCGTAATTGGCATCAACCGGATCAACAGATACAATCATATCAGGCATGATCCCGTTTTTGACGAGAGCATTCACCGTTCTGCTTCCTGTAATAATAAAATAATCCTTCAGTTTGTCTTTCTGCTTCAACATATCCTTTATATTCTGATCCAGTGATGATCCGCCGGATACTATAATTGCAGGGACATCCGTGTTGGTTGATAAATACTGGTGAATAGGGGTGGCCTCATCTATCATTTTCATGTTTGCAATCATATTTTTGATAAAAATATTTTTAAACCGTTTTGCTAAATGGATCTGAGAAGCGGCATTCATAATAGTCCAGTCCAGGTGCTCAATCAGCCGGTCATATTCTTTTTTATAAATTCTTTCGTAGCTCCCGAAAGCATGAAAATAAATATTATTGATATTTTTATAGGAAATGGTTTCATCAAATATCTGTTTTATCAGTTCTTCATGATAAAAAACAAGGTGGATGTTATCACCTAAATATGCAGGAAACTGTTTAAAAACAGATCGGTTGGGTTCAAAGATAATGACCATATTTTTGGCACAAAGACATTTTTTTAATTGGTCTAAATAAGCTCCTGTATCGATGCCGAACAGAAATATCAGGGAGTCAAATCTGATTCCATCCAGTGTATCCATAAGCTTATGGATTTCGGCTTCGTAATGTATGCTGTCTGCAAGATATTCATATGTCCCCTCTTTTTTTATACGGCAGACCTGGTATCCGTCAGAAGTTTTTGATTTTTTCATAGTTGCCTCCAGAAGAAGGTTGGTCTTAGCTTTTACCTATAAAGGTGAAAAGGCAAGCAGCTGATATTGTCTGCCGTGGATTTTGGGTAAAGAGAATCCGTAGGTACCGTCAGAAAGAGAAAAGGTTACACCGATCCGGATAAATCGGGAGGGATCAGAAGCATCCAGGATGCGGACCTCTATCGCTGCATTTGGCAGGGGGATTCCGTTCGGGCTGTACACGGTTCCTGTGATTACCAGAAATGAATCACAGGATAAGCTCATATCTGCAGTTACAATTTCGGAGCAGATCAGCTGGCAGCCAGTAAAACATAATTTAGATGACATATTACCGCCTCCTTAATAGGAGGTGTCCCAAAAAAAATGAACACCTCCGGAGTATTTACTGAGCGTAAAATTTAAATCTCAGCTGAACACCAGCTCTGGTAGTAATACCATAAACGGCATTTGCATCTGTAAATGTCAGCCCGTTTGGCGTAGCAGTCGTGGGATTTGTACTCTCCCAGACAGCAACAGCACCGCTTCGTAAGATAGTATTGCTGAAAACAGCGGTACCTCTGGTTAAAAGCAGTCCCCAGCTTGTTGTTGACAGCTTAACAGGAAGAAGAATTCCTGAATCAGCGGAAGCCAGTGTGATTGTTTTGACAATCGGTTTATAGTTAGCCATGAAAACGCCCCCTCTGCGTCTGATTAGAAATACGTATTTCTTATATATATTATGTACTTGCCTGAAAAGAGTGAAAGCTGGAAATGGAAAAGACATGCAGATTAATAAATACTTCTCCTGCATGTCTTTGGCTCATCAGTTTGAAATAACCTTTTCAGATTTAAATTGTCCTGGTGTCGTTCCTGTATGCTTTGCCCGTGCTATTTTAGAAGGAAAACTTGATGTACTGATTCCGGCAGCCGGAATTCAAAGAAGACATCTGCCTGAGGAATTCCCCATGGAAGAATGGGATCTGGTGGTGGATATTAATTTAAACCATGTGTTTATCATGATACAGAAAGCGTTAAAGGTTATGCTTGCCCAGTCAAAAGGAGGTAAGATCATCACCATTGGTTCCATGGTTACATGGTTTGGTGGCACCACTGTACCTGCTTATACCGCAACAAAAGGCGCTGTTTCCCAGCTGACCAAGAGTCTTGCCGTAGACTGTGCGGGACGGGGAATCAACATCAACTGCATCTGCTCGGCTATATGGATACTGAGATGTGTGCAAATATGACTCAGTCCAGAAAAGATGAATGCACCATAAGAATACCGGCCGGCAGATGGGGAACGCCGGAAGATTTAAAGGGACCGGTACTCTTCCTTGCATCTTCCGCTTCCGATTATTTAAATGGAACTGCCATTCCCGTAGATGGCGGATATCTTGTAAAATAGTGTAAGACTATAATAAAGAGGAAGCTGCAGACCATTACCGGCTGCAGCTTCCTCTTTAGAATCTATATATATGAAATCCCTGGATTCAGGAATGCAATATTGACGAATTTGATTCGCATTTTTTAGGTTGAGCCGGCAAAGAAGCTTTTCAGAGCAACTCTGCCGACTTAGAAAACATATGTATGAAAGCGCTCTGACCACTTTGTGGGATCTTTCATGTTTATGATATTATCATACATGGAAAATGTGAAGGAATTTTGACTAGGATCTAAAAATAGTATGAAAACAATGAAGAAATTATGACAGAAATTGGTACAGTAACAGAATCCTCTCTGCAGATACTATCATATAGTAGAAAAATTCCCATTAAGCAAAAACGGTATTGCCTGGCAGTTAAAAATATGGTATTTATATAGTTGTTAGCTATAACTAACTAATAAGCCCATACAAAATAGGCTGTTACAGTTTTTAAATGATAAGTGGGAAGCAAATTTCATGATGGAGGTATGAATATGTTACTGGAAAGACATTTGATTGAATATTGTTCCCCAACCCTGGCTTCTTTAAAAACCGCAAATCTGTTCAATCATTCTTTTACATCGGAAGAAGAACTGAATCGCCAGCTGGAATATTTAAACCTGCAGCTGGGAGAAAAAGGAATATCATTGATTGAATTATACAGACGGGGGAATAAGGCTCTGATTTATGTATATCGAAAGTCTTATTTAATGAAGGATTTAAACCGGCCGGGAGTAAGCAGATTTTTGAAAAATTATGGTTATGAAACAATGGATGTGGACCTTGCCCTGGCCAGATTAAAAATCCGCCTGAAAGAGGAAGATGGCTTTCCTCATGAGGTGGGATTATTTCTTGGATATCCGCTGGGAGATGTAATTGGATTTATCAAAAATTCAGGAAAAAACTGTAAGTGCTTAGGCTGTTGGAAAGTATATTGCAATGAATGTGAAGCAGTGAAAACCTTTGCCAGATATCAAAAATGCAGGACCATATATTCACGGCTCTGGAGAAATGGAAGAACAGTCTGGCAGCTTACAGTAGCTGCTTAAGCAAATAAAAAGGAAAGAAAGAGGCAGGATAAGATGAGTAAAGTTGCAGTTGTATATTGGAGCGGAACCGGTAATACGGAAGCTATGGCAAATAAAGTACTGGAAGGAGCAAAATCTGCCGGTGCAGATGCTGCTTTGTTTACAGCTTCCGATTTTGGAGCAGATCAGATGGATGAATATGATGCTGTTTCCTTTGGCTGCCCTTCCATGGGAAGTGAAGAATTAGAAGATGGTGAATTTGAACCGATGTTTAAGAGCTGTGAGTCGAAACTGAATGGAAAGAAGATCGCTTTATTTGGCTCTTATGGCTGGGGAGACGGTGAGTGGATGCGCAATTGGGAAGATACAGTGAAGTCCCTGGGTGCAGTACTGGTTCATGACAGCGTGATCTGTAACAATGAGCCTGATGCGGACGGAGTTTCCCAG
The DNA here is from genome assembly GCA_963523075.1 of uncultured Clostridium sp. Classification (GTDB taxonomy): domain Bacteria; phylum Bacillota; class Clostridia; order Lachnospirales; family Lachnospiraceae; genus Lacrimispora. The sequence goes on from CAURBW010000001.1 coordinate 446,550, forward strand.
TGTATAGAACTTGGAAAGGCGCTTGCATAATCATAGTAAACATGGGTATGAGACATTTAGAATTCTCCTGCCCATGTTTTTTTGATGCAATGAAATATGTTAAAATCTCAACAAAAAAACTGAGTTTTCTAATTGAAAACTCAGTTTTTTACCTATGACCTATCCGGGAATCGAACCCGGGTTTCCGCCGTGAGAGGGCGGCGTCTTGACCGCTTGACCAATAGGCCGTTGCCTGTCATCTCTGACAGCTCCATTATATTATCACAGGTATTCTCATTTGTCTACTGTTTTTTGTAAAAATAAAAAAATTGTCAAAAGCAGATTTTATATGTTATACTTTGCAATAGAAAAAAACGGAGGCTGGAGGTGGCGTATGGAACGGAAAAATCGGGAAATACAGTATGATTATCTGCGGGTAATTGCAGTTATTGCAATTATTATGGTGCATTCCATTCCAGCTGAGGCAGCCAATGATAAGCAGTGGTTCTTTTCCGCAGCTTTCATGCCTGTGCTTTTGTCCTTTGTAGGCATCTATTTTATGATCAGCGGTTTGTTTATTCTTGATCATGGCACAGAGAACATACTGGCATTTTATAAAAACCGGTTTCGCACCATTGTAGTACCATTTGGATGCTATACCGGGATCTATTATTTCTATTATAACGTATATCTTGGTCAGGAAAAACTCCCTGCCATCGCACATATCAAAGCCTGGTTTTTGGGATGGCTGACGGAAACCACACCAATGGCTCCCCATATGTGGTTCATGTATGTGATTCTTGCGTTGTATCTATGCGCACCTTTTTTGGCACGTATGCTCCGTGCTATGAACGACCATGAGTTAAAGATTTTTCTGACCGTGATTCTTATCATTCAAAGCCTCTTGGTCTATCTGCGTCCGCTTGGGCTTTTAGCGGAAGAGTCTTTTCAGTATATGATATTTAAAGGCTGGCTGATTTACTTTGTACTGGGCTATTCCTTAAAGCGGTTATATCATAACAGCAGATATCTTCCTTTTGCAGCAGCAGGTCTTGCAGGATTTGCACTGACAATGTTTCAGAAGTGTTTTACGCCTTCATTTACACCGGGAATTCATGATCTGGCTCCTACTGTGACAGCCATGGCTTCATCCATCTTTCTGTTTTTTGAGTTATATGGTAACGTTTCATTCCCTGTGATAACAAAAGCCTGTGGGTTTGTCAGCAGACACAGTTACTCCGTGTATTTAATCCATTATCTGGTATTGGGACAGTTATCCGCTGTGATCATAGAAAAAACCTGGATCAGACATTTTTACGTTCCTAAAATCCTCTGCCTGACAGCGCTGACATTTTTCATTTCTCTGGCCGTGGCCTGGTTACTGGATGAAACGGTTATGAAACTGTTAAAGAGGATTCCGGAATTGATATGGAAACCGGGAAGTGACAGATAAAGGAGAAAAATGATGGCAAAGAAAAGCAGTTGTGAATATTGTATGTATTATCAATACAATGAAGACTATGAATATTATGAGTGTGCAATAAATTTAGACGAGGATGAGATGATGCGTTTTTTAAGTGATTCGCATCGAAGCTGTCCTCATTTTAAATATGGTGACGATTATTCTGTAGTGAAGAAGCAGATGTAAAAAATAAAGACCCCTTAAAAAGGGAGGAGCCGGTATCCCTTACGAGGAATACCGGCAATTATGAAAAAAATTCTTATCTCAAAGTATGTTGGCAACATCTTTTTCTGATGATTTCAGTATATCGGTAAAATATGAAGAGAGTTTGTCCGGCTTGTAACAATATTATGACCAGAATGTGAACAATAAAAGGAAAACGGCAGTCTGTAAAAGGACCGCCGTTTTTTGCGCCTTAATAAAATCAGGATTCCTGAAAATGATAATTGTCCAGCAGCTGGTTTTTCATGTTCCAAAGAGGCTTGGATAAGTCAACGTGAACTTCATGAGGATTTACCAGACGCCTGGATTCATCCCAGAGCGTATCAAGTTCTTTTTTGCAATAAGCCTGGATATCCATAACGGCAGATGACTCATAAACGCATTTACCACCCTGGAATACAGGAATCAGTAAATCCCGCATGGTATAAGTATTTGGGGCAAGATGTGTCTTTTTCCAGGTCTCGATGGGATCAAAGAGAAGAAGAGAGTGGTTCTCATCATATACTTCGCCCTCCAGACAGATTAAATCAGCAATAATCTTGCCAGTCTCTCTGCTGTAAATACGTTTGATGGCTTTATTGCCCGGATTAGTAATTTTTTCTGCATTTTCTGAAAGTTTAATCTTCGGATTAAATTCTCCAGTCTTTCGGTCCATTACAGCCGCCAGTTTATATACTCCTCCAAAAGAAGGACAATCCTTGGAAGTGATTAAATTTGTCCCGACTCCCCAGGAGTTGATGGTTGCACCCTGGATCTTTAAGCTGTTGATCAGCGTTTCGTCAAGGTCGTTGGAGGCGGAAATAATGGCATCTGGAAAACCTGCTTCCGTAAGCATTTTCTTGGCTTTTTTAGAAAGATAGGCAAGGTCCCCGCTGTCCAACCGGATTCCGTAGCTGGTCAGAGGAATATTAGCTTCTTTCATCTCTTTGAATACTTTAATGGCATTTGGAACACCGGATTTAAGTGTATCATACGTATCCACAAGCAGAATACATGCTTTTGGATAAAGCTTCGCATAGCTGCGGAATGCAGTCAGTTCGTCAGGAAAGCTCATAATCCAGCTGTGGGCATGTGTACCCTTAACCGGAACGCCGAACATCTTTCCCGCGAGTACATTGGAGGTGCCCACACAGCCTCCGATCATGGCGGCACGGGCACCATAGATTCCTGCATCAGGACCCTGAGCGCGGCGCAGACCGAACTCCATTACCCCGTCACCCTCAGCTGCATATACCACACGGGCAGTCTTTGTGGCAATTAAGCTTTGATGGTTTATGATGGTGAGAAGTGCCGTCTCTACTAACTGTGCTTCCATGATGGGAGCGATGACTTTTATCAGAGGTTCCCGGGGAAATATAACGGTTCCTTCTGGTATTGCATAAATATCTCCTGAAAATCTAAAATGAAGCAGATATTCTAAAAAGTCTTCCTCAAACAGTCCGGTAGATCTTAAGTAGTCCACGTCCTCACTGTTAAATTCCAGTTCTTTAATATATTCAATTACCTGTTCCAGACCAGCGCAGATCGCGTAACCGTTTCCGCCGGGATTGCTGCGGTAAAAGGCATCGAAGATTACGGTCTCGTTGGCATCTTTCTCTTTGAAGTAACCCTGCATCATGGTTAACTCATAGAGATCTGTTAATAAAGTTAAATTGCGCTGGCTCATAGTTTTTCTCCTTTTTACAAATCCTTTTCGCACATTATACCATATGTTTACAAAAATACAATTGCATTGACAAAAAAATAACAATCTCGACAAAATACAAATAAACAATCAAAGTGTTCAAATAAAATAAATTATCAGAATAAATATATACAATTTGACAATTGAAAATAAATAATTAAAAATAATATAAAATATCTTGCAAAATAGAACGCTATGATTTATAATAATATCATCTACAAAAGATATTCAGTTACACCCGATTTTTAAAAATAATTCATAAGACAGAGCCAAAGGAGGTCGATTCCACCAAAAACAGTTGTTTCGCCTGTTGACTGACAAAGTGCTCAGGCAAAAGATAAGACGTTTCCCCACATAATAATCAGCCAGACGATTCCAGAGATTAACCGACGTGGAACATGGCAGAACGATCCGGCAATTCATTGATGTGCCTATGATTGGTCAGGACTATATTAAGAATACTCGCTGGTTGTACCAGTGATTTAAACCCGATGGTTCCATGACAAGATAGAAGAATGAAAATAAGATGCAGAATAATTGATATTGCAGAAGGGATCAGCAAGGGGAGCGAAAACAAGTTCATATAGAGAATCATCCAGAGAAGCACCATCAAAAATCTAAAGAGAGGTATAAAGTAACGAATGGATGAAAACGTGTAGAGCGGGTATCGAATTGAGGAAAGGATTCGGTACCCGCTCTGTTTTTGCTTTATTGGGGCCGCGATTCAGAGGTAAATGTGCAAATATTAGTACTCAGTATGTACAATTTTGGCAGTTGGGTTGTAATGGGCAGGAAAAGGATATAGAATGAAGGCGTTTTAGTACCATAATGTAAAAAAAACAGAAGAGGAGGGTTTTAATGCTTTTTATCGCCATTTGTGATGATAATAAAAAAGATTCAGCCAGAATTGCGAAATTTGTTAAAAGTTATATGAAATCCGGATCTATTCCATTTCAGATAAATACTTTTAAGTCAGGAGAAGAGTTACTTGGTTTTGAGGGAAAATTTGATTTGTTATTTCTTGATATTGCATTAACCGGAATGAATGGAATTCAGGTTGGTAAGACGATATGGGAAATGAACAGGAATGTTAAAGTCATCTATACGACTAGTTATAAACAATTTTGCAGACAAGCCGTCAATTATGTCCATGCATTTGCTTTTTTGGAAAAACCTGTTACAAAGAATAATGTGGAACGTCAGCTTCAGGAAATTATACAATATATTCAGGAAGAACATGGTAAAATTGAGGTTGTAAATTTTGAGATTTTAGAAGTCACAGAAGCAGGAGAATTAGAAAGCAGAATAAAAAGTTTTGAAGTAAATGATATTTTTTACTTTGAATATATAAATAGAAAAATAAAAATAAAACTAGAAAATGAAGAATATTTTTTTATAGATAAAATGAAAAATTTAATAGAAAGGATGCAAAAGTACAATTTTGAAGCCTGTCATCAAAGCGTACTGGTGAATTTGAGACATATTAAAAATATTAAAGGTTACGAAGTTTTATTAAATAATAATGATAAACTTCCTGTTTCCCAGAAAAAATCGGCGGATTTCAGGAAAAAGCTGAATAAATTCATACAGAGTAATGTATAGGAGAAAAAATGGAAAATAATATGATTCTTATATTCGGAACCTTCATTTCATGTATGATTAATATCATTATTCTATTTCAATTTATAGAAGAAAGAAATGAACCGAAATTTAATAACCGCTTTTTTTACAAGTTATTGAAAACAGCGGCATTTCTTATCGTTGTAATGATAAATGAATTGGGGCAGCCAGTCCTTAATATAGTGATCTGGATTGTACTGTTTAGTTTTATAAATAATATTTTATACCGAAATAACAACAAAAAAATAATATACCGGATCTTTGAAGTACCGGTTTTGATCTTAATATTGTCAGTATGCGAAACTGTGGGCGTGGAAATGCTGGAATACATACTTCTGAAGTTTCAGATTCACAACATTCAGCCAATTATGATCAAAAGTATGGAACTAACTTTTTCAAAGTTAGTTGTCCTTATTTTTTATTATCTGGTCATCACGAGACTCTGGCGGGAGGATTTTACCATAAAGTATACCAATACCCAATGCTTAATACAAATAATTATTATATTGTTCAGTATGGCCAATTTAGCCGTAATCATTGTGGTAATCCCGAAAATAACAAGTAAAACAGAACACATACTGATACTCATTAATATAGGATGTATCTTATTTGCAGATCTGTATTTTTTATATCTGGCAAGGTTTGTAGAGGAAAACAACCAGCTAAAAGTAAAATTAAGATTGTTGGAGCAGCAGTCTTTGCTGCAGTATGAATTTTATGAAGAGCAGAAAGAAAAGTACAATGAGTCTATTAAAATACTGCATGATGTGGATAAGCATCTGAATATGATCGAGGTGATGTATCAGGCAAGTGAACATAAAACAGCGCTTACTTATGCTCAGGAAATAGGCAAAATGCTGATTCCGCTGTCTCTGGAGGATTATACCAATAATCCTATTTTAAATGTGATATTAAATGATAAAAAGAGAATTGCCATCTACCATAAAATAAATTTCAATCTGGAAATAGGCATTGTTGATCTTTCCTTTATGGAGCCAATTGAAGTGACCACAATATTTGGAAATCTGCTGGACAACGCCATCGATGCATGTGATATGGTACCCCAGGACAGATTTATCAAAATGAAGCTTGATAAATATAATGATTTTACAGTTATAAATATTACAAACAGCACTGCTCCCATTGAAAAGTGGCATCATGGCAAGCCGGTATCAAAGAAAGGAAAAAATCATGGAATTGGTCTTTTGAATGTGGAAAATGTGATTAAAAAGTATAATGGAAGTATGGTTTTGGAGGAAGAAAAAAGGATATTCTCCTGTAAAATTATTTTTAACTAAAAATTATATCATCTGCTGAAAAGAAAGTGCCCTGACTGGTTTATAAAAACCATTTCCGAGTGCTTTTTTTTTGCTGCCAGATATTTATTTGCTATGAGTGTTTCATTCTTGAAACACTCAAAAATTTGTAGATTATACATAAAAACTGTAAGTTGTGCGACTTTTGTTGAAAATCAAAATAAGAAGTAGGAGAATGTGGCTGTAAACAAGAAATGAGAACAGAAAGGAGCAAATAATATGAAAAAAATAGCTTTAATAAACCCTGTAAGAACTGCTGTCGGTTCCTTTAACGGTACTCTTTCAACCTTAAGTGCTTCTGAATTGGGAACAGCTGTCACTAAGTCCTGCCTTGATCAAAGTAAATTGGAGGGCTCTCTTATTGATGCAGTATATCTGGGTAATGTGCTTCAGGCAGGAATTGGACAAAACCCTGCCAGACAGGCCGCATTAAATGCCGGTATTCCGGTTGAGATACCTGCATCTACCGTGAACACAGTCTGCGGCTCCGGGCTTCATACGGTTGCACTGGCTTACGATTCAATTCTGGCGGAACAAAACAGCATCATTTTAGCCGGTGGAATGGAGAGTATGTCAAATGCACCTTATCTTCTGAAGAAAGCAAGAAACGGTTACCGAATGGGAAATGGAGAGCTGGTGGACAGTCTGGTTACGGATGCTCTCACATGTGCCATCAATCATTATCATATGGGAATTACAGCAGAAAATATAGCAGAAAAATACAAGGTGACCAGGAAAGAGCAGGATGAGTTTTCCTATAACAGCCATATGAAGGCAGCAGAAGCAAAAACAGCAAAGATTTTTAATAATCAGATTGTCCCGGTGACGGTCAAAAAGAAGAAGGAAGAAATCTGCTTTTCAGAAGATGAACACATCAAAGCAGATACCACTATAGAAAAGCTTTCAGGGTTAAGAACTGTATTTAAAACAGACGGAACAGTCACTGCCGGAAATGCTTCCCCGATCAGTGATGGTGCGGCAGCTATGCTTGTTGCATCAGAAGATAAATGCAGAGAGTATGATTTAAAACCAATGGCTTATATCAAAGGTTATTCGCTGGTGGGCGTTGATCCTGCATATATGGGGATTGGACCGGTGAAGGCAGTTTCCGCACTTCTGAAAAAGCAGGGATTAACCATTCATGATATAGATTTACTGGAGTTAAATGAAGCGTTTGCGGCACAGTCTGTAGCAGTAACAAAGGAGCTTGGTGTTGACAAATCAAAGGTGAATGTTAATGGCGGGGCAATTGCCCTCGGACACCCTCTTGGAGCAAGCGGTGCCCGGATACTGGTCACTCTGGTCCATGAGATGGTGCGCAGATCTGCCCATTTCGGTGTGGCATCGCTGTGCATCGGCGGAGGTATGGGAATTGCCATGCTGGTTGAGAATGCTTACTTATAAACTATTTTTACATAGAAAGGATGATGCTTATGAAATCAGAAACGATTATTTCCCTGCAGTCCATGCCTGCAGCAAGCGCCAGTTATGGACGCCCTCCATGCCGCTTTATAAACAGGGAGTATTTTACAGTCAGCTATGAATCAGATCCGGATCTGATTAAAGAGGCGGTGCCGGAACCGCTGAAACCGGATGGAAGCAATCTTGTTTTATACGAATGGATCAAGATGCCTGATTCCTCAGGTCTGGGAGCTTATGAAGAAAGCGGGATTGTAATTCCCTGTACATTCAATGGAGAGTCCTGTAATTTTACTGCACAAATGTATTTAAATAATGGTCCAGCCATTCTTGCAGGACGGGAAATCTGGGGATTTCCAAAGAAGTGGGGACAGCCCCGCCTCAGAGTTGAGGATACCGAGACATTAACCGGCACCTTAATTTATAATAACATCCTTGTGGCAATGGGAACGATGCCTTTTAAATACAATATTCTTGATAAAAAAGCAGTAGCACAGAATCTGGGAAAAATGCAGGTTAATTTAAAGCTGATTCCGGATGCAGACGGCAGTCCAAAGATTGCCCAGCTGGTGGCTTACAATCTGGAGGACATTCTGATTAAGGAGGCATGGTCCGGGCCTGCAAGACTTCATTTGATTCCCCATGTCAATGCGCCAGTGGCAGATTTACCCATTAGAGCCTGCATGGGCGGAACACATATAATCTCAGATTTAACCTTACCTTATGGACGCGTTATCCATGATTACCTGAGTGAATGAAAAAGGAGATGATCATATATGAACAAATTAATATCAGCCGGGGAAGCGGTGAAGAAAGTCAAGGATGGGGACACTGTTATGATCGGGGGATTTCTGGCAGGAGGTCACCCTGAAAAACTGGTGAATGCACTTTTAAATACCAGTACGGCCAGTGACCTTGCCATTATATCCAATGATACCGGAACAAAGGAGCTTTCCATCTATCAACTGATAAAGAGCGGAAGAGTAAAGCGGATTTTTGCCTCCTACATCGGTTCCAATCCGGAAACCGGAAGACTTCTCATGACTGGAGAAGCAAAAGTCCAGCTGTTTCCCCAGGGGACTCTTGCTGAAAAAATACGTGCAGGCGGCGCCGGTCTGGGAGGGGTTTTAACACCGGTTGGCTTAGGTACAGTAGTAGAAGAAGGAAAGAGAAAAATAGAGATTGGCGAGAAAAATTATCTGCTTGAAATGCCGCTCAAGGCAAATGTGGCATTTATCAAAGCCCAAAAAGCGGATGAAACAGGAAATCTTATTATTAACGGCTCCTCCCGCAACTTTAATGTCGTTATGGCTACCGCCGCGGACTACGTCATCGCAGAGGTGGATGAATACGTAAAGGCGGGGGAAATTGATCCCAATGACGTGACTGTTCCCGGAATTTTTATAGATAAAATTGTAAAGGTGGGCCAGTAATTATGAATAAGAGAGAATCGATTGTAAGAAGAATTGCGAAGGAACTAAAAGACGGGGATGTTGTAAATCTTGGAGTCGGGATGCCTACAATGGTCGCAAACTACATTCCGGACAATATACATATTATGCTGCAGGCTGAAAATGGAATTCTGGGTGTGGGCCCAAATGCAGATCAGCAGGAGGAAACCCTTGACTGCATTGACGCAGGAGGAAACTACGTTACAACCGTAAAAGGCGCAAGCTATTTCGACAGCTCGTTTTCATTCTGCATTATCCGCGGAGGCCACGTAGATGTCACAGTTTTGGGGGCGCTGGAGGTTGATGAGAAAGGTGACGTGGCGAACTGGATGATTCCAGGCAAAAAAGTACCTGGAATGGGAGGAGCTATGGACCTGGTGGTCGGAGCGAAAAAGGTGATTTTAGCCATGGAACATGTAAGCAAAGACGGGGCTCCGAAAATACTGAAGAAATGTAAACTGCCTCTGACTGCAGTGAATGTAGTGAAAACCATTGTCACCGATATGGCTGTGATTGATGTGGTTCCGGACAAGGGGCTGCTGTTAAAGGAAATTGCCCCGGGTCTGACAGTAGAAGATGTCCAGAATGCAACAGAAGCCCATCTGAACGTATCCCCGGATTTAAAGGTTATTCATGTATAAAATCGTGTAACGGTCTTAATCACTGTATAATACAGAAAAACCAGTCATATAGTAATAAAAATAAAAGAATAGAAAGAAGGCATTCCTATGAGATCTGAATTGAAAAAATTATCATTTAAAATTGCATCAAAAGCAATTTTAAATTCTGCGAAAACAGAGGTTAACAGTTCCTGCTTTTTTATCGGTTACCAGCCTAAATTACCAGATGATGCGAAAAAGTTAAGAAAATTCTAGGGTGAAAATCCAGATGATAAGATGGGAAGAAACATTTGTAGAAAAACTGGTATCCAATGAAATTATCACCGCTAAAGAAGCAGATCTATATAAATTCGGAATAGAGTGTCTGGCTTTAAAACTGATCCACTGTATTTCCTATTTATGCATTGCTGCCTGCTTTAAGATGGTGCCGGAATTAATCGTCATTGGCTGTATCCTTATACCGCTTAGAAGAAGTGCAGGCGGTTATCATGCGAAGACTAAAATGGGATGTTACATATTTTCCTGTTGCTATATAGCCATAATTCTTTTCGTATCAAAAGCTGAAATCGCCCCAGTCCTCTGGTGGGGAGCATTCGCCTTATCTGATGCGGTTATATTTTTTAAGAGTCCGGCAGATAATGAAAATAAAAGACTGGATCAAACAGAAGTGGTACATTTCAGAAGAAAAGCAAGATGTATTCTGATCCTTGCCAATGCAGGCTGTCTGGCACTGACTGCGGTTCATTTCTATTACATGGGAAATCTTATCAGATGCGGGGTCCTGGCAGCGGCATTTTTATTGGTACTTTCATAATGCAGGATGGGGCCGTTGCAAAATATGTGATTATATCACATATGGAGCAATGGCTCCTTTAGCGGAATACAAAAATAACCTTGACATTTCTTTTTTTGATCCCTATAATTAGTAGACATATAAGGTGTTAACCTCCTTATAATAAGAAGAAAGACTTTGATGGAGACAGTAGAACCATGTGAAATCTACAGAGAGCCGGGGAGGGTGGAAACCTGGTGAGAGTATTATGGATTCGAACATCACTCCGGAGTTTCCGGCTGAATACATTTAGTAGGTCAGGACGTAGCTTCTGCGTTAAAGAACAGCATATGATCGTATGCGGTATTAGGTGGTATAACGAAGAATGAGAGCAGCCTTCGTCCTGATTACAGGATGGAGGTTTTTTTGATTAAAAATTTAAATGGAGGTTATAAAGATGTACAGAAAAGTCCCTACAGATTTAAATTTTGTGGAGAGAGAAAAGGAAATTGAAAAGTTTTGGGAAGAACATGACGTGTTCCAGAAGAGTATGGATAACCGGAAGGAAGCAGAAACCTATACCTTCTATGACGGACCGCCTACCGCCAATGGAAAGCCCCATATCGGTCACGTTTTAACCCGTGTTATTAAGGATATGATTCCCAGATACCGGACCATGAAAGGATATGATGTTCCCCGTAAAGCAGGCTGGGATACCCACGGACTGCCGGTAGAGCTGGAAGTTGAAAAGAAGCTGGGACTTGACGGCAAGGAGCAGATTGAGGAATATGGTCTGGAACCATTTATCAAATACTGCAAGGAAAGTGTCTGGCAGTACAAAGGCATGTGGGAAGATTTTTCAAAAACAGTGGGTTTCTGGGCAGACATGGACGATCCCTATGTTACCTATGATAACAATTTTATAGAATCCGAATGGTGGGCATTAAAGCAGATCTGGGAGAAAGGGCTTTTATACAAAGGCTTTAAAATCGTTCCCTATTGCCCGCGCTGCGGAACTCCTTTATCCAGCCATGAGGTTGCACAGGGGTATAAAGATGTAAAAGAGCGTTCCGCAATTGTAAGATTTAAAGTGAAAAATGAAGATGCCTATATTCTTGCATGGACCACAACTCCATGGACGCTTCCTTCCAACGTGGGACTTTGTGTCAATCCGTCTGAAACCTATGTTAAGGTTCAATCTGGTGATTATACCTATTATATGGCAGAGGCTCTCTGTGAGAAGGTATTGGGAGAAGATTTTAAGGTTTTAGAGAAGTTTGTGGGTAAGGATCTGGAATTTAAAGAATATGAGCCCCTCTTTGATTTTGTAAAACCAAACAAGAAGGCATTCTATGTTACCTGTGACAATTACGTTACCTTAACAGACGGTACCGGTGTTGTTCATATTGCACCTGCTTTCGGTGAAGATGACTCCAAGGTTGGAAAAAAATACGATCTTCCTTTCGTTCAGCTGGTAAACGGCGCGGGAGAAATGACAGAAGAAACCAAATGGGCAGGTACGTTCTGCAAGAAAGCGGATCCGCTGATTTTAGCAGACTTGGATGAGAAAGGGCTGTTGTTCTCCGCTCCTGTATTTGAACACAGCTATCCTCACTGCTGGAGATGTGATACTCCTCTTATCTACTATGCAAGAGAATCCTGGTTTATCAAGATGACGGATGTAAAAGACGATTTAATCCGCAACAACAATACCATTAACTGGATCCCTGAAAGCATTGGAAAAGGCCGTTTCGGCGACTGGCTGGAGAATGTTCAGGACTGGGGCGTCAGCAGAAACCGTTACTGGGGAACTCCTTTAAATGTTTGGGAATGTGAGTGCGGTCATCAGCATTCCATCGGCAGCATCGAAGAATTAAAGAGTTTGTCTGACAACTGTCCGGATGAGATTGAGCTTCACCGTCCATATATTGACGCAGTTACCATTGCCTGTCCAAAGTGCGGGAAACAGATGAAGCGTGTGCCGGAGGTAATTGACTGCTGGTTCGATTCCGGATCCATGCCATTTGCGCAGCATCACTATCCGTTTGAAAACAAGGATTTATTTGAGAAACAGTTCCCAGCCGATTTTATTTCAGAAGCGGTGGATCAGACAAGAGGCTGGTTTTATTCCCTTCTTGCCATCTCAACTCTGATTTTCAATCAGGCACCATATAAGAATGTTATCGTACTTGGTCATGTGCAGGATGAAAACGGACAGAAGATGAGCAAGTCCAAGGGCAATGCAGTAGATCCGTTTGAAGCACTGGAGACATACGGAGCCGATGCCATCCGCTGGTATTTCTACGTGAACAGCGCTCCCTGGCTTCCGAACCGGTTCCATGGAAAAGCGGTCATGGAAGGACAGCGCAAATTCATGGGTACTTTGTGGAATACTTATGCATTCTTTGTTCTCTACGGGAATATTGATGAATTTGACCCCACAAAATACAAACTGGATTATGAGAAACTGCCGGTTATGGATAAATGGCTGTTATCCAAGTTAAACACATTAATAAAACAGGTGGATTCCTGTCTTGGCAATTATCAGATCCCGGAATCAGCAAGAGCGCTTCAGGAATTTGTAGATGATATGAGCAACTGGTATGTGCGCAGAAGCAGAGAGCGTTTCTGGGCAAAGGGGATGGAGCAGGATAAGATCAATGCCTATATGACCCTTTATACTGCCCTTGTGGATGTAAGCAAGATTGCTGCTCCACTTATTCCGTTTATGACAGAACAGATTTATCAGAATCTGGTTTGCAGTGTGGATTCCTCTGCACCGGAAAGCATTCATCTGTGCGACTATCCTGTGGCCAGAGAGACCTTCATCGACAAACAGTTAGAAGAAGATATGGATGAAGTTTTGAAAATCGTAGTCATGGGCCGTGCAGCCAGAAATACTGCAAATATCAAGAACCGCCAGCCAATCGGCCAGATGTTTGTAAAAGCTCCTCATGCCCTTCCTGGGTTTTATCAGGAAATCATTGAAGAAGAGCTGAATGTGAAAACAGTTGTATTTAAAGATGATGTAAGAGACTTCACTTCCTACAGCTTTAAACCTCAGTTAAAGACCGTTGGTCCGAAGTACGGAAAGCAGTTAGGCAGCATTAAAAATGCCCTGGCAGAAATTAATGGCAATGAGGCTATGGATACCCTGAATGAAAAAGGTGCTCTTACCTTTGATTTTAATGGAACAGAAGTGGTTCTTACCAAAGAGGATTTACTCATTGACACAGCTCAGACGGAAGGATATGTATCAGAGGGAGACAACAGCATTACCGTTGTTCTGGATACCAATTTAACTCCGGAGCTTTTAGCAGAAGGATTTGTCCGCGAGCTGATCAGTAAGATCCAGACCATGCGTAAGGAAGCCGGTTTTGAGGTTGTTGACCATATCACGGTATACAGCAAAGACAATGAGAAAATCGAGAGTATTTTAAAGGCTCATGAGAATGACGTTAAGAACGAGGTCCTTGCAGACGATATCATATTAAACAAAGCGGCCGGCTATGTGAAAGAATGGAATATTAACGGCGAGAATGTAACCTTAGGCGTGGAGAAGATCCAGTAAACAGTCAGGAGGTCTTGTGGAATGAGCATGGGATTTGATAAGGAAACCTTTAAAAAGAGTGTCTTGTTTAATATGAAGAACGTGTTTCGTAAGACAGTAGATGAGGCAACGAAAGAGCAGATGTACCAGGCAGTCGCCTATGCAGTAAAGGATGTGATCATAGACGAATGGATCGCAACCCACAAAGAGTACGAGAAGCAGGACGTAAAAACCCTGTATTACCTGTCCATGGAGTTTTTAATGGGCCGTGCTCTGGGCAACAGCATCATAAGTTTCATGGCACAGCCGGATGTGAAGGAAGTGTTAGAGGAACTTGGGTTTGACTTGAATGCAATTGAAGACCAGGAGCCGGATCCGGCTCTTGGAAACGGAGGGCTTGGCCGCCTTGCGGCATGCTTTCTTGATTCACTGGCGACACTGGGTTATCCGGCTTACGGCTGCGGAATCCGCTATCGTTACGGTATGTTCAAACAGAAAATCGAGAACGGTTATCAGGTTGAGATTCCTGATGACTGGCTGAAAAACGGTTATCCCTTCGAAATCCGCAGGGCAGAGTATGCCACAGAAGTCAAGTTCGGGGGATATGTAAAGGTAGTTCGTGAGAATGGAAAGGAACGTTTTGTACAGGAGGGCTATCAGTCCGTCCTTGCAGTTCCATACGACATGCCCATTATAGGATATGGCAATAATGTGGTAAATACTCTGCGCATCTGGGATGCACAGGCTATTAACACCTTCAGCCTGGATTCTTTTGATAAAGGGGACTATCAAAAAGCAGTGGAGCAGGAGAACCTGGCAAAAACCATTGTTGAAGTCCTCTATCCCAATGACAACCATTATGCAGGCAAGGAGCTGCGCTTAAAGCAGCAGTACTTCTTTATCTCTGCCAGTGTGCAGAGAGCAGTCTTAAAGTATATGGAAAACCACGATGACATTCATAAATTCTATGAGAAAAACGTATTTCAGTTAAACGATACCCATCCAACGGTGGCAGTTCCGGAGCTGATGCGGATTCTCCTTGATGATTATGGGTTAACCTGGGATGAAGCCTGGGACATCACCACGAAAACCTGTGCCTATACCAATCACACCATTATGTCAGAGGCTCTGGAGAAATGGCCCATCGAGCTGTTTTCCAGGCTCCTTCCAAGAATCTATCAGATCGTGGAAGAGATCAACCGCCGTTTTCAGCAAAAGATCGGCGAGATGTATCCGGGAAATCAGGATAAGGTTCGCAAAATGGCCATTGTTTATGACGGTCAGGTGCGGATGGCCAATCTTGCCATTGTGGGAGGCTTTTCTGTTAACGGTGTAGCCAGACTTCATACGGAAATCTTAAAGAATCAGGAACTGAAGGATTTCTATGAGATGATGCCGGAGAAATTTAATAACAAGACCAACGGTATCACCCAGAGGCGTTTTCTCTTACATGGGAATCCTCTTTTGTCAGAATGGGTGACGAAGAAAATAGGAAATGAATGGATCACCAATCTGCCTCATATCCACCGCCTGGCTGTTTATGCAGATGATCCAAAGTGTCAGCAGGAATTTATGGATATTAAATACCAGAACAAGGTCCGTCTGGCAAAATATATTAAGGAACATAACGGCATAGAGGTCGATCCCAGATCCATATTTGATGTACAGGTGAAGCGTCTTCACGAGTATAAACGCCAGCTGATGAATATTCTTCATGTGATGTATCTGTATAATCAGCTGAAGGATAATCCCAATTTAGATATGGTTCCCCGGACATTTATCTTCGGAGCCAAGGCTGCTGCCGGATACCGCCGGGCAAAGCTGACCATCAAGCTGATCAATTCCGTGGCAGAGGTGATCAACCACGACAGAAGCATCGGCGGAAAAATAAAGGTTGTATTTATTGAAGACTACAAGGTGTCCAATGCAGAAATCATCTTTGCTGCGGCGGATGTCAGTGAGCAGATTTCCACAGCCAGCAAGGAGGCCTCCGGAACCGGCAACATGAAATTCATGTTAAACGGTGCTTTGACTCTTGGAACCATGGATGGCGCCAATGTGGAGATCGTTGAGGAAGTGGGTGCGGAGAATGCATTTATCTTCGGCATGACTTCCGATGAGGTGATCCGTTACGAGCGGGAAGGCGGATACGATCCCATGGAGATTTTCAACGATAATTATGAGATCCGCAGAGTTTTAATGCAGCTGATAAACGGTTATTATTCGCCCCAGGATCCGGAGCTGTTCCGTGATATTTATAATTCCCTGCTTAATACCATGAGCAGTGACCGGGCCGATACGTATTTTATCTTAAAAGATCTTCCTTCTTATGGGGAAGCCCAGAAGCGGATCGATCAGGCATACAGGGATGAGTCCTGGTGGGCAAAAGCGGCCATTTTAAATGTAGCAAACAGCGGTAAATTTACCTCAGACCGTACGATTCTTGAATATGTAAGGGATATCTGGCATTTAGAAAAGGTAAAAGTAGAACTATAGAATAAATGAACGTTTCAGGAAAAGCGTTCCGGAAGTGATTCCGGGGCGCTTTTTCGCATATATTGAACAAGGATTTGAGACTTGAGGAAAGGCGGAGGGAACATGGGAAAGAAGATTTTAATGGCATGCATACTGGCATTTTTATTTCCATATATCATTACTCTGGCATGGACGGGGAAAGTGGAGGAGAAAAAAGAAATGCCCATGACACCCAGCGGAAAACGCGTGATACTGGACAGAAAGGGCGGGGAGACTGCCATGGATGTTGAGGAATATCTTCCGGGGGTGGTAGCAAAGCAGATGCCGGCTGATTACGGTAAAGAAGCGCTCCGGTCCCAGGCAATTATAGCACGGACCTATATTTACGGAAAAATGAACGGTCAGAAGGAAGTGAAGGAATCCGATCTTCGTATGGAATATTTAGAGCAGAAGCAGATGGAGAAGATGTGGGGAAGCGAAGCCTTTGTCACCAGCTATCAGGCGGTTGAGGAGGCGGTGCGTTCTACTGCAGGCACTGTTATCACCTGCGACGGAAACTTAATTGAGCCGCTGTTTCACCGTGCCAGCAGCGGAATGACAAGGGCGGGAGATGAAAATCATCCATACTTACAGCCGGTAGAATGCAAAAAAGATGTGGAAGCAGAGGGATTTTTAACAATTGTCCAGTTCAGTAAAGAAGATTTTGCGGATAAAATCAATAAGATTTCAGGAGATGGTCCTGTAAAGGCAGATCAGATTCCCCAAAGCATTCAGATTGCTCAAAGAGATGATTCCGGGTATGTGGTACAAATTCAGATCGGCACCCGCACGTTCACCGGAGAAGAAGTTCAGTATGCTCTTTCATTGCCTTCTCCTTCCTATGAATTTGAGGATTATGAAGGCGGAGTGAGAGCTGTCTGCCGGGGAATCGGACATGGATACGGCTTCAGCCAGTACGGGGCGAAATGCAAAAGTGAGGAAGGATGGACGGCTGAAAAAATTCTTGCTTATTTTTATAAAAATATTGTTTTGAAATCTGAATAACTCTTTCACTCTTGGTAAGAATATTATCGAGGTGATAAACGTGAAGGAAAAAATAAGTCAATTGTTCAAGGATAAAGTATTCCTTGTCCTGTTGGTTCTAGGCCTGCTGACTATAGTAGCTGCAGCAGGAGTCATTACCGTTCAAAGAGGAAATGGTGGAGGAGAAAGCCCTTATCTGAAAGTACCGGATCAGAGCGATATGATTGTTGAAGAATCAGTCCCCCAGGATACACAGGTAGCTGTTGCAGGAGATTCCAATGCGACAAAAGATGTTGAAGATGAAATGCAGGCTGTTGATTCAGCCAAAGCCACAGCCGAAAAAGAAACACAGGCAGCAAAAGCCGCAGCAGACAAAAATGCCGCTAAGTCACTGGTACTTAATTTTAACGACTCCACCAGAATGACCTGGCCGGTACGCGGAAATGTTATTTTGGACTACAGCATGGATACAACCATCTACTTCCCAACACTGGATCAGTATAAATGCAATCCGGGTGTGGTAATTCAGGGAGATGTAAGTACACCGGTAGTCGCACCTGCCAATGCAAAAGTGCAGGAAATTGGTTCCAATGAAGAAATTGGCAACTACGTTATTTTAAACATGGGCAACAAGTACACTGCTGTCTGCGGTCAGTTAAAAGAACTGAAAGTAACAGCCAATGAATATGTGAAAGAAGGCCAGGTACTGGGTTATATTGCAGAACCCACAAAGTATTATTCCGTAGAAGGAGCCAACATATTCTTTGAATTGACCCACGAAGACAAAGCCGTTGATCCTCTTGACTATATGCAATGATCATACTCAGGAAATATTAGGAAAAAGTTATAAAAAAATAATAATTTGTTCATACGTCATTAAGAGTCATCTGCTATACTAAATCCGTACATCAAACGGGGAGTGTGGCTATGAACATATTGTTTTTTTTAACACCTAAGAATGAAGTGGCTTATATTTATGAAGATGATTCTCTGCGTCAGGCGCTGGAGAAGATGGAGTATCACAAATACTCCGCCATACCTGTAATCAACAGGAACGGTAAATATGTTGGAACTATAACCGAAGGGGACATGCTCTGGGGAATAAAGAATAAATTCAATTTAAGTCTGAAGGAAGCGGAGAATGTGACGGTAGCCGCAATTGACAGAAGATCGGATAACCGCCCTGTTTTTGCAGACTCCACGATGGAAGACTTGGTTGATATGGCTCTGAACCAGAATTTTGTACCGGTGGTGGATGATCAGAAGAATTTTATTGGGTTAGTGACCCGTAAGGATATCATACGCTACTTTTACAAGAAGTCTCAGGAAGTGAAAAAGTCCGACGAGATCAAGGTCAGGACTATAGTAAGTAACTAAGCAGATGTAAAAGCGTTTTCGGCTCTTTTGACCGAAAACGCTTTTTTCATCCCCCAATATTTATTACTCAGAAAGGTAAGAAGCGGATTCCTCCCTGTTCTTACCAAGAATCCGGATCATATTTTCCTGCTTTAACGCAGGAGAATAATAAAAGCCCTGCTGGCAGCTGCATCCGGCTGTTTTTAAGACTGAGACCTGGTTTTCCGTTTCCACGCCTTCTGCAATTATGGACAGATGGAGATCATTCGCAATCCGAATCAGTCCCTGTATGATATGTCTGGATTTCTCATTCGTTTCCAGCTGCCAGATAAAGAGGCGCTCGAACTTCACTGTGTGAACGGGAAGATCGAGGCTGGCTGAAATACTGGAACATCCGGAGCCGAATTCACTCAGTATCAGTTCCACTCCCATATCTGCCAGCTTCTGAAGCATGATGTTGAAGCTTAAATATCCCATAGTCAGTGCGCTTTCTTTCAGTTCTAAAGCGAGCTTTCCCTGTGGAACATGATAAGCATTCATAACCCGTGCAACCTCGTCAATAAAGTCCTCCTGCAAAAAAAGAACAGGAGATACAGGAAGTGTTATGGATACAAAATTACAGCCGGAATCTTCCGCCTGCCTGATGCACTGGCAGACCTTTTCCAGGGCATAATAAAGCAAAGCGCGGATCTGTCCGGAATCCTCTGCCACAGACATAAATTCTCCGGCTCCGATTAATCCCAGCCCCTTAATAAAAACACGCATGGATAGTTCTGCTCTGGTAAATGTACCCGTCTCAGTGGAGAAGGTGGGGCGGTAAAGGATCTCCACTTCTTCTTTTTCAAGGGCCGTTTTTAAATACAGAGCGATGGACTGGCGCCGTAAAAGCTGGTTCTGTAAGGTGCTGTCAAAAATCACTGCCTGATTTGGACCGCCCTCACCGGCTCTTGTCACTGCCAGATCCAGGCACTTGAGCATCTGTTCAGAGGTATCTGCATGACCAGGATAGGCACACAGTCCCATCTGCACAGAACATAAGCAGTCTGTACCGTCGATCTTCCATGCATGATCAAATCTGCCCGCGATCTCTTCCGCCAGGGACATGGCCTGTCCCTTGGAAAGATGGTCTAAGATAATCATATATTCCACACCGATATAATGATAAACATAGTTCCCGCAGGCTTCCTTCAAATAGGCAAGAATCTGATTCAGGAGATTTTCGCAGTATTCGTAGCCCAACAACTGGTTGAGCTGTTTAAAATTCTCTATATATAGTTTTAAAACAACACCCCGTTCATTTGAACCGAGTGCATGACTGAGATGCTTTAAACAGGCATCTCGTTCCAGTTTAACCGTAAAATCACGATTCTGTTCAGGTTTAAGCGCCTGATTGCCGTCAGAAATTTTAATTTCTTTTTTTTGAAACCAGTGCATTGGGATTGCCTCCTGTTCTTGGCTGTCTGGTATTATTTTATTATATATAAGGCAGGAAAGCAAGAAATAATTGGAAACAGGAAAAAAGGCATTACTTCTTATAATTGTGAGAATAATAGGAAATATGCAGACAGATACAGAGGCGGAAAGACAAATAACAGAGGTGAAAAACAATGAATTCAATATGGACAGAAACAGCCCGCATACCGGGGAGAAATCCTCTGCCTGGAAACAGGCGGACAGAAGTGGTAGTGATTGGGGCAGGTATGGCAGGTATTTTAACTGCTTTTTATTTACAGAGGCATGGTGTTCATGTGGTGGTACTTGAGGCAGACCGGATCGGGAGCGGACAGACTGGAAATACCACCGCAAAGATCACGTCCCAGCATAATCTGATCTATGGTAAACTGGTAAAAACAGTGGGAGAAGAAACCGCAAGACTTTACGGAAGAGCCAATCAGCTGGCAGTAGAAGAGTATGGGAAGCTGATCAGACAATATGGCATTCGGTGTCATTATGAAGAAACAGATGCCTATCTTTATTCTGTACAGGAATCAGAAAAACTCTTAAAAGAAGCGGAATGTGCAAAGCGGCTTGGCCTTCCGGCATCATTTGTAAGGGAAACCAGGCTTCCTTTTCCGGTTTTCGGAGCAGTCCGGTTTACGGGTCAGGCGCAGTTCCATCCTCTGGAATTTTTAAGAGACATTTCCTCCGGACTTCCAATTTATGAACGGACCAGAGTTTTGAAGGTTCAAGGACACGAGGTTGTGACTGACCGGGGAGTGGTCAAAGCGGAGAAGGTGGTATTTGCAACTCATTATCCATTTATCAATGTTCCAGGATTTTATTTTGCAAAAATGTATCAGGAGAAAAGCTATGTAATGGAATTGGGTTCCGCTCCATCTGTCCACGGGATGTATCTGGGAGTTGATTCCAAATCCTATTCCTTCCGGAATGCAGGAGATAAGCTGCTTGTGGGATATGGAAGCCACAGAACCGGAAGCATTCCAAAGGAAAATCCATATACGGTCATGGAGCAGACAGCAAAGCATCTGTTCCCCGAGGCAGAGGAACTTAGAAAATGGTCTGCCCAGGACTGCATGACTCTTGATGGAATCCCCTATATAGGCACTTATTCCGTTTTCAAGCCTGACTGGTATGTGGCGACAGGATTCGGCAAATGGGGCATGAGCACTTCCATGGCCGCGGCAAAAATACTCAGCATGCAGATCCTGGGAAAGAAAACTCCTTTCGATGAGGTTTTTACTCCACGGAGGCATCACATCAGGGCCGGTGCCAGTACACTGGTCTCTCACAGCCTTAAGTCTGTAAAGGGGCTTTCCGGCGGAGTTTTAAAAGGCGCTGTTAACTGTCCGCATATGGGCTGCCGTTTAGTCTGGAACCGGCATGATAAACGCTGGGAATGTCCATGTCATGGATCTTCTTTTGAAATAAACGGAAAAATATCTTCTAATCCTGCACAACAGAGTATTCCATTCATAGATTGATATTAGAAACTTTTCAAGTATGAAAGGAGTCAAACATCCTATGGATGGTAATACGAAACAACGGTGTTCCGACTGGTCTTCCCCAATGGAACTTGATATGTCCGTATGTCCGGGTACAGTGATTCGTCCAGATATGCCTCTGGGGTCTGGTCCTGCAAAGAACTTACAAAACCCGTCAGCGCCGATTCAAATGAAACAGCAGGATTTATCCAGATGCCCATCTTACTATGGATCCATGAAATGCCCGGATATTCCACCCTGCCCGGTGCCCGTAAAATGTCCGGAGAAGGCAGCAGCTTCTGCGCCAATGAGATGCCCGGAAAAACCGGTATGCCCAATGCCGGTAAAATGTCCGAAACAGGGCGTTTCTCCTGCAATGATGAGATGTCCGGAGATGCCTCCAAAGCCAATGAAATGTCCGGAACAGGCAGTCTCTCCTGCAGTGATGAGATACCCGGAGATGCCCCCGTGCCGAATGAAATGCCCGGAACAGGCAGTCTCTCCCGCAGTAACGAAATGTCCAGAGATGCCCCCGTGCCGAATGAAATGCCCGGAACAGGCAGTTTCTCCCGCAGTAACGAAATGTCCGGAGATGCCCCCGTGCCGAATGAAATGCCCGGAACAGGCAGTCTCTCCCGCAGTAACGAAATGTCCAGAGATGCCCCCGTGCCGAATGAAATGCCCGGAACAGGCAGTTTCTCCCGCAGTAACGAAATGTCCGGAGATGCCCCCGTGCCGAATGAAATGCCCGGAACAGGCAGTCTCTCCTGCAGTAATGAAATGTCCGGAACATGCAGTCTCTCCTGCAGTAATGAGATGTCCGGAGATGCCATCCAAGCCAATGAAATGTCCGGAACATGCAGTCTCTCCTGCAGTAATGAGATGCCCGGAGATGCCATCCAAGCCAATGAAATGTCCGGAACATGCAGTCTCTCCTGCAATGATGAGATGTCCGGATATGCCTCCATGCCCGAGGATGTACCCGGATATGCCTCCATGCTGCATGAAACCAAATATGCCCATGGGAGCGGCGCCTGGCATGTATACCGATTCAAAGCCTGCTGAATGTTCAGGCGCTGAGAACATTGACCGGTATCCAGTTGCCATGGCCTATGTTCCATGGCAGAGATGGCAGGAGCTTTATTCTTTAGATACAGCAATTGAAATGGGAACTATTTTCCCGGATTTATTTAAACCATTTTTGATGGGAGGGTGCAAGTGATGGCAAATTGTAACGTTGATTGCGATATGTTATTAATGCAGATATTCCAGTCCTGCTTTGCAATGGACGATGTAATTCTGTATCTTGATACCCATCCATGTGACCAGGATGCATTGAATTATTATCATTATGTTGCAAATATGCGGGAGCAGGCTGAGCATGCCTATGAGGAGTATTGTGGTCCGTTAATGTCAAACCATGTTATGGACGAAAACTACTGGTCATGGGTAAATGATCCATGGCCATGGGAAGGAGTGTGCGGCTAATGTGGAGATATGAGAAAAGGTTGCAGTATCCTGTAAATATTAAAACACCTGATCCTAAAATCGCTACCTTCATTATGAGCCAGTATGGTGGACCTTAAGGCAAATGTATATAATAAATAAACTTCATTTCTCCGGATTTCTTATCATAAATAATCTTTTTTACCACACTGCGCAGTGCCCTTCCTTTGGCTTCACTGCTGACGGACTCATCTGTTAGTAAATCGCAGACGCTGCGCATTCTGAAGAAAGATGCATCTCCGCAGTAGGAGTCCATAGTGCTTTCTGCTGCCTCAATGGATTTTATTTTGTTTTCCAGCTGTGTTTCTGTCTTACACAGACGTTCTTTCCCAGCACGGTATTCTTCCAGATCATCAATTCCATTTTCATAAGCTGCTTTAATTTTTCCTTTCCTGGCACGGAGCTTTTCCAGTGCAGATGCTAACTGCTGCTTTTCCAGATATTGCCCTGATACAGTCCCTTTGGTGTATTCACTGGTACTGGCTGCACCTGCGGTAACCTGTTGTAAGGATTTAATAATGAGAGATTCCGCCTTCTTATCAGAGATACAGCAGGATTCCTTATGAAGGCCTTTGGTATAGCGCCAGCACTGAAAATAGCCGGACTGATTTCCGGTTTTGCTACCGGCATTATACCCTAAGCTGGCTCCGCAATAGCCGCAGACTAAAAGTCCAGAAGCCCAATGTCTGCAGGCAGAGACCTCCCTGCGGTTTCTGGGTCTGTATTCCTGTTTCAGCCGCTGCTCGTTTGCCTTAAACACAGAAGTGACTTCCTTCCTTGTTTCATGAGAGCCCTGAAACGAGATATTGTTCCAGGTAACGGTTCCTTCATAGAATTTATTTTTTAATATCCGTTCTACCGCTCTTCTGTCAAATGAATTGCCCCGTTTGGTACAATACCCCCGATTGTTTGCTTCATTTGCAATAGAACCCAGATCCATCCCGTTGTAAAAAGACTGATGAATAAATACCACGGCTTCATATTCCTTTTCTTCTATAATATAAGGTTTTCCTTCCCCCACAGCGCGGTATCCAAGACAGGGAGCGGCCTGGTAGCCGTTTCTCAGCGCTTTTTCCGTCATTCCCCGTGTGACTTCCCCGGACAAGTTAATGGAATAGTATTCATCGAACCATTCAATAATACTCTCGATAAGACGTCCGAACATTCCTTCCATGATCGGTTCAGAAACACTTTTTATTGCGATTCCGCATTTTTTTCGAAGTACACTTTTGTAAAACATGCTTTCTTCCTGATTCCGTGCAAAACGGGAAAATTTCCATAAATAGAGGTATTGAAAAGGAGATGGATTTGTTTTTGCAATGGAAATCATCCGCTGAAACTCTTTTCGGTTATCAGCCCTGCGTCCGCTGATACCTTTTTCTTCTATAAAAATGTACTCGTCAGGGATCAGCACGCCATCAGCACTTGCCGCATTTTTAATCTCCCGAAGCTGCGCAGCAGGAGAAAGCTCAGTCTGATCGTTTGTGCTTACCCGGACATAAGCTGCGCCAATAGGTTTAGTCTCATTTTTAATCAATGAGTTCCCTTCTTTCCCATGTTTAAAAGAGAAGATACCTGGAAACAGGTACAATCTGTGTCACATACATTTTACAGGAAAGGGGATGGAAATATGAGTAAAATAATGAAGATCGCAAATTACATAGAGTTCAATGGAGAAATGGTTTTATATGAGACTCTGCCAGAAGAAAAACAAAAAGAGGCCGGTGAAAAGATTCTGGATCTGATGATGAGGCATGCAGGATTTATTAAGGCAGAAAATAAAAAAATGCCGGTCATCTGATAGATTGATGACCGGGCCATTCACTACGCCGGAGATGTGGATTGGGAACCTGTATCTTCCCTGCAGTTTTGAAAAGGAAAGAAAAATTCTGGTATTCCGGATGCATATGG
Source organism: uncultured Clostridium sp. (assembly GCA_963523075.1). Taxonomy (GTDB): domain Bacteria; phylum Bacillota; class Clostridia; order Lachnospirales; family Lachnospiraceae; genus Lacrimispora. Next base: position 471,858 of record CAURBW010000001.1, read on the forward strand.
AGCAATATCGTATTGCTGATAGTAGATAATAATGCCGCAGGGTTTTAAGTAAAAGGCGTTCATATCAAAATTTCCCCGGATCAGTTTTGCATAGTCATCAAAGTAGGTGGAAGGATTATCCTTCTGGCGGATAGTGATTTCATTTTGGATTACATTAAAAATTTCATTTATATTTTTAACATCAGGGAAAAAGTCGGTTATATGCATCTGCTCCCCTGTCTGGAAGTTCCAGGTCTGGGCCTGCCTCAGTGTATTTCCGTGGGCCCCGCCCAAATAAGAATATTGGTCGGTGTAGAGGCTTGTGATGCAATCCTCGTTATATGTGATCACATAATCAGAAAGAAATTCATAGCTGTGAAAGGGAAATTCATTGTCTTTTGCATACATGGCATCTTCCACAGCCTGAGGGTATAAAACCTCACGGCAGTATTTTTCCGACTGCTGGGACTGAATCTCATAGAACTGGTTAATGGTGTTTGCCGCGGCAGTGTTGCAGGTTGACGTAAAATAAGGATAGTTGATGGTATAGGTAAATACAGGAACGTCGTTATGCAGCAGCACATCCGTCCTTGTCTTTTTCGTGATTGTCTGCATGAGAACCTCAGGAAAGAAAGTTTTTTATATTATATGAGTGCTCAGCAGGTTTATTGCTGGAAAATGAGAAACTGGATGAATCAGAGAAAGAATATGTATATTCCGAGCTGTTTTTACCATACTATCTTTGAGGTGAATGACATGAAAAATAATGAAAAGAGTAATAATAACTCCAGTGCAAAGGAAGAAAACAAAAAGCCTGAAACATTTCAGAATCACTGGGAGACAGGAAAATTCTTAGGTCCCAATACCTTGAGACATGAAGAAAGCATTAAAGTGTATGAAGATAAGGAAGAGGAGTGATAAAACACTTCTCTTCCTTATTTGAAGCATCATTGAAATTATATGTTTTTGAAATTTGGCGGACCTTAAGGCAAATGTATATAATAAATAAACTTCATTTCTCCGGATTTCTTATCATAAATAATCTTTTTTACCACACTGCGCAGTGCCCTTCCTTTGGCTTCACTGCTGACGGACTCATCTGTTAGTAAATCGCAGACGCTGCGCATTCTGAAGAAAGATGCATCTCCGCAGTAGGAGTCCATAGTGCTTTCTGCTGCCTCAATGGATTTTATTTTGTTTTCCAGCTGTGTTTCTGTCTTACACAGACGTTCTTTCCCAGCACGGTATTCTTCCAGATCATCAATTCCATTTTCATAAGCTGCTTTAATTTTTCCTTTCCTGGCACGGAGCTTTTCCAGTGCAGATGCTAACTGCTGCTTTTCCAGATATTGCCCTGATACAGTCCCTTTGGTGTATTCACTGGTACTGGCTGCACCTGCGGTAACCTGTTGTAAGGATTTAATAATGAGAGATTCCGCCTTCTTATCAGAGATACAGCAGGATTCCTTATGAAGGCCTTTGGTATAGCGCCAGCACTGAAAATAGCCGGACTGATTTCCGGTTTTGCTACCGGCATTATACCCTAAGCTGGCTCCGCAATAGCCGCAGACTAAAAGTCCAGAAGCCCAATGTCTGCAGGCAGAGACCTCCCTGCGGTTTCTGGGTCTGTATTCCTGTTTCAGCCGCTGCTCGTTTGCCTTAAACACAGAAGTGACTTCCTTCCTTGTTTCATGAGAGCCCTGAAACGAGATATTGTTCCAGGTAACGGTTCCTTCATAGAATTTATTTTTTAATATCCGTTCTACCGCTCTTCTGTCAAATGAATTGCCCCGTTTGGTACAATACCCCCGATTGTTTGCTTCATTTGCAATAGAACCCAGATCCATCCCGTTGTAAAAAGACTGATGAATAAATACCACGGCTTCATATTCCTTTTCTTCTATAATATAAGGTTTTCCTTCCCCCACAGCGCGGTATCCAAGACAGGGAGCGGCCTGGTAGCCGTTTCTCAGCGCTTTTTCCGTCATTCCCCGTGTGACTTCCCCGGACAAGTTAATGGAATAGTATTCATCGAACCATTCAATAATACTCTCGATAAGACGTCCGAACATTCCTTCCATGATCGGTTCAGAAACACTTTTTATTGCGATTCCGCATTTTTTTCGAAGTACACTTTTGTAAAACATGCTTTCTTCCTGATTCCGTGCAAAACGGGAAAATTTCCATAAATAGAGGTATTGAAAAGGAGATGGATTTGTTTTTGCAATGGAAATCATCCGCTGAAACTCTTTTCGGTTATCAGCCCTGCGTCCGCTGATACCTTTTTCTTCTATAAAAATGTACTCGTCAGGGATCAGCACGCCATCAGCACTTGCCGCATTTTTAATCTCCCGAAGCTGCGCAGCAGGAGAAAGCTCAGTCTGATCGTTTGTGCTTACCCGGACATAAGCTGCGCCAATAGGTTTAGTCTCATTTTTAATCAATGAGTTCCCTTCTTTCCCATGTTTAAAAGAGAAGATACCTGGAAACAGGTACAATCTGTGTCACATACATTTTACAGGAAAGGGGATGGAAATATGAGTAAAATAATGAAGATCGCAAATTACATAGAGTTCAATGGAGAAATGGTTTTATATGAGACTCTGCCAGAAGAAAAACAAAAAGAGGCCGGTGAAAAGATTCTGGATCTGATGATGAGGCATGCAGGATTTATTAAGGCAGAAAATAAAAAAATGCCGGTCATCTGATAGATTGATGACCGGGCCATTCACTACGCCGGAGATGTGGATTGGGAACCTGTATCTTCCCTGCAGTTTTGAAAAGGAAAGAAAAATTCTGGTATTCCGGATGCATATGGAGCAATATCGTATTGCTGATAGTAGATAATAATGCCGCAGGGTTTTAAGTAAAAGGCGTTCATATCAAAATTTCCCCGGATCAGTTTTGCATAGTCATCAAAGTAGGTGGAAGGATTATCCTTCTGGCGGATAGTGATTTCATTTTGGATTACATTAAAAATTTCATTTATATTTTTAACATCAGGGAAAAAGTCGGTTATATGCATCTGCTCCCCTGTCTGGAAGTTCCAGGTCTGGGCCTGCCTCAGTGTATTTCCGTGGGCCCCGCCCAAATAAGAATATTGGTCGGTGTAGAGGCTTGTGATGCAATCCTCGTTATATGTGATCACATAATCAGAAAGAAATTCATAGCTGTGAAAGGGAAATTCATTGTCTTTTGCATACATGGCATCTTCCACAGCCTGAGGGTATAAAACCTCACGGCAGTATTTTTCCGACTGCTGGGACTGAATCTCATAGAACTGGTTAATGGTGTTTGCCGCGGCAGTGTTGCAGGTTGACGTAAAATAAGGATAGTTGATGGTATAGGTAAATACAGGAACGTCGTTATGCAGCAGCACATCCGTCCTTGTCTTTTTCGTGATTGTCTGCATGAGAACCTCAGGAAAGAAAGTTTTTTATATTATATGAGTGCTCAGCAGGTTTATTGCTGGAAAATGAGAAACTGGATGAATCAGAGAAAGAATATGTATATTCCGAGCTGTTTTTACCATACTATCTTTGAGGTGAATGACATGAAAAATAATGAAAAGAGTAATAATAACTCCAGTGCAAAGGAAGAAAACAAAAAGCCTGAAACATTTCAGAATCACTGGGAGACAGGAAAATTCTTAGGTCCCAATACCTTGAGACATGAAGAAAGCATTAAAGTGTATGAAGATAAGGAAGAGGAGTGATAAAACACTTCTCTTCCTTATTTGAAGCATCATTGAAATTATATGTTTTTGAAATTTGGCGGACCAGATGGAGAAATGGGCGCTTCCATGCGTTATCTTTCCCAGCGTTATGCTATGCCATATAAGGAGGGAAAGGCAGTTTTAACTGACATTGGGACGGAAGAACTGGCCCATCTTGAAATCGTAGCAACCATTGTTCATCAGCTGACCAGAAACTTAACCCCGGAGCAGGTTGTAGAATCAGGGTTTGGCCCATATTATATTGACCATACCACAGGTATCTGGCCTCAGGCAGCGGGTGGAGTTCCTTTTAATGCATGTGAATTCCAGTCCAAAGGCGACCCAATCACCGACCTTGTAGAGGATATGGCAGCAGAACAAAAAGCCAGGAGTACTTACGACAACATTTTGCGTGTTATCACGGACCCTGATGTCTGTGATCCTATCCGGTTCTTACGGATGCGTGAAATAGTTCATTTCCAGAGATTCGGTGAAGCTCTTAGAATCACCCAGGATAATCTGGACAGCAAAAACTTTTATGCATTTAATCCCAGCTTTGATGTCAAAACAAAATGTTAATAGGGTAATATTTACCCAGACATAATGAAAGAGAGCGCTGATTCACTTTTCGTGGGTCAGCGCTCTCTTATGGGTAGTGACCTAATTGAACTCGCGAAACGTACCGGATGTTAACCACCGGCTATGCAGGCAATGACGTCAATAAGCCAATTTTTACGTTTTAGATATCTCATCCAATTTACATTAGCACCATTCTTTAGAATGAATGAAATCACCTACTGATGAAAGAATGAATGTAACGGTTTTTTGCCCGTTAGATGGGGGGATGATTTTGTTTTAAGGTAACGGACTGTCAGATTTACAGTACGAAATATCGCTGATGTAAAAGCAAATCCATATAAAAATCCTGTACCTAATCTTTTGGCATTATTTGATCTGTAGGAACTAAAGTATTGCACGGTCCCATCTAGTGCCATAGGAATCATTAATATTAGAATAGAATATTTAAATACATAGAAAGGTGCCATTACGAAAGCTGCAATATGCCCCAAAGCTATCCCTGTACATCTTGCACATAATGGTAATTGATATCCCTTGTAGAAAAAACTTCGCTCTGGCATTTGATGGCAGCCACAATATTTCTTTGACCATTCCATTGATTTTATCCAGAGAACATCCTTATTCTGAATCATGTCCTAAACTTATTTCCGCAACCTGTGCAAATCCAATAATTCGTGGAAGTGATTTTTTTTCCTTTCCCACAAGCTCCGCAAAGTATTCCAATAGGACCAAACAACAACGCTCCGCAGCAACCTTTACCGGCTGAAAAATCTTTCCCTGATGATGACGTTTCAGTAATGATTTGACAATTTTCATTACCGCATTTGGGACATTTCATATTTCATTTCCTCCTAAAAGTAAATTTGCAGGACATTGTCAATAGGCGTTTTATTATAGTAATTATAATGTCCAGTCTTATAATAGCTTTTTATAGATAAGGATCCTGCCAGGTCTAATTCAGTGGAACAATTCGTTCCCTTTGGCTGCATCCAGACAGAAGGATAGCTGCTATCTTCTTCATATTTTACAGCCTCCTTATTTAGAAAAATATTAGCATACATGTTCGGAAAATGCAACAGATCCAATTTTATTCAATACCGGAATCACGGTCCAGAGGCCAGTACGAATCCAACATCATATAACCTAATTGACAAGTTATTTAGTAATGTTATAATTAAATGAAATTAATTATAAAGGGGAGAAACAAAAGATGTATATTAACCCTGCTATTATTCTGCTTTTTATTTGTTAATCCATTAATTACACAAGCAGCGACTTTAGGTAAGTCCCTTTAGAGGTATCTGAGACACTTCGAACCAGCAAGGGAAAGGTTACAGCACTTAGTAAAGGATTGGTTTTAATGACTGCAAAAGATAATGAGGGAAATGTCATTGGCCGAATATACATTAGAGTAAGAGAATAGTTTAATCTAGGGAGGACGTTGATTCATATTTTGTGGGTTAGCGTCCTCATAAATAAAATAATTTGTGTCATATATAATTGACATTAAGTAACTTATGTAGTAATATTTGTATGCGGAGGTGATTACAGTGGGTCGAAATATACCAATAAAAGTTGCCCGTGCCCAGCTGGATCTGACACAAAAGCAACTTGCTGAAAAAGTGGGCATATCACGGCAGACTATGAATGCGATTGAGCAAGGTGAATATAATCCAACGATAAAATTATGCCGGGCAATTTGCAGAGTATTAGGAAAAAGTCTTGATGATTTGTTCTGGGAGGAAGAAAGCAATGATTAGAAAAAAGAATAATCTGGATGAAATGCAGGAACAAAAGTTACTAAAGATAGAACACTATGGATTCTGGTTTGTATATTGGGGACTGTTAGCTGCGATTTTGCTGCAGGTTACCCTGTCTTCAGATGTAAAAAATTTATTCCGTACTATTGCTGGTGAATGGCTGGTATTTATGCTTGTTTCCATATACATGTTAATCGCCTGTCTCATCAATGGCATTTGGGACCGGAGACTGAAACCAAATTTTAAAACAAATATTATTATCAGTCTGTTATCAAGCACATTGTGCGGTGCTATTTTCTTTGTCTTCTCCTACTATAAATATGGTAAATTAGCGGGTGCAGCAGCCACTGGAATATTTATGTTCGCACAAATTTTTGTATTATCCATTGGTGCATTGACGTTTTGCGTATTTATTTATAAAAAGAGAGTGCGGAAACTTGAAACAGAGGGTGAAGCAGCTTCGGTTGATAATGATGATAAGATCAGATAGTCTATGTAAATCAGAAAAGAGTTTTTTTCAAGAGGACGTTGGTTCACTTTTTGTGGATTAGCGTCCTAAATAAAATCATTCAGTATTCTTCATGAAAGAGAGCGTAAATTTTCTTGTGTCCGGAAAGTAAACAACTATCTGGAATTGAA
>CAURBW010000002.1:0-475874 GCA_963523075.1 uncultured Clostridium sp.
CCGGACCTACCGGCGCTACCGGCGCTACTGGTGCTACCGGACCTACCGGACCTACTGGCGCTACTGGTGCTACTGGTGCTACTGGTGCTACCGGACCTACTGGACCTACTGGAGCAGCCGGTCCCAACGCGCAGTTAAGAGGTATCGAAGTACAGCTTATTACAGGAACCTCTGTAGCAAACGGCAGTCCCGTTATCTTTGATACAGTAATAACTGACCAAAGCCTTAATATTGTTTACAATACCGCTACAGGCGTCGCAACCATTAATGCCACTGGAGTATATTATGTAACCTGGTGGATTTCTACAGATGGTGCCGGACCTTCCACTTATGTTGAATTTACTACGCAGGTAAATGGCAGCGGAGGTACTGCTGCAGACTCACCGATTGTAACAGGTCAGTTGAATGGCTCCGCTCTGGTAACCGTGGGTGCAATCCCCGCAACTGTTGAAATAATTAACACAACCGGGCAGACAGTATTCTACGGTAACACTCCAGTTAAAGCTCATATGATAATCCTTGAAGTTTCCACGCTTTAATTTATCCATTAAAACATGAAAAGCGCCGGTTTTCATTCCGGCGCTTTTCAGTCACATAAGCGGTGCAAACAACCTGAGTGCCCGCCCTGCAAATCTCTCATACCATGGATCATTTGGTATATCTTCTAAAGAAATTCTTCTGCATAAAGACAACGTTTCCTGATAATCCCGTTCAACCTCCCGGATTGCTTCATTCCGGTACAGATACGTCCCGCATTCAAAGTGAAGATACAGACTTCTGAAGTCCAAATTAATTGTTCCCACTGCTGCCTTTGTATCATCACTTGTAAAAACTTTTGCATGCATGAATCCCGGTGTATATTCCCATATTTTAACTCCTGCCCTGATCAGCTCTCCATAATGTGATTTAGCAAGCAGAAAAGCGTATTTTTTATCTGGGATATGAGGCAGAATAATCGAAACATCCACTCCTCTTTTCGCTGCAAATGTAAGGGATTTGACCATCTCATAATCAAGGATCAGATAGGGGGTCATAATATGGACATATTGCCTGGCATTATTAATGATGTCAAGGTAAATCTCTTTTCCAACCGCCTCCGTATCAAGAGGACTGTCTCCATAAGGAATCACAAATCCCTCCATATTAAGCTCCAGGGGGTAAAAATACTCCGGATCTCTTAAGTAATTATCGTATTTCTCCGGTTCTTTCTCAGAAATATTCCACATTTGAAGAAACATCATGGTAAAACTGGTAACGGCATCTCCTTTCAGCATAATCCCTGTGTCTTTCCAATGACCAAACCGCACCTTTCTGTTAATGTATTCATCTGCCAGGTTTATACCTCCTGTGAATGCAGTATGTCCGTCCACTACAAGAATTTTTCTATGATCCCTGTTATTCTGGTAACTGGACAGGACCGGTCTGATTGGGGAAAAAACTTTTGCCATTAACCCCTTTTCCTGAAGGATTCTAATGTAATTATGTGGAAGAAACGGGAAAGATCCCATACCATCATACATGATCCTCACTTCTACCCCTTCCCTGCTTTTCGTTTCCAGCAGTTCCAGTATAGAATCCCACATCTCCCCTCTCTCAATAATAAAAAACTCAAGAAAGATAAATCTCTTTGCAGCCGCCATATCCCGTTTCATGGCTTCAAACATTGCCTCTCCGGAAGGAAAGTATTGTGCATTGGTATTTCCATATGCCGGATAATGTCCGTATTTCTTGATATAATGAGCCAGATTTGCATTCCTCCTGCTGACTCTGGACAACTGTTCTAATACTCTGGAGTTCTGCTCCAGATAGGGCTCTGTCTCATTCATACTGGATACCAGCTTCTTTTCCATAAATCCTTCAATAATCTGCAGCTCTGCCAGCATATAGAAAAACGTACCGAAAACCGGCACTGCTGTTACAGGAATCATCCAGCTCATTTTAAAACTGGGATTGTCTTCTTTATTTAGTATATAAATAATAACCAGCGCACTGAGCAAAGTAACAGCGCCATAAAAATACGCCAGATAAAAGCTCAGAAAGCGGTATGCTGCAGCCAGAACAAGAATTTGTATCACAAGTGAAACTACTGCAAACATCGTCCTTCCAAAAATAATCCGTAGCATTTTTTTGATATATCCCATCTTTTGTACCTCCACGCTGCCAATTTGTTTCCTTACATGGTTCATATTATACCGCCTGGCCGGTTATCTTGCAAGAGTTTGCAAATGAACCCGAAGGCACAGATAAGTCTGATTGAAATTCCCTTTTATTTACAGTATAATAGCATAGTAATAAAAATTATCAAAAGGAGACCATCTATGGAAAAATCTAAGGTTTATTACACAAATTTTCATACCACTTTCCGTGAAAACCTTCCTCAAAAGCTTGCCCGGCTCATTAAAACAGCCGGTATGTCCGAGCACATTAATTTCCAGAATAAATATGCTGCAGTAAAAATTCATTTTGGAGAACTGGGCAACTTATCATTTTTGCGTCCTAATTATGCGAAGGTAGTGGTTGACTTGATTAAAGAAGACGGCGGTAAACCATTTCTAACAGATTGCAACACTTTATACGTAGGAAGCAGAAAGAACGCCCTGGATCATCTGGATACTGCCTACGAAAATGGATTTTCCCCCTTTTCCACCGGCTGTCACGTTCTGATTGCCGATGGCCTGAAGGGAACGGATGAGATTCTGGTTCCCATAGACGGGGACTACATTAAAGAAGCTAAAATCGGACGGGCCGTTATGGATGCTGATATTTTTATATCCCTCACTCATTTTAAAGGTCATGAAAGCACAGGCTTTGGCGGAACGCTAAAAAACATCGGAATGGGCTGTGGATCTAGAGCCGGAAAAATGGAGATGCATAACGCCGGGAAACCTCACGTAACGGAGGAATCATGCATCGGCTGTCACGCCTGCGAGAAGAACTGTGCTCACGATGCCTTCTCTTTTCAAAATAAAAAAGCGTTTATTGACAGCAGTAAATGTGTCAGCTGCGGCCGCTGCATCGGTGTTTGTCCAGTCGATGCCATCGAATCAGATTGTGATGAATCCAATGACATTTTAAACTGCAAAATAGCAGAATATACCCAGGCCGTCTTAAAGGACCGCCCCCACTTTCATATCAGCCTTGTGATGGATGTTTCCCCTTATTGTGACTGCCATTCAGAAAATGACATCCCTATCATACCAGATGTGGGCATGTTCGCTTCTTTTGATCCCGTCGCGCTGGATGTTGCCTGCGCCGACGCAGTAAACAGACAGCCCGTCATGGCAGGCAGTATCCTGGAAAAACATGGTAGTCATCATCACGATCATTTTAAAGACACTCATCCGAATACAAACTGGGAGTCTTCCATAGAGCACGCAGTTAAAATTGGACTTGGAAGTGCCCAATATGATCTGATTTCCATATAGAGAAAAAGAGAGAGGAAAACCCTCTCTCTTTAATCAGACCACCCCAGATGATAAATGCCATCCTCACTTAAGGGAACTTTGTCCCTTCCGATCTGCCACACAGATATCTCGCTGTTGTTGATCTTTTTTTCAGGAATATCCTTCGCTATAATCAGCTGAGGCCACACAAACGTGGTATCTGCCTCTTTTCCGTCAAAACAGATTTTAGAATAAGGAGTAAAATTCTCTCCATAAATCAACAGATTGGAATCATTATAGACCACCTTATCGATTTTTATCTTATCTGTTCCCATCTTCAAATTGGTTTTCTGATATGGAGTTTCTCCGCCGTAAACTTCATGTTCTCCATAAAGGATATCATACTCCAGGTTTTTCATGTCCTCCAGATATTTTTCCTTATCTGTATTTTCTCCATTCAGATATTTTTGATGAAACCGGATCATTGTTCCTTCGTGAATATTCAGCATATTAAGCACGTGAGAAGAAAGCTGATAAGCCTCCACATCCTTTTTAACCACCGGCAGATTCATGTTGTTCCAGATGACGTATTCCGTCTGGAACAGAGAGTGATTCCTCATATCGTCCTCACTCCATTCAAAACCAGGAAGATGATCTCCGTACATCACCAGTACAATAGGTTCTTTGCGGGTTCTTAAAGTATTAACAAGTGAGCGTATAAATTCATCCATCTCACTGATCTGCTGACAGTAATATTCAAAATTCGGATACTTTCCGTGTCCCTGCACCGATATGGTATAGATATAATCCGGACCGGGCGTAGAGTCTAAGGTCTTTATAATCTCTCCGGTTAAAATTTTATCCTTACACCAGCCAGTGGGATTGCGCTCAATATTGTTCATATATTCAATAGGAGTAAATGTATCAAATCCAAGCTGGGCAAATACCCTGTTTCTGTCATAAAACGTAGCTTCATTGTTATGAATGGTATGAGCCGTATAACCCAGATTTTTCAAATCAAATGCAGTACTCTCACAGGAGGTTTTTTTAAGAACGGTCTTATATGGATACTCACCTGGTCCGAAAAAGTCCAGGTTCATGCCTGTTATGGATTCAAACTCTGTATTGGCTGTTCCTGCTCCTACAGACGGAACACTTACATATCCGCCCGGATAGTTTTTCTGCAGCTGGTGGAAAAAAGGTATGGGATCATACGTCACCGGGTTGTTTTTCCACAAAGAAGGATCAAAAAACGATTCCAGCTGAATCATAATCACATTAGGTTTCGTGTTATCTGTAATAGCATAGGTATTCTCGGGCACCAGTTCTTCTGACTGAATGTTCTCCAATGTCTCAGATCCATATCCTTCCGGTTTTGAAATACCGGTATTAAAAACGGAATTGGAGAAGCAATAAGGAAATCCATAGGTTTTAAAGCCTTGACCGATATTACCAAAGTGAACAGCCACCAGACCGCACTTCATGGCTCCGCTTGTGATGCCAAGGACCAGCGCAGTGCTTACAAAAATCACCGCCAGACCGGAACCAACCCGTGTTTTTTCCTGACTGACCGGTGCCTTTTTCCACACTCCCACCAGTAAAATGATTGCCAGTATTCCTGCCGCACCCATAAGAATAATCTGCATCCAGGTAAAGTAAACCGTAGCCAGACTCATGGCATACTTCACCAGACGTAAATCGGCTGCTGTAAATGGAGTTGTACGGAAAATCAGAAGTATTCCGTTTACAATTCCCATAAAAATCCAAATAAAAGTAATCACAAAACAGGCAAATGCTTTTCGCCTTGTAATAAATATGACTGTAAAAGGAAGAAGAATGATCAAAGTATTAAGTAAAAAAATCAAAAAACTGTTTCCTATATAAGAACCCAGATTAAACAATGACTTCCTGCTTGCCAGCTCAATCACAATATTAATACCTGCTGAAAGAGCCAAAAGCCTGAAAAGCCATCTGATATAAGCTTTCATAATATACCTCTTTTTCTAAACACGTTTGCGGACCGGGTTTAGTCTACCACATTTTACGGCAAATTTACATACCTTTTTCAAAAAAATAAGTATAAAAAGGACCGGATCAAGTCCGGCCCCTTGTTATTATTTCTGTTCTTCCGTAGGTTCAAACACATTATCATTCACAGCGTTGATGCCTGCAGTTACATTTACTTCCTCTGCCGATGCAGTCTGCTCCTTCTCTTCCATCTCTTCTGAATCGGGACCAGCTGCTGCCTCCTTCACAGGCGCTCCGCACTTACCGCAATAAAGGGAACTTTTCGGTACCTTGGCTCCGCACTCTGCGCAAATACGGCTGCCTTCGCTTTGGGTCAATTCAATCTCCAGAGCGGCAATTCTTGCCCGGCTGGCTCTGACAGTTTCATAAGCCTTAGTGTAAGCTTCCTTTGGCTCACTGTTGTCTTCATAATACAGTTTTCCAATGACTGCATAAGCTTCCTCCAGCTTAGTTTTTTCTGCACCGATCTGTGTCTTCAGCTGTATTGTCTCAGTCAATGCTTTCGCCTTCGTTGCAACCTCTTTGCCGGTATCACTTAGTGTCTTTCCCAGCTCTTCAAAAAATGCCATCCGTGATTCCTCCTTTGACTTTTGCTCCTACTATTGTAACTTTATTGGAAGAAAAAGTCAATGAAAGACTGATTTCACACTGCCCCTTTATCGTTTGACTGCATCTCTTACCGAATCAGGGAGCAGTTTTAGAGGCACTGTATACTGAATCTCACTGCGGCTGCCCAATGCACTGCTGACAGCGGAAAAACTGATCCGTTCTGCATTCGATATACCAAACGGGTTCATTCCCGCATACTCTTCAATTGCAGCCTGACTCATAATTTGAGCAATCACCTGGGGATCAGTTACCGTAAAATACCTGGTACTGCTGTTTTCATAAGTTTCTTTCTCATACTCAGAATACTGGCTTAAATCAAAATTGATCTCTTTAATCCCCTCCATAGAAGTCCAGCTGTCTACATCAAGCTGGCATTCTTTTAATAATTCAAGAGTATTTTTAAATGAAGGATAGACCGGGTAAAAGCCTCTGGAAGTCACATCACTATACTGCCAGGAATTTTGATTTCCCTCTCTTCTGCTATCCGCCTCAGCCTGTTTTTTTGTCATAAACTGTATGGAAGCCACAGGATTCTCTTTGTTCATAGTCTCCACTTTTAACTGGCCTAAATCCTGCTGGTATGCTAAAAGCAGTTTTTCTGTCATAGCTTTATCTGTACCGTTCTTATCACGGCTCACAATACTGGACTGTGATCCTCTGCTGACTCTTACCGCAGATGTATTTTCAGCTGTCTGAGTGAAAACAGGATACACAGCCTGAATGAAATCCGGATCTTCATATAGCTGAGTCAGCTCTGCTTTTATGTCTGCATCTCTTAAGGAATAACTGCGATAAATATTTTTTCCGTTCTTCAGGGTGTATTTTACAGAAAAATTATGCCAGATTCCTTCTTCAGCCCAGTTGGCTGAACTAAGCTCTTTCCAATCCGTCCCCCTGTTTTTTTCAACTGCTTTTTTAACCATGGACAAAACCGGTGTCTGATTCTTAAGATTCATATGTCCGAAAATATAATCATCCCCACTTTGATATTCCCATTGATATTCTCCCTGAAGATCCTGACTCACATCTCCGTAGGAAATCCAGTAATTTTCATCTGTAAGGGAAACTGCTATGGAGTTTATGGAACTCTCAGCCGGAATATAGCTGTCATACCGAAATAAATCCAGCTGAAAACTGGCAAATATCAACGCCGCCGCAAGAGCTGAGGCAATCATCTGTTTCCAGTTAGAAAATAATTTCCTAAAATCAAAGTGATATATGATTTCAATAACGCAATGGGATAAGAACATCCCACAAAGCAGTCCGAACACCGCCCAGCCAATATCCGAACGGATCAGCCAGAAAAAGAAGCATCCGGAAAGAGACGATAACACAACAATGGGAATCCGGATAATTGGCATACTGATTTTAAATGCCATTGCCTTTTTCGCGGACTCAGAACCCCTTTTTTTGTACAGAAGCAGACAAAGAAAGGTGAATATGATAAATAATACAGCTGCAAGTATAATCTGGGACCCTAATTCTCTGTCTAATCCCCCTCCATTAACCAGTGCAATATTGGAAATAAATATTGCAAATGGAGATGATTTCACCAGAAATGGGCGGAATAACTCTTCCCCGCTCTTATAACTGGTATGAAAGAAGTGTCCATAGCACCCTTGTAAAATCAGCAGTAAAACCGTAAAATAACCTTCAAACACTACAGTGCCAAATATTCCTACGATCACGCTGCCTGTCATTATCATCGCCAATACCGTAACAGCATATATCATGGCATAATGCAGTAAAAAAAGCAAATATCCTGAAAACACAGAGCCCATAAGCTTTGCTGGCGATATTCCATATGCCGTTGTTACGCCAAGGGAAAGTATTAAATTGACTCCGTAAACAGCTGCCACAATCAATATGCCATTCATGTAATTGGCCCAGAACAAATGTTTTCTGTTCACGGGAATTCCGTGATAAAAGTCAACTTTTTGTCTGGAATGAAGATAAGAAAAACTTGTGACACCCATTATGACAGATAGAACAATCATCAGGAAAGCAATCCAGCCATTCTCAAATCCCAGCAAACGCCTTAACTCAGAGATCATAAATGCCTTGCTTTCCTCCTGTTTTAAGAACTCACTTGTTACCATAGCCATGGTTACCGGAAGGGAGAAAAAAAACATCAGAAATGCAAGAGTCACTGCCCAGAGCCTGCGCTTTCCATCTTCCTGTATCAGATTAAAAAATAAGCTTTTTGATGTCATATCCTGCCACCTCCGTCTCACTTATAAATATTTCTTCCAGCGATAAAGGAATAATCTCATAGAATACCGGTTGGAGTGATTCCATCATTCCAACCACCGCTTCCTTCGTTCCCCGCACTGTCATGGTATAAAGCTTTCCCCGCGTCTCAGTCTTAATCCGGTCTAATGGCGCCAGATCCGCCTCTGTCATACCATCTTTTAAAACGCACTGAACCTTATGAATATTCAGTTTTAAATCGTCTAAATCTCTGGAAAGCAAAATGCCGCCTCTATGCAGCAATCCCACATGATCACAAATATCCTCAAGCTCCCTTAAGTTGTGAGATGCAATAATGGGGGTTAAGTTTCTTTCCGCCATATCATTGGCAAAAATGCTTTTTACGGCCTGTCGCATCACAGGATCAAGTCCGTCAAATGTCTCATCACAGAATAAATAATCTGTATTGGCACTGATGCCGCAGGCCACAGACAGCTGCTTCTTCATTCCTTTTGAGAAGGTATGCACCTTTCTTCTCATCTCCAGTCCGAAATTACCGATCAGACTTTCAAAACGCTTCCGGTCAAATTCCGGGTAAACTTTACTGTAGAATTCCATCATATCCTTTGGAGTCGCATTATTAAAATAATACTGATCGTCTGAAATATAGAAAAATTTCTTTTTCACCTTCTCATTTTCAAAGACAGACTCTCCATCTATGGTTACGGTTCCTTCATCCGGTTTTAATATTCCGCTTAGCAGCCTTAAAAAAGTACTCTTTCCAGCACCATTCGTACCAATCAGACCAAATACATTCCCATCTTTTATCTCAGCACTCACATGGTCCAATGCCATAATGCTGTCAAATCGTTTCGTCAAATTCTCTGCCTGAATCATTCTTCCACTCCTCCCCCTGATTTAGATCCTTCCATCACCCATTCCTCTGCCAGCCATGAATGGGCCTTATCCTCTTTTAAACCTGCCCTTTTTGCCTCTTCAACCCAGCCGCCAAGTTTATTCTTTAATTCACTGGTTTTGAGGGCACGAATGGAGCTGGTATCTGCCACAAAGCTGCCTCTTCCTTTTACAGAATAAATAAATCCCCTCCGTTCAAGCTCTGTATAAGCTCTTTGTATGGTATTGGGATTAATGGATAAATCAGTAGCCAGACTTCTCACAGAGGGCAGTTGGCTGTCTTGTTCCAGAACTCCGCAAATCATAAGGTCTTTTAATTTTTCCACGATCTGTTCGTAAATAGGCCTGCGGTCTTTATAATCAAGCAGAATCATAGTTCACCTCTTTCTTAACTGTACTAACACTTTTAATACACTTAATATAGCAGATTGCCTCCGGTCTGTCAACCGGAGGCAGTAAAATATTTCATTAATTTTTTCTATCTTCAACAATCAGAATCCGAATCGCATTCATTGTATTGCTCCAGTTAAAAACATATAATGTATAAGAGGCATTTCCTCTGATATAAATATTAGAAGAAAGGAGAATGTTTCCACTCTGGGTATTACTGTTCATTACAGAAACCAGATAGAAACCGGTTTTCTGGTATTTAAAACCCGTAACCTCCTTATAATCCACTTCCATGAATATAAGTACTCCTCCATTTAAAAAGACATTCACCTTTCGATTGGTGATGGACAAATTACAAACCCGAAAGCACCCTGTGTTAATCCCCCCATTGCAGTACATATCCATAATTTCAAAAATATCAAGACCAGAATCTGAATTAATAACTGCTACCGTAATCGCCTGCCCTAAAGGAACTTCTATCTTTTTTTCTAAATAAACATATCCATTCTGACCTTCCACTGTCACCGTCTGCATTCCGGCCGAAACTCTTCCGTATTGGCTCATATCCCCATTATTCAGTCCATTTACAGCAAGCTGTTTATTGATATAGATCTGAAACGGATTGTAACCAGCAGCAGCATTCAAAAATCTCACCAGCCCATATTCACTGGTATTGCAGAAATAGCACGGAATAATCGGCTTGGGAAACACGGTTATAACAGATGTCCTATGTTCATCAGTATCGGAATTTTCACTGGGATTTCGGTTTAAAGGCCAATCCTCTCTAAATTCAGGAGCAGGCACATCGGGGGGGGGATTCTGATTGTCTGCCTCAGACCGGGTACCTGACGGATGTCTGTTGGCTTCCTGATTAGAATCGGGGCTTTTATCTGTATTCGTGCCGTTTTGCATATAATAAATAATACCCATACAATCCCTCTTTATTATTGTTATATAGTAAGTTATTCCACGAACAATCCTCAGTGCCTGTCTGATATCAATCATCCTGCATTTGTTATAAGGATACCGGAATTTTCGAATAATATGTAGTATAAGCAGATTACTTAGAAAAAAAGATGCACCTGGATCAACCAGGCGCACCTTTTTTCTATCAGTAATTCAATTATTCATTTCCGTATAAAATAACCAGCTTCTGCAGATATTCAAATCTTGCTTTTGCATCGTCCTCATTCTTACCGAATAATTCAGCTGCTCTTTCAGGATTCTTCATTGCTAAGGATGCGTAACGAACCTCTCCCTTTAAGAATTCCTGGTATCCTTCCAGTGCAGGAGCCTTGCTGTCTAAGGAGAACTTCTTCTCAGCAGCAGGATTGAAACGGAAGTTATTCCAGTATCCGCACTCTACAGCAAGCTTCTCTTCTGTCTGTGCTTTTGACATACCCTTCTTGATACCATGGCTGATACATGGAGCGTATGCGATAATTAAGGATGGTCCCGGATATGCTTCTGCTTCTGCAATTGCCTTAACAGTCTGATTGTAATCAGCACCCATGGCAATCTGTGCTACATATACATAACCATAGCTCATGGCAATACTTGCAAGATCCTTCTTCTTAGTGTCTTTTCCGCCAGCTGCGAACTGTGCTACTGCACCAGTCTTAGTAGCTTTGGAAGACTGACCACCTGTATTGGAATAAATCTCAGTATCAAATACCATAATGTTGATGTCCTTACCACTTGCAAGAACGTGGTCAACACCGCCGAAACCGATATCATATGCCCAGCCGTCACCGCCGAAGATCCACTGAGACTTCTTGCCAAGGAAATCTTTTCCTTTCACAACAGCATTCGCTAATTCGCAGTCAACTCCCTCTAATGCTGCAACCAGTTTATCGGATGCAGAACCATTGGAAACACCGACGCTGAACGTATCCAAATACTCTTTGCAAGCTGCTTTTACTTCATCAGATGCTTTATCGGAATTGCAGAGTTCTTCTACTTTGCTCTTTAAGCCTCCTCTGATAGCATTCTGAGCTAAAAGCATACCATAACCGAATTCAGCATTATCCTCGAATAAGGAGTTCGCCCATGCAGGACCCTGTCCCTTAGCATTTACGGTATAAGGGGTAGAAGGTGAAGAGTTACCCCAGATGGAAGAACATCCAGTTGCATTCGCAATGTACATTCTGTCACCGAATAACTGTGTGATTAATTTTGCATAAGGTGTCTCGCCGCAGCCTGCACATGCTCCTGAGTACTCAAGAAGAGGCTGTTTAAACTGGCTGCCCTTAACAGTTGCTTCTTTAAATTTATCAATAACTTCCTGCTTGATCGGCAGAGTCTGACCATATTCAAATCTTTCCTGTATTGCATCACAGTTTGCTTCCATGTTAACCATGGTAAGAGCTTTCTCGCCCTTCTTTCCAGGACAAACATTTGCACAGGAACCGCAGCCGGTACAGTCAAATGCAGATACAGTGATTGCAAACTGATATCCTGGCATACCGGTCATAGGAAGAGCTTTCATGTTCTCAGGTCTCTTAGCAGCCTCCTCCTCTGTTAAAGCGATTGGACGGATAACAGCATGAGGACATACATAAGAACAGAAGTTACACTGAATACAGTTGTCTGGATTCCACTGAGGAATGGTTACTGCAATACCACGTTTCTCGTAAGCAGCAGATCCGGAAGGTGTGGAACCGTCAACATAATCTACAAATGCAGATACTGGTAAGGAATTACCGTCCTGAGCGTTGACTTTTGTCTGAACGTTGTTAACAAAATCAACAACATCCTGTCTTCCATCTGTGATCTTCTTATAATCAAGGCCTTCGTCTTCGCAGTTTTTCCAGCTCTCTGGAACTTCGATTTTAACAACGCCCTTTGCACCGGCATCAATTGCTGCCCAGTTCTTCTGAACGATCTCTTCACCCTTACGGCCGTAAGTTGCCTTTGCAGCAGCTTTCATAAGCTCGTTTGCTTTTGCTGCAGGAATGATTCCTGTCAGTTCAAAGAATGCAGACTGAAGGATAGTGTTGATACGGGTTGCACCCATGCCAGTTTCGATACCGATCTTCACACCGTCAATGGTATAGAACTTAATGTTGTGCTCAGCAATATACTTCTTAACCTGTCCTGGTAAGTGCTTTTCAAGACCTTCCTGATCCCATGGGCAGTTTAATAAGAATACACCGCCGTCAACCAGTTCCTGAACCATATTGTACTTACGGATATAGGAAGGGTTGTGGCATGCTACGAAATTAGCTCTGCGGATTAAATAGGTTGATTTAATCGGCTTATGTCCGAAACGTAAGTGAGACATAGTGATACCGCCGGACTTCTTGGAATCATAATCGAAGTAAGCCTGTGCGTACATGTCGGTATTATCACCGATAATCTTAATGGAGTTCTTATTCGCACCTACAGTACCGTCAGCACCAAGACCCCAGAACTTACAGTTGGATGTTCCCTCTGGAGTAGTGACGATTTCAGCTCCTGTCTCAAGAGAAAGGTGAGTTACGTCATCCACAATACCGATGGTAAACGGAGTCTTTGTCTTGTTCTCGTAAACAGCTACGATCTGAGCTGGAGTAGTGTCTTTTGAACCAAGGCCATAACGTCCGGTAAGAATCTTAACCTGATCAAACTTTGTTCCCTTTAAAGCTGTAACAACATCTAAGTATAATGGTTCGCCTAAAGAGCCTGGTTCTTTTGTTCTGTCTAAAACAGAAATAGTCTTAACTGTATCAGGAATTGCATCGATCAGGGCCTGTGCGCTGAATGGTCTGTAAAGACGTACTTTCACAACACCAACCTTGTGACCTGCTGCAACTAAATAGTCAAGAGTTTCTTCAATTGTATCATTAACAGAACCCATGGAAACAATTACATGATCTGCATCTGCTGCGCCATAATAATTGAAAAGCTTGTAATCTGTACCGATCTTTGCATTCACCTTGTCCATATACTTCTGAACAATTGCAGGCAGTGCTTCATAATATGGGTTGCATGCTTCTCTTGCCTGGAAGAAGATATCAGGGTTCTGAGCGGAACCTCTCAGACATGGATGATTTGGGTTTAATGCATGACGGCGGAACTCATCAACTGCATCCATATTTACCATCTCTTTTAAATCTTCATAATCCCATGTTTCGATCTTCTGAATCTCATGAGAAGTACGGAAACCATCGAAGAAGTTAATAAATGGTACTTTACCCTCAAGAGCTGCCATATGAGCAACCGGAGTTAAGTCCATAACTTCCTGTACGCTGGATTCGCATAACATTGCACAACCGGTCTGACGACAGGCATAAACATCAGAGTGGTCACCAAAGATTGATAAGGCATGGCTTGCAAGTGCACGGGCAGATACATTGATAACGCCAGGTAACTGCTCACCGGCAATTTTATAAAGATTAGGGATCATGAGTAACAGACCCTGGGAAGCTGTATAGGTGGTGGTCAGGGCACCAGCTGCCAAGGAACCGTGAACCGCACCTGCGGCACCTGCCTCAGACTGCATCTCTGTAATGTGCACTGTCTGGCCAAAAATATTAGTTCTTCCGTCTGTAGACCATTCATCTGTAGCTTCTGCCATAGGTGAAGACGGGGTAATAGGATAGATTGCCGCTACATCAGTAAATGCATAGGATGCATGAGCTGCTGCATGGTTTCCATCCATGGTTTTCATTTTTCTTGCCATTCTTGATTTCCTCCTGCAAATGTGAATATTTGTATAATTTGGTTCCCCTTAGGGGAAAGTGACCTGACATTATTATAACAATTATTCAACAAAAAGCAAATATTAAAACTGGAAAATAAAGTATTATTTTCAAAACAATTTAAAAAAGACAGTATCAGATTGGAAAATGCCGTCTGATACTGTCTCTTTTGCACGATTTTACTACTGGCTCATGGGATTGGGCTGGATCACACTCTGTGTATTATCAGCAGTTGTTGCTTCCGTCTCCGGCTGTGTTGCTGCAGTGTTCTGGGTTTCCTGTGCCGGTGTCTGCGGGGGGGTCTCCCCTGCATTCGCTCCCGGACCGTTCCCCTGTGCCGCCGTAGTCTGGGTATTCCCCTGATTGGTCTCCGGTACGGAACCTGCCGGATTTGTCGCAGGTACCACAACACCGGATGTATTGCGCTTAATCGTAGCCGGCTTGCCGCGGTACGTGCTGTTATGGAAGAATTCATCGCTTACCACAGTTCCGTCCTTTTTCGTCACCAGATTGGTCACCCAGCGGCTTCCCTTGGTTTCCTGTTTAATGACTTTTTCCTCTCCCGGCTGCATGGTCTGGTCCTCTTCGTAAATTGGCGCCGGAGCATCTAACTCCGCTGTCTTCTGTGAGGTCATTGACAAGGTCACACCATCTTCCAGTATAGGGATACCTACAATGGAAATCTTAAGCTTGCGGTCAGCAAAACTGGTTCTGATGGCGATGGCACTGGAAGAATTATTAATAAACTTCATATCCGGCCCGCCAAAGCTTACCATGGCATCCTCACCAGGAGTAACATAAGAAGGTTCATAACTGTGTGCATGGCGCTCTGTGGTTGTCAGTCCTGCAAAAACAACTGCATTATACAGGGTAGAGGAAACCTGGCATACACCGCCTCCCGGTTCTTCAATCAGCACTCCGTTTAAATAAGCTCCCGCCGGGCGGTATCCTTTTGCAGAGGAACGTTCACCGGTTGTCTTATTAAAAGAGAATTCTTCTCCCGGCTGCAGGATCAAACCATTCAGTGCAGTGGAAGCAAGCTCGATGTTCTTATTCCTGTCGCTGTTTGCAGTGGTGGTAGTCGTATAGGTTCCGATCACTTTATAAAGTGCCTTTGCCTGCTCTTCCGTAATTTTAGGAGCAGTCTCCTTCGTCTCTGCCGGAACAGAAGCCTTATAATTCTTCGCCTTAATCTGCGCAAGAATATCGGCTGTCAGCTTATCCTGATCAACGGCAATTCCCTTTTCTTCCCCGGAATAAACAAACTTCCCGGTGCTTTTATCAAATCCGGAAATAGAACCATTCTTAGCGGGTACATCCCACTTTGCCGCAATGGCTTCCACCTCAGTCTTTATCTCATCCTCAAGACCATCGGTGTCAATGGTATACTCTTCTTTCGCATCTTTGCTGTAAATCTCCTCCAGCAGAGCATCAATTCTGCTGTCCAGAAAATTCTTCAGTTCATATGTTTCGTCCTGATAGGTAACTTTCATCCCCCAGCCAAGTGACTGATCAATCGCTTTTTGTGCTTCAGCCCTTGATAAACCTGTAATTGAAATTCCTTCTACATGGACCTCTTTTTTCAGCTGGGTCTCAGAGACTGTCGTGGAATTCACATCTGTCTCCTTCGTCTTATGACCCCCAATATACTTAACAGCAGCCATAACACTGATAACGGAGGCAACAGCGAAAACAGCAGCCAGCAGAATCTTGGTAATGCCGTACTGCGGTCCTCTTCTTCTCTTCTTCCCACGCCTTTGCTGATAGGAGCTGCCTCCTCTGTAAGACTGGCTTGTCCTTCTGCCTGAATTCGGCGTATTTCTTTTGCTTCCGTTCTGGGAGGAATAGGATCTTCCCCCGCTTCTTTGTCTGTTATCATCCTGACTCATTTACTTCACCTTTTTACATGATTATGTAGCATTACACTGAGTAGTATACCATACTTTGTGGGAAATGCTATTACGTTTTTATGAATTTTCTTAATTATTTTTCGCGTAAATTCTACATTTTACAGAACTTAAAAAACATGTTACTATAGTATTAATAAACTATTTCATTTCGGAGGTTACTATGAATTTTGTCGATCTTCACGTTCATTCAAATGCCTCAGACGGCACCTTCACGCCTGCTAAAGTCATAGAACTGGCGGCACAAAAGGGACTCTCGGCAATTGCGCTTACAGACCACGATACAATAGATGGCATCCCCGAGGCACAGAAGGCGGCAGAAAATCTGCCTCTGGAAGTCATTCCCGGCATTGAGCTCTCATGCGTTTATCTAAATGAGGAAATTCACATTTTAGGACTTTATGTCGATCTGTCTGATAAAAAGTTTCTTGCTGAAACTGACAATTTAAAAGACATTCGAGAAAAAAGGAACCTGGAAATGATAAACCGGTTTCAAAAAGCCGGAATTAATATTACGCTCTTAGAAGTTCAGGCCGGAAATCCTGAAACAGTCATTACACGTGCCCATTTTGCCCGAATCCTTTTAGAGAAGGGTTATGTCACAAGTATGGACCAGGCATTCAAAAAATATTTAAGCTATCATGGTCCTTACTGTCCGAGAAAAGAAAAAATCACACCAGAGCATGCCATGAAACTTCTGGGAGACTGCAAAGCTTCTCCCATTCTGGCTCACCCTTACCAGTATCATCTGGGAGATAAAAAAACAGAAGAACTGGTCTCCTATTTAAAAAGTCTGGGGCTTCACGGCCTGGAGGTATACCACTCCTCCAATAATCAATATGAAAGCGGCAAACTAAAAAAACTCGCAAAAAAATACCAGCTCTTTCCTACCGGCGGCTCTGACTTTCACGGAACAAACAAACCCGACATTGATTTAGGTACAGGAAGAGGCGGTCTTCGTGTTTCAGCCCTGCTCCTTGACGATATCAAAAGAATACGGCAGGAGAAGGGGCTGTAACCTCATCCTGCCCGAATCATATACTATCCGATTTTTCCTTCATCCATATAGTGGGCGAGGTCTATGGCAAAATACGTAATGAGGATGTCTGCCCCTGCACGGAAGATGCTCACTGCTGACTCACACACTGTTTTTTCTTCATCCATATAACCTGCTTTGGCAGCAGCCTTGATCATGGAATACTCCCCGCTTACACTGTAAGCTGCCACAGGCACATCCGTACGGTCTGATACCTCACGAATGATATCCAGATAGGAAAGAGCCGGTTTAACCATAACGATATCCGCACCTTCGGCCACGTCAAGCTCCACTTCCTTTAACGCTTCCTTCCTGTTATGGTAATCCATCTGATAGCTCTTGCGGTCTCCGAAGGCAGGTGCCGATCCGGCGGCTTCCCGGAACGGTCCGTAAAAAGCAGAAGCATATTTAGCAGAATAAGCCATAATGGGAACATTGACAAACCCTGCTTCATCAAGAGCCAGCCTTATGGCGTTAATCCTTCCATCCATCATGTCAGATGGTGCCACCATATGAGCGCCCGCTTTTGCATGAGAGACTGCAATGCGGCTTAAGTATTCCAGCGTCTGATCATTGTCCACATACTCTCCATCTAAAATACCACAATGTCCGTGAGATGTATATTCACACATGCACACGTCTGTTATGATATAAACAGATGGGTAGAATTCTCTGATGTATCGGATGGTGCGCTGCACAATCCCATTATCATCATATGCCTGGCTGCCGCAGCTGTCCTTTAATGCCGGTATTCCAAACAGAATCACCCTGTTAATTCCGGCAGATGTCAGCTTATCGAGAATAAGGGACAGCCGGTCCACACTATATCGATACTGTCCTTCCATAGAAGGGATCTCTTCTACTATGCCTTCTCCATCCACCGCAAACAGCGGATAAACAAGGGACTGCCTGGATACTCTGGTCTCCCGCACCATCTTTCTTAAGGATTCAGATGTTCTGAGTCTTCTAGGTCTGAATAATAAATCCATTTCCATTACCTCCCTTTTATTCCTGTCTTATTATACACCCTCTCAAATAAGATTCAAGTAATTCTTGCGGCATTGGAAAAGATTGCTTATAATAGCAGATGTACAATACGAACCAGAAATGAGGTACTTTATTATGGAAGAATTCTATCAGGCAATCGAAGAAGCCATAGGCGGCACCGGATATGACGGGCCGGTAAACGGACAGGAAATCTACGATGAGATCTGTGATGAAATTGAAGACAGGGAACCGGGAGCTTACGTGTTCATGTCTAAAAAAACTAATGAAATTTTCTTTGAGTACAAGATTCAGATCTTTGAAGATCAGTTTAATTTAAGTGCCATTGACATTCACACCCCGGATAAGGTTTATCACGCAGACCTTGATTAACTGAAAAAGGATATCCGAAAGACTGTATTCATCTTCCGGATATCCCTTTTTTTCTTACTTTTTCACTGTTTTTCTGCGTTTTATGCGCTCTTTTTCCCAAATTCTTTTATTCACGGTTTCTCTTAAAACAGCATAGAAAACGGAGCAAAGCGGGATAAATATCAGCATCCCGACAATACCCATGGCGCTGCCGCCTATGGTCACCGCTACCAGAACCCAGATAGCAGGAAGTCCAACCGAATTACCCACCACATGAGGATAGATTAAATTTCCTTCGATCTGCTGCAGAACGAAAAAGATGATGAGAAACAAGGCAGCATCGAAGGGTTTCACCATCAGCATTAAAAAAGCTCCGATTGCACAACCGATGAATGCCCCAAACATTGGGACCAGCGCGGTAAACGCGATCAGCACTCCAATGAGAAGTGCATACGGAAGACGCAATATCGATAATGTGATAAAGAACATACTTCCAAGTATTACTGCCTCCACGCACTGTCCTGCGAGGAAGTTGGAAAAGGTACGATTGGCGAGACTTAGTATTTCCAGAATTCTCTCAGATGCATGGTCAGGAAGAAATGCTTTCATAAGCTTTTTCATCTGCCTGGATAAATTTTCCTTCTGCAAGAGAATATAAACTGCAAACACCAGACCAATTACAAAGGTGGTTACTCCGCTTATTATGCTTAAAGCTGCAGATATGGTGGAAGATAATACAGTTCCGGCTCCAACAGATAAAAACTGTACAATCTTCTCAAGATAAGATTTCCAGTCAATATGAATGTTGTTAATATAATCTGCAATTTCCGGATATTGGGAAAAAATTTTTTCTGCCCCTTCCTTTACACCATTCCAAAAAACAGGTAAGCTGTACTGCAGGCTTAAAACTGTATCAAACAACTGGGGCATGACTACAAAAATAACCAGAAGCAAAATTCCAATTACAAATAAAAATGTCAGGCACAGGCTTAAGGGGCGGCGAAACTGACTCTCTTTTTTTACCGGCAGAATCCCTTCTATTGCGCGCATCGGAACATTTAAAACAAATGCCAGGACACCTCCTAACAAAAAAGGGGTAAGAATCGCAACTGCCCGTACAAGAAGGGCAAACAAACTTCTATAATTAATACCTGCTACTACGGCAATCACAGAAAATACAATCAACCAGCGTATTTTTTTTATTGTGCTGTCATTTAATTCCATTAAATCCTCCTCTTAAAGCTCTTCTTTAAACACTTTCTGAATTTCCTGAAGCGATGTCTGGAAGGTTCCCTGTACCAGCAGGGTGTTACCGCCTCCACGTCCATTTAATCTTTCATTTAACTGACGGCGGAGTGCCCGCATATCTGCCGTGCTGCTTCCTGCTGCATACTGATACAGACCTTCTTCTCCGGAACATACCAATACGATGCTGCCCTTTTTTTCTTCATACAGCATAGTACAAAACTGTCTTAGCTGCACCGGTGGAAGATTCTCCTCAAACACCAGCAGAGGAGCATCCGAATCCGGATATTCTGCCGCCTTTCGTTCAAGCAGTTCTCTGGTAAGGCGGTTTAAATCAGCATCCTTTCTGATTCCATCCTCTTTCAGCTTTAAAACCGCATCCGACACATGGTCCGGCTTTGCCGATAATAATACGGAAATATTCTGGACAGCCTTTAATTTTCTCCGGTAATCGGTCAGCGCCTCCCTGCCGCACAGCAGCGACACTCTCACCCCGCCTTTATAACGTGCCAGCCCTGTAACCTTTAAGATACCGATCTCTCCTGCAGTCATTACATGGGTCCCGCAGCAGGCACATACATCTGCTCCCGGAAATTCAATAATCCGGACCTGACCGCTTAATTCCTTCTTGCTCCTGTAATCCAGGGCATCCAGCTCATCCTTTGTGGGATAAGTCTCCAGTACCGGTATATTCTTCCAGATCAGTTCATTGACCTCTGCTTCCACTTCTTCTAACTGTTCCATGGTCAAAGTGCCGTTAAAATCAACCGTCACTTCGTCTTTGCCCATATGAAATCCTATATTATCGTAACCGTAATGCTTATGTACCACGCCTGAAAGCAAATGCTCTCCGGAATGATTCTGCATATGGCTGAATCTTCTCTCCCAATCTAATATTCCCGTTACCAGCGTCTTTTCCGGAATGGGCCTGTCCGTAATATGAACAATCCCCTCCGGCCGCTCCCTGACATCACAGACAAAGGCTTCTCCCAACATTCCTGTATCAGCCGGCTGCCCTCCCCCCTCAGGGTAAAAGGCTGTCCTGTTTAACTGGACCAGATATTTTCCATCTTTATCCGGCCTGCATTCAACAACCTCAGCTTCAAATATCTTCACATAAGGTCTCTCATAATATAATTTTTCCATCTTTTGCTCCTTTTAATCCTGTTGTTACTAATTATACACAACATTTCTTTAAGTTCAATCATATCAAATCTAAAATTTTTCAGAAAAAATGGAAACAGTGGCAAGCTGACATTCATACACTTACAGTGTAAACAAATTATTTGGAGGAACCAATATGAGTGATCTGGCAGCAACTAACTGTGGATGCGGATGCGATTGCAACAACGGAGGATGCGGTAATAACGGTTGTAATATTATCTGGATTATCCTTCTTCTGTGCTTCTGCGGCGGCGGTAACAGCTGTGGTAGCGGATGCGGCAACGGTTGTGGCGGTTGCGGAAATGATGGTTTTGGCAGTTGTATTTGGATCATCATTCTTCTGTTCTGCTGCGGCGGCTGTGGCGGCGGATTCGGCGGCGGATTCGGCTGCTAAACAAAACATAAAGCAGGACCCGAACCATCTTTGGTTCGGGTCCTGTTTACGTCTACCCCCGGCTCTGACCTTTCTCCTGCCCCGGTCTTGTAAAAGAAGCCTGATTCATTGTGCCTTCCTGGGTATTTCTATTTTGTTTCTGTTTCATGCATTCATCATCAATTTCGTAAACTGCATTACCATCTATGATTAATCGGTTTCTCATATAAATCACTCTCCTGTAATACTAATATATGCGGCTGCATATATTGTCAACAAGAAAAGTAAGGATCCCTTGCAATGAATAATGAACAAAATGTCCATGCAAATGAATTAGACTCCCGTATTGGCGATAATCATCTTGATATGATGAAGGCTGCCCTGCCTTATATGAATGTCCCACAGCAACGATTTATCTCAACCTTTGTCAAATTCAGGGAACTGCAGCGTACCATAAACTTATTTGAGGATGATGAAGTGGCAGCCATGGGAATCTGCTCTGTGGGTGAAAAGGAACGGTCTGACTCCCCCATCGAGATGTTAAACACCATTAAGCCTTATGCCAATCCTTCAGAGCAGGACCTAATTGACTTATTTATCAACATTTTCCAGGGATTTAACCTGGCAAATGCCTATTCAGAAGTTGTCCCCAGCTCTACGATTCCGCTGCAGGCACAGCAGCAATCCCAGTCACAAAACCAGACTCATTCCGACGGGCAAAACCGTTCCAATAATTCCCGCCGCCAGAACAATCCATTTGGCAAGATGCCCTTTGAGCAGCTAAAGAACTTCATGCCGCCGGAACAGCAGTCACGCCTGGAAACCATGCAGCTTATGATGTCCGCCATGCAGCAGATGAATTAAAGTGTGACTGTCCCCCAACCCGTTTTTTACATATTCACAGGAAAGGAAGCGTATCGACTTATGAATACCAACTGGAAACAGGACCCACGGTTAAAAAATATGAATCCCCAGAAGCTATCCATGCTGACCGAATTTGCAAAGCGGGCGGAGGCCGCTCCAAAAGACCAGCTGTTCCAGACTCTTATGAGCCTGAGCGCTGAGGCCAATCAAAAGGGCATCAAGTTCAGCGATGAGGAGACAGATCTTCTTATTTCTATTATCAGCGCCAATATGAATCCAAGCGAACGGCAGCGGGTGGAAACCATTCGCATGCTTTCGAAAAATATGATGAAACGAAATGGAAAGAAATAAAAGAAAGGACATTATTGACAACTCCTGACGGAGCTGCCATAATGTCCTTCTTTCATTATATAAATGGAGCTATTTGCAGACGATATTTATAATCCTTCCAGGAACGTAAATTTCTTTCACAATAGTTCCGGTAATCTTATCCGGAATCAGTGCTTTGCCTGCTTCAACAGCATCTTCCTTTGAAACATCCACCGAAAGTTTTACCACAGCTCTTGTTTTTCCATTCACCTGAACAGCCACTTCGATTTCATCCTCTTTCATGGCCTCTTCACTCCACTCCGGCCATGCTGCATGGAACACGGAGTCTGTGCCGCCAAGCTGCTGCCACAGTTCCTCTCCGATATGAGGTGCAAATGGAGCAAGAAGGATTACAAAGGTCTTTAACGTCTCTTTGTCAATGCCGCCAGCTGTTTTTGCAAGCTCAATCAGCTTGTTGTTATATTCCATAAAGCCGGATATAACCGTATTCAAGTTAAACTGATTGAAACGCTGTTCAATGTCAAATACCAGTTTGTTGCGAAGACGGATCATTTCCTTCGTCGCTTTCACGTTCTGACCGCAGTTATCTGATACCAGATTATAGAAGCGGTTTAAGAAACGGCTGACGCCTTCAATTCCCCTGTCATCCCACTCTGCATCTAACTCCGGCGGTCCTACAAAAAGCTCATACATACGAAGGGAATCACAGCCATAGTCCTGAACAAGTTCGTCAGGCGATACCACATTGCCCTTAGACTTACTCATCTTAATTCCGTTTTTACCAGTAATCATTCCCTGGTTAAACAGTTTGGTAAACGGCTCATCAAAATCCACCACACCGATATCAGATAAAAACTTGGTGTAGAAACGGGAATACAGAAGATGAAGAACCGCGTGTTCCACACCGCCGATATACATATCAACAGGAAGATATTTATCTGCTTTTTCTCTGGATACCAGTTCCTTATCATTGTGGCTGTCTACATAACGGAGGAAATACCAGGAAGATCCTGCCCACTGAGGCATGGTATTTGTCTCTCTCTTTGCAGCTGCACCGCATATCGGACAGGTAGTGTTTACCCACTCGTCAATATCAGCCAGAGGGGATTCTCCTGTACCAGTCGGCTGGTAGCTTTCCACTTCCGGAAGGGTAAGAGGGAGCTGGTCTTCCGGGACCGGAACATTGCCGCAGTGAGGGCAGTGAATGATCGGAATCGGCTCACCCCAGTAACGCTGTCTGGAAAATACCCAGTCACGAAGCTTGAAGTTTACCGTTTTCCTGCCAAGACCTCTTGCTTCGATCATGGCAGGTGCTTCCTTTTTGAGAACTGCTGATTCCATGCCGTTCCATTCGCCGGAATTAATCATGGTCCCGTTTGCCTCTGTATGGGCTTCTGTCATGTTATCAATTTCTTTGCCGTCTTTTGCAATTACCTGAATGATGGGGATATTGAATTTAGTTGCGAATTCAAAGTCTCTGTCATCATGAGCCGGAACGCACATGATTGCGCCTGTACCGTAGTCACCCAGTACGTAATCGGAAATCCAGATCGGAACTTTTGCACCGCTTAAAGGATTAACAGCATAAGTGCCCGTAAATACACCCGTTTTTTCCTTATCCTGCAGACGGTCAACATTGGATTTCATGGAGGCATCATAGATATACTGGTCCACTGCTGCTTTTGTCTCCGGTACTGCAAGGGAAGACGCAAGCATGTGCTCCGGTGCAAGCACCATAAAGGTTGCTCCGTATAATGTATCAGGTCTTGTAGTGTAAACCGTAATGGCCTCTTCCCGTCCCTCTACTTTAAAGTCCACTTCTGCACCGTAAGATTTTCCGATCCAGTCAGTCTGCATCTTCTTAACCTTTTCCGGCCAGTCAAGCTTATCCAAGTCATTTAAAAGGCGGTCTGCATAAGCTGTGATTTTTAACATCCACTGTCTTAAGTTCTTCTTGGTTACTGTGGTTCCGCAGCGCTCGCAGCAGCCATTTACCACTTCCTCATTGGCAAGACCCGTTTTACAGGAAGGACACCAGTTAATGGGGAATTCCTTTTCGTAAGCGAGACCCTTCTTAAACATCTGCACAAAAATCCACTGAGTCCACTTATAGAATCCGGGATCTGTGGTATTAACTTCCATATCCCAGTCATAAACAGCTGAAATCTCATTGATCTGTCTTTTAATATTACTTACATTCTCAGCCGTGGATTTTGCCGGATGGACACCCATTTTAATTGCATAATTTTCTGCAGGAAGACCAAACGCATCCCAGCCCATGGGATGAATAACATAATGGCCCTTTAAAATCTGATAACGGCTCCATACGTCAGAAATTACATAGCCTCTCCAATGGCCTACATGAAGACCGCTGCCGGACGGATAAGGGAACATATCCAGACAATAATATTTTGGTTTTTTTCCATCGTCAACATTAATCGGATTCTTCGCCCAATTCTCACGCCATTTTTTTTCAATGGCACTGTGGTTATAAGATGATGCCATAACAATATTCCTCCTTTTGTGAAAGGGATTGCCCCTTTTTTAACATTCACGGGTAAATGAATTCTGACTGCATAAAAAAAGCGCCTCCAACCGTGATAAAACGGCTATAGAGACGCAGAATCTACCGCGTGGTACCACTCTATTTCATACAAACTGTATGCGCTCAACCGGACAGACTCTCCTGTCCGCCCGCTGTAACGGTCGGGATTCCGGCTATGCCTACACAAAAGCCATGGCTTTCTTCAGCATGCTACTCAAAGGCCAGTTCAGCTGTCTTCCCCAACCGGCTCTCACCTGCCGCCGGCTCTCTGAATGCTTCAGACTGCTTACTACTCCTAATCACAGTATTTTTGCTAACTGTAAATGTAACATAATTGCCCGAATGTGTCAACCCGATTTTATGAAAACTCTGCGACAACAAAGGAAATGGCAGACAATACAAAAAATAATACCATGCCAACATTCAAAAATAGAATTTTACCCGCTCCTCTGCCCCATACCGATTCGTCGCTCTGCCAGAAAATCCAATCTCTCTTTGTGATAAAAAACAGCACGATCCCCGCAAGCATGGACCCGTACAAAAGCAGAGCATAGATGACTGCAAACACTAAGGAATTCTGAATATAAATCGCTGCGACCGATCCCAGGAAGTTAATGATCATATGAAATATAATGGTATAGCGAAGCCGCCCTGTTCTGGTATAAATGTAACCAAACACAAGACCAATTCCGAATGCGTAGAAGAACTGATAAAAGTTCCCATGGCAGAGTCCGAAAATCACGGCAGATACCAAAATAGCAGCTTTATCTCCATATCTGCGGATCCGGTCAATTAAGAGTCTGCGAAAGAGAAATTCTTCACAGACCGGCGCCATAACCACCATAATTGCAAAGATAGTTCCTGTACTCAGCCCCTTAAGCACTTCCTCAACCGGATTGATCATGGGCTTTCCTTCCAGAGCACTGATGACAGTCATGAGAAGCCGTCCCAATAAATTACCGGCAATCAATGCGCTGATGCAGACAAAAAAAGAACAGATCAACAGTTTTTTATCCGCTCTCCGGCTTACCGGTTTATGGGTAACAGGCATATTCTTTATAATTAAAAATAAAACCAGTCCTCCTGCTGCATAATTTGCCAGGGAAACAGCAAACAGATACCATCCGCGGGACAAATTAAAAATCCCTTCCTGATCAAACACATGAACGATTATTTTTAAAACTATCTGCAAAACAATTGATGCACTAAGAAAACCGGTATATCCCATCCCTATTCTTCCAAATATTTTTCCTGCGGCCCTCGTCTCTTCCACTTAAAACCTTACCTCCTGCTGAATTGATACCAGTTTAACACAGATTCATCAATTACGCAATTCCTCCGGCAGCTGCAGCCTGATTATGAAAATGGCGGATCCATTTATGATTTGGATCCGCCAGGGTAATCACGATTTAAACCTCCATACGGTCAACCTTGGCTGCCCGTTCCTCTACCTCTTTCTTCTGAACATCTCCGGGCGCCAGTTCATAGCGGCTGAATTCATATTCGAAAGTACCAATGCCGCCCGTCATGGAACGAAGGTCTGTATTATAACCAAACAGCTCGGACATTGGAATATCGGCCTCAATGACCTGCTTTCCATGATGATTGGAGTTCATTCCCAGAACCCGTCCTCTTCTCCGGTTTAAATCTCCCATAACGTCTCCGGTAAATTTATCCGGAACTGTGACTTTTAACGATGCGATTGGCTCCAAGAGCACCGGATTAGCATCCATAAATCCTTTTTTAAATGCAAGTGTTGCAGCCATCTTAAAGGCAAGCTCTGAGGAATCCACCGGATGATAGGAGCCATCTGTCAGAGTCGCTTTGATTCCTACTACGGGATATGCAGCAAGCGGGCCCTTTAAGACACATTCTGCAATTCCCTTCTCTACTGCCGGGAAATAATTCTTGGGAACAGCTCCTCCAAACACAGATTCTTCAAATACATAGGGAGTCTCTAAATCCCCGGAAGGCTCAAAGGTCATCTTTACATCACCAAACTGGCCATGACCGCCTGACTGCTTCTTATATCTTCCCTGAACCTCTACTTTTTTACGGATGGTCTCTCGGAAGGCAAATTTAGGCTTGCTTAATTCAATCTCAACTTTATAGCGGTTTAACAGCTTGCTGACAACCACCTCCAGCTGTTGATCGCCGATTGCATAAAGAAGTGACTGCCGGTTCTCTGTATCATTCACTGCTTTTAAGGTCCAATCCTCTTCCGTCAGTTTGGCAAGCGCATTGGAAACCTTATCATCGTCACCCTTTGTTTTCGTTTTATAACGCATATACGTATAAGGAGTGGAAATCTCAGGCTTGTGATATACGATGGGCGCGGAACGAAGCGCAATGGTATCACCGGTCTGCGTCACGTTTAATTTGGAAACAGCACCGATATCTCCAGCCTTTAATTCCGGTACTTCTATGGCATCTTTTCCTCTCAGCAGATAGAGCTTCCCAATCTTTTCTTCTGTGTCTTTATTTACATTATAGATCGCCGAATCCGCTTTCAGTGTTCCCGTACAGATCTTTAACAGAGAATACTTGCCGATAAACGGATCTAAAATTGTCTTAAATACACGGGCTGACAGAGACACATTATCGTTGTATCTGGCAGTAAACCGTTCTCCGGTGGAAACATCCACACCGATACATTCATAACGCTCCGGTGATGGAAAATACTTGTCAATCGCCTGTAAAACCATCTTTACACCCTGGGCATTCATTCCGGAACCCAGCATAACCGGAACTATATTGCCCTGTATTACATGTTCCCGAAGTGCAGAAGAAATCTCTTCCAGAGTAAATTCATCGCCTGAGAAATACCGTTCCATGTATTCCTCGCTGATTTCAGCAACTGCCTCCATCAAAGCTTCTCTGGCTATCCCTAAATTCTTCTGGCTGTAATCAGGAATCTCACATTCAACATAATCGCTGTTAACGGTAAAGCGCCGCCCAGCCATTTTCACCACATTTACAAATCCTACGAACTTTTCGTTCTCTCTGATAGGAAGGTGGAATGGAGCTATTTTTCTTCCGAATTCTTTTTCCAGCTTCAAAAGCAGTTCACGAAAGCTGGCCTGATCGTCATCCATATTAGTTACAAAAAACAGTCTGGGCAGCTTGTACTTTTCACAGAGCTCCCATGCCTTTAACGTACCAACTTCAATTCCTGCCTTGCAGTTTACTACGATTACAGCAGCATCCGCTACGCTGATTGCCTCTTCAACCTCACCAACAAAATCAAAATAACCGGGAGTATCAAGTAAGTTAATCTTGATCGGTCCATCCTCTCCTTCATATTCCAACGGAATCAGGGAAGTGGAGATGGAGAACTGTCTCTTAATCTCTTCTTTGTCATAATCGCTGATGGTATTGCCATCGGTAACTTTTCCCATTCTGCTGATGGCTCCGGTCACTAACGCCATTGCTTCAGCAAGGGTAGTTTTACCGGCGCCCCCGTGCCCAAGTAAGGCGACGTTACGGATTTGTTTGGTTCCATACACGTTCATAAGCATTCCTCCTGTTCGGTATTTAAGTCTATAACAATATTTTACTAAAGATGTCTTATAATTGCAAGTAAAAGGTACAATTTGCACAAATATTTTTCGACATTATTCTATATTTTGATAAAAGAAAAGAGGGGTTTCCCCTCTCTCTTTATCATTTTTACCTATAAATATTGTCTTTATACCGAAATCCGACTTTTCAGAGTATGTGATGCCGCTTTTCTGCAGCCTGAAGTGCCGCATCAAGAGCAGTGATCCGGGGTATGGAAATTGTCACACCAGGCAGCCCGCTGCTGACTTTTTCTTCTACCATATCACGGAGAATATCGTTTTTCACCAGAAGACTTCCCCATAACCAGAGGTTAAGTCCGCTCCCTTTCATTTTGGCTGCTGTATCACGAATCAGCCCCCATAAGGCATCTGCACACTCCTGGTGAATGCCCATGGCTGTCTCATCTCCTAACGCTGCCGCCTGATAGGCAAGAAGGGAAAATCTGGCTATCTGAGACTTTTCCATAAGATTTACATTGATATAGTCATCTATTTTTCCCAATGTATCAAGCCCGGTTGACTTTATAAAAAGCGGCGTGAGAACAGGACTCTTGCCCCGTCCGGATAACTCATTGCCAACTGCCTTTAAAACCTTCAGCCCCAGATCAAAACCGCTTCCCTCATCGCTTACAATATGATTAAAGCCGCCCGTCCGGTATATGGACCCGTTCTCATCTCTGCCAAAGCAGACAGAACCGGTGCCGGATACGATTACAAGAGCCGGCAATTCCGTCTGATAAAGAAATACTTCACAGTCATTGATTACCATCAGCTTATCTGGTAAAAATCCCATTTCTTCAAAAAAGGATCTGCACTCCTGCTCATGAAATGGGGAATCAATCCCGCTTGCTGCCACGCAGATTCCCAGACACCAGCCAGGTTCCAGATTCAATTCCATAAGAGCAGGAATCACCAGTTCACGGTAACGCAGCCTGCTTTTTTCCCCTCCGTCTGTATTAAGGCTGCAGCCAGGCGAAGTAAATTCACCCAGCACGTTTCCTGTAGGATCACAGACCTTTAATCGTCCATTGGTTCCGCCCACATCCAGTCCGGCATAATATCCTGTCATAATAAAGCACTCCTCCCAGTTGTCATTTCCATGGCATAAAACCCGCTGTGGTAAACATCTCATTTCCGTCTAAAAGATACTTTTTTAATGAGGTCTGGAGCGATGTGGTGCAGGAAAAATGTTCAAGTGCTTCCACGGTAAAATCAAACCCCATAACCCGTTCCAGTATCTGTGGGCGCTCTGTCATCACAGGCATTTTATTAAATCTCTGCATAAAACTTATAAGCCTGCCGGTTTGAGGCAGGATGTGCTCCAGATGCGGGTCCAGCATCCAGCTTTCACAGACAAGGAACTGATTTTCATAATATTTCTTTGCAGTATTGAAAGAAGAATCAATGCTGTCCGGGGACAAATCGGAACCTTCCGGAATATGCACAGCCACCGCCTTCTCTCCCGGAGCAAGTTTAAGCTCCCACTCCTCCAGATTTAATGATGCGGGTGTATCCATGTATACAGTTCCCCTTTTTAAATCAGCAGAGTATCCAGTTACAGTCCTGTCCGTTAAGTCCAGATAAGTTCTTATTTCCCTTATCATGCTTCTTTTGTTTGTACCGGAGATATATCCGTCCTGGTCAATCATAACATCCGGGCAAGCCAGTGCCTGAAACTCTCCGGTTCGTCTGTTTTCAAAGATCAGAAAGGGAAATTCATAAGTCACTTCCTCAAACTGCAGGCTGCCGAATCTTCGTACTTTTCCGGCAAGAGAACGGAACACCCACTCAATCCGGTCAAGCCCGGCCTGTCCCTGGTGATATTTACGGTATGACTGAATCCATATTTCAATGTCCTTTAAAGACTCCCAGATAACAAATTCCGGAATGCCCTGTTTCTTTAATTCTTCTGCCAGCTCCGGCAGCATCCAGTCAATGTAAACAACCGGCAGCAAAAAATCATCCAAATGAAGGAGCCTGGCATGCCTGATTCCAAACATCACGGCTTCTGCTGCTCCCTCCGGATCTTTTTCCAACAGCAGAAGCTCACGGCACCTGCTGTAATTTCTCATAAAAAAAGCATGACTCTCATAGGCAGCGGAGGTAAATGCCACCGCCGCCTGAGTATCTTCACTAAATATACTGTGTCTTGTCATTGTTATCTGCAAATCCCACTTTTAACGGTCCTGCTGTTAAAATACGTTGTTCCGCACCGAATACAGGGCGGAGATTTTCTGCATAGGCTGAAAACTCAGCCAGGGTCTTAAAGTCCTGGTTGCTGCCGCATACACAGAAGTATGCAATGTCATCCCCATAGGTTCTGTACTCGCATTCAAACAGCTGGTCATCAACAGGCTCCAATATACCGCTGCACCAAAGTGCAGCAAATCCCCCTGCCTTTCTGCCGAAAAGCCAGTGACCGGAGACATCGGTTTCCAAAAACTTCGGTGCAGGAAAATAAGCATGTGTAAAATGAATGGGATGTTCCTCTGGGATGTGATAAACGGCTCCCAGCAAATTTCCCTCCTGAACAAGTGCAGGCATTACCCCATTTCCGTACCAATACCCCGGTCTCATGGAACTGGAATCACAGGTTCCGCCCGGGTGGTTCGTAAAGATATCGGTTTCCTTATCAAGGGCAGCATACCACATGTGCTGCTGATAGCCATACACTCCCGGCTCAAAGCAGGTAGTTCCGTGAAACCGCTCGTTCAGTGACTTGGTGTATTCACAGGTGGACGTATCCGTATCCGGATCCAGAGTGAGGTTTCTCCAGCGTTTAAATTCCGGGTCCGGTCTGGGTGACTGAACGGAAGTCATGCAATATTCCGGCGTTTTCTTCAGCCTTATGAGAGCATTTCCTGTGGAATAAGCGGTATCTGCCGGGCGCTCCATAAGTTCCTTTAAGCCTTCCGGAAGCTGATAGCTGCTGCATGAATAAAAGCCCAGCCAGCCCTCTCCGTATGAATAAGGAACGTCAGGATTGATTAAATTCATCAGAGCCTGGGCTCCCTGCTCAAAGGGATGAACTACTTCCCTGTAAACACGTCCCATAGGGGCAATGACAACACCGTCATAGGTGTGGCGGCACAGCATTTCAAGAAGTTTATCAGTAATTTTAACTGCACGTCTGGAAATGGATTTCTCTGAAAAATCAATTACATTTAACAGCGCCGCAAAGGTGACACACATATATACGGTGCTTAAGAATTCTTCAAATCCATGCTCCTCCACATCGGTCAGCCACGCATCCACCCTGGCTCTTCCTGTTTTAAAAAGCTCTCTGCCGGTCATATCTGCACGCGGGAAATACTCATCCGGATACATCTCCCCTGCATTCATGGCACAGGTATAGAACATAAGAGAATGATTTTCACTCCAGAAGCACATGGCATCAGAACCCTTCTGATCCATCCAGTAGCGCCAGTTTAAAAGAACCTCTTTCGCCCGTTCAGCCAGATCCTCCTTCACCGGATAATTTTTTAAATACCGGACAAGACCGCATACCAGAAAATCAGAGCAGTCATATCTGCTTTCAATCTGGCCCAGTGTCTCATAAAGAAGCTCTATATCCCGTTCCCCATCTATGCCAAGGGCTTTCCTTGCAAGGATATTGGAAATGGAAAAGCCGAATTTATCCCCTCTGGATAAGCTCTCTGCTTCCGCAATTCTATAAAAAATGGCTTTTTTATTCTCCTCAAATCCTTTGTCTTTGGAATACTCCGGTCTCTGTGCCAGAATATTCTCCACTTTTCTGGTAAGAACTCCATGTTCATTTTTAACACTTACTATTATCACACCCGGCTTTTCTGCATCAAGCTTTACCTGATTCTTTCCGCTGATCTCCTGCCATTCCTTCCGGCTCTCCACCTGGGCAAAATCAGGGCTTTGGCTGTCATAGGCCAGATAAGTCCCTTTTGGAGCACTATCCCGGAAAGTCAGGACAGAATTCTTAATGGAGATGGAGCCAAGCCATTTCTCGGTCCGGACCAGTTCATCGGTATGTTTCTCATCAGGCAGTACAACAGCAACATCTTCCATATGATCCAGGATCTGAATACCGAATAACGTACTTGTATCCCTGACACCCAGAGTCTGAAGGCTGACATAGATTTCATTGATCCCTTTTTTCAGCCGAAGCTCCATCTCTTTCTTTTTAATTGGTTTGTAAACCGGCGTATCCATACGGCATACCAGTTCCCCGTTGCACCACACATCTACAGCTGCATAGGACCATACAACTGCATTCACTGATATATCCTCTTTCACCTCTATTCCCGTCACTGCATCAAGCTCCACCTTCTGCAGTGTGGAATAAAATGTACTTTCGTCTACAAACCAGTTTCCATAGTGATAATAATACTTCCATGGCATATGAAGCCTGCTGGTTTCTCCAAGGACTACCGGGTCTTTCGGGCAGGATCTGCTTAAATCAGCTGCAATGGATCTTAAATGCTGTTCATAACGCAGCTGGTTGTCGTCTGTTTCGTGATTGATAAAATCTGTTTCTTTTGGACCGGATATGAGATAATTGGTAAGAAACCCGGTTCTGTTCAATTGTAATTTTTCCATTGTCTTATCCCTTTACTGCGCCAGCAGTCAGTCCGCTCATAAAATAACGGCTGGTGCACATATAAATGACGATGATCGGTATGATCGATATTGTAGAGCCTGCAAACATCAGATTCCATGCTGCTGTGCCATCCCCGCTGTTCTTTAACATGACAACGCCTACTGTAAGCGGGCGAAGTTTGTCGTTTGACATGGTGAATACCAGGGGCATAATATATTCATTCCATCCTGTGCGGAAGGATAGAAGCCCTATGGTGGCAATGACCGGCTTAAGAAGCGGTAAAATTATTTTATAATAAATCTGGAAAAATGTACAGCCATCAAGCTTTGCTGCCTCATCAAGTTCTTTGGATATGGTGTTCATAAAGCCCCGTACCAAAAAGATGTAAGTGGCCTGCCCCATTCCTGTCGATATCAGTATAATACTTAAAAGAGAGGTGTTCATTTTCACTTTGACAGCCAGCTCAAACAATGGTCTTAAGCTGACACTTCCCACGTTTACGAACATGAACGCCACAAAAATACTGTAAAGCAGTTCTTTCCCTTTGAATTTTTTTCTTGCAAATACATAACCTGCCATTGTTGTAATTAAAATGGACAAAACCATAACACCAAGACTGATGATTAAGCTGTTGACCGTGTACACTGCAAAATTCGCTTTTTCCCACGCCTGCTTGTAATTGTCAAGAATAAATGTCTTGGGAAGAATCTGGGTGCCTCCTAAAAGAAGCTCATTGTTTGCTTTAAAAGAACCCAGAACAATATAGATCACTGGATACAGGGTTATGAATGAAACAGTCAGCAGGAATAGAAACAGTAAAACTCTGACTGCCTTTGTCTTTTTTGAATATACGGTATGTGTCTTTTCCATCTCAGCCTCCTATACCACATCGTCCAGTTTTCTTGCAAAATACATATATACGGCTGTAATTACCCCGATGATGAGAGCTGCCATGACACTCAGTACAGTTGCATATCCGATCTGCGGAGTTGTCTGGGAACCAAATATCAGCTTGTAAATATACGTAAACATTACCTCTGACCTGCTGTTTGGACCGCCGTTAGTCAGAACCAGAATCGATTCATAATCCTTTAATGCAGTGGTTATTGCCAGCATCAGAATTACCTTTAATACAGGGCTTAACATGGGGAGGGTGATATAAAAGAAGGACTGCACTCCGTTTGCTCCGTCCATTTTACAGCTTTCATATATTTCTTCTGAAATACTGGAAAGTCCTGACATAAAGAGAATCATATAGTTACCGAAACCGCCCCATACTGCTACGATCACAATGGAGATCATGACGATGGAGACGCTGCCTAACCAGTCAATGGGGGAATGAATCATTCCAAGCTTCTGTAAGTACGCATTTAATACACCGTTATAGACTGCAAAAATAAAACCGAATATCAGGCTGTAAACAGCAGAGCTTATAACCGTCGGCATAAAATAAATTCCGCGGAATATACCGCTCCCTTTTATTTTCTGGTTCAGTAAAACAGCCAGAAGAAGGGATAATGGAAGGATTATAATCAGCTTCATTATGGCGTATTCAAAGGTGTGAAGGACACTGCGCCAGAACACCGCATCCTGAAACATTCTGGTAAAGTTTTTTAAACCAATATAATAGGCTGTAAATCCGTTATAATCATAAAAAATATAGCGGAAAAGCCAGCAGAATGGATAGATTGAAATAACTGCCAGTAAAAATACTGCCGGAAGCAGCATCAGTGCAGAGGAAAAGTCGCCTCTGCTGGCCGACTTTTTTAATCGCTCCCCAAAGCTTAATTTCTCTTTCATAAGCGGTATCACCTTTCTTTAAAACAGGGGATGCTTTTAGTCCATCTAAAAACACCCCCGCCGTTCTCTTACTTTATTTGTCTAAGTACTCAATTGTTCCTGCATTTGGGTGCATGGAATCAAAATCTTTAATTACAAGTCTTTTGATTTTTCCCATGCTGACATCATTGTCAAGCGCTTCATTGTATCTCTTATTTAAATCTGCAATAGCATCATCAGCACTGACATTGCCTAAAATTGCATTCCAGAGAGTTGCCACATAGTCATCACCCTGAATGGCCACTGCCGGTACTGCCGGATATACGCTTTCATAATCCTGTAATTTAAAGTCTGCCAGTCTTCCTGTTTTGGAGGAATCAATCACACCGCTCATATAGCTGGAGATTGGAAGGCAATATCCGCCCTCTAAATAACCCTTTAAGAAATCTTCACTGGAAAAGAATTTGATTACTTCCCATGCAGCTTCTTTGTTCTTGGAAGAGGAAAGCATCATATAGCCCTTCTGAGGCTGAATGGATAATGCACCTTTCACCTGACCATCTAAGGTAGGAACGGTGGATACGCCCCAGTCAAACTTGGTTACAGGGAACTGATCGGTGAAAACACCTGCCTCCTGGGAAGCATTGCCCCAGAGAGCAAAAGCACCTTCTGCAAACTGTGCTCTCATGGCATCAACGCCCTGAGAAACGGATCCTGGAAGCACACTGTTGTCTTTCATAAACTGGTTGCAGGCTTCAATTACCGGTTTGTAGCCGTCAAAGCTGAATTTTCCGCTCTTATAATCATAGCGATAGATACCGCTTGTCTCGCAGGTTCCTTCAATCCATCTGATAAATGGAACACTGGAAGTAAATGCAATACCGTAATTTTTACCGCCTCCGTTATCTGTTACTTTCTTTGCAAGATCAACGACTCCTGAGAGTGTTTTTGGAAATTCGGTAACGCCTGCCGCTTCTACCAGTGCTTTGTTATACTCCATTCTTACACCGCTTCTCATACCGGTGGGAATCCAGTACACATTGCCGTTAATCATATTGATTCCTTCGTATTGGAGCTTACTTGCTTCCGTTACCTTTTCGTAATCCGCATCTTTGATTTTATCGTTTAATGGCTCCAGAATTTTAGCATCTGCAAAGGTTTTTAAATCGAAGCCGCTCTGGCCTGCACTGATTCCTGCAATATCCGGCGCTGTTCCTGAGGAATATGCCATGGAAAGCATATTTGCATAATCGTCAGTCACCACAGTCATTTCAATTTTAATGCCCTTGTCATTGGTCTTATTAAACTCATCAATCTTCTGATCCACATACTCAGAATCGTGACGGTCATTGGTCCAGACCTTGATAACGGTTTCCCCTGCTGCGGCTGCCTTTGACTCCCCTTTTGTTTCCCCTGCTGTTGTCTGACCGGCTGATCCGG
This sequence comes from uncultured Clostridium sp., assembly GCA_963523075.1. Taxonomy (GTDB): domain Bacteria; phylum Bacillota; class Clostridia; order Lachnospirales; family Lachnospiraceae; genus Lacrimispora. Next base: position 36,370 of record CAURBW010000002.1, read on the forward strand.
CTGTCTCTGCCCCGGATCCTCCGCCGGAACAGGCAGATAGCGATGCTGCTGCTAATATTCCTGCCATCATGAAACTTAAAACTCTTTTTTTCATAACTTTCTCCTTTCTCAAATCGCCTTACTTTGATAATGCTATTGTAAATAATTTTACGAAAACATTACATGGCATTTTCCATGTTTGATGTAACTTTTTTTAACATTCTCCTGCTGCATACTGCAGATTTTTATAATAAGAAAGCATCCCAACGGCTTTCAAACTCTTTGGGATGCCTTTACTTATCTGTCTGCTGTCAGCGGGATACGAATGATTACGCTGTTTCTGTAATATGGAATTGTCTCAAAATCCATATCTGCTTCTCCATAATATATCTTCAGTCTGGTATACACATTATGAAGTCCAATGTGCTGGCCGTTCACCAGTTCCCCACTGTAAACTGCTTCCCTTGCCCTGTCAATATCAATCCCGCAGCCATTATCAGTAACTTCAATTCTGATAAAGCCCTCACACCTTGAAAATTTCACTTCTATAAGAGGAATGCATACCGCTTCCCCCCACATTTCTTCCTTAAAACCATGTTTAATGGAATTTTCTACCAGCGGCTGCAAAATCAGTTTCAAAATCCGGTACTCTCCCAACCCTGCTTCTGCATAAGGCTGAAAGGAAATGGACTGGTTAGTTCTGTGATTCATGATATTAATGTAAGCTTCCACATGGGCAATCTCATTCTTTATCATGATCAGCTCGTCCCCATAGTTTAAGCCGATCCGCATAAATGTGCCCAGATTATTGATCATGGATGAGGCCACCAGAGTATGATTATTGAGCACCTCCAGATTAATTCCCTCCAGTGTGTTATAAAGGAGGTGGGGATTAATCTGTTCTGCCAGAAGCTGTATCTCCAGCTGATACTTCTCGTGTTCATCCTCTTTTATCTGGCTGATTTGTGACTGAATGGTGCTGTACATGGAATTTACTGCTGCATTCAGCTGCCCGATCTCATCCTGATATTTTGTCTGGTAAGGCTTTTCATAATGATTCTCCTGAATCTGCCGGATATTGCCCATAAGCCGTTCTAAGGGCGAAGTAATAAATTTGGATAAAAGAGCAGAAAATATAACAGATAATATAAGGCCGGCGCCCCCCATCAGTATAATAAACTGATTCATTGCAGCGATTTTCCTGTTTAAGGATTCCTTTGATAATACACTGATGAGCTGGAGGCCTGAAAATGCAAGCTGCTGGGAATAAACCACATGATCAGGCAAATCCGCAATCCTCCGTATCCGGGTATCCTTATTATTGCCTCTTACGCTTTCAATAAAACCTTTGTTTTCCAAAACCATTTTCATTGACTCCGGATCTTTAAGGCTTAAATTATTCCCCATGGAATCAACCACAAAATAAGTGCGCTCAAAGTAATTTGCATTGGACAGGGACAGTCTGCTCTGAAACTTCTGAAGATTTAAGAGTACAACCAGTCTGGTTGCAACTTTCTCCCCCTTTGCAGTGATTACCACATTATCACCGGGAATTAACGTAGACAGCGGTATAACAATTGGAATCACAGCCTGCTGCTGCAAAAAAGGGCTCTGGCAATTGGGAAGCCACTTGATTTCGTCGATGGTTCCGTAATCTTTCAGAAAATCAGAAAGGCTTTTTTCCGGTCTTACCCCATAAGCGTATACGGTATGGCAGGTTCCGTCCTGATTCACCATGAAAACAGATTCAATGGTGCTGTTGCTGCCAAGCAGACGAATCAGCTGATCCTGCACAGCTTCCTGATTCTGATAAGTGCTCTCATCCCTCCCGCTCACTACCACTCCCTGTATGGCTGACGTGGAGGCAAAACTGTTTACATTGGTGAGCAGAGTATCGTACATATTTTTCAGAGATTCTGAAATTACATTCATGGTATCCTGCATCTGCATTTCCACTTCTTCATAGTACAGCTTGTTAAAATATCCTCGTGCGAAAATACATATAAAGATGGTGAGCATGATATCAATACTGAACATGCAGAGGCGGATCTTTGATGCAATCTTCATATCTCCGATTATCTTGAAAATTTTTTTCTTCAGATGTCTGATCATGATCTGGCCTTTCCTAAGACTTCCTGTCCCCGTGTCTGTTATAATCAGAGGGTGACAGTCCGGTGTACTGTTTAAATATTCGGTAAAAAGAGCGGTAATCGTCGTAACCGATGGATGCCGCAACCTCTGCCACAGGCATATCCGGCATACGTTCCATCAGGTTCTTGGCATGTTCCATCTTGATCCGGATCACATAATCTCTGAAATTAACCCCTGTCTTAATCTTGAAATAACTGGTAAAATACACATCGCTGAGACTTACATGCTTTGCCACATCTTTGGCCAGAATCTTTTCTCCCATATGAGTCTGAATATAATACTCTGCTGCCTGAATGATCTGATTTTTTGATCCGCTTTCTCTTTGGCTGTATTTTCCCGCACACTCTTCCAAAAAATCTTCCATATAAGCCTTTAGTTCTTCAAAGGTGCGTATGGTATTGATGGAAAGAATTGTATCTGCCTGTGAAAATTCTGTTCTGCTGCCCAGTTCCTTCTGAAGGTCTGTTACCAGATAAATGCACATTCCCCTGACATAATTGGGAGGCGGCATGGGGACATATAAAAGCTGTGAAAAATAGTCTCTGCAGAACTCTTTTATCTTCTCTGTCTGATTAGAAGTAATATCATACAGCAGATTGCGGTAATCTATCTGATTTGCTGCAGCAGGAGGAGGCAAAAGGCATAAAATGCTCTCGTCAAATATCCTTTCATCTGTCTTATAAAAGCTGTAGGATAAACACAAAAGAGCTGTTTTATAAGAGCCTGAGCACTCCGTAAGTATAATACCTTCTTTCCCGATACCAATTGTGAGATCCATAAGAAAATCACGGTTCACCCGTTTTAAACACCGGATCGCCAGCATACGGTAGTTTACAGGCAGTCCATCCTTATGCACTGTATGAATGATGGCAAGAAGCTCTTTTGAACCTGATACAAGGAACTCATACCTGGTATCTTCAAGCTCCCGCTTTACTATATCCATTAAGTTTTTTAGGTGCCGGAATTCATCTTCCTGATCCTGCTCCCCCTCTGTCTGAATGGAAAAAACCATAACCCGGTATGGACTTGATTCCAGCTTGAGATTCAGCTGCTTCACATCATCTTTAATCTCTTCAAAAGAATAAAATTCATTTTTCAGCAGCTTTTTTAAAAATTTTTCTTTTGGTTCGGATTTGACATTGAGATATGCGGAATAATAATTGATGTGATTGGACTCCAGCAATTCTTCCTTCTGCTGTCTGATTTCCGTCACCAGCTCATCAATCTTAATGGGCTTTAAAAAATAATTCTTTGCTCCAAGCTGGATTGCCTTCTGGGCATATTTAAAATCACCGTATCCGCTTAATATAATAAAATTAGTCAGAAGCTTCTCGCTTTTTACTCTTTCTATCAGCTGCAGTCCATCCATAACCGGCATGCGGATGTCGGTTATTACAATATCCGGTCTGCATTTCTTTATAATATCATACGCTTCCCCACCGTCTGCTGCAGTGCCTACTATAGTAATGCCAAACTGCTCCCATGGAACTACCGTGGACAGCCCGTTTCGAATGGCCGCTTCGTCATCTGCAATTAAAAGAGTTATGTTTTTATTTGCATCCATTCCCCTCATTTCCTTCCCAAAAAGAGTTGGTAAATACTGTTTCTGCCGGTTATACTATTGTTTCTCATAATCCGCTAATCATTCTATCATAATGATTTCAAATATTCTACTGCTTTACTGTGCAATTTGCCAGATGTTTTTACTTCAATTTAGTGATATACTTTAAAGTGTAAAAGTTCAACGTATAAAAGCGTTGACAACTTCCCTGCTATCCATTACAATGGGGATTAATCATTTGTAAGAAAAGAGGAAAAAGAGATATGATTATTATTATGAAACCAAACGCTTCTGCAGAGGCTGTAAGTAAAGTAAAGCACTTCATTGAATCCAACGGTCTGACCGCTCATTTATCAGAGGGAACGGAAGTCACCATAGTAGGTGTTGTAGGAGATAAGACGAAAATTCAGGGTGCGAATATTGAGATGATGGATGGTGTGGATAAAATTGTTGCAGTGACAGAAAGCTATAAGGTGGTCAATAAGAAGTTTCATCCGGAGGATTCTGTAATCACTGCAGGCAATGCAAAAATTGGTCCCGGCCACCTTGCCATGATGGCCGGCCCCTGTGCCATTGAAAACCATGACATGCTTTTAGAGACTGCCTATGCAGTTAAAAAAGCCGGTGCCCAGTTTTTAAGAGGCGGTGCGTACAAGCCAAGGACTTCCCCCTACGCATTTCAGGGTCTGGAGGAAGAAGGATTACAATACATGAAAGAAGCCAGAGAGGCAACCGGACTGAATGTAATCTGTGAGGTAACCAGTCTCCGCGCACTGGAAACTGCGGTAAAATACGTTGATATGATTCAGATCGGTGCAAGAAACATGCAGAATTTTGAACTTTTAAAAGAAGCAGGCAAGGCAGGAATTCCTGTTCTCTTAAAAAGAGGTCTCTGCGCTACCATTGATGAGTGGTTAAATGCAGCAGAATACATCGCTTCCGAAGGCAATCCCAATATTGTTCTTTGTGAAAGAGGAATCCGCACATATGAAACTGCCACCAGAAACACCCTGGATATCAGTGCAATTCCGGTTATCCGCGGGAAGAGCCACCTTCCCATTATCGTAGATCCCAGTCACGCCACCGGTGTCCGGGCTTACATCGAACCGATTTCAAAGGCAGCTCTTGCAGTTGGCGCAGACGGCTTAATTGTAGAAGTTCACCCCTGTCCTTCCTGCGCATTATCTGACGGACCCCAGTCTCTCACCTTTGAACAGTTTGAACACTTAACAGAGCAGTTACAGCCTTACGCAAAACTTTCAGGGAGGGTTTTCAATGAATGATGAAGTCATTGCCTTTATCGGGCTTGGTCTGATCGGGGGCTCTATTGCCCGGGGGATCAAGCGTGAAGCTCCAGAGACAAAAATAATGGCTTATATGCGGACACGTTCCAGGCTGATGAAAGCCAAAGAGGATGGCATCGTGGATGTAATACTTGACGGTATTGGAGAAGAGCTGTCGGAATGTGATTTTATATTCCTTTGCACGCCGGTGGAGTACAATGCAGACTACTTAATTAAGATCCGGCCTTTTTTAAAGCCGGGAGCCATTGTTACCGATGTGGGAAGCACCAAAACCGACATTCATGAAGCCGTGATCCGCCTTGGCATGGAATCCTGGTTCGTCGGCGGCCACCCCATGGCAGGCTCAGAAAAAACAGGCTATGAAAATTCCACGGACCACCTTCTGGAAAATGCTTACTATATTATTACTCCCACGGCTAATACCACGAAGGAACAGACGAATCGTCTCGTCCATATTGCAGAAATGATCGGTTCCATCCCTATCGTTCTGGACTTTCATGAGCACGATTTTGTAACAGCTGCCATCAGCCATCTGCCCCATATTGTTGCCTCCAGTCTGGTTAACTTAGTAAAAGACTCTGACAACCAGCAGGGACTTATGAAAAGGCTCGCTGCCGGAGGTTTTAAGGATATAACACGAATCGCCTCCTCCTCACCGGAGATGTGGGAACAGATCTGTATGACAAACCACCAGAATCTTTCTCTGATTCTGGAGCGGTACATCGCTTCTTTAAATCAGATTCTGGATCAGTTAAATAAAAAAAACGGCAGCTACATCAACCAGCTTTTTGAAACCTCCAGGGATTACCGGAATTCTTTTTCAGAAAAAGCAACCGGACCCATTGCGCCTGAATACTCCTTTACCGTTGATATGGCGGATGAAGTGGGGGCCATATCAACCCTTTCGGTGATCCTGGCAGCCAAGGGAATCAGTATCCGCAACATCGGAATCAATCACAACCGGGAACACGGAGAAGGAACCCTGCGCATCGCATTCTACGACAGAGAAACCATGGATGAGGCCTGGAAACAGCTGGAACGCTATCATTATGATTTAATATCCAATTAAGAGAGGTATCCTATGAAATTTACAAAAACCTCCCCCCTCAGGGGAGAACTGTCCATACCTGGGGATAAGTCCATTTCCCACCGCAGCATCATGTTCGGTTCCCTGGCAAAAGGCACGACGGAGATCACCAGTTTTCTTCAGGGTGCGGACTGCCTGTCCACCATTGCCTGTTTTAAAAAAATGGGGATCAATATTGAAAATAACGGGGACTCAGTGGTTGTTCACGGAAACGGCCTTTTCGGACTGAAGAAGCCGGAGACAATCCTGGACTGCGGAAACAGCGGGACCACCACCCGTCTCATATCCGGTCTCTTATCTGCCCAGAACTTTGACGTCACCCTTACCGGCGATGATTCCATTAAAAAACGCCCCATGAAGAGGATTATGGAACCGCTCTCCCACATGGGTGCAGACATAAGAAGCCTGGAGGGCAATGGTTGTGCGCCTCTTGCCATAACAGGGAAGAAGCTTTATGGCATTCATTATACCAGCAAGGTAGCCTCTGCCCAGGTAAAATCCGCCATTCTTCTGGCAGGTCTTTATGCAGAGGGTGAGACGAAGGTAACAGAACCTTATGTATCAAGAAACCATTCTGAAATCATGCTGAAATACTTTGGAGCAGATGTAACCACGGAAGGCACAACAGCCATCATACGGCCTGCTAAGGAGCTGTATGGCAGCAGAATCGTCGTTCCTGGAGATATCTCCTCTGCGGCTTTTTTCATCGCAGCAGGGCTTCTGGTACCAGGCTCTGAAATTCTGATGAAGCATGTAGGAATCAATCCTACCAGAGACGGAATTCTTTCTGTATGCCGGGATATGGGGGCAGACATTACGCTGCTCAACAAAAATACGGATTCCGGAGAGCCAACTGCGGACATCCTTGTAAAATACAGTTCTCTTCGCGGAACAGAGATCGGAGGTTCCATTATCCCCACTTTAATTGATGAACTACCCATTATAGCAGCCATGGCATGCTTTGCAGAAGGTGAAACTATAATAAAAGATGCAGGGGAGTTAAAGGTAAAGGAATCCAACCGGATTGAGGTAATGGTACAAAATCTTTCCGCAATGGGAGCCGATGTGACAGAAACAGAGGACGGAATGATCATCCGCGGAGGAAAGCCCCTTCACGGAGCAGTGATTGACAGCAGGCTGGATCACCGGATTGCCATGACCTTTGCTGTTGCGGGGGTATGCGCAGATGGTGAAACGGAAATTAAGGGAGCTGAATGCGTAAATATCTCCTACCCCGGTTTCTATCAGGATTTAGAACGTCTGGGCAAATAACAGTTTCAATACAAAAAAGCAAAAAAACAGCTTCATCTCTGTTTTTTTGCTTTTTTTATGTTTTGATTATAAAATGGTGATCTGGCACATCTTCATGGCATTTAACGCATTCTCGTGGCTTTCCGGCGTAACTCCCGCACAGCAGGAAGAATCAACCAGAACCGGAATCTCCGGAAGAAATGCCTTGATTAACAGTGCGTTGGATATGACGCAGATATCGGTACACAGACCAATCAGCTCTATGGACTTATAACTGCCTGATGCTGCGTATTCTCCCACAGCCTTACTGGCAAAAGTATTCTTCTCAAACCGCCTGCCCGGAATCTCTTTTAAAGCATCAGCCAGTTCCCATCCGGCAGTCCCCTTCACACAGTGAAGGACCGGAAGGTTCTTTCCCTCCTGGGTATCCATATAATCATTCTCATGGGTATCCAGAGTAAATACCACCTTGTCTCCTGCTGCCTGATATTCTTCAATTTTCTTTTTTACATTATTAACGATCGCTTCCGCTTCTCTGGTTCCTAATGAACCGTCTATAAAATCCTTCTGCATATCCACCACAACTAACAGTCTGTTCATAAGTTCTCCTTCCATCGCATGTCTTTTTCCTATTCTATCACAGATCCCGGGAAATAAATAAAGTTTTTTCAATTACCTGTTGACAAAATTCCTTTCACGCATTAATATATTGATTAATAAAAGAAACCGTTGAAAAAGAAGAGTAAGCTTTCCCAGCAGTATTTCAGAGAGCCGCCGGTGGTGTGAGTGCGGTATAGTGCAGATAGCTGAATGGACTTTTGAGGGCAGTCTTGAACCGACTGGCAGTAGGGGCTGACGGAATCCACAACCGTTATATGATGTGGCATATATGGTAGTATATGAAAAGAGGGCTTATATTAAGTCAATTTGAGTGGCACCGCGGATTGTATGATTCGTCTCAAGTATGTGAATAACATACTTGGGACTTTTTTTATGCAATGAAAGCTTTTCTATCAATGAAAATAAATTTTAGGAGGAATTATTTATGAAAAAATCTGTAAAAATCATGTTACTGGCAGCACTTGCTGCTGCTCTCACCGGATGTGCTTCCGGTAAAGCACCGGAAAAGACACCGGAGTCCACTTCTGCAGCATCTGCAAAAAGTGAAGGAACATCAGCTTATACCATCGGAATCGCCCAGTTTGCAGAGCACGGTTCTCTGGATAACTGCAGGGAAGGTTTTTTAAAGGGGCTTGCTGAGGAAGGTCTGGAGGAAGGAAAGAACTTAACAGTCCTTTATGAAAATGCACAGGCGGACGGCGGTACTGCAAGCCAGATCGTTAATAACTTTCTTGCCAAAAAGACCAATCTGATCTGCGCCATTGCAACTCCCATGGCACAGGCAGCCTACGGCGGGGCAAAAAAAGATAATATTCCTGTTATTTTCACAGCTGTTACAGATCCGGTAGCTGCTGCCCTTGCCAAAGAAGACGGTACTCCGGTAGGCGAAATAACCGGTACCAGTGACAAACTTCCTGTTGAAAAACAGCTGGAGATGATCCGCAAGATACTTCCCGATGCAAAGAAAATCGGAATTCTCTACAGCACAAGTGAAGTAAACTCAGAGACAGCCATTAAAGAATACAAAGCTGCTGCTGCAAATTACGGATTTGAAATCGTAGAAGGACCGGTTACCTCCACCGCTGATATCTCCCTGGCAACTGACAGTATTCTGGAAAAGGTTGACTGTCTTAACAATTTGACCGATAATACAGTAGTAAGCTCTCTTCCGCTTATCCTCGATAAAGCCGGCAAGAAAAACATTCCTGTTTTCGGAAGTGAAGTGGAACAGGTAAAGATCGGCTGTCTTGCAGCAATGGGTCTTGATTATGTGGATTTAGGAAAGCAGACCGGTGTCATGGCTGCCAAGGTATTAAAGGGAGAAGCCAAAGCAAGCGAATTAAACTTTGAAGTAATCAAGGACGCTGCCTTTTACGGAAATTCCAAGGTTGCTGAAACACTGGGCATCACTTTGCCAAAGGATCTGACCGATTCAGCAGCTGAGATCTTTACTGATATTTCAAAAGGAACAAAATAAGAAGAAACATAGTGGAGGAAGTTAAATCATGTCAATCATACTTGGCGTTTTGGAAGAAGGTCTGGTTTATGCCATTATGGCGCTGGGCGTATACATCACCTATAAGATTCTGGATTTTCCGGATCTGTCTGTTGATGGTACCTTTCCCCTTGGAGGCGCTGTTACCGTAACACTTATTTTAGCCGGATTCAATCCTCTGGCAACCCTGTTTATCGCATTTGCCATTGGGGCTCTGGCCGGATGCATCACCGGTTTTATCCATGTAAAATTAAAAGTGCGGGATCTTCTGTCTGGTATTATTGTCATGACTGCTTTGTACTCCGTTAATTTAAGAGTTGCCGGAAAAGCCAATGTTCCATTTTTCAATGCGACCACCATTTTTGAAAACAGCCTGGTTAACAGGCTGTTTCCGGCGTCTCTAAGCGCTGTTACCATGGTTATTATTCTGGCAGTCATTGTTTTCGTTGTTAAGTTCATATTGGACCAGTACTTAAAAACCCGCTCCGGTTATCTGTTAAGAGCGGTGGGCGATAATGAAACACTTGTCACTTCCCTTGCAAAGGACCGGGGAATGGTTAAGATCGTTGGTCTTGCCATCGCAAACGGTCTTGCTGCCCTGGCAGGTTCCGTATACTGCCAGCAAAAAGGATTTTTCGAAATCAGTATGGGGACAGGAACCATCGTCATAGGACTTGCCAATGTAATTATCGGAACAAAGCTTTTTAAGCGGATTGGTTTTGTTAAATCAACCACTGCTGTCATTATCGGCTCTATCATTTACAAAGCCTGCGTATCTTTCGCAATATACTTAGGAATGGAAGCTTCTGATTTAAAACTGATTACATCGGTTCTGTTCTTAGCCATTCTGGTACTGAGCAACGGCAGGGAAAAGAAGGTGAAAGCATGATTGAACTGAAAAACATTCATAAATATTACAACCACGGGACTGTCAATGAAATGTGCCTGTTCCGTAATTTTGATTTAACCATAAAGGACCAGCAGTTTGTATCCGTTGTAGGAAGCAACGGATCGGGAAAGACTTCTCTTTTAAACCTGATTTGCGGCAGCATTCCTTTGGACAGCGGATCCATACTCATTAACGGCGCCGACATCACCAGTATGCCGGAATACCGCCGCCAGCGCCGCATCGGACGAGTCTACCAGAACCCAGCCGTGGGAACCTGCCCTAACATGACCATTCTGGAAAACATGGCACTGGCTGACACGAAAGGAAAACCCTTTAACTTACTTCCCGGAACCAATAAACAGAGGATTGGATATTACAAAGAACAGCTTCATACCTTAGGTCTTGGTCTGGAAGACAAACTCCACGTAAAGGTAGGGGTCTTGTCCGGAGGCCAGAGACAGGCCATGGCACTTTTAATGTCAACCATGACACCAATCGAATTTCTGATTCTTGATGAACATACAGCAGCCCTTGATCCCAAAACGGCTGAGATCATCATGCAGCTGACAGATAAGATCGTGAAAGAAAAACAGCTGACAACCATCATGGTGACTCATAACCTCCGCTATGCAGTGGACTATGGAAACAGGCTTTTGATGATGCATCAGGGAAATGCAGTTGTGGACTGCGCAGATCAGGAAAAAGACGGCCTGGATATCAACTTCATTCTTGAGAAATTCAATGAGATCAGTGTGGAGTGCGGAAATTAACAAAGGAAAAGCCTGGATCAGTGTTTCATGGATCCAGGCTTTTTTTCTATACTTTCTCTCTCATCCAGACAATCATCTCGCCCTCTCCCCGGTTATTCCAGCAGGAGTAAGGGACTGCTTTAAACTCTGTCTCTTTATAGACGGGCTTTTCTTCTCCATAAAGGGAATCACCGGCCTTCTCATAATCAATGCGGGCTCCCTTTAATCTGGCGCACAAGGTACCTTTTAAGAGCTCATGATCATACTCTTCCTCCGGTTCCATTCTGGTATCAATAACTGCTGCTGATAAATAATCGCCGTTGTCCGCCTCTTCCAGGCAGTAAACCACCGGCCCTTTCATCAGACTGACTCTCCCTATATTATGGCGCACTCTGGGATTGGACCTTACGTATCGGAACGGAACTTTCAGTTCAACCACAACTTCATCTTCCTTTTCCCACATCCGCGTTAAATAGAGATACCCTTTTTCCGGCTGTACTGTCTCTTCTCTCCCATTGATTTTCAGCACTGCTCCCCTGCTGTAAGAAGGAATACGCACAGCCAGGGTAAATTCCCTTCCCGCTTCCTGGGGATTTACAAAAAGAGTAACGGTTCCGCTTGCAGGATAGTCACACTCCTGTCTTACACTGACGCCAGTGCCCGAAAGCCGGCAGTCCGTCCTGCTTTGTATAAAGAGATTAACATAGATTGTATTTTCATCGGAAGCATATATGTAATTTCCAAGAGAAGCCAGGGTTCTTGCAATATTGGTCGGACAGCAGGACACCCCAAACCAAAGCTGTCTGGTTGTTTTTATATGTCGGTAGGTGGGGTTTTTCTTTACTGTCTCAGGCACCACCTCCAATGGATTTACGTAAAAGAAATGTTTGCCATCCATTGCGATTCCTGCAAGGACCGTGTTGTATAAGGCCTTCTCCACAATGTCCATGTACTTCCCGTCTCTGGTGAGATGAAACATTCGGTTGGAAAACATGGCAAGACCTACAGTTGCACAGGATTCTGAATAATTGGTATCATTGGGGAGGTCGTAATCTTCCGTGAACCGTTCACCATAAGCAGCTGATCCAATGCTCCCGGTTATATACATCCGCTTATTCACGATGCTGTCCCAGAGCGTTTCGCACTGGCGGATAAGCGCTTCATCCTGATACTCATATGCTAAGTCAGCCATTGCACTGTATAAGTAAACAGCCCGGACGCAATGGCCTTCCGCAGTCTGCTGTTCCTTTAAGGGCATATGTGACTGATTATAATCCATGTCAAAATCTTTAAATTCAGGAAAAATGTAATTTCCATTTTTGATACAGTCCTCATTTAAAAAATAGCAGGGGCGTTCGCCTCTTGTTCTTACAAAATAATCCGCCAGCCAAAGATAATTTCTGTTGCCTGTTGTCCGGTATAGCTTCACCAGGGCAAGCTCCACCTCAGGATGCCCGGGATAACCATGGATTTTTCCTTCCTCCGGTCCAAAAACCAGGCAAAGATAATCCGCAAACTTACATACTACATCCAAAAACTTTCTTTTTCCGGTTGCCTGATAATAGGCTACTGCCGCCTCAATCATATGGCCTGCCGTATAAAGCTCATGGCCCTCAAATAAATTTGACCATCTTTTATTTCCTGTAATTGTATAATAAGTGTTTAAATACCCATCTGCGCACTGGGCTGCAGCAATTAAATCAATGGCTTGATCTGCTGCCTCCTCCAGTCTGGAGTTCCTGTTTTTATTGAGAGAATAGGCAACTGCTTCCAGCCACTTTGCGGCATCTGTGTCCTGAAACACCACGCCTTTATGCTCTCCTGCTTCCTCACCGCCTGCAATGCGGAAATTCCTGATGCAGTAGCTTTTTTCTGCCCCCTCTACCCGATCATTGATAAGATCCCACTGAAAGGGCAGAATCACCTCATCTACCAGATCGATATATTTATCCCAGAATGAATCCTTTATTACAACATGTTTTAAATCTACACTTGACAGTTTATTCTCCTCCATACCTTTTCCTCGCTCTGCTATCTTATTTTCTAATTAAGTTTTCTTACAGACTCCCCTTCAATCAGGGCACAGGGAAGCGTGATGCTCACATCTCCCACACTGGCTCCGCTTATGCTCTCAAGCAAAAGCTCCATGGAGCGGTATCCCATCTCCTGCAAAGGTCTTTCCACCGTTGTAATCCTTGGCGTTACATATTGAATAATATCCGCGTTGTCAAATCCTGTGATCGAAACATCATCCGGAATCTTAAGCCCCAGCTCTTTTGCCGCATCACAGACCCCTACCGCCATGTCATCATTCATCGCCACTATTGCAGTTGGGTGGTCGGTTTTTCCCAAAAGTTTTTTCGCTGCTTCTTTTCCATCCCGGTATTTCCAGTTTCCACAGGTTATATTCTCCTCTTTCACGGTAATTCCCGCTTCTTTCAAAGCTTTCAGAAACCCATTGGACCTTAATGCAGCAGGTTCCGACTCCTTTAATCCATTAATAACCCCAAATTCCCTGTGGCCGTTATCAATCAGCATCTGTGTCATCTGATAAATCGTTTTTTCATTGCTGTAGCGGACGGATGATCCTTCTCCGTCTGTATAACAGTAGCAATAAACCACCGGTTTTTTAATATTGCGTAGAATATGGCTGATTTTCCGGTCATGCATGCCTACATAAATAATGCCATCCACCTGCATTCCGATCATCACATCCAGTGCTTTATCGATATCCTTCTGATAATTGGAAATGTGATCAAACTGAGATTCAATTTTATTCAACAGCCTTAAATTGCTCAGGATGGTATTATATCCTCTTGCTTCCGCAATTTCATTGATTCCGTCAATAATATAAGCAGTGTGCCATACCGTTATATCCTCTACAATCACTCCAACCAGAAAGGATTCATTCCTTCTTAAGCTCTTTGCCAGAATATTGGACCGGTATCCGGTTTCCTTAATAATCTTCTCTACCTTTTTTCTTGTCTCATCACTCACCTGGGCCGTATTATTTAAAACATACGATACCGTCGCAACTGATACACCAGCCATTGATGCAATTTCCTTTAGTGTCATGGGGTTCCCTACTCTCTCATTCAATTTACCTTTTATCCCTTCAGACCAGACGTTTTAATACCTTCCACTAAAAATCTGGATCCAAACAGATAAAGCAGCATGGGAGGCAGAATCATCAACGTAGAGGCAGCCATGATCGAAGGCCAGTTAATTACAAACGCATTACCTGAAGTATACATAAATGTCGTCATAAGTGCAATGGTCAGAGTCCTCCATTTATCACTGTTTATGTAAAATACCGGCTGCGTCAGTTCATTCCACCAGAATACACAGGACAACACTCCAATCGTTGTAAAGGTTGACTTAGACAGCGGTATGAGTACACGGAAAAAAATACCGATTCTGCTGCAGCCATCCATGGTAGCCGCCTCATCCAGTTCCTTAGGGATGGAACGGAAAAACTGCCGGAATAAAAATACGTTGTACGGGTAAGCAAAAAATGCAGGTACAATCATGGGAAGCAGGGAATCCAGCCAGCCAACCTTTCCGAACATAATATACTGGGGAACTATTAAGGCAATATTGGGAATCATCATCGTCCCGACGATCAGGGAAAAAATCAGATTTTTCCCTGGAAACTCCATTCTTGCAAGTGGATACGCCACCAGTGAGGAAGAAATTAAAGTACCCAGAGTAGTCCCCGCCATCAGAAGTACGGTATTTCTCACATAAAGTACATAATTGGAATGATAAAAGATATATTTATAATTTTCTATCGTCCCTTTCTGCGGCAAAATACCGGAAGATGATGTAAACTCAGTTAATGTTTTAAAGGAGCCGGTGAGTACCCAGATGATCGGAGAAAACATGATTATCCCAACCAGAATTTTAATCATGAAAACCAGAATCCGGCCGGCTTTTTTTCTTGTTTTTGCTGATTTCATGTCCTTTCTCCCCTCAATTTTCATAATAAACAATTTTTTTTGAAATTGCGAATATCCCGATTCCAAAGCAGCACGCAATCAGAAACAGAATTACGGACATGGCACAGGCATAACCCACCTTCATATTGCTGAATGCTTCTTTATAGATCAAAAGGCTCAGCACCTGGGACATTCCGTTTGGATCACCATTTTCCCCAGTCAGGGGATATAATAGAGCAAAGGAACCATTTAATGCGCTGATACAGCCCATAACAGCGTTAAAAAGCACAATTGGAGATATCATGGGCAGAGTAATCTTAAAAAACTTCTTAAAAGGACTGGCTCCGTCAATCTCGCATGCCTCATAAAGTTCTCTGGGCACATCGTTTAATCCGGAGCGGAATATGAGCATCATCTGTCCGGTGTTATACGTAAACAGAGTGATGAAAAACAGAGCCAGATAGACTGTGCGGCTGTCATACAGCCAGTTGACCATCACATTCTTACCAGTAAACGCGGAAATAATTCCATTTAATAGTCCTGCTTCCTTTCCGAATATGGTACGGAATGTATAGGCAAGGGCTACCGTCGGTATGACCGACGGCAGAAAATAACAGAACTGAAAGAAACCATTCAATCTTTGCCTGTAGTTCAGCAGCAGTGCCATTACCACTGCCCATATTGTAGTTACAATCATCATAACAACCGTGAAAAACAAAGTAACCCGAAAGGAATTCCAGAACGTGGCACTTTGAAACATATTTATATAATTTGCCAGACCTATGAACTGAGAAACACCATTCAGTTTCCGGTTTGTCAGACTGACTGCAAATAAAAAAGCAATGGGAAACAGGGTGAAGCATACAAATCCTATCATCCACGGAGCACAAAAAGCATAAGCTGTCAAATGATTCTTAAGCTTTTTCTTTTTCGCAGTCTTACTGCTTTCTTTTTCCATTATCATTCACTTTCCTTCCAGCTTTTCATTCTAGTAACCAATGGTTTCCTTCGCATAGGCATCAGCGTTTTTTACAGCCTCTTCGGGAGTTTTCTGTCCCAGAACTGCCGCATTGAATTCGCTGACTGCATTATTGGTAACTCCGGACGGAAGGCAGGTATATCCAAATACGCCGGCTTTTAAAGAATCGGTTATTGCTTCCCAGTTCTTCACGGAAACGGCGCTTTCTACTTTCCATGCACCCTTTTCTGCAATAGATTTGATGGCAGAGGGATTTCCGCTGGCCCTGGAGTTAATGGTCTGCCCTTCTTCCCCCATAAGATATTCAATTACCTTAAATGCAGCATCCTGGTTCTTACTCTTGGCATTGATGCTGTAAAAGCCGGTATGCAGAGTATTATATTTGATCTTGTCAGTGGGTATGGTTGCGATATCCCACTGGAATGGAAGGCTGCTTCCATAAGTTCCGATATTCCAGCTTCCCTGCCAGCTCATAGCTGCTTTACCAGAAGCAAATAAATCTGCCGTATCAGAAGATGGTTCCGGCATCACGCCGCTTTTTGCCATAGCTGCCACATCTGTGACAAAGGATACCGCTCCGCTGCCTATCACCATCTGTCCCTTGGACGGATCGTATACCTTGTCGCCTGCTCCTCCAATTCCAGCCCACCAGGTCTGGGTGTTAGGCAGTGTACAGCCGTACTGTTTCGTTGTGCCGTCAGCCTCTTTTATTGTCAGCTTTTCAGCTGCAGCCTTATAATCGTTATAAGACCAGTCGTTGTCAGGGTATGGAATACCGGCAGCATCAAACATATCCTTATTATAGTAAAGAAGCTCTGTCGCAGCGCACCACGGCAGACCATATGTACCGCCAAGCCCGGCAGACAGTACGGAAACCGCATCAATAAAATCCCCTGTCTGAATGGAGGAATTTTTTAAGTAGTCATCCATGGAGATGATCCCTCCCGCCTTAGCAAAATTGGCGATATCATTCTCCCAGATCACATAGATATCCGCGGAATCATCACCTGTGGAAACCATCTGGTTTAACTTGGAAGAATATTCACTCTCCGGAATCACAGTTACTTCTACTTTGATTCCGGTAGCCTTTTGGGCCTGGGCATACATATTCAGCGCCTCATCTTTATTCGGCTCATTCCAAACTGCTATGGTAACCTTCTGCTCTCCGTCTTTTTTTGTTTCACCTGCTGCTGATCCCCCGGCTGTCTCTCCTCCCTTTGTGCTGCATCCGGCCAGCATACCCACTGCCGCCGCGGTCAGAAAAATACGTCCCCATAAATTCTTCCTTCTCATTAATTTTTCCTCCAGATATTTTTCTATTTAATCGTTTAAACAGTCAGGTTTTAAAATCGCTAAAAGATAATTAAGTATCTCTTAGCGCAGTCGCTTAATTTAAACGTTTAAACTTAGGATTATATAATATTTATTACACATATTAACTAATGTTAGTATATAATATTTTTCTTATCTTGTCAATTATGCATTAAATTATTATTGTTAAATTTTAAAAATATATCGTTTTCATTTAAAGGTTTAAACCAGCTGCAATACCAATATAGGCATACTCAATCAATTCACGGATTATATTCTGAATCGTTTCAATATACTCTATCTCAAGAGGAGTTTTTACATCGAAAGTAAAACGCTCCAATTTATTTCCCAATTTATAAACCTTTTGTCGTAAAAAAACTTCCGATGGTTCAATAATATTATATAGGAACCAACTATTATAAATCATAGTTCGATGCCATAAAGCTATTTCTCCCATATCTACACTTTCATGTTGTTCTAATTTTGTCAGTATCCTTATATAACAAGCAGCTTCTTCTATAAACTGCTGCAGCCACCAGGAAGTATCCTGATTGAAAACGTTTCTGAGAATTGTTTTGTATAACATTACCATCTCTGAAGTTATCAATAACGCTTTTTGACTAATTTGTGATATTGTTTCAACAGCGTTTGTTATTGTGCTGTCCTTTTTCATGGTTATCGTTTCTAACTTATCCAGCAATGTTTCATATTGCTGATTAAACTGATCAATTTCCTGCACCGCTTTCAAATTCGAGGGTGTAAGAAAATTTTTAATAAATATTGTTTCATCTCTTAAGATTCGTATGTAAAAACAATGGGTTTCAAAAGCCAGCTGGATCAATTGCTTGGTTGAATTCATATAGCTCTCCATCTTAAAATGCATATATTAATGGAAGCCATATATGTTCCCCTTCGATCATCGAACTTGAACCTCAAAAAGGAGCCATTACTCCATAAGTGATATCAATCACTTATGGAGCAACAGCTCCCGCCTGTCTGCCAAACTTATTGTGTCATCTGCTCATTTCACTCTGAGGTCCATTATCATTGTGTTCCCGAATTACGGTATTGACCTCACTTAAGTCAGAGGTAGGAAGATCTCCTGGTATGGTGTTTTTTAAAGCTGCAGTGGCATTGCCGTACTGAACAGCCTTCATGCAGTCTCCTCCAGTGCTTAAAAGACCATAAAGCGCACCTGCTATATATGCATCTCCGCTTCCGATCCGATCCACTACATCAATATTATGGTAAGGCTCTTCCTCATAATATTCGTTTCTCGCAGCATCGTAAATAATAGAACCGAATGTATGGCTCTTCGGACTATGTACGATTCTCTGCGTAGAAGCCACGATGGAAATGGGGTAATCCTCAGTAAAGCTCTTCATCATCTCTTTGGCTGTTCCTTCTTTCTTAAAGGTCAGTCTTGCCGTATCTTCTGAACAGAAGAAAATATCCACATAAGGAAGTATCTGCTCGATGCAGGCCCTTGCTTCCTCTCCTGTCCATAAATTACCGCGGAAATTTACATCGAAAGAAATGATGGTGCCGCTCTCTTTGAATTTACGTATCATATCAATGGCAGTTTCTCTCGTGTTCTCACACAGAGCAAGGGTAATGCCTGTAGTATGAAAGCAGGTAGTTGCTTTATACATGTCATCCGGAAAAGAAGCTTCACTGATATGATAGAAAGAGCTGTTCTTTCTGTCGTAAATCACCTTGGGCTTTCTGGGATATGCACCATATTCGTAATAATAAAGACCTAGTCTGGCATTGGAGCTTTGATCATACACAAAATAATCATCACTGATTCCATAGGATCGCACTTTGTTCTTTACAAAATTTCCCATGTCATTGGCTGGAAGCTGTGTTACCACACCGGTATGAAGCCCTAAAAGAGCCGCACCTACCGCAACGTTTAACTCTGCTCCTCCAACCTGTTTTTGAAAGGAATCTCCCCGGACCAGTCTTTCCACTCCATCCGGAGACAGACGCAAAAGCAATTCTCCCAGGCTTAATAAATCAAATGGTCTGTCACTCATCTTGATCGTTCCTCCATAGATTTTAAAAAAGGGGGTCATTGCACATTGCATAATGACCCCCGATGTCTTTCCTCGTTCAGTTAGAGGCAGTCTTATCTTCTGCCGGAAACAGTTCAGTTAATTTATCTCTGAACACGTCCTGATCCGTCACCGCCAGCCAGGCTGTCAACATCTTCTCTGGATACAAGGTTGAAGTCGCCAGGAATGGTGTGCTTTAATGCGGAAGCAGCTACTGCATATTCAAGAGCAGCCTTGAAATCTTTCTTATCAGCCATACCGCAGATTACGCCTGCTGCGAAGGAATCTCCGCCGCCTACACGGTCTACGATTGGAGTGATGTGATACTTTCTGGAATGATAGAATTCATGGGTAGCACCATCCATAATACATGCAGACCAGCCGTTATCAGATGCAGAGTAGCTTTCACGTAAAGAGCTGATTACATACTTAAAGTTGAATTTGTCAACCATCTGATTAAAGATATCAACATATCCCTGTAATTCCAGTTCTCCGGAAGTAACATCAGTGTTGCCTGGCTTGAAGCCAAGTACTTTTTCTGCATCTTCTTCGTTGCCGATACATACATCTACATACTGCATTAAGTTTGTCATAACCTTCTGAGCTTTCTCAGAAGACCATAATTTCTTACGGAAGTTTAAGTCAACGGATACCGTAACGCCATGTGCCTTAGCTGCCTTTAAAGCTGCCTCAGTCAATTCAGCTGCACTGTCGCTGACAGCAGGAGTGATTCCTGTAAAATGGAACCAGTCTGCGCCCTCAAAGATCTCATCAAAGTTAAAGTCTGCTGCTGTTGCTGTAGAGATAGAGGAATGTGCTCTGTCGTATACAACGGTAGAAGCTCTCATGGCAGAGCCTGTCTCTAAGAAGTAGATACCAAGTCTTTCTCCGGTCTTTGCAATGTGCTTTGTTCCAACATTATATTTTCTTAATGCTGCTACTGCGCACTCTCCGATTGGGTTCTTCGGAACTGCTGAAACGAATTCTGCTTCGTGTCCGTAATTTGCAAGAGAAACGGCTACGTTTGCTTCGCCGCCGCCGTAGTTTACATCAAATTCATCCGCCTGAATAAACTTTTCATTGTTCGGGGTAGATAATCTTAACATGATCTCGCCCATGGTTACGATCTTTGCCATTTTGTATTCTCCTTAATTCTTAAGTTGTTTTATTATTTGCGAGCTGCTGCCACTGCCTCAACAAATTCTTTTGCTTTAGCGGTAACTGCTGCAAAATCGCCTGTATTTGCACCCTTTGTCAGGCTGCTGCCTGTACCAACGGCATATGCGCCTGCCTTAATCCACTTATCAACGTTATCAACGTCAACACCGCCGGATGGCATGAAGTCACCCTGTGGAAGGGGTCCTTTAAAGGAGCTGATCGCTGCCGGTCCCATGATATTTCCTGGGAAGATCTTGATTACGTCACAGCCGCACTCCAGTGCAGTAATTGCTTCGGTAGGAGTCATAACGCCTGGAAGCATCGGTACTCTGTAACGGTTGCAAAGCTTGATTGTCTCTACGTTTAAGCCTGGGCTCACAACATAGTTAGCGCCTGCAAGGATTGCTGCTCTTGCAGTTTCAGGATCAAGGACTGTACCTGCACCGATTACAACATCATCATTGGCGCTATATTTTTCAGACATTTTAGCGATGAATTCAATTGGGTTTCCTTCATCCATAGTCATAGTAATTTCAATAAAATTGATTCCGCCTGCAATAATTGCATCAACGACCTTCTCGCCCTGTTCCAGGCTTTTCGCACGAACAACAGCAACCAGACAGTCTTTTTTCATCTTTGATAAAACTTGTTCTTTTTTCATGATTGTTCTTCTCTCCTTTTTAAATTCGCATATACGAATTAACTTCATATTTACGATTCTTATACTGAAATATTAATCGCTTCCAGGCATTTTGTCAATAAGTATTCCTCATATTTTTCCAAGAAAGCCTAATAACCTGGAAACCTCCATTCCCTTTTGGGAAACCAGCTTTCCAAGAGCCTCATAATCCTCTGCCGGCTTATATAAGCTGGATATGCTGATTGCTCCCAGTACGTTGCCATCCCGGTCAAAAACCGGAGCTCCCACGCACTGCATATGCTCCTCCATCTCCCTTGCATCGAAAGCGTATCCTCTTTCTCTGACCTTTTCCAGTTCAGCAAGAAGGCCTTCTCTGTTTTCAATGGTTCGTTCTGTATACCGGGTAAACCGGATGCGGCTGATGACCTGATCTTTGTTTTCCTCATCGCTGTAAGCCAGAATCACCTTCCCTAAAGAAGTGCAGTACATGGGATTTTTAGATCCGACCGTGGCAGTTGTAATAATAGGATTCTCCGGTTCGAACTTACATATGTATACAACATGGTGATCCGATGGAACTCCGAAAAAAACGGTTTTGCCCACTTCCTTTGAAAATGCCTTCAGTACTGGTTCAATGATTCCGATAAAGTTTAAATTATTGGTATAATTGACTCCGATCCGGTATGCCATTAGGCCAATGGTATAATTCTGCTTCTGCCCCCGCGTCACATTAACCATGCCCATCTCTCCCAGAGTGGTGACGATATCGTAGGCGCTGGTCTTGGGGAGGTCCAGTTTCTGGCAGATATCATCTAACGTCGCGCCTTCCGGTGTTTTCGAAATAAGCTTCAGGATTTCTACTGTACGCTGTGTGGTTCTGTTAAGTTTCATGGTATAGCCTCCATTTCCAGAATCTAGTATACTCCCGGAATCCATAAAAAAGCAAGATTATTTTCGCATATACGAAGTATTTGTAAGTGTTTACAGGATTATACTTGTTTTCTGTATTATTTTGCAAAAAAAATAAATGAGGGATTGTAATATATATCATAATTATGTATAATAACCTAGGAATGTAAATACTTACAATTACGGAGGGAATGCTTTTGAATATTTACGATGTTTCCGAACATGCTCATGTTTCAATCGCCACTGTTTCCCGCGTGATTAACGGGAATCCCAATGTCAGTGAAAAAACCAGGAAACGGGTTCTCGCTGTCATGGACGAACTTGGCTATACTCCGAATGTGTTCGCCAGAAGCCTGGGGCTTAATACCATGAAGACCATTGGAATCATGTGTGCGGATTCCTCTGACCCATGGCTTGCAGAAGCTGTCTATTATCTGGAAAAGCAGCTGAGAAGCAGCGGATATGATTCCATCCTATGCTGCAGCGGCTATCTTCCTGAAACAAAAAAGAAGTATTTGGAACTGCTGCGTTCCAAGCGTGTGGATGCCATTATTCTTGCCGGTTCCCATTATGTGGAGGCAAAAGACAGGGACAACGCATATCTCATGGAAGCTGCGAAAGACATTCCCATTATGCTTGTCAACGGCTGTCTGGAAGGCGGTCAGATTTACAGTACGGTCTGTGACGATCATGCCGCTGTTTATTCTGCTGCAACAAAGCTTTATGAGTCAGGCCGGTCAGCGCTGCTATATCTTTATTCCGGAACCTCTTACAGCAATTTACGCAAGCTCTCGGGCTATCGCCAGGCTACAGCCTCTGCCAATTTACCGGTGCGGGATGAGCTTATGGTTCTCTGCTCTAAAGATCCGGATCTTGCCATGGAACAGCTTAAGGAACTGTCCGATTCCGGAATAAATTTCGATTCCGTTCTTGCCGCTGAGGATATTTTGGCAGTTGGTGCGGTAAAATATGCAAATCAGACCGGGATTTCCATCCCTGAGGGATTAAGCATCATCGGATATAATAATTCCATATTGTCCCGGTGCACTACACCCGAAATTACTTCCGTGGACAACAAGGTTGAGGCTCTCTGCACCACTACCGTCAATACTTTGATGAGGGTGTTAGAAGGAGGCAATGTGCCTGCTAAGACTACCATTACTCCAGAGCTGATTAAACGAGGTACTACTAATTTCTAATCACATATATTTAAGGAGGACTCTCTAACATGAAACAGTTTATGGACAAGGACTTTTTACTGTCTACCCAGTCTGCAAAAGATCTTTATCACAATTATGCGGCAAAGATGCCTATCGTTGACTACCACTGCCACATCAATCCACAGGAAATTTATGAAGACCGCAAATTCGATACCATCACTCAGGTATGGCTGGGCGGCGATCATTATAAATGGCGTCAGATGCGTTCCAATGGTGTGGAAGAAAAATACATTACCGGTGATGCCACCGACAGAGAAAAGTTCCAGAAATGGGCAGAAACCATGCCGAAGCTGATCGGAAACCCGCTTTATCACTGGAGTCACTTAGAGCTGCAGAGATATTTTGGCTATACCGGCTATTTAAATGCAGATACAGCTGAAGAAGTCTGGAACTTATGCAATGAAAAGCTTCATCAGGATTCCATGAGTGTCCGCAATTTAATCAGACAGTCCAATGTAACATTAATCTGTACCACTGATGATCCTGCCGATACATTGGAATGGCACCAGAAAATCGCTGCAGATTCCACCTTTGGGGTAAAAGTTCTTCCAGCATGGAGACCGGACAAGGCCATGAATGTTGAAAAGCCTGATTTTGCCGCTTATATTGCAAAACTGTCTGCCGCAAGCAGCATGGAAATCAAGGATTTTGCTTCTTTAAAGGCAGCTTTAAAGAACCGTATGGAATTCTTCGCCAGCCAGGGCTGCTGCGTTTCTGACCATGCTCTTGAGTACGTTATGTATGTACCTGCTGACGATGCAGAGCTTGATGCAATCTTTGCAAAGAGCATCTCCGGAAAAGCTGTTACAAAGGAAGAAGAACTGAAATACAAAACTGCATTTATGTTATTTGCAGCAACACAATATAACCGCATGGGATGGATCATGCAGCTTCATTACGGCTGTAAGAGAGACAACAATGCTCTTATGTTTGAGAAGTTAGGACCCGATACCGGATTCGACTGTATCAACAAATATGCTCCTTCTGCACAGATGGCTGATTATCTCAACGCTTTAAGCGCTACAGATGAGGTTCCAAAAACAATCATCTATTCCTTAAACCCCAATGATAACGCTTCCATCGGAACAATCCTCGGCTGCTTCCAGAGCCAGTTCCCAGGTAAGATCCAGCAGGGTTCCGCATGGTGGTTTAATGATCACAAAACCGGCATGACAGAGCAGATGACCTCTCTTGCTAATTTAGGCTGCCTTGGAAACTTCATCGGTATGCTCACCGATTCCAGAAGCTTCTTATCTTATACCAGACATGAATATTTCCGCAGAATTCTTTGTGAACTGGTAGGCGGCTGGGTAGATAACGGGGAATATCCGGACGATCAGAAAGCATTAAAAGAAATCATCGAAGGCATTTCTTATAACAATGCTGTAAAATATTTTGGATTCTAAATTATTACAATAAAGACAGGATGCCCCAAAGCATAGCTGGTTTTCAGCAATTTGGCGGCATCTTTTCTTTTCACTTATCTATGTTTTATTTATCGTTATTTTGGGGAATCAGATATACCGTTTCGCTGCCCCCATGACCGGAATCGGGCTGTTTGACAATTAAAAGATTATCCCCATAGGAAAGCATAACCCGGATATTCGATGCATCATTTTCTAAATAAAAATTTTGAAGCTCCATTTTTCCGGTTCCTGCATCCATTCTGTAAATCTGGTTCAGCTTACAGGCATAAAAAATCCTCCTAAAGTAGATTATGGTTATTTACCATATCTACTCTAAGAGGATCCTGTCAATTTGGGGGCTAACATATGGGGGCGGTTCAGTATGATAAAATGCTGCACCCTTCTTTTAAAACCCGATGTAATAAAGCGCTCCTGGTACCAGAAGATGTAAAGCAATAAAAAGAATTGCCAGCAATGCTGCTCTCCTGTGCCAAACCAGATAAACAGCTTTTTTCTTAATGGAAAAGAACACTCCAAGAATTACCGCTGCAATGCTGACGATCCAGGCAAGCGTACCTGTATGAAGTCTTATTGAACCAAGTGCCAGGTATCCATGAACCAGGGAAATCACTGCCAGGCCGCACCCGGCAGGTTTATGAATCTTTCTGAACCACATTCTCCAACTGGCAATCATACGATTTTTCCCTTTAAAGAAAATCCGGTTAAAATGCCTCAGCAAAAACGGCATCATAACAATTACAAACAAAACTGCGCTTATAATACCTAATACCTCATACATACAATCACCTCCGGTTTATTGCACAATTTTTCCCACTTCTTTCATCTTCTTCAAAACAGAGGTTCCATGGGGAGATATTTTCTTAATCTCTTCTGTCAGATCCTTACCTGCCGTATAGCCGTTATGTTCTCCGTCCTTCCACAGCTTGCTTTCAGTAACATCATATATAACGCCATCAACCGCGATATACGCAGGATTTCCGTCTTTACCATTATATTTTCCAAGCTCGTCCAATGTAAGCTCTATTTTTTCTGAGGATCCAGTGGAATTGACCTGACCGCTTGGACCTGCACAGCCCGCAAGCAGGAATATAAGGAATAATGAAACAGCAAAAATAACCATGTTTTTTCTCATAGGATCATCTCCTTTGTATCTTTATTGGTATCTGCTATTATATCAGTATATTTATGTTTCATCAATAATTAAACTAAATTATCATATAATATTTTTACATTTTCTGTTAAATCGCCAGGAAATTAACAAAAAAATGCTGTAACACAAGACTGTTAAGAAACAAGCCTGTATTACAGCACTCTTATTACTATATAATTACTTTAACCGGACACTTAGCAGCACATTTACCGCAATTGGTGCATTTCTCATAATCAATAACTGCAACGTTATTGTCCATATGAATTGCATCAAATTCGCACTGCTTGATGCACATGGTACAGCCAATACAGCCGACATCGCATTTAGCCTTAACATCTTTTCCTTTGTCGTGGGAGTTACACTGAACTAAGTACTCTGCCTTATATGGAACCAGATCAATTAAGTTGTTGGGGCAGGAAGCCACGCATTTGCCGCAGGCAACGCACTTCTCCTTATCAACGACTGCAATGCCGTCCACAACATGAATCGCATCAAATTCACATGATTTCACACAAGATCCGTATCCCATACAGCCATAAACACACGCCTTCTCGCCAGATCCCGGTACAACTGAGATCTTTCGGCAGTCATCAATGCCGTAATAATTATACTGAACTTTTGTCTTATCACAGCTGCCTTTACATTTAACAAAAGCAACCTTTTTCTCAGAACCACCTGCAGAAACGCCCATAATCGCGCCAATCTTTTCTGCCACTGCAGCTCCGCCTACAGGACAGGCACCAACATCAGCCTGACCTGCAGCAATAGCTTTTGCAAGGGCATCACACCCTGCATAACCGCAGCCGCCGCAGTTGTTTCCCGGCAGTTCGTCTCTGACAAGGATTTCTTTTTCATCAACTTCTACTTTAAACTTCTCACTGGCAATGCCGAGGAATACGCCAATCAGAATACCGATAATGCCTACAACGGCCGCCGCAAAAATAATTCCTGTTATCATATTCTTTCGTCTCCTCCCTTAAATTAATCCGGAAAATCCGAAAAATGCGATCGCCATCAGGCCAGCGGTAATCAGAACAATCGGTGATCCCTTAAAGGAATGAGGAACGTCATTATATTCGATTCTTTCACGGACACCAGCCAGCATAATAATGGCAATGGTGAAACCAACGGAAATACCCACACCGTTTACAACGCTCTCCAGAATGTTATACTCCTTCTGAACATTGGTCAGTGCCA
Organism: uncultured Clostridium sp.; assembly: GCA_963523075.1. GTDB lineage: Bacteria > Bacillota > Clostridia > Lachnospirales > Lachnospiraceae > Lacrimispora. The sequence continues at coordinate 63,443 of CAURBW010000002.1, forward strand.
CACCTAAAACGGCACAGTTGGTTGTAATCAGAGGCAGATACACACCCAGTGCCTCATAAAGTGCAGGCATGGATTTCTTTAAAAACATCTCTACAAACTGTACCAGCGCTGCAATGACCAGAATAAATACGATGGTCTGTAAAAACTCCAGATGAAGTCCAACTAATATACTCTTATAAATGACACTGGTAGCAAATGATGCGATGGTTATAACAAAGATAACAGCCGCGCCCATGCCGGCAGAAGTTTTCACGTTTTTGGAAACTCCAAGGAATGGACAAAGGCCGAGGAACTGGCTAAGCACTACGTTGTTGACCAGTGCGGAGCCAATGGCAATTAATAATAATTCTTTCATCGATCCACTCTCCTATTCGTCTTTCTTGGAAGTTGCAGTTTTTAATTCTGCTTCTTTTCTGGCTGCTTCTGCTTTTTTCGCTGCAAGTGCTTCTTCCTCTGCCTGTTTTTTTCCGCTCTCTAAAACCTCATGGTTTGACATGCAGGAAGAACCGGAACAGGACATGCAATTGCCTCCGCAGGCTAACTTGGACTGCGGAACAGAGCCGTTGGTTGCAGACGGTGCTTTGAATTTATTCTGCAGAGCAGTTAAAATAGAAAGCACAAAGAATGCTCCAGGAGCCAGAACAAAAATAGCGATATGGTAGTTCTCCGGAATGATGGTATGGCCGAATACTGCGCCTGAACCTAAGATCTCACGAACAAGTCCGATACAGGTTAAAGCCACTGTAAAACCAAGTCCCATACCGATTCCGTCAAAGGTGGATTCCACCACGCCGTTCTTGGAAGCATAGGATTCCGCACGTCCTAAGATAATACAGTTAACAACGATCAGCGGAATATAGATTCCAAGAGCCGAATACAGGCTGGGTACATAGGCCTGTAAAAGCAGCTGAACGATCGTAACAAGAGTCGCTACAATAACAATGTAAGCCGGAATTCTGACACGGTCCGGAATAATCTTACGCATAGCAGAAATAATCATATTGGAAAATAACAGTACCACAGTCGTGGAAAGTCCCATACCTGCTCCGTTTACTGCAGATGTGGTAACAGCCAGAGTCGGACACATACCGAGCATCAGCACGAAGGTCGGGTTCTCTTTTACGATACCGTTAAATAAACGTTCTGTACATTTGTTGTTCATCTTCCCACCTCCTACTGATTCATATAGTGATGCACATAATACAATGCCGCATTAACAGCATTGGTAGTTGCACTTGATGTAATGGTAGCACCGCTGATGGCATTGATTTCAGCGTCGCCTGCATTGCCGGACTTGGTAACAGTGAGTGACTCTGCACTCTTTCCATTGTACTGGTCTTTAAATGCCGGTTCCTTTGCCTTAAGTCCTAAGCCTGGAGTATCGCTGATTGCCAGGAACTCAATTCCGCTGATACTTCCGTCAGCTTTAATTCCTACGGAAAGCTCTATTGTACCGCCATAGCTGTCATCAGAATGGGACGTGATGACATAACCAAGCAGCGCGCCGCTTCCATCTACGGCCTGAAGTGCATTGCTTACGCCTACATTGCCAAAGTTCTGTGTCAGCAGATCTGTGTTGCAGGTTTCAATCGCTGCCTTCATCTTATCATCAGACTTAAAATCTGCAGCTTCCGGGAACACCGCTTTATATGCCACAATATTGGCAGCAAGAGTTGCTTTTTCAATGGGTGCCTTGGTAATCTGATAAGCACCTCCTAACAGGAAGCCGGAAAACAGAGTAATGACAAATAAAATCAACGCGTCTTTCATATATCCGCCACTCTTCATCTTATTTGCCCTCCTTTCCAAATGCTTTTGGAAGAGATATCTTCTCAATCAGCGGCACCAGAACATTGCTGATGATGATCGCATAAGAAACTCCCTCTGCAGATCCTCCGAAAAGCCGGAACAGACCGGTAAGTACACCTAAAAGAATTCCGAAATAAATCTGGCCCTTAGGCGTAACAGGACTGGTTACATAATCGGTTGCCATAAAGAATGCACCAAAAATAATACCGCCGCCGCACAAATGAGTCAGCACATACATCAGGTCATGCTGTCCGAAGAGAAAGACGAACAGGGAAAATGTTATTAAATATGCAGCAGGAATCCGGATTGATATTACTTTTCTGGCAATTAAATACGCCGCACCAATGAGCAGCGCAATGACGGAAACTTCTCCAATGGTACCTGGAATTCTTCCGATAAACATGGCTGCCACGTCAACAGGCTGTCCTGCTTTAAATGCTGCAAGAGGTGTGGGGCTTACGACCGCGTCATTGTATGTAAACGTGGTCATGGGACCAGCAAAAGAGATCAGAAGGAAACATCTTGCTGCAAGAGCCGGGTTCATAAAGTTCTGTCCCAGGCCGCCGTAAAGCTGTTTTACAACGATGATCGCAAATACACCGCCTAAAAATGGCATCCATAACGGAATTGCCGGAGGCATGTTAAGTCCGAGAATCATTCCGGTTACAAGTGCACTTCCGTCACTGACAGTCACCGGCTTACCCATCAGGGTTTCAAATACATATTCACTTAATACACAGGATAAAATGCTGACAAGCAGAACCAGTGCAGCCTTTACTCCAAACTGATATACACCATACGCAGTAGCCGGGATCATGGCGATTGCAACATCCAGCATTAAATTTTGTGATGTTACCTGATCTCTGACATGAGGTGATGATGATACGTTTAATAATTTACTCATACTTCACCCTCCTACGCTTTCTTTCTGCTTGCAATCACTGTTTTGCGCATCTCTTTAAATGCCTGGGTCAAAGGCAGTTTTGCCGGACAGGCATACGCACAGCAGCCGCATTCGCAGCATTCCATACCATCTAATTTTACAAATGCATCTATGTCAGATCTTACAGCCGCCTGCATCATCATCTGGGGAACTACGCGGCTGGGGCATACGTTTACGCATCTGCCGCAGCGGATACAGGCTGTCGGTGCATTAACTGCAACCTCATCCTTTGACATACAGGTAAGCGCAGAGGAGGTTTTTGTAACAGGTATATTCATGTTGAACAGCGCCTGTCCCATCATCGGTCCTCCGGAAATCACTTTTTCCGGTTCTGTCTTAAATCCGCCGGAAGCCTCTAACAGCTCGGCGTAATTTGTTCCTGTCCTCACATTGTAGTTCTGGGGATTTGCTATGGCATCGCCAGTAACCGTTACAATCCTTCTGATTAACGGAGTGGACTTTGCTACGGCATTATAGATGGAAATAACCGTATCCACGTTATCCACAATACAGCCTGCGTCAGCCGGAAGCATGGAAGAATTGATCTTTCTTCCTGTAACCGCATAGATCAGGGAGCGCTCTCCGCCCTGTGGATATTTTGTCTTTAACGGGCAAACCGTGATTCTTGGTTCATCTTTTACAAGCTCTGTCATCAGTCTGATTGCTTCCGGCTTATTGTCTTCTATACCGATTACGCCTTTTGCATTGTCAAACAGCTGAAGAATGATATTCAGACCTTTTACAATGCTGTCCGGCTCTTCAAGCATCATCCGGTAATCGGATGTCAGATATGGTTCGCATTCTGCCCCGTTTACAATTATGGTATCAATCTTTGTTTCATCCTTTGGTGTCAGCTTTACGTGTGTGGGGAATCCTGCTCCGCCAAGACCTACGATGCCGGCCTCTTTTACAATATCACGTATCTCTTCTTTTGACAGGGATTTCGGATCCCTCTCTTTACCGAATCCTTCCGCCTCCTGATATTTCCCGTCATTCTCAACGATGATTGACATTACCATGGAGCCGTTCGCAACCATTCTTGGTTCAATGGTTTTTACTGTTCCTGAAACGGAACTGATCACACAGGCAGAAATAAAACCGCCTGCTTCTCCGATCTTCTGACCAACTAATACCTGATCACCTGCCGCCACCAGAGGCTTCGCAGGCGCGCCGATATGCTGGGACAGCGGGAACACCATCTCGCCTTTTGGCTGCAGTACCTGCACAGGTTTATTTTCCGACAATTCTTTACCCTCATAGGTGTGAATGCCGCCTTTAAATGTAGCCAAACCCATTAGACTAACCCTCTTTCTCTACAATTCTTTATCTCTCCCGACAAAATTTTCTCATTTTGTCACCAAAATAAGTATAACACAATCCGGAGGCTGAAACAATCCGAATTTACATATTGTATACTGTGTTCCAAATGTAAATCTTTCCATTAACAAAACAAATCATCTCTCGAATGTCAGATTTTTTTGTTAAATGTTAAACAATTATACGTTATAACAATCGTCTATGTTTTCTCAAAAAAACAATCATTTCTTTTTGTATAGTTTTAAAAACAAAATAAATAACTTTTGGTACTATTGTTTTTATTTTTAAACATTTTTCTTTGTTAAATTTTTGTTAAATTTAATCTTTTGTTAGAAAGTTACCCTTTTTATTCATAAATATTTTTCATTAATAAGCCCATTTATTTATTAAAAAAAATAATAACAAAACAGGAGCATCAGGCATGCCCTGATCGGAAATTTCTTTCCATTCATAGCTTTGTCCAATGCTCCCAAGCTGATACACCCGATAAAAACGATGGATTAATCCAGTTCTGCTGCTCCGGTATGAAGCTGATAATACCGCCCTTTCTGTTTTAAAAGATCCTCATGATCTCCCCGCTCAATAATCTCACCGTTTTCCAGCACCATAATGGCATTGGCATTTCTCACAGTGGACAGGCGGTGTGCTATAACAAAAGTGGTCCGGTTGGTCATAAGCCGGTCCATTCCCCGCTCAATGTGCTTTTCCGTTCTTGTATCCACGGAACTTGTCGCTTCGTCAAGAATTAAAATGGGGGCTTTGGAGATGGCTGCTCTCGCTATATTGAGAAGCTGTCTCTGACCCTGGCTTAAATTGGCCCCGTCTCCTTCCAGAACCGTTTGGAACCCGTCGTGCAGCCTCATGATAAAGGAATAGGCAGAAGCTGTTTTTGCCGCCTCAATGACCTCTTCATCCGTAGCATCAAGCCGCCCATAGCGGATATTCTCCATAACGGTTCCTGTAAACAGATGGGTATCCTGGAGCACCATGGCGATGTTTCTGCGAAGGTTTTCCCTTTTAATATTTCGGATATTTACTCCGTCAATGGTGATTTCTCCGCCCTGAATGTCGTAAAAACGGTTCAGTAAATTGGTGATTGTGGTTTTACCCGCCCCGGTTGAGCCTACAAAAGCGATTTTCTGTCCTGGCTTTGCATAAAGGCTGATATCTTTTAAGATCACTTTTTCCGGGTTATAACCAAAGGTTACGTTCTCTAATTCCACAAATCCATTCATTGGCTCTAACTCTTTTGCATCTTCCCCATCTGCAGGCTCCGGATTTTCATCCATAATTGCAAATACCCGTTCTGCGCCTGCAAGAGCGGAGAAAACGTTGCTGATCTGCATGGAGATCTCATTGATCGGCCGGCTGAACTGTCTGGAAAAGTTTAAAAATACAGTCAGTCCGCCTACGTCAAATCCTTTTATCACACACAGGAGAGCACCGATACAGGCAGTTAAAATATAATTTAACTGGCTTAAGTTAAACATAACCGGCATCATGACACCGCCAAAAAACTGGGCATGTATCATGTTATTTTTTAAATCCTCATTGAGAATGCCAAATTCCTCTTCCGCATCCTGTTCGTGACAGAATACCTTTACCACCTTTTGTCCGCTGATGGTCTCTTCAATATATCCGTTGACCGCTCCCAGAGAACTCTGCTGGGCGGAAAAGTATTTCTGGCTTCTAGCGGCAATCTTCCCTGCCGCCTTCATCATAACCGGTATCAGCACCAGGGTCACCAGAGTCAGCCAGATATTTGTATAGATCATAAGAAACAACGTTCCTATAATGCTTAATGCTCCTGAGAAGAGCTGGATTAAGGTATTGCTCAGCATCTGACCGATGGTATCCACGTCATTGCTGAACCGGCTCATCAGATCGCCGGTATTGTTGGTATCATAAAACCGCACCGGAAGGGTCTGCATCTTTTTAAACAGATCATCTCTTATCTTCTGGAGGGCATTCTGGGCAACTGTAATCATGATCTTTGACTGGGCATAGTTAGCCAGCACTCCCACCAGGAAAACCACTGCCATGACAGCAAGCCCTTTTGCAAGACCTGCCGCATCTCCCCTGCTTCCGTCTAAGGGTGCAATGAACTGATTCATTATGGGGCGCAGCATATAAGCGCCGCCCAAATTGGAAAGAGTACCGATTATTACACAGATGATAGCAGTTGCCATCTGGGCTCTGTATTCTTTTAAATAAGCCAGCAGACGTCTGGCGGTGACGTTGGCATTCTTTGGAGCGCCTTTTTTCATTGGTCTTCCATGCCCTGGTCCTCCCATACCTCCCCCGCCTTTTAAAGTTGAGGCAGACCGGCCGTAGCGCCTTTTTAAGCTTTCGATCTTCTTTTGTTCATCCATTATGCACCTGCCTCCTTTTCCCGGTCTTTTTGTGAATAATAAATCTCCTGATAAGCCTCACAGGTTTCCATGAGTTCTCCATGGGTTCCGATTCCGGCAATTTTTCCTTCATCCAGAACAATTATTTTATCCGCATATTCCACTGACCCGATTCTCTGGGCAATGATGAATTTTGTGGTATTCTTAAGCGTGGTTGTAAAGCTTTGTCTGATCTTTGCTTCTGTCGCCGTGTCCACAGCAGACGTACTGTCATCAAGAATCAGGATCCTGGGCTTCTTTAAAAGGGTTCTTGCGATACAAAGCCTTTGCTTTTGTCCGCCGGAAACGTTGGATCCGCCCTGCCCCAAGTCTGTATCATACCCTTCTTTAAAGCTGGAAATGAATCCATGGGCCTGGGCACTTTCCGACATAAGAATTATTTCATCCATATCGGCAGTTTCATTTCCCCATCGCAGGTTTTCTTCAATGGTTCCGGAAAACAGAACATTTTTCTGAAGCACCATTCCAACTCCTTCTCTTAAATTCCGGATGGAATAATCCTTTACATTGATTCCGTCTACCAGCACTTCTCCCTCATCTGCATCATAAAGGCGGGGAATCAGCTGCACCAGAGAGGTCTTGCCGCTTCCGGTTGCACCGATAATACCGATGGTCTCACCAGGATTTGCAGTGAAGTTTATATGATCCAGAACCAGATCCTCTGTTTCCTTTGTATACTGAAAGCACACATTCTTAAACTCTACTTTTCCGGCAGTGATTTCTGCGGATTTTTCTGATGCCTGTTCATCGGTTAAGTCAATCTCCGTGTCTAAGACCTCTTTTACCCTTTTTAAAGATGCCATTGCACGGGAGGCCTGCAGAAACACCATGGAAAGCATCATCAAAGACATCAGAATCTGAACAATATATATGGTAAATGCGGTTAAATCCCCCACAGGCATTCTGCCTGCGATAATTAAATTTCCTCCATACCATACGACGGCAATGGTGGTGATGTTCATCATCAGCATCATTAACGGCATGGCAGCAATCACTACCTTCATCGCATTTAAGCTGCCTTCTTTTAAATCTCTATTGGTCGTGCAAAACTTCTCTTCCTCATGGGTTTCCCTGACAAAGGATTTAATGACCCTGACATTGGTCAATGCTTCCTGCACGCCGGAGTTTAACCGGTCGATCTTCTTCTGCATGACCTCAAACCGTGGAAATGCTGCAATGAGTATAATCGCGATCATAATGACCAGAACCGGAATGACCACAAGAAGAATACTGACCAGCTGCCGGTTCATTAAATATGCCATAATCAGTCCTCCAACGAGCATGCCCGGTGCCCTAAACATCATGCGGAGGGTTAACATCACTACATTCTGAATCTGCTGGATGTCATTGGTCAGCCTGGTCACCAGCGATCCTGTACTGAAATCATCAATATTTTTAAAAGAAAATTCCTGAACCTTATGAAAAACATCTTTTCTTAAATCCGTGCTGAAGCTGATGGATGCCTTTGCTGAAAAATAAGCGGCTCCGATTCCCCCGATTGCCATAACCACAGCAATCAAAACCATAATAACGCCCATTTTTACAATATAGGCTTCATTTCTTTCCAGCACTCCGTTATTGATAATCATGGAAGTCAGCCTGGGCAGCAATATCTCTCCAAAAACTTCCGTGAGCATCAGAACAGGTGCCAGAATAAAAGCACCCAGATAGGGTCGTATATATTTCCAGTATCGTTTCAAGTTATTATTCCTCTCTTTCTGCCATGTCCTTTTCTACAGGTATTTGGGATAAATTATCATAAATACGGTCCAGTACATGACCCATGTTAATTAAATCTTCATCGGAAAAGCCCTGAAACATCTTGATTTCTACATTACGGAAATATTCCCGGCTTTTGCCTACCATATCCTTCCCTTTCTCTGTCAGACACAGTTGATTCATCCGATTGTCCTCTTTATCCACGATCCGGGTGATGTAACCCCCTTTTTCCAGCTTCTTTACTGATACCGCTATGGTAGCAGTGGAAACGTAAAGGCGTTTGGCAATCTCCTTCTGAGACACATTGGAATGCTCCGAAAGCATCATTAAGATCTGATGCTGGCTGCGGTATACCCCGGTCTGCTTCCCCTGTTCATCTAAAAGGCACCGGTGCATCTTCATGATCTTCATATATTTTGTCATAACGCTGTGCATCGGCGAGCTCATCTCCATTGATCCTTCCGCTCTGAAATGGCACATCGGTTTCATTCTTACGCCTCCTTTTTGTTAGCCTGTTAATAATTAGCTAATTAACTATATGGAATTATAACACCGCCTGTTTCCATTTGCAATCATATAATTTATGGAATTCAGGCGGCAGGTTTCCTGTTTTTTTGTATGTTTTTGATATAAAATCTCAATTAGGCATCTAGAACAGCCTTAGCTCCTGCTGTTCATACTCCTGGCGCCGTTTCAGAGGGATCTGTCTCTCCGCCAGCATATCGCAGAACGTTTCTTCATAGGAAAGCCATTCCCCGATCTCACTCTTTTCCAGTATCAGGGGCATCCGGTCATGGACAGGCGCCACAAAGGGATTGGCATTGGTTGTGAGAATGACAAACCGGTCTTCCTCTCCATGATGATAAAAACCAGCCAGAAACATGACAGGAACACCTTCCCGGTAAAAAGCTGCTTTCTCCCTGTTCCTGCTCCATTCATAAAATCCGCTGCAGGGAATAACGGCTCTGCGGCGCAGGATGCTTTCACGGAACATGGGCTTTTGAAGCACAGTCTCTGATCTGGCATTAAAAATCACACCTTTTTTCTGAAAACCTGAAAATCCCCAGCGCTGCCAGGCAGGCCTCACCCTGCGGTCTTTATTTATAAGAACCAGGGCCTGATCAGACGGATGAACGTCCCCAGTAAGCCGCTCTCTGTTTATTTTATTATCAATTTCCCTTACCAGCTTTTCAATCTCACGCGCTGTTTCATCATCCACATAATACCTTCCGCACACGCTTTTCTCCCTTCCCTTTGATTTTATTTTGGTAATATCATAACCCATTTACAGGCTTCCATGTAAAATATCAGCTTAAATTCATGGCGTATTCCTCCGATTATGGCTTCGCACGCATATTCTTTTGAGGGAATTCCCGAATAATTTTTATTCTCACTATGCTTTACCGTAATCTCTCTCACTGTCTGGATCTCTCCGTTATCGCCCTCAAACTTAAAGCTTAAGGGTCTTAGATTACAGCTGGCTGTAAACCACGCCTTACAGGCTATATGATACATTTTACCTTTTAATTCTCCGCTGTCAATCGCCTCTGCATTGATTCCGATTCCAAAAGAGGACATCCTTCTCACTTCCTGTTTTTATAAAATAGTCTGTCTGCTGTAATCCACAGTCCTTTTTTCCCTGCTGATTCCCCCGCCCATATGGTCCAGACACCGGGCCGGCCCGTTCTGGGGTGATTTTAAGAAAGAAGCTCTTATAATGGAATCATTGCCGAACCGCTTTCTGATCTCATCCACAGTCCGGTCAAGACGCTGCTGCTTTTCATAGTCTCCTGTATCAAACAGATTAAGCTGCCTTTCGCTCCCTTTTGTGATCTGACTTGTGTGGATACCAAGATGGCGGACCGGCAGTTCATCCCACGCCTCATCGAACACCCGGCAGGCTGTCTTAAAAATTTCCTCTGTTATGTTGGTAGGTGAAGAAAGGACGGTCTGATGGCTGTAATAGTGAAAATCCCAGTCCTTGATTCCAACGGATAAAACTCCGGCGCGGACTTCATCCGACCGCAGTCTTGCGCCCAGTGTTTCGGCAAGGGATAAAAGCACCAGATGGGCATGCTCCCGATCCGTTACATCAAAGGCAATGGTGGTACTGTTGCCGTATCCTTTGTTTGGCGGCGGCACCGGTTCTACCGCTGAGAAGTCCAGTCCTTGAGCAAATCCCCAGATCACCTCTCCCATTTTGCCGAAATGGCTTTTTATCAGGCCAGGATCGGTGCCTGCCAGATCTCCGATGGTTTTTATTCCAAGCTGGTTCAGCCTGCGAAATGTGGCCCTGCCAACAAAAAACAGTTCACTGACCGGCAAAGGCCACAGCTTTTCCCGGATTTCCCCGGTCCACAGCGTATGAACCCGGTCCGGCTTTTTAAAATCCGATGCCATCTTCGCTAAAACCTTATTATCAGCAACACCGATATTAACGGTAAATCCCAGTTCCTCTCTGATTCTCTTCCCGATTTCCGCAGCGGCCTCCCGGGGCTCACCCAAAAGCGCCTCCATCCCCGTCATATCCATGTATGCCTCATCAATGGAATACTGTTCCACGGTGGGGGAATACTCCTTCAGAATGCGGATAAAGCCTTGCGAAGACCGCTGGTACAAATTATAATTAGGCGGAACCAGCAAGAGCCCGGGACATTTCTGCAGGGCCTCCGTAACGGACTGTCCTGTGTGAATGCCATACTTCTTTGCCGGGATACTTTTTGCCAGAATGATCCCATGACGCATGGTCACATCTCCTCCCACTGCGGAAGGTACCAGCCGCAGATCGAGATTCCCGGAAAGATGCTTCAGCCGGTAAACCGCTTCCCAGCTTAAAAACGCAGAATTTACATCAATATGAAAAATAATCCGATTCATACACTCACCTCTGAGTATATGATAACCGAATGTATGTTCGATTAATAGTGGAAATAAAAGGATGTATTTTTTACCAGAATACATCCTCTTATTTCCCACTTAGAAGCCGCTTAGCCTCTGTTTCCGTAATGACTTCATAGCAGTCAAATTCCGGGGCATCGGGATAAAAATATCCCAGAGACAGTCCCCGCCGCACCCATTCACCGTTTTCATAGCCAAAGAACTGCCTTCCTGCCTGCTTAATCACAGTCCCTTTGTTTTCATAATCGGTTAATTTGAGAAACCTGATCTCATCCATGACATTTCACCTTTTCTATGCCCTCCGGAATCTCCATAGAATCAGAAAGTTCAAACATCTGATCACCCAGTTCTATGTATTCCCTGCTGCTCACATCCTTCATCAGTCTTTGTTTCTCATACAGTTCATGTATCTTACCGCTCTTTACTCCGAAGCTCTCCGGTGTATGATACTGGAGCTCAAATGCCTGCCCCCCCGGTGACCGCAGAATGGTATTGATTCCATTATAGGGATTTTGACTGTCCAGCCAGTAATTCTTAATTTCAACCGTATTATAACCTGAATCCTTATAGATCTCAATAATTTTTAATACTTTTTCTGAAAGCAGCTCCGGAGAGACTGTATAGGTGTAGCGCAGGATATCTTTTATTTCACATGCCCGTCCTGTCTGGCTGTATTTTCTGCAGAATTTTTTTAAATAAGAGCTGACTGACTTAATCCGGTATTCGGTTCCGGCCATGTGCACATCAGTCTGTTCTGCCACACCCGCCACTTTTTCTGTAATAAGCGGCTCCCGCTTCAGCGCCTGTTTATACCAGAGTATGCCTTTTATCCATGCTCTTAATACATTTCTTTCTCCCCGGACTGCTTTCAGGCAACAATATGGTTTCCTCACCGGCAGGCAATCCCGGTAGTATTTCCCCCTTTGCATGGTTCTGAGTTTCCTTTAATATTTTTATAGTACCATTCAGAATATGCTGCCTGCCTTTAAATTGTGTCTGTTTGACAAAGTATCAATTTTAACTTTTTCCGCACGTTTCATTTATCTGGTCGAGCACGGACTGCATTTCTTCCTTTGTCACATTGCCGCCAAGAAGAGAAGTTACCACATTGTAAATCCCCATATAATTTCCTTTCAGAAGAGGGACCATAGCATCAATCTTATCCGATACAATCACACCGGCTTCTACCAAGAACTCCAAATATATCTTTTTTGCCACAGGATTGGCAAATATATCCGAATGCTGGCTGTCTAAATAAATCCTGCGGAATTTTTCTTCGGTCTCAGTCACCATTACCGTTACGCTCTGAAGTATGGAGCCTGCACTGCTTCCTGCATGAATGACAAATCCTCCCTTCTCGACCACCCAGTCAGAAGCCTCCGGATCATAATAGGCAAAATCCCGGTATCCAAGAGAAAATGAAACTGTTTTTGTCTCACCTGGCTCTAGCTCTATCTTTGTAAAAGCCCTCAGCTCTTTTTCCGGCCGGACAAGGCGGGAACTTTCATCTGTTACATAAATCTGTACCACTTCTTTTCCCCTGCAAGTCCCGGTATTGATCACATCCAAAAATACATGAAGTGTATCCTTGTCCGTTATCTCACAACGGTCCGCTCTCATATTTAAATACTCAAAGGAAGTGTAGCTTAAACCGTATCCAAAGGGGAAAAGAGGCAGAATTTTTTTCTTTTCATAATAACGGTATCCTACAAAAATCCCCTCCCCATACACATGATGACCACATTCACCCGGAAAATAAGGATAGGCAGAAGTATCCTCCAAACGCCTTGGAAATGTAACCGGAAGCCTTCCGGATGGATTGACACAACCAAAAAGGACTTTTGCTACCGCTTCTCCTACTGTCTCTCCTACGAGGAACTGCTCTATCACAGCACCTGCCTGATGAATCCACGGGTCCATGGTGACAGCGTCGCCGTTGCTCAATACTACGATCACATTTTTCTGTACCTTTGAAACTGCCTGGATAAGACTGATATGGGAAGAATCAATTTCCAGATGTTTCCGGTCAAATCCCTCCCTGTCATAGGCCACCCACAAACCGGCAAAAATCACTGCTGCATCTGCGTCAGCTGCCGTATCTGCGGCTTCTTCCAGAAGCTCCTTTGTAGTGTAATTTCTCAGTTCATAGCCGGCGGCATAGGTGATCTCTATATCACTTCCTGCCAGTCTCGTCATCTCTTCCAGGGGCCTGCTGATTCGCACGGGATTTACAAGAGTACATCCTCCTCCCTGATATCTTGGTTCATTTGCAAAAGCGCCAATTACTGCTACTTTCTTGTATTTATCCTTTGTAATAGGCAGTAAATTCCTTTCATTCTTCAAAAGAACAATAGAGTCTTCAGCTACGTTTTCGGCGATTTTTCTGTGTGATTCGAAATCCACCTGATCGGTAAACCGCTCCTGCTCCTTCGCCTTAAAAATCAGATATAAAATTCGTTCTATGCTCCGATCCAAAATATCTTCAGACAATTCCCCGCTTTTTACCGCCTCCACAATGGACTGATTATTCCGTTTGTTTTCCGGCATATCCAGATCGTTCCCTGCAGCCAATGCTTTAACGCGGTCTTTGATGCCTCCCCAGTCTGAAACAACCACGCCGTCAAAGCCCCATTCTTCCCGTAAAATGTGAGTGAGCAGTTCTTCATTCTCTGCCATCTGGATCCCATTTACTTTATTGTAGCTGGACATCAGGGTCCATGGCTTTGCATTTTTCACACCCATCTCAAAAGGAGCCAGATAAATCTCTCTTAATGCCCGCTCATCTAAATCAGAGCTCATATTTATTCGCAGGGTTTCTGAATTATTGGCTGCAAAATGCTTAATGCTGGTCCCTGTTCCGGTTTTTTGTACGCCTTTTATAAAGCTTTCTGCAACTCTGCCTGTCAAGTAGGGGTCTTCGGAATAATACTCGTATCCTCTTCCGCCCAAAGGACTCCTCTTAATATTGACTCCCGGGGCTAAAAGCAGATTTACTTTAAAATACTGGCATTCTTCTCCCAGAGCTTCTCCCATTTCTTCAATCAGGTTTATATCCCATGTGGAAGCCAGCGATGCGCCGGAGGGATAGCAGACTGCTTCATATTGGCTGGTGATTGTCGGGGAATTCTGAGTTAAATCCGTCACTTTTAAAAAATCAGAGGTCTCCTGCTTCCTCTCCTGATTTACCGGCTTCATGATACGCACACCATTGGAACCATCTGCCATCCAGATCTCCGGAATTCCTTTTTCTTTTAAGGCTCTGGTCTGCCATAACCCCACGCCGGAACATAAGGATGCCTTCTCCTCTAAGGTCAGGCTGTCAAGTATCATCTTTATTTTATCATCCATCGTTTTATCTCTCCTTAGTTTTAATTTTACAGTCCATCTATCCCTTTACACCGCTGGAAGCAAAGCTCTCTATAAAATATTTCTGCGTAAACAAAAATAAAACAATGAGAGGCGTAAGTGCCAGAGTACAGCCTGCCATAATCAGAGCATAGTGTGTACTCTGAGCCTGTTGGAATCTCTGAAGACCCACAGTCAGAGTAAGAAGCTCTTCCTTATTGCAGTAAATCAGAGGATTGATATAATCATTCCACGTCCATGTAAAGGAAAAAAGCAAAAGAGTAACAAAGCCCGATTTCGTAAGAGGCAGCATGATCTGCCAGAAAACCCTGAAATATCCGGCTCCGTCAATCTGGGCGGCCTCTGTCAGCTCATAGGGGATTCCTTCATAATATTGGCGCATTAGAAAGGTATTAAAAGCTGAAAAAATGCCGGGGAGTATCAGCGCATAAAAGGTGTTATTTAAATGGAGTTGTCCGAAATAGATATATTTAGGCAGCAGTGTTACCTGCACCGGCACCATGAGTGTAGCCAGATAAATGCCGAAAATCAGGCTTTTCCCCCGGAATTTAAGCCTTGCAAACCCATACGCAGCCATGGTGGACAGGCAGACCGTTCCAAGCAGGGTTATCCCTGTGACAATAACACTGTTCCGGTAATAATTTGGAAAATCACTTTTCAGCCATACTTCAGAATAATTATTCCAGTTTATTGTCTCTGGTATGATACGGATAGGAAACTCCATTACATCGATCTCATTTTTTAAAGATGCAGACACCATCCAGACAAACGGAAAAATGCAAATAACAGCCAGTGCCCCTACGATTGCCGTTGCTGCAAGCTTATAAAATAACAATTTATATTTTGCCGCCATAATGTACACCGCCCTTCTATATGGTATATTTTTCTTTCAGCTTTATCTGTACGACAGAAATCAGTATGATAATCACAAACAAAAGAACAGCCACAGCAGAAGCATATCCAATATTCTGTTCCCGGAAGGCGTAGTGATAGATGCAATAGACCAGCACATTGGTGGAATATCCCGGTCCTCCCTCTGTCAGTACATTGATCTGGTCAAATACCTTAAAAGAATTCATGGTAGCCAGAATGGAGACGAAGAGGATATTGGAGCCCATCATAGGAATGGTAATACGGAAAAATGACTGAAGTCCGCCAGCCCCATCCACTCTTGCTGATTCATAAACCTCTCTGGGAAGTCCCTGGAGTGCTGAAAGAAAAATAATCATATAATAGCCTGTATCATGCCAGACTGACATGACGATAATACCAGCCAGAGCAGAATTACTTTTTGTAAACCAGCCAGGTAAATTCTTTACCCCCAATCCTGCCAGGACAGAGTTAACCAGTCCTCCCTGGGGATTTAAAAGAATCAGCCATACATACGCCACCGATACCATGGCTGAAATATAGGGCATAAAGCACATGAGCCTCAATGGTACCTTTAAAAATACAAATCTGTTGAGCAGAACTGCTATGACCAGGGCCAGACATACTGACAAGGGCACATAGGTAAAAGTATATGTGAAGTTATTCATGAGTGCCTCTTTTAAACGGCCGTCTGAAGACATTCTCATGAAATTTTCCATCCCTGTAAACTTTATATCTGACAATCCAAGCATAGGATTCCACCTGGTAAAACCAAGCATCAAAGAAAACAGGATTGGAAGAGCTACAAATATCAGAATTCCTATAAAATTAGGTATCACAAATAAGTATCCGGCCCGTTCTTCCCTCAGCTGCCGTTTGGATAGTTTCTGTTTCATTTATTTTTCCTTTCTGTCAGGTAAAAGGATAGAGAGAAAGCCGCAAAATACGCCCTGTTTAAAAGCATCCATATTCTGCGGCTTATTCTTTTTCCCTGCTCTTACTTACTGCTTACTTCTTTGTCAATTGCTTCATTGGTAATCTTCCCGATCTGGCCCAGTACCTCATCTGCAGATTTTTCGCCGTTAAAATATAGCTGTGTTTGTTCCTGCATGGACTGCTGGTATTCTGCCGCTCCAAGTCCTGTAGGCTTTTGGCTGACTGTTGTCATATCTTCAAACAGTACCTTGACATCATCAATCTCCATATCAGAACCTTCAATAAAGTTCTTAATCAGGCTGTCACTATAAGCTGGCTTATAGGAAGGATAATTTCCCGTTGCGGCAATTCTTTCCGCTCCCTGCTCCACCATGTAACGGATAAATTTCCATGCTGCTTCCTTATGCTGTGAGGATGCCGGTATCGCCAGAATGGTTGCTGCTACGCTGAAATTGTCACTGAATTCCACGGAATCATCAAATCTTGGTAATGGGGCTACTCCTATGCGGAAATTATGGGGATAGTTCTCCTTATCCTTGATGTTCTGTACGATCCATGAGCCTGCCTGCACCATTGCACATTTTCCTCCGAGGAAGGTTGAACTCTGGTTCGCTTTTGTCGCTATAATCTGGCTGAAAGACATCTGGTATCCCAGGTCATCCAATTCTTTTCTGCGTTCTAAGGCAGTTTTAAAGCCATCTGCCATGATATTGCATTTTCCGTCTTCTGTATACCATGGTGAAACCTCGTTGCCTATCGGTGCCCATTGACCGTTAAATGTATGGGTATAGGTTCCATATATTTTATTATCGCCTTCTCCGCTTGTCAGCTTCTTAGCGATTTCCTTATATTCCGCCCATGTCCAGGAACCGTCAGGATAGGGAATTCCTGCAGCGTCAAACATATCCTTATTGTACCAGATTCCTTCAACAGTAGAGCGAAGCGGATAACCATACGTAACCCCGTTATAGCTTGCATAGTTTAAAATATCTCCAAAATTGGCTTTCATATCTATGCCGTCTTTTTTGATAAATTCATCAATAGGGGCATACATTCCATTCTTCATGCGAAGCATCTGCTCACCGTCAGATCCGGGCATAACATCGATTTCCCCACCTCCCATAGCCAGAATATCAAGCTGGGTAAGCTTATCAGATCCGTTATCCGGAATGGCATGAAACTGGACTTCGATATCGGGATTTTCTGCATTAAAATCATCAATCACTGAGGTATCCACTTTCGCCCAGTCATAGTAATGTATGACTGTCTTTTCTTTTACCTCTTTGGTTTCATTTAAAGCTGCCGTTTGTGCCGCACTCGCTGCCGCTGTTGTTCCTGCCCCAGTCGTTCCTTCTGTCTCTGTCTTTCCTGAGCATCCGGATAATATTCCTGCTGCCATGGTACAGATCAATGTTACTGTCAACATTTTTCTCATATACATTTCCTCCTTATGTTTCTGACCGTATCTTGTTTCTGTCTTCATTATAGCAATCTGAAATAATACCGCAATGAGGCCTCTTTTAGATATGTTCTGTTTTTTTCTTCACTTCATGGAAAAATTTCCGTTTTTTCCTGATTATTTTCGCGGAAAAGTTATAACAATTTCTGTACCTTTCGTCTGTTCACTAAAAATTTCCATATTACATTCTTCCCTATAGCAAAGATACAAACGGCGCATAACATTATAAATGCCGATGGAATCCGTCTTTTTATACTCCTCGCCTCTAGTATCCCATAAAGTGCGCAGGTAGTTAAGCCGATCCGGTTTCATACCCTTTCCGTCGTCTTTTACTGAAATCACCATATCCTCATCCTCACACCCGCACCAGATCCAGATATTTTCATCAATATTATCTTCCTCCAGACCATGCCTGATGGAGTTTTCCACCAGAGGCTGAAGGAGCAGTTTCATAACACTACATTCATACAATTCCTCATCAATATCAATAAAGCATTGAAGCCTTGCGCCGAAGCGGAGCTTGGACAAAGTAATATAAAGTTCAATATTGCTGATCTCATCTTTTAAAGTAGTAAACTCACTTTTTGCTTCGATGTTGGACCGGAAGAACCTGCCCAGAATCCGTATCATCTCTGCGACCTCCCTGTTTCCATCCATCTGGGCCTTCCAGTTAATACAATCCAGTGTATTATATAGAAAATGAGGATTGATCTGCATCTGAAGTGCCTGAATCCGGCTTTCCTTCATACTCACCACCAGTTCTCTCTGGATCAGTTTATTTTCATAGACCTCGTTGACAAGATCATGTATTTTTTCCATTGTATGATTGAAGGATTGGTACAATTTTTTAAATTCTGTAATACCAGTCTTTTCCTGAATTGAAACGTTGCTGTTCTCAGCTTTTTTAAAATTCTCCACCAGAACAGCAACCGGAATTGCAATATTCCTGGATATCAGCAGCCCGATTGCAGAAAAAACAAAGATCAGGACCAGCCCCATAATAAAGCATACGCTTAAAACTATGGTACCTTCTCTTGATACCTCTGATCTGTCTGTGAGACAGATGTAATTCCAGCCGCGATTTTCAATTTTCTTTTCTGTCATTAAATATTCGGAGCCCTCCAACGATACATAGCCATTCTTCAACGCTGTATACTCCAGGGTCTTCCCAACCATTTCCTTGTTGCGGCAGCTGATAATCCTGTTATTTTCATCTACAAGAAAAAAACGTTTTGTATACACTTCCCCATCTTCCGCTACAATATCGGAAAATACATTTACATCCATATAGACAATGACATACCCCAGTTCTTTTCCCACAGTCATGATTTCATCCATTGTATTATCCTGACTGCTCTGTGTTGAAAATATTTTTCTAACGATAGGGATTGTCCTGACTTTTCTGGTTGAAGTGCTGTTGTAATCATATCCCAGCGGAAGCCAGATACTTTTGCCGACAGAATTTTTTACCTGGCTGTACCATTGGTAATCCCAGATATGTACATTTTGTTTAAAGGCCTCCTTGCTGCCAATTACAGAACCGTCATTAGAAAAAAGGACAATATTGACGCAATCATAAAGGGCACTGTTAAACCGGCTTTTATAAAGCAGATTCGTATTGATTCTGATACGTATCTGATCTAAATTAACTGCCTTTTTCCCTCCGTACTGATATGCGATGAGAGCAGATTGGATATCACTGTCAAATGCAAGGGTCGCAGAGATATTTTCTGCCTGACCGCTTAAATAATCGGCTGTTTCACAAAGCTGAGAGACCAGCCAGCTGTCTCCTTTGATGATTCTCCGCCTGGCATTTTCCGAAATTTTTCTTGTCATAGAAAGACCAGAAAGAATTACTGTAGCCACGATAGAAAGGATGAAGATAAGAAGCAGATAGGTTTTTAAAGAAAGTTCCAGCTGTTTTTTAGGCACCATACTATACATCACCTCGAATCCTTGCAATATAATCAACCGGTGAAAAATCATAATACTTTTTAAAAGCATCTGTAAAATACCTCGGATTTTTATACCCTGACATTTCAGCAATCTCATAAATCCGGTAATTTCTGGTCAGTAGGAGCGTTCTGGCCTTTTCCATCCGCACTTCCACTAAATAGGATTTAAAGCTGCAGCCTACGGACTTTGCAAAAATAGTGGAAAGATAGCCATAACTGATGCTCAGCTGATTTGCCACTGATGCCAGACTTAAGTTTTTATCTGCATAATCCTTCTCTATAATGGCTTTCGCCTTGCTGACTATCAGGTTCCTCATGCTGTCAGAATTTTCCCACAGAGCTTTACGTATCGTACCGATGTCCTGGCCGAAATTTCGTTTCAGCTGTTCCTGATCGGGATATTCACGCTCTGCATCAGAAAAATACCGGCGTGCAAACAAATAGACCGTTCCTGTACTCTCGATTTCAAAATACTTCAATATTTTCATCACAATATTGCAGTAAAAGTAATACATATCCTTACTTTCATAATGACTCAGAATTTCATTCACCTTCTCAACCTGCTTATCAATCTCCTGAAAGCAGCCATTTTCGAAATTCTTAATTATCTGGTTTTTTAAATCTTGAATGGAATCCCATTCTTTTTTATAAATACTCCGTTCTCTTTCATAGTGAATTACGCTGTTTTTTCCTTCTTCCCTGATCAATTCTACTGCAGACCAATAGGAGGAAATCACCTCTGACTCGGAATAAACCTCTCTGCCGATCATGATCTGGTAACAAATTAATGGAAAATTTGAAAACTCCCGTTTTAAATGCATCAAAATCCCATTTAACTGCTCTGAGGGAATCAAAACTGCAAAAAGTCCTTCGATGTGGCTGAAAAAACAATTCTCGAATACATGACAAACTATATTTTCACACGCGGTCATCTGCTCTGACCAGTTTCCTGCTTCCTGCCATACGCTTACCTTCACCAACAGCATCTCATAATACCCGCTTTTCATTCCGTTCCTTTCAAATAGCGGCTCCATACGTACATGTCCTTCCAGCAGCTTCATCAGTTCGTATTCCTTTTTCATCTTTTGTCTGTCGTCAATGACCAGTTCTTTTTCACTGTCCAGACTCCTTTTCACCCGTTTAAAAGCTGCCTCCACATCCTCTTCACCCAACGGTTTCAGCAAATAATCCTCCACTTTAAGAAGCAGCGCCTTCTTTGCCAGTTCAAACTCTTCATAACCACTGATTATTACCGCTTTTAAATGACTTCTGTGAATTTTTGCCTCATCAATCATCTCAAGACCACTCATTTGCGGCATTTTGATATCTGTTAAAACCACATCAACCGGATTGGATTTTAGATATTCCAGGGCTTGTACGGCCCTGGAGAATGTCTCAACCACTATAAATCCCATTTTTTCCCATTGTATTACCTTCTCAAGACCTTTTCTGATCAATTCATCGTCATCCACAATAATCAGAGTATACATATCCTTTCTCCCTTCAGCGGCATATTTCATAATTGGGGTATACTTAATTTCATTATAGCGGGGGCAGCTTCATACAACAATGTTTATTCTTGCATTATTATCCCGATTTTTTCATTTCTGCCAGGTACACGCCAAAAAGCGGAAGCCCATATTGGGACTTCCGCTAATTATAACCACAATCACTAAACCTCTTTAAGCCTCCCTGTTTTTGAAAATAACCCGGAAGATCGGGAAAAATACCCAGAATGAGACAGCCGAATTAATCAGCATGGTAATCACATCTGCCATCGTTTCTCCGCCTCTGCCCAGATTCAGCCTGTTCATAAACAGATCATAGACCGGAGCCTTATAAAGTCCCTGTAAAGCGGCTGCACCGATGGTAATGATCACATAGGCAATCACATACCACAGGGCTGCCTTAAGAGCACTGTTACTGGCTTTAAATGTTACATTCCTCTGAAGGAAGAAATTGATTACCTGCGCAATGGCCATGGTAAGCTCCACTGCCAGAAAATATGCAAGTCCTCCGCCTCCCCCACCAGAAAGTGTTCCTGCTGCATAATTAAAAATATAATACGGAGAGCCATCCAGATTGGAGCCGATGTGCCCGATCTGGAAATTCGTGTCTGCAAGAGCGGTCATTTCAAAGACATTCCGGAATACCGGCATTAAAACCATCTGCAGCACCGTAACCCCGTTGGATACGATAAAAAATATTATAAATTGCGCCATTGCAGGATGTTTGCCGCCAAACGACTTCCATCCCCTTTTTAAACCTGCCAGCATTCCATCACTCCAATCTATTTCCCGGATAGTTTTTTTTCATAAGCCCTGTTCGCTTTTGCATTGGAAAAAAAGCCTCCAATCACCTTTTTTATTCCTTTCAGAAAATGTCCGTTGACGACCAAAACCATTCCCTCTGCCATTTCCATGCCTACAACTCCATTTGTCATTTTGGCAATTCCCCGAAACGGCATACTGTAAATAAAAAGAAGGTTTAAATCCGGTTTCCCTTTTGCCTCACTTTTGTTTTTCAACCCTGTCAGGATTCCATAGACCATCCTTGCCAGCCGGCTCTTTGCATAGTACATCTGACAGAATGCATCGTTGATTCCCAACTCTCCGCTCCATTTCCCATCGGGAATGGGGCGCCCCAGCAGCGCCTCAAATTCTTCTGCGGTTACATCGGTAATAAGACCTGAATAATAGGATTTCATTTTTTCCGGTGTATAAGGCAGTATATCCGTGGTACCTTCAAGGGCAAGAGTTGTGCTTAATCTTAAATCTTCCACACTGGCTCCAATGTATATGGTATAATTTCCCGTTTCCACTTCAAAGCGGTTCGTCGCCACATTCCAGTACCGAAAAGTTCTGTCATCAAAAGGAATCTCCACAGTTCTGCTCTCACCTGCTTTTAAATAAACCTTTGCAAATCCTTTCAGTTCTTTATCCGGACGGAAGATCTTTCCCTCTGGTCCCCCAACATAGAGCTGGGCTACCTCTTTGCCATCGTGTCTGCCTTCATTGGTGATGGTAAAACGTACACCGTTTTCGGACAAATGGAGATCGGAATACGCAAATGTTGTGTAAGATAATCCAAAACCGAAGGGATAACAGACGGGGATTCCTGCCGTATCGTAATACCGGTATCCCACGAAGAGCCCTTCCCTGTATTCTGCGCAGCGTTCCTTTCCCGGAAAATAATGATATGCCGGAGTATCCGCAAGCTTTACGGGATAACTCTCGGCTAAGCGGCCGGAAGGATTGACCTGGCCGGTTATCACTCGGATCATGGTCCCCGCTCCCGCCTGACCGCCTAAGTAACCATGCAGGATGGATTTGCAGCAGGACTGCCACGGCAATTCAATGACAGATCCGGCACTTAAAATTCCCACAATATTGGGATTTACTTCAGCCAAAGCTTCCAGCAGGCTGATCTGGCTGCCTGGTATTTCCATGTGAGTCCGGTCCTGCCCCTCTGATTCACTCAGTTCGTCAAGCCCGAAGCAGTAAAGAACTGCATCGGCTTTTGCAGCCAGTTCAAGAGCCTCTTTTTTAAGCGCTTCGTCTTCTTTTCCATTTCGCTGATACCCTTTGGAACATCCCACCAGGTTTAAGGCGGCACTCTGTATTACCGACTCAATGGTCTCCAGCGACAGAGGATTTACAATGGAAGATCCTGCCCCCTGATAACGGGGCGTAAATGCGAAATCACCGATTACCGCAACGTTACAGCTGGTATCTAAGGGAAGCAGCCCATCGTCATTTTTAAGAAGAACAATGCTCTCCTGAGATGCTTTCCGGGCCAGCTCATGATGTGCCTTTGAGTCAAAGGATTTATTTCCGCTCTTTTGTGCAGCAGTAAGACTCAGTACAGCTTCTAATAAGTCATCGACGCAGGTATCCAGTTCCTCCATGGTGAGTGTGCCATTTTCCACCGCCTCTGTTAATTCCCTTGCAGAACCCAGTCCCGGTGCCGGCATCTCTAAATCTGATCCGGCGGCAACTCCTTTCACATGGCTGTTGGAGCCGCCCCAGTCCGTAATGACAATTCCGTCAAACTTCCAGTCACCCCGCAGAATATCCTTTAACAGATGCTTATTTTCATTGGCATAAACCCCGTTTACAGCGTTGTAGCTGGTCATAATGGATTTTGCGCCGCCCTCTTTTACTGCAATTTCAAAACCTTCCAGATAAATCTCTCTGAGTGTCCGTTCATCGAGAACGGAATCAACAGACATCCGGAGCCGTTCCTGGCTGTTGACTGCGAAATGTTTAGGGCAGGCATAGACTCCCTGACTCTGGATACCCCTTATATAGGCCGCTGCCATCTTTCCGGACAAAAGGGGATCTTCTGAAAAATATTCAAAATTCCTTCCGCAGAGAGGACTTCGTTTGATATTAAGTCCCGGTCCCAGCAAAACATTTACTTCCTGGCTGGAAGCCTCTTCTCCCAGGGCCTTTCCGATTTCCTCTGCCAGCGCCTCATCCCAGCTGTTCGCCACGGCCGCAGCCGTGGGAAAGCAGGTAGCCGGCAGAGACGCATTGAGTCCTAAATGATCCCCTGCACCGGCCTGTTTACGGACTCCATGGGGACCATCCGCGCAAAATATGGAAGGGATTCCCAGCCGGTCGATATTCCTGGACTGCCAGACGTTCTTTCCGCTTAAAAAGGCCGCCTTTTCTTCCATAGACATTTTTCGAATGATATCCTCATGCTTCATTATGCCATTCCTTCCTCTTCCAGCCGTTTTTTGTAACTTTTTATAATTCTTACTTCTAAAAGGACAAACCCTGCTGCCAGAACCACATCGATTATGATTGCAGCGATCTGCCACATCAGCAGACTTACGTTTGCATTATCCCCTTCATAGGCACGGCTGTTTACCACCGTGTACATAATGTTTTTACAGGACTTACGCATGGCATTTAAGCTGGTGGCGCTGGTTTTGTCTTTTACATGATTGGTTTCCGTATCATAGGCAACCAGCATGGCATCATTCCCGTTGCGGATCTCCTGATCTGCATTCTGGAATCCATAGCCTCCAAAATAATCGGTAAGAACAAATCCGCGAAATCCCCATTCATCACGAAGAACCTTGTTAAGCAGCGTATCATTGGCACCGGAATACACAGTTCCTATATAGTTAAAGGAAGACATGACTGCCTTTGCGTGACCCTCTTTTACCGCAATTTCAAATGGTTTTAAATAAATCTCACGGATTGCCTGTTCATTTGACCATGTACAAAGCATGTTTACACGATTCGTTTCCTGGTCATTTAATGCGAAATGCTTGATATAGGCATAAACCCCGTGTTTTTCGGCACCTGCAACCGCACTGGCTGCCATCTGTCCGGAAAGTACGCCATCCTCAGAATAATACTCAAAATTACGCCCTGCAAATGCACTGCGGTGGGTATTCATAGCCGGTGCATACCAGCCGGATACCTTCATCTCATCCGCCATCTTACCGATTTTTTCTCCAAATGCTTCTGCAATGTCATGGTTCCAGGTACTTGCAATCATGACAGCAGACGGAAAACCGATGGATCCGGTTCCTGTAAAGTTGTTATTGATGGAAGCAGGACCATCGCAGTCCACTGTTCCGACTTTAACCACGCTTTTTGCCTCCGAGGTCTGATATCCTCCGATTGCTGTCATCATATCCATATCATTTACAGATAACTGGTCAAGCAGTTTCTCCCACTTGGGATCATCAAAGGTCAGCCCCCGCATATCGGCCAGCTTCAGCCCGTTTTCAGCTCCTGTCACCGGCATCTGATCGCTGTCATTGTTGTGGGCAGCCGGATCGTAATTGCTGTTGTTCACAAAGGTTTTCTTGTATTTTTCCGGCATGCTCATGCTTTTTGGCGCTGCTGTGGCTTTCTTAAAGTTGGCAAATCCATCTGCACGGGAAAGATAAGTCAGCTCCCCGCTGGCATCCTCAAACCGGTTCACTGCTGCTGTTTTATCTGAGGTACGGGGTTTGGACTCATTATATACCACAGTGGATGGTACGTGATAATTCTGTTCCGCAATGATGCTGTGGGAATCGGACCGTATGGATATGCCATAATCACCGGCTTCCAGCACATAGCAGCCGTTGCCGGCCTCATCAAAAGAGGCCATATCTTCTGCCTGAACGGACATCTGGATAGTCTGGGATTCCCCAGGTTTTAAAGCATCGGTTTTATCAAATGCGATCAGGTTTGCAGAAGCTTTTTCGATCCCTTTGTTTGTATAGGGCGGATTGTAATAGACCTCAACTACGTCCTTCCCCGGGTTATTTCCTGTATTGGTTACTGTCACGTCAAATGAGAGCATTCCGTTATTTTCCGTTAATTGTCCCATCTCCTGCTGAAATGTGGTATAGGATAATCCATAACCGAAGGGATAGAGCACCTCTTTCTCATAATCAATCAGTCCCTCTGCGGCCGCTGTCTCGTAAAAATGATAACCTGTATAAATGCCTTCCGCGTAGTTCACAAAACTGGGACAGGTATCCGCTCCCTTAAACGCCTTGCCTTTGAACTCATCCATGTTATCATAGGTAAAGCTGCCAAAGTTATTGTAATTGGGGGCTTTCATTAAATCTGTCACAAATGTATCACTGGTTTTTCCCGACGGATTAACGGCTCCGCTGATAATTTCACCCAGTCCTTTAAAACCGGACTGACCGGTACCAGGACACCAGACTGCGCTTTTAATCTGGCTGTAATCATTGACAAAGCCAAGCTCCATGGCATTGGCACCGTTGTATACCACAATGACATTATCAAAACTGGAGCATACCAGATCCATCAGATTTTTCTCTGTCCGGCTTAACTGCAGATAATGCTCTCCCTGCTCAAAATCCTTGTAATCCTTGGAATTGTCTGTATATGTAACCTTGCTTACATCGGTGGGAAGATCTGCCCCCTCTCCGCCCACGCGGGTAATGACTACCAGAGCCGTATCAGAAAAAGCCTTGGCATCTTCCATCAGCTTGCCGCTGTAAGTGTCTGCTGCTGGCTCCGGCAGCGTCCAGTCCTGGTCCCACATGCCAACGCTTGGGCGGTCCGTACGGTATGCCGTATAGAAATCTGTCAGGCTGGTATTAAGCTTAAAACCTGCATCTGTGAGGCCCTGAAGCAGCGATACCGTCTCATATGCCTTTGACAGAGATCCGGATCCTGTTCCCCCATAGCAGGGGTTTGTGGAAGCCCAGCCAAATACATTTAAATTGGAATTATTCTTTAACGGAAGAAGGTCTGCATCATTTTTCAAAAGAACAATCCCTTCCTTCGCAATCTCAGTACAAAGATCCGTTGCCTCATCAGATGTCTCCTGTGAAATGGTTCCGCTGCCGGTTGCCAGTGAAATCAGATTGGACATGGGTCCCCAGCAGATTAAGTTTACAACCACAACAAAAGCCAGAAGCATAGCCATAAGACTGTTTTTGCGGATCAGGTACTTCGTGGACCCCTTCCTCTTTTGGCATACCACCATGACTACGGCTGCAGCTGCAGCAATAACTGCAAAGCCGATGAGATACGGTACACATAGTTTGACGATTTTTAATACATCATCAATGTTGATCTGTAACATTTCTTTCATCCTCCTCCATGCATATTACCAGAAACTGGTTTTGTCTTTTTACTTTAACACAGTTATGGTGCACTGGGCCGTCAATTGCACAACCGGTCGGTTTTTCTGCATAAAAAGCAGCGCTGCCTGTCCGGTTAGAGAGGCTGCGCCGCCGGATTTTTAACTTATTCCTCCCTGGGAAGGGGGATGACCACATTGAGTTTAAACCAGTTATCTTTCGTATCAATGGTTACCCAGCCATTATATTTTTTAACGGTATATTTAATGCTTTTGATGCCATACCCATGATACTCCTTATTCGCCTTTGTCGTTGCCGGCTGATTGTTCTCAAACCGGATATTTCCTTCAAAATAATTTTCAAACCGCATGACAACAAATTCTTTTTTGGAAAGGACCTCTGCGTGAATCAGTCTTTTCTCCTTATCTTCGATCTGTATTGCACATTCAATGGCATTGTCCAGAGCATTACCAAGAATCGTGCAAATGTCCATGACATGGATAAAATTTAACAGCTTTCCATCAACCACGGAAGTCAGCCCGATCTCATGTCTCTGGCAGGTCATACTTTTCCCGGTGAGTATGGTATCCACCACGGAATTGCCTGTTTTGTTCTGAGCTTCATAGGTCCGGATCCCGCTTTCCATTTCATCTAAAAATGCCAGCCGTTTTTCAGAGTCCTGTTCTGCTCTTAAAACAGCGATCTGGTGCTTTAAGTCATGGTATTTGCGGTTGACCATCTCGATGCTTTCCCCTGACTTGCGGTACTGGGAATACTGGCTCTGGAGGATGTTGCGCATAGCCTCTAAATCATATTTCACCTGCATCTCCTGCCTTAATATGTGATACGCAAAAAGGATAACAAGACCGCTTAGATCCACAAGTGTCCTGATGTTAAATATCTCTTTTGTAATCTGACTGCTGAAGGGAGAATTGGAATATACAAAGCTTAAATTGCTGACAAAAAATACAGTCACTCCGGTGGCTGTCACAAACAGCAGTTCTTTCAGTGTAATAGTTTCCTTCCGGATATGCTTTCTCTCCAAAAAATAAGCGCCTCCGAAAACAGCCCCGAAGACGATGAAAAAAACAAGAATATCCAGCCACATCGCCGATATCTGGGTATTGAGTACGGCATTATAATAAAGCTGCCACTCCAGAGATGCCGTAAATTCCGCCAGAATAAATGACCTTACACAATAATATGCTGCGCTGCCGGCCGTAACCTCACAGGTAAACATGAAATATGCCTGCATCAGGCCGATTGCCAGAAGCATTCCGGGAATCCATAATGACTTTGGAAACGTCCCTGCTGCCAGCTGTATACCGCATTGCAGAAGGCATGCAAGGCCCATGACAGCCGCAAGGGAAATCCCTTTAAACTTTCTTTTAAGATTCAAAACGTAGATGCTGCATGCGGCCCATTCCGCAATCCCGGTGTAAAGCCTTGGAATCTCTGTCAGTGTAATATGGTTCATGATAAGGCCCCTCCAAGATAATTGGTCAGTTCTTCCATAAACTCCTTTTTTCTCGTCCTGCTGATCGGCAGCCGGGCTCCTTTCATAAGAACGCAGCCATCCTGCACACTTTCCACATGCTCCAGATTCAGAAGATATCCCTTGCTGCACCGGAAGAAATTTGAATCTCTCAGTTTTTCCTGGACCTCCTTCATCGCTCCAAAGGTCACGTACTCACCGGTGAGGGTATGAAAAATAAGCCGGTGCCCAAGGCTTTCAACATAACAGATATCCGGGAGATACAGCTTCACCGTCCCGCCCTTTATATTAACCGCCATAAACTTTTTAACATTCCGGTTCATACGCCCGATCACCTTATCCAGTCTCTGGGAAAAAGAAAAATAGGAAACCGGTTTCAACACATAATCAGTCGCACGTACGGTATAGCCTTTAATGGCATACTGGGCCATGTTGGTGATGAAAATAAGAATGACCTCCGGATCCTTTTCCCGGATCAGCTGGGCCGCCGTCATTCCATCCATAAATCTCATTTCTATATCCAGTAAAATAATATCGTACTCCGCCTTATAGCTTTCAACGATTTCATCTCCGTCAGAAAAAGTGAGAATGCGAAACAGCTCGTTTCGTTCGTTCTGATACCGGAGCAAATATTCCTTTAGCTGCGAAACACTCCCTGCATCATCATCCACTACTGCAATTCGAATCATAACTCTCTCCTCCGGTGCGATTATTCATTACATCTTTTTAAGGATACACCAAATTTTTCCAGCTGGCAATATGATTGGATTGGGATTCTCATCAAAAAAAGAGATACCCTAAAGGTACCCCTCATAAAAATTTGTTTATTTTGTTCTGGATATCAGAAGTTCTTTTAATTCGTTAATTGACATCTTCTGATGGTCCAGAATGGAAGATACTTCCTTAAACTGTTCCAGACTGATCTTTTCCTGAATTTCCTTTTCTTTTTCTATTAATTCAGCAATTGAATTCTTGTGCTGCTGAATGGATTCCTGTACTTCTGCCAATTCCTTTTGAAGCTTCTCAAGCGATGATTTTCTTACTCCTCTTGCCATATTTAAGTCTCCTTGCTGATTCTGGTATTCTGACCATATATTAGCAATTATTGGACTAAAAATCAACCGTATTTCCAAAATATGGAATTGGTAATTATTTCCAGTTATTCTGCTGAATTAGTTCCTTCGGAATTGGGATCGGATGACCAGGATCCGTCTGTCTGTTTTCCGGAGAATATACGTCTTACCCCATTGGACTTTTGCATATAAACATCCTCATCAGGATAATAGCAGGTATCCTCATTCTCCTTTGTCCCCACATCGAGAATTACCAGAACTTCATTGCCGGAATTGAAGAATGTATGAGCAATGTCTTTCCCAGCCGGTTTTGAGATAAAATCATCTTTTCCCACCTCCTGTTCCTGCCCGTTTAACCGCAAAGTTCCTTTTCCCGACAGAATCAGGAAGAATTCCTCCTGCTGTGAATGGCTGTGGTATTTCGTGCTGAATGCTCCTGGAGGGACATAATCAATATTTACATAAAGCTTCTGGCTTCCTGCCGATTCCCCTAATGCTTTGGTGACCAGCCCCGCTTTATCACTCCAGATAAACTGCTTTGACAGTCTTTCTATATTTTCTATATTCATTTTTATATTTCTCCATTCTGATATGATTGTTCCACTACAATTTCTTTGCATTGATTAAATATTGAAAACCTTCCGATTGCAGCATCAATGGCATCGTCCATCGTCTTTGACCGCTTAATACCTGGCTCAAACCAGATATTTTTCACCAATAATGTCTGTTTTTTCGTATTAGCAGAAGCCTCAATTCTGCCGATCAAACGATCACCGTAAATGACCGGCAGGACATAATGTCCGTATCTGCGTTTTTCTGCCGGAGTGTAAATCTCCCATTTGTAATCAAATCCGAAAAGAGCCTGTATTAACTTTCGGTCCCACATTAAGTTATCTAACGGAGCAATGAATTCGCACCTTTTTTTCCAGTTTGTATTATCTTTGCATTGTCTGGCTAATAAAACATCCTCCATCAGCATATACAGCTCTTCTTTGACCCCTTCTACCTGGACTTTCACGATTTTTTCTTCATCAAGGAGCCGGGTAAAAGCAGCACTTCTCTCTGCTGATTTCAGGCCGCCGATATTCAGCCATGCGTCAGAAGCCCGGTTCCACATAAGCCCCACAGCGCCGATTCTGCGTAAAACACGCCATGTCTGATGGTCCTGCTCATCCGGATACGGATCAGGACTTGATAAAATCGTCTCAGGAATGCAGGTTTCAATGAGATCATAGTACTTGATAGATCCTGCTTTATGATGAACCGCCAGCTCACCGGTAAAGTACATATGCTCCAGCACTGCTCTGGACAGTTTGGTATGGCTCCAGTACCAGTCCACCTTATCCGGCATATCAAGGTCCCCGGAACACACCGGACCGTGATCCGCGATGTATTTCTTCACCTGTCCCTGTGCCCTGTGAACCGCCTCATGGCTCCGCTCCCATTGCCGGTGCTGCCTTCGGAAGCGTTCGAAATACGGCCAGTCACCGACTGGAAAAACAGAAAGGTTCTTATCAAAGTAATCTACAAGCAAACGGTCCTGATATAAAAGATCATAGAGCATCTGTTTGGAAAAGTTTTTTATCCGTGACTGTAAAACCAGCTCAGCATTTTTTCCGCACACATCCACCGGGTCAAACTGGATACAGCCTGCCTGACGGATAAATTCCATAATTCCCTGCTTTCCCTCAAACCGGCAGTCTCCAAGCAGTCCCTGCTTCCGGAGCAGGAAACGGCATGCCTGTCTCTTAGTAAAAGATATCATTTCCATCTCTTCCCTCTCTTTGCAAATGTCCCTTAAATATGTATTACTCTCAGAAAATACCAGTGTACTTATCATAATTACTGATGTAATATATTAAAAAAAACATAAGGGGTAATACATAATGCCAAATTCATATTTTAACAAAAATGACTCTTGCCAGAATGGCTTAGCACTGGGCATCAGCATTGGTTTAATCTGTGCTTCAGTAATTAATAATCTTGGAATCGGATTAGCAATGGGAATCGTCTTTGGTATGTTATTTCAAAAGGGCTTTTTCAGAAAAAAGCTGTAATACATAGAATGAGAGTTATTTTCCCATAAGCGTTCCTCTGCTTCACATGGTATACTTTCCATAATCTGTTCTCTGATTTTTATAAAGAGCTGTTTTATTTCATCACTGTATCTATTAATATAATTTTGTATGTCTTCAATCATAAGAAACACCCCCTTTTAAAGTATATTAACGCAAACGCCTCCCGCAGTCAAGAAGACCGGACCGGAGCGGTCATCTCTATTTGATTGCCTTCGCTGTCCTTAAATTCACAGACCCAGTTTGCTCCGATTTTACTGACAGGAAAAACAACTGGCAGCCCTTTCAGTTTCTGTTCTAAAATATCTTTGCCGGCAACCTCCATACTTGGAAGACAGTTGCTTCCGAATGTATGGTATTCTCCAGTCTTTTTGTAAGCAAATAGTCCCAGCCGGAATCCATTTATATCGAAAACGCTGTATATCTCATCTCTGACAGTGACTGGCTGCTCCAAAAATACTTCATAAAAATTGATGGCACGTTTCATATCATGAACGCATAAATATAATGAGTTTAAATTACATTTCATAAAATCGGCCTGCCTATCTTCATATTAAGACGCCATGTGCAGAATTCATCAGGCGCAGAATCATCATATCACAGAAAGAAAGACAGCTGTATGTCATGTTTAATAGCAGAAAAGGTATTAAAATATTTCAGTAAAACATCATATAAAATAATATATTTTATGTCATGTTTTAATATTGTTAAAATACGTTTCATTCATAATAATTTAACACATCTCACATATTTTCAGCTTTACATAATGATGTTTTTAGGTTATACTTACTATAACTCTTCTTTGGAGCATCGTTTCCCCAATTTTTACGATGCTCTTTTTTTATTGCCATTTCGTTATGAATCATGATACATTGAGAACTCCTTGATCCTTTTCCCACGAAATGATATAATTGTTTCATTACAAGACAAGGAGGTATTATCTGTGAACTTTACCTACACCCCCAATAAGATTGCGCTTTATCATTCAGACAGCAACCTGCTGGCTGAAGTTACCTTTCCAGATGTAGATGATAAGACTGTTAATATCAATCATACCTTCGTGGATGATTCGCTCAGAGGCCAGGGCATCGCAGGCCAGCTGATGAAGGCTGCTGCAGATTATCTGCGTTCTGAAGGGAAAAAAGCAGTCCTGACATGCTCCTACGCTGTCACCTGGTTTGATAAGCATCCGGAGTATCAGGACTTACTGAAATAATCGTTTTATTTTTGCAGGTCTGGTAAAAACAGACCTGCAATTTTTTCAATAATAAAATCTTTATTTTCTTATTTTACCATCAATAAATTTCTTACAGCTTTCTGCTTCTCCCCCTATAAAACCATTTTTATCAAGAGGAACAAACATCCTGCCATCTAAAATAAGTATAATCAAATTCTTAAGAATGGGATTATCAGCTTTCGATAATAATCCAGCATTACTGCATAATGATATTCCTTTATAATTTTTTCGGTATGTATACATCTGTTTTTCATAATTCCCCCATGATTCTGCTGTTATTTTACTTTCCCATTTTATCAGCTAAGCAAATAATTATCAATAATAAATGCGATGACGAAAGAAGAGCCAGGTAAATCAGCATATTGTACCTGCTGATTACCTGGCTTTCAATCTCAGTCAGTATTGTATATTAATTTTTCATTCTACCAGGGAATTGCATTGTATAACAGGACTGCCGCAAGTGCACCAATTACAGGACCTGCTACCGGTATCCATGAATATTTCCAATTGGAATCACCTTTTCCTTTTATCGGGAGTAATGCATGGGCAATCCGGGGACCTAAATCACGGGCCGGATTAATCGCATATCCGGTTAAACCGCCAAGAGACATGCCAATGGAAACAATGATACCGAATGTAAGCAATTTATCAACTCCAGGGGCTAAATCAGCCACGTTTCCAATGCCTTTAATTGCAAAAACAAGCACGAAAGTTCCAACTGCTTCACTTAGCAGATTCAGTCCGGTATTTGGTACGGATGGACTTGTGGAAAATACACCAAGTTTCGTTCCGGCATCTTCTGTAAGATCAAACTGGCCCTTGAACAATACATAAACCAGCGTTGCCCCAAGAAATCCTCCAATTAATTGTGCAATTATGTAAGTTGGCACTACATTCCAGCCTATGGTTCCTTCCGCCGCAAGGGCCAGGGTTAAAGCCGGATTAAACTGTGCTCCTGAAGAGCCTCCGAAAATAAAGGCAGGCAGCAAAACTGCAAGACCCCATGCAAATGTTATCTGGACCGATCCGGCCCCTTTCATCCCCGACTTATTTAATGTAACGTTTGCTACTACACCATCACCAAGTAATACCAGCAACATTGTACCTATCAGTTCTGAAATAAAAATCAACATACTCCCTTACCTCCTGAAATCTCGGTTTTAAAAAACTATATCATACCTTTGCCCAGCCATAAGAACATTTCACTGCTTTATTCCAGCCATTCACAAGATCTGTTCTTTCGGCTTCGGCCATATCGGGATGGAATATTTTGTCAATCTGCCAGTTCTTTACAACCGCTTCCTTACTCTCCCAGTAACCAACCGAAAGCCCTGCAAGATATGCAGCTCCCATAGCAGTTGTCTCAACACACACCGGTCTGTGCACCGGAGCCCCCATAATGTCAGACTGGAACTGCATCAGGAAGTTGTTTGCACTGGCTCCGCCATCCACCTTTAATGTGCTGAGCGTGATACCCGAATCCGCCTGCATTGCATTAATTACGTCATTAACCTGGAAAGCCAGTGATTCAAGAGTCGCTCTGATAATATGATACTTGTTGACTCCTCTTGTGATACCTACTATGGTTCCTCTTGCATATTGATCCCAATGGGGCGCTCCAAGTCCTGTAAATGCAGGAACTACATAGCATCCATTGGTATCCTTCACTTTCTTTGCCATATACTCAGAATCCTGAGATGAATCAACTAACTTCATCTCATCACGCAGCCACTGAATGGCAGCGCCTGCAACAAAGATGGATCCTTCCAGGGCATAACTCACCTTTCCGTCAAGTCCCCAGGCAATTGTTGTAACCAGCCCGTTTTTCGAATATACCGGTTTTTCTCCAGTATTCATAAGAAGGAAACATCCCGTTCCGTATGTATTCTTTGCTTCTCCGGCCGTAAAACAGGTCTGGCCGAATAAAGCCGACTGCTGATCTCCGGCTGCGCCGCCGATGGGGATAGGACCGCCAAAGAACTGGGGATCCGATTCACCATATACAAAACTGGAGGGCTTTGCTTCAGGAAGCATACATTCCGGTATATTTAATTCTTTTAAGATGTCCTGATCCCATTTTAACTCCTGTATATTAAAAAGCATGGTTCTTGATGCATTGGAATAATCCGTCACATGGACTCTGCCTTTTGTCAGCTTCCATATAAGCCACGTTTCAACCGTACCAAACAGTAATTCTCCCGCCTCCGCCCGTTCTCTGACGCCTTCAACATTGTCTAAAATCCATTTCAGCTTCGTTCCTGAAAAATATGCATCAATGATCAGACCTGTTTTCTGTCTGAAAGAATCCGTGAGCCCTTTCTCTTTTAAAGAGTCACAATACTCGGAAGTACGTCTGCACTGCCATACAATTGCATGATATACCGGCTCTCCAGTTGCTTTGTCCCAGACGATTGTTGTCTCTCTCTGATTTGTGATGCCAATTGCAGCAATATCCTCAGCAACAGCACCAATTTTAGACATTGCTTCAACAGCTACCCCTAACTGAGAAGACCAGATTTCATTTGCATCGTGTTCAACCCAGCCGGGTTTCGGGAAATACTGTGTAAACTCTTTTTGAGCCACACTGCACATCTCACCCTTCTCATTAAATAAAATGCATCTGTTGCTTGTTGTTCCTGAGTCCAAAGCCATTACGTACTTCGCCATCAATAATACCCTCCTTTGATTTCTTAAATTTAATAAGTACTTATCGTACCTTTTAAAACTTGTTAACATATCCTGAATCTGTCAGATTCTTATATATGGCTTCCATGGTCAGTCCTCCGGCAGCAGCAATGGTTCCTGAAACGGCCCCTTCCACGAGCGGACAGTCAACCATCTTCACTCTGGGATTTTCCATGGATTCCAAAACCATTTCCGCCGTCATCACGGCACTCCCCATATCCATGAGCACCAGAACGCCGTCCCCGGTATACGCCTCTTCTATGGCATCTGAAATAAGCTGATAACTGGTACCGAAACTGCCATCCTCCAGCCCGCCGGCAGGAATGACTTTAACCGATTGAGCCATAAGTCTGGTAAAATCAGCTATGCTTTCGGCTAACATCCGGCTGTGGGATACAATTACAAAACCAACCATATCTTCCCTCCTGTCACATCTGGGAAGCAATTGCTTCCAGAAGAAATGTAAAAGACACTGCACCGGGATCCTGATGGCCAATACTGCGTTCGCCCAGATAAGAAGCCCTTCCCTTTGTGGCAATGATTGTCTTTGTATATTGAGCGCCCTCTCTCGCTGCTGCCAGGCCTGCCTCAACCGACTTTTTTTCGTCCCCGGTCAGCTTCCATTCCTTCTCCATTGCACGCTTTGCAGGCAGCATGGCATCAAGCATTGTCTTTTCGCCTTCCACAGCCTTCCCACGCGCCATAACTCCCTCTATGGCACACTCAAAAGCCTCTAAAAAATCTTCAAAGGTAATTTCTTCTTTCCCTTTTAAAAACATTCCTGCTTTCATAAAAGCGGTGCCGTATAATGGACCAGAAGCTCCTCCAACAGTGGCCACTAAAATCATCCCAAGATTTTTAATCATATCTCCAACGTTCATCATGGCCAGTGAATCTCTTTTTTTATTTATTTCAGAAAATCCTCTTGCCATATTAATGCCATGATCTCCATCACCAATGATATTATCAAGCTCTGTAAGATACTCTTTCTGGTTTTCCATGGCGGCCACCATCTGATCAATGATAAGTATTATCTTTTCTCTGTTCATCCTGTCACTCCATAATCATCATGCTTTAAATGCCGGTGTATCCGCTTTTTCGTCTAACAGGGATTTTAGTTCTTCATCTAATTTTAATATAGAAACAGAGAAGCCCTCCATCTCAATGGATGTCATGTATTCACCAACAAAGGTCCTGTAGACCGAAATCCCCTTATCCCTTAAAACATCAGATACCCGGTTATTGATAATAAACAGTTCCATCAGAGGGGTTGCGCCGGAGCCGTTAATCATGACTGCGACTTCGCTGCCCTCATAATCAATATCAGCAAGTATTTTATCAAGGAGCAGATCAACGATTTCATTGGCAGATTTCAATTTCTCGCGATGGGTTCCGGGCTCGCCATGAATACCGATTCCCACTTCCATCTCATCCTCTTCCAATTCAAATCCCGGCTTTCCTGCAGCAGGCACGATACACGGACGGATTGCTGCTCCCATTGTGCGGACATTGGCGATCACTTTCCTGGCTGCAGCCTGGACTTTATCAATATCTTCCCCATTTTCAGCCGCTGCTCCCGCTATTTTATGTACAAATACAGTTCCTGCCACACCTCGTCTGCCTACTGTATATAAACTGTCTTTTACTGCGACATCATCGTTGACAACCACCTGTTTTACCAGTATTCCATCAGCTTCTGCCATTTCTGCAGCCATTTCAAAATTCATCACATCACCGGTGTAATTTTTAATCACCATTAAAACACCGGCATCACCTGCAATTGCTTTGATACCCTCATAAATCTGGTCGGGAGTCGGCGAGGTGAAAACCGCTCCTGCCACAGCTGCATCAAGCATTCCGGTACCCACATATCCTGCATGCGCAGGTTCATGCCCGCTTCCGCCGCCGCTTATTAACGCAACCTTATTCTCTTTTCGATTGCTGCGAACCACTACATTACCGCAGTCAAGCTTCCGTAAATAATCCGGATACGCTTTAACCAGCCCCAAAATCATCTCATTCTCTGCCTGTTCCGCGTCATTTATGAACTTCTTCATCTTAATTGACCTCCTTAGACATAAAAAACATCTCCTGTTTTACTACATAAACCATACCGCCTGGTCAGAGGTTGATATAGAAAGCGCTCCGCTTCCCAAAGCTGACATGACATCTTCCTTATCCGAAATCAAACCACCTGCAATTACCGGTACTTTGCTGATTTTACAGACCTTCTTTATTACTTTCGGCATAACTCCAGGCAGAATCTCGATTACATCCGGATGTACTCCGCAAGAAACATTCTGCTTTTCGATATTCACCAGAGCCATGGAATCAATTACAAAATACCGCAGTACCGTATACAGGCCAATCTCTTTGGCCCGTTGGATCAAAGACTGTTTGGTGGTAATAATCCCATCTGCTCTTGTATGTGTTTTAATAAAATCAACCGCCGCCTCCTTTCCGCTTAAGCCTACCAGCAAATCCAAATGGACCATAATTATGTTGTCTTCTTTTTTCACTTCATTTACGATCTGACTAATATTGCAAACATCTCCAAATAATATGAAAATCACTTTAACCTCTGATTCTGCACATTTCTTTAAACCAGCCATATCCTTAACCGCAGCAATAATGGGATTGTTTTCAATAACAGTCCATAATTTGTTGTCCACTTTCAACACTCCTTACTTGTCTATTGACTTGCTTTGATAAATATGAATTTATTTTTTCTTTCAAAAAAAAAGAGTGCATAACGACTAATCAGCATTTCTGCTGCCGTATCTGCACTCTTCTCTCAAGGATTGATTTTTACTTATATACAATATAGCACACTTTTGTGCATATTGCAATATTATTTCGAAATTATTTTTATTTCATTGTATCTTTTGCATTGTTTTTTATTTAACGCAGTGATTTCAATATACACATTGCATAGTTTATTTTGTATATTTCGTCAATTAGCACATGGCTTTTGACTAATTTCTACTTCTTTCATCGGGTTTGTACACCAGGGAATTTTATTGAAACATACAAAAAAACAGATAAATCTCAGTGATAACCGACAGAATATGACTGGAAGCGCATTAAGAACGTTATTTTTTTCACATTCCAGGTGATTTTATGGACGTCACACTTCTCCAAGCGCGTCAATGGTGGATTTCCTTTTCATCATTTAATATTAATGATTCCATACCACAAAACAAAACGGATGTCCAGCAGGATCGAGCATAGTAACCCACTCTTCGCCTCCATACTGTTCATTAGCAGTTTTGGCACCCAGCATAATCGCATGATCCATTGCTTCCTTTAATTCATTTTTATCAGCTACAGCAAAGTCTAAATGCGCCATCATCTGTTGATGCCCCGGCTGGGATGGCCAAGTCGGTGGAATATAATTTTCATCATACTGAAAGGCTATTCCCATTTCATCCTGACTGGAGTGTATTCCTACAAAGGTATCTAATTCAAACACTACCGGCCAATGCAAAAGACCTGTGTAGAAAGATAATAATTGGGGTATATCACGGCATTCTAAGATTACTGTTTTTAATTTTATATTCATATCAGATTACAGCCTCCTTTTTTATTTTCATAATTGTATCAAAGAAGACGATTACTTAAAACCTTAATGACAATTATAAATAACTTTAAGTTAAAACACGAAAACACATAAGCAATTCCGACAATGCATATTTTCCATCTTTT
Organism: uncultured Clostridium sp.; assembly: GCA_963523075.1. GTDB lineage: Bacteria > Bacillota > Clostridia > Lachnospirales > Lachnospiraceae > Lacrimispora. Next base: position 102,972 of record CAURBW010000002.1, read on the forward strand.
ATCAAACAATAATCAGAAACAAGGAGGCGATACTATGGCTGTAGCTCATAAAAGTGCAATTAGTGTAGGGATGCTCTATATCCCGGTTGGATTATATAAAACCACAAAAGATATTTCCGTTAGTTTTAACCAACTGTGTAAAGATACTCATGAGCGGGTGAAATACAAAAAGATATGCCCTTCCTGTAACAAAGAGGTCGATCCGGATGGTATTATAAAGGGATATGAATATGAGAAGGGAAACTATGTCACTTTTACGGAAGACGAACTGGAAAAAATCAAAACCAAGAAAGACAAGACGATCCACATTGAGCATTTTGCAAAATTATCAGATGTAGATCAGATTTATTACGAAAAAAATTACTATGTTGTCCCCGAACCCGGAGCAGAAAAAGCCTGTGAACTGCTGCGTCAGGCCATGCTCTCACAGAAAAAAGTAGGAATTGCAAAAACAGTAATAGGTTCGACCGAAAACTTAATGGTATTATATCCTGCGAAAGATGTTATAATTGCAAAAACTTTATTCTATCAGGCTGAGATCCAGGCTGTACCAGTGGCAGTAACCAAACCAGAGGTCACAAAACCAGAAGTGGAAATGGCAAAAACTATGATTGATTCAATGACATCAACATTTGACCCTGGTTTGTATCATGATGAGTACCAGGATAGATTACGCCAGGCAATTGAGACGAAAATAGCTGGCAAAGAAATAGTAAATGCTGATACGGACAGTCAGAATAATATTATTGATCTCATGGAAGCTATGAAGAGAACGGTTGAAATAGCAAAAGGAACCAAAGGTCTGGCGTAATGGACATATTTGATAATAAAAGCGTCAGCCCCATGCTGATTTCTGAGATGCAGGATCCGTTTGACTCACCGAACCATATTTTCGAGATAAAGTGGGACGGTATCAGATGCTTATCCTATTTAAATGATGGAACAGAAATGAGGAATAAAAGAAATAAACTTATGATTCCCATATTTCCGGAACTGGAAGGTCTCTACAGGCAGGTAAAAGTAAAGTGCATTCTTGACCATGAATTACTTGTACTGAAAAACGGAGTTCCTGATTTCTTCGAAGTCCAGAAAAGAGCTTTAATGAGTAACCAGTTTAAGATAAAATTAGCTGCTGACAGATATCCTGCCAGTATCATCGCCTATGATATATTATATTACAAAGATAAAGATATCACTATGCTCCCACTCATGGAACGTAAGAAGTACCTCCAGGATGTTATTATCGAGAATCATATGATATCTGTATCCAGGTATGTCGAGAATGACGGAATTTTGTTATTCAATCTTGTAAAAGAAAAAGGATTAGAAGGGATTGTAGCCAAAAGAAAAGACAGCCTGTATTGGCCGGGGAAAAGAACGAAAGACTGGATTAAATGCAAAATAATGGCTGCTGATGATTATGTCATTTGCGGATATATTCCAAAGGAGAGTAACATGACCAGCCTTGTTCTGGGACAATATGATGATGATATTCTTGTGTACAAGGGGCACGTCACTTTAGGGGTAAGTCTTAATATTTTAAATCAGCATAAGTATAAAATTATCGATTATTCCCCTTTTGGATATGTTCCGGAAGGGAATGACGATGCTGTGTGGCTTGCTCCTGAATTAGTTTGTATCGTTGAATCAATGCCAACCGAAAAAGAAAGTTTCAGACAAGCAGTTTTTAAAGGGATCAGAGATGACAAATCAGCAATAGAATGTAAGATATAGGTGGAGGCTAATAGCGATTCTCTTTCTGTCATACGGCTTTACTTATTATTACAATGGATCGAAGCAGCACGATATCCAACACGGAAATAAAAAAGTCTGGCAAACGCCAGACTTTTTGAGTGGAGCAGACGGGATTTGAACCCGTGTCCAAAAACCAATTCCCTGTTCTTCTACTATCATAGTTAGTTCATTGACATTCCCTCCACAGCCCGGGAACTAACACCCTGACTGCTTCAGTAGCTTCATCATACACCCGTATGCTCAAAGCTTTGCATACGTCGTTTCTCACATAGTCGATGCCGGGATCTTAAAGTGTGAGTGCTCTAAGGCCGACAAGCTGCATTAAGCAGCTAAAGCTAATTTATTATTGTTAGCGTTTATATTTAGGTTTGCCATTTAACGCATCGCATACGGATAGCTTCACCAGCTGCATAGCCCCTGTCGAAACCAGTACTGCCCCTGACTGGTACTCTTCAAGAGAGCATTATCATAGTATCACGAAAAAAAATAAATGTCAAGATCCACTGCTTTCCATCTACAGATCATCAATCAGGGCGCTGCTTTTTGCATAGGCGGTGCTTCTTGCTTCAAAAAAATCAGTTTTTATTAAATTCGCATTGCTGTACTGGCTGACCCATGACATACTCTCCGGTTCTCTCTCATGCCCTTCGTAAATCCGCTCCCAGCCAAGACTTTCGCACCGGAAATTGCCCAGGTATTTGATATAATCGGTTATCATTTCCTTTGTCAGTCCCGGAACCTCATCTCCAATGGCATAAATTCCCCATGCGATTTCCTGCTCACACCCTTCTTTGATCATACTCCGGTACTCATTGACGCATTCCGGTGTAAACAGCTGCGGCTCTTCCTTTTTCAGCTCCAGGATGATGTTGCGGAACAGCCATAAATGGGTGTTCTCATCCCGGTTAATATAACGAATCTCCTGAGAAGAGCCTGTCATTTTATGATTTCGCCCAAGATTATAGAAAAACATAAATCCGCTGTAAAAATAAATTCCTTCCAGAATAAAGTTGGCAACTACCGCCTTCATAAAGGCACGGCTGCTTTTGTCCTTCTGAAATTCATTATATAAATCACCGATAAAGGTATTGCGGGCCAGTAAATGAGGGTCATTTTTCCATTGATACAACACCTCATTTCTCGTCTGTGGTTCGCAGATCGTATCCAGCATATAGCTGTAGCTCTGGCTGTGAACCGCTTCCTGAAAGGTCTGTATCGCCAGGCATAGATTGATCTCGTTGGCTGTTACATACTCACTGATGGCCGGTAAATTGGCAGTCTGAATGCTGTCAAGAAACACCAGAAACGATAAAATCTTATCGTACGCTCTCCGCTCACCCTGACTTAAAAGAGGATAATCCTTGCTGTCCCTCAAAAGATTAATCTCCTCCGGTATCCAGAAATTATTCATAGCCTGACGATACCAGTCACTTACCCAGGCATACTTCATGTTGTTAAAATCGTTTAAATTTGTGGTATTGCCGTTTATCATTCGACGCTCTCTTACTTCCACTGATCCTTCCGGGTTAAAAAGAGGTCTTTTCTTTAACTGTTCCATGAGATGGATTCCACTCTCCTTTTTTGTTGTCTCGTTTCCTTTCTTCCTCAGCTGGAGCATGCCTCACAGTCATCCACCTCCAGGCTTTTGGATCGGATGTAATAAATGGTCTTTACTCCCGATTCCCACGCCAGAATATAGAGTCCAAGTACCTGCCTGAGCGTGTAGTCATTGGTAATATACAGATTCATGCTCTGAGCCTGGTCCACATGGCGCTGCCTGACCCCTGCTGCCTTCACAGACCATTTCTGGTCAATGTAATGAGCATTTTTGTATAACCAGAACGTATCCGGCGAAAGCCCCGGCGCAACCCTGGGAACAAGTCCGTTCTTTTTCTCTTCCAGATAGTACCGGTTCATAATGGGATCAAGTCCTGCCGTTGTTCCTGCGATCATGCTGGTGCTGCTGGTCGGCGCAACCGCAATCAGCCAGCCGTTTCTCATTCCCCGTTCTTTCACTTTTTTCTCTAAGTCCGCCCACTCATGTGATTCATAACCGCGCTTCTTAAAATAATCCCCTGTCTGCCAATCGCTTCCTTCAAAGAAAGAATAGGTTCCTTTTTCCTTTGCAAGATCACAGCTGGCTTCAATTGCGGCATAGTTTATGGTCTCAAAAACCTTGTCTGCAAAAGCCAGATGCTCTTCCGATTCCCAGGCAATTCTGTTGTTCGCAAGCATGTGGTGGTAGCCGCTGACTCCAAGCCCGATGGGACGATAGCGTTCATTACTGATCTTTGCATAAGGAACCGGAAAATAGTTAAGATCAATGACATTATCCAGTGCACGGACTGCACTGCGCACCAGCTCCGTTATTTCTTCTTTGCTGTTTACATCTATCTTTCCAAGAGAGAGACTTGCCAGATTACAGACAACGAAATCCCCTGGCTTTGTCACAGTTACTACCACAGTTTCTCCATCCACAGTCTCCACACTCTGTTTCATCTGTTCCACTGCGCTCATATTCTGGGCAATCTCCGTACAGAGATTGCTGCAGTAAATCATTCCTTTATGGCTGTTTGGATTGGCTTTATTCACCGCATCCCGGTTAAATGTAAACGGAGTTCCTGTTTCCACCGCACTCTTTAGGACCAGCCGGATAATATCCTTAATGGGAACCGCCCTCTTATGGATTCTGCTGTCATTCACGCACTGGAAGTAACGTTCCTCCCACAAATCTCCCCAGCAATCTTCTAAGGCCCAGCCTTTTACAGTGAGAATCTCATGGGGACACATTAAATACCAGTCACTTTCCATGTCTTCCTTCGCCTGCCTCCAGAAAAGATCGGGATAGCATACTGCCGGAAAAACATCATGGGCTTTCATGCGGTCATCACCATTATTGGTCTTAAGCATTAAAAATTCCGGGAGATCCTTGTGCCACACATCTAAATATACCGCTACCGCACCCTGACGCATTCCCAGCTGGTCCACTGCAACAGCCGTATCATTAGCAAGCTTGATCCACCGGATCACGCCTCCGGCAGCCCCCTTAAACCCGCGTATGGAACTTCCTGCCGCCCGGACCTTTCCAAAATAAAGGCCCATGCCGCCGCCAAATTTGCTGATCTTGGCAAAGCTGTCAATGCTTCGGTAAATCCCATCCAGGCTGTCCGGCACTGTATCAATAAAACAGGACGAAAGCTGATGGTAGGGCTTTCTCGCATTGGACAACGTGGGGGTTGCCATAGTCACCTTTAATGTGCTGAGCATATCGTAAAACCGCTTTACCCAGCCGTCCCGATCCTCCTTTTCCAGCATGGCAAGATGCATGGCAATTCCTAAAAACATCTCCTGCGGTGTTTCAAGAGGGACGTTGTCCCTGCTATGGATTACGTAACGGTTCAGCACCAGTTCCAGGCCGGAATAAGTAAACAGACGGTCTCTGGTATGATCTATATAAGCTTCATACCGGTCAAGTTCTTCCTTTCCGTAGTTTTCAAGAATATAACTCCCGTACAGCTGCTCTCCGGTTAAATAAACAACTTTATCATAAAAGCTTTTTATGTTATGCCTGTTAAGCTCTGCTTTCCGTATTATCTCAAACCGGACCAGATAAATTCTGGCGCTGATATATTCCCAGCCGGATGCTTCCTGGGTTGTTAGCTCTACTGCAGCCTGAATCAGAGCAGAAAGCTTCTCTTTAAGCGTCATGTCCTCTTTAAAAAATGTCATAAACTTTATATAAAGCTTATCCAGACTGTAAGACGGAGGAATCCATTCCTTCTCTATCTCATCAAGCACTGTGCTTAATTCAGGTACTTCCTTAAAATATGCCAATATCTCATTTTTACCGTATAATTCATCCATTCTGATTCCTGCCATTCTGTCACGTTATATTAATATCAATAACTGTTATCAAAAGCTATATTCATGAATATACCACAAGATATTGTTAATTTCAACCATCCAATCACAAAATATTCGTTTTTTTACTTTTTTACCAGGATCATTCACACCGGGAATCAAAAGAGGATTTTAATTCCAGATCTCTAAAAAGTGCCTCCACAGCCGACATATAATCGAAAAGATTCTGAGACTTTTGTATCTTTTTTCCATGCTTCTCCCCGTTTTCAAAGGACTGAAGCATATAAGCCCACAGCTCTTTCATTTTAAACAGCAGGTTGCGGTCACCGGAAATGGTTTCCCGGTATCCGGAAAGGATCTGGTCATGAAACGCCTTTAACTGTTCCTTTTTGAGACGCCCTTTGCCTTTTATTTCCCCTGCAAGCATGGGATTTGCCACAAGCCCCCTCCCAAGCATAACCCGCTCCACAGATGGAAAGGTCTGAATCAGCCGCTCATAATCTTTGGGACTAAATATATCTCCGTTATAGCAGACGGGATTTTTACTGGCGGAAACTGCCATCTGAAACATGTCCCAGTTCGGGGTATTCCGGTAAAAATCTTTTTGGATTCTGGGGTGAATAATCAGCTCTTTTACCGGGTATTGATTATAAATTTCCATGAGCCGGTAAAATTCCTCCGGACTGTCCTTTCCAATCCTGGTTTTAATGGAAATTTTCATATCTATTGAGAAAATCCGGTCTAAAAACTCGTCTAACCGGTCCGGCACTGCCAGAAAACCGGAGCCTCTCTGCTTGGATACAACGGTCTTAGAAGGACAGCCTAAATTTAAATTCACCTCCTGATACCCATATTTTTTAAGCTCCATAGCGGTCCAGACGAACCCCTCCCAATGATTGGTCATAATCTGTGGAATCGTCTTTATCCCCTCATTGTGTTCCGGGAGAATATCATTTTTTTCTCTGGAAGAAAATTCGCGATTCTGGGTGGGAACAATGAATGGTGTATAGTAAACATCCACATCCTTAAAAAATTTATGATGTGCATTCCTGTAAATATATCCTGTAATCCCCTCCATGGGGGCAAAGTAATAATTCATAAGCAGTTCTCCTGTTCCATTTTTACAATCCCCATTTTACCACAGGAGATGAAAAATTAATAGAATACCATTTGCAGAATATGACATTTGGTGCTATAATATTGGGCAAAATGCCATTCATTACTCAGGAGGATTTATCATGATTCGTATCAACAAGATTCTTAAGCGTGCTGCTGGCACGATATTGCTTGCAGCACTGTTTTCATCTTCTATTGTTTCCACATCAAAAGCGGAAGAAGAAAGCGGGCCTGCCTTTGCTCCGCCCGTAAGCAAAACCACTGTTCCTGAAGTCGGTCCTGGAATGAGTTTAAGATCGAATTGTGTGGTTGTTCTGGACCCTGGACACGGAAAGACAGACGGTCACTACTCCGGATGCCATTTCGAATACAACGGAGTTACCTATAATGAAGATATCATTACAATGAAAATAGCCAGTTATACGAAAGAATATCTGGAACAAAATTCCAACTATACCGTATATCTGACCAAGGACAGCTCCGAGGTCACGGTTCCCCTGGATCAGCGCGCTGCTTTTGCCGCTTCCGTCCGCGCAGACTTATTTGTCAGTCTCCATGTGGATTCCATTGCAGGCAACGGCACCACAAGGAACGCTTACGGTGCCAGCTCCATGTCTCCCAGAACCGGACGCTTCAACAACGACATCGCCATTCAGTCCCAGGAAGCAGCAAATACGATTTTAAATCAGCTCACCAGTCTCGGACTTCACAACAGGGGATTAATTCTTCAGGATTCTAAAACCGGAACCTTATATCCGGATGGAAGTACTGCTGATTATTATGCAATCCCCCGATATTCCCAGATGTATGGTCTCCGGGGCTTTATTATTGAACATGGATACATCAACTGCATCAGCGACTTAACCGGTTTTCTCTCCACAGATGAACAGTTAAAAAAACTGGGAGAGGCTGATGCCAGAGGAATCATAGAATATTTAAATAAAGCCGGAAAATCCAATTTTGCCCCCGCCGTTAACAGCAATCAGACACCTCCCTCTAACTAAGAGCTCATAATCCCTGCCTCTCTGCATAAAATGTATCATACATTACGGCCAAAGCCGGCAGGGAGGTACTATTTTGTCTAAAATTCTGGATAACAGCTATTATGATTTAATGATCAGCACTGCCCTGGCTCCAACCTATGATACCGGTGATAACATCACCTATTTAAATAGGGTACATTCTCTGCTCCACATTCCTGTGGGCAGCGGAGATCCCTGTGACTTGGGAAAGCACTCCTACAGCAGTATTCCTTCCCTTTTAACCCTTGCCTCAACCATAAGCCTCGAAAAATCGGGAGTTACTACGGTACAGACCAATCCCTTTCTGGCTTTATTCGGGCAGGGGGTACTGGTGGCAGTCATAGACACCGGGATTGATTACCGGCACCAGGCTTTTCTCTTTAATGACGGTACTTCCCGGATTCTCACCATGTGGGATCAGACCGATCAGTCAGGCACGATTCCTAATGAATTTACCTTTGGATCTGAATACAGCAGAGAACAGATAAATGCTGCATTGCAGTCACCCGATCCCTTATCCGTTGTTCCCACTACAGACGCACTGGGGCATGGAACTGCCATTGCAAGTATTCTGGCAGGTTCCCCAAACGAACAGCAAGGTTTCAGCGGCGTTGTTCCTCAGGCTGATCTTGTTATCATTAAGCTGAAGGAAGCGAAGCCAATTACCAAAAAGGTGGCTTTTGTTCCCGAAAGCGCTATCTGTTATCAGGAATCCGATGTGATACTTGGTATCCGCTATGCAGTTACAGCTGCTTCCCGCTTTAACCGCCCTGTTGTGATCTGCATCGCTCTTGGAACCAGCCAGGGCGGACATGACGGAAGAGGCGCAACCAGCTCTTATTTAGATCATCTGGCGCTGCTTCCCGGCACTGGAATCTCCGTTGCTGCCGGCAACGAAGGAAATAATCAGCGTCACTACTATAACTCCACCTCCGCCCCCCCTTATTACAATGATATTGAACTGAGGGTCGGCAGCAGCGACACTGTATTTGCCATGGAAATCTGGTCTTATGCACCTGCCAGACTTTCCATAGACATCTCCTCTCCCAACCGGGAATCCACCCAGCCGGTCTATCCCGGTCTGAACCAATGCAGAAAATTCAGCTTTATATTTAATCAGACTACAATTTATGTAAATAATATCATTTTTGAAGAGGAAACGGGAGATCAGCTGATTCTTCTCCGCTTCAACAATCCGCTTCCTGGAATCTGGTATCTGCGGGCACAGAGTAATGAAAATGAAGCTTTTTCCCTTCATTCCTGGCTTCCCTCCGGTGATCTTTTGTCAAATGATACCTTTTTCCTGGATTCAAGCCCGGATACTACGATCACATCACCAGGCAATGCAAGACATCCGCTGACTGTAGCAGCCTATAACCAGCTCAATGACAGCATTCTGCCGGAATCTGGAAGAGGCTATACAAGAAGCGGGCAGGTGAAACCGGATATTGCGGCTCCGGGCTTTGAGCTCACCTGTGCAGTTCCAGGGGGGCTTTACGGAACTGCATCCGGAACAGGAGCTGCTGCTGCACACGCGGCAGGAATCATCGCCATGGTATTTGAATGGGCGATCGTACGGGGAAATTACCCCAGAATTACCGGTAATGACGCCAACCGTCTGATGATAAGCGGCGCTGTCCGAAATCCGGCAAACACATATCCCAACAACATATGGGGATACGGACAGGTTGAAATTAACCGGCTGTTTGAACGTTTTACCAGCAGCTGAAACAAAAAAAGCCTTCAAGCCGGGCGAAAAAACGCCTGTGGCTTGAAGGCTTGTCAGCCGGCCAAAGATGGCAGCAGCTTTATTCTTCAACAAACATATCTTTACCAACTCCGCATACCGGACAAACCCAATCTTCCGGTAAATCCTCAAACGCAGTGCCTGGCTCAATACCAGAATCAGGATCACCGATTTCCGGATCATATACGTATCCGCATGGTTCACAAACATACTTTGCCATCCCTGTCACCTCCTTTAACTTCTCTGTGCTTCTTTTATAGCATATTATATAGTTTTTATCAATAGATTTATTTAGGATTTGTCCTTTAACTTACAAATCTGCTGTGTCATGGTTCCCATGGGGCAATATACACACCAGGATCTGGGTTTATACAATACCATGGTGATAAGGCCAAGAACTGTAGATGTCAGCATGATACTGTAGAATCCGAAAGCAAACTGGGCAACCCACTCCGCCGCTATCGTTCCGTGATAAGCAAAATGCCAGGGCAGTTTAAAGGTCCATAAAAGCTGTACTGCCTGCTTTAAGCTTCCTGCATCCGAAAAAACCAGATAAGTGGTAAACAGCATATTGGCAAACATCGTGAGAAAAAAGATGAGAAAACCATATCGGAATACACGGCTTCTTATCAATCCGGGAATATCTTTTTTCCGTGACAGTTTCAGTTTGTTTCCAAGGAGATCCAAAAGCTGCCCTCTGCCGCAATAATGATTGCAATAGGTTTTATCCCCTTTAACAGCAGCGATTCCCAGGGGAATAAAGAAACAAAGGAGTCCCAGCCAGGCAAAAAGAATATGAAAGAATCCGAGGATTAAATAGAGCAAAGATGCCAGCCAGAGATATTCATACCAGTTTTTTTTCCTATTCATTCTCATTTTCTTCCCCCCTCTTAAGCATTTCAATGTGAATGACTGATGCAGGGCAGGCTTTTGCGCACAATCCGCAGCCAACACATCTGTCTGTATCTACTTTTGCGGTAATTCCTTTTGGTACTGTAACGGCCCCTTTCGGACAAACTTTTATGCAGCTGCCGCAGGCGACACAATGAGTTTCATCTACGACTGCATACCTCTTGTTTTTTTGTAACGTCATTTCTTCCTCCATGCTTTTTTCATGATCTTAACAGATTTTTTCCATTTTTACCGTGACCATGTCACTTAAAACAATCCGTTCTGACCGTTAAAAGAGGAAAGAGATCTGCCTCTGCCGTGGTTTCCCGGCAGAATACAGATCTCTTCTGACATCTTTATGATATAAAGTCTTCTCTCATTGGGGTAAAAATATCTACCAGAATTCCCTTTTCCAGACATACACAGCCGTGCATCACTCCGTCCTGTTTTAATAAGGTATCTCCAGCTTTTACCGTCTTTGTCTCTTCGCCGATGGTAAATTCAAATGCTCCGCTTGCCACATATGTAATCTGTGTATGGGGATGATTATGCATCTTACCGATGGCTCCCTGCTCAAAATGATTCTCCACACACATCATTCCGTCACAGTATGCAAGAACTTTTCTGACAACGCCTTCTCCCGCTTTCTCTCCTTCTATCTCCTGATTCAATACCCATCTCTGATTCTTTTCCGGTCTTTTCATATTATGCTGCTCCTTTTCGTTGTTTTTTTAATTTTAAGTAATTTTTTCTATAATGTCAAGGTCAACCGGCTGCCCCGCAGCCGTATCTTCCGGCTGTTTTCTACTTCCAGTCTTTCCACGTATCTGGCTGATAACCGATTGTGGCCTGTTTTCCGTTCCTGACAATGGGTGTTTTCAGTACTTCCTGGTTTTCTAAAATCTTATCATCCTTATCCTCAGAAGCAATGTATTTAATAAGCGCCAGAACATCCTGATTCCTGCAATTCTCATCAAGCATGGCATCGGTGCCGCCTACTGCCTGCCTGACACTGTTATATTCCCCTTTGCTCATTCCTTTTTCCTTCATATCAATAAACTGATACGAAATTTTTCGTTCTTTAAAATAACGCTCTGCTTTTTTCGTATCAAAGCACTTTTTCGTTCCGAATATCTGTACATTCATGATCTGCCCTCCTTTGCCAATCAAAAATGGCATTGCTGTTTTTCTGTTCCAGACAACAATACCATTTTAAAGCTGATTTTACCAGACCTCTTCTGAAATTTCTTTTACCAGTTCAATTTTCTTCCACTGCTCTTCTTCTGTCAGTTTATTTCCCTCTTCGGTTGATGCAAAACCACATTGGGGGCTTAATGATAAACGGTCCAGCGGGATATAGCGGGAGGCCCTGCGGATTCGTTCAATGATTCGTGACTTTTCTTCCAGATCCGGGGATTTTGTTGTAATCAGTCCAAGAACCACCTGCTTATCTCCATCTACGTAATGAAGCGGCTCAAAATCTCCGGAGCGTTCATCATCAAATTCCAGGTAGTAGGCAGAGACATTCTCTTTTCCAAATAAATGGGGAGCAATTGGTGCATATCCGCCGGAGGATGCCCAGGTGGAGTGATAATTTCCCCTGCATACATGTGTATTGATTACCAGATCCTGGGGCAGGTCTTCCATAGCCAGGTTGTTTAACCTCACATATTTTTCCGCCTCAGAAGAAACAGATTTTGATTCTTTCTGTCTGGCTTCCCAATATTTTGTGTCGCAGAACATTCCCCATGTACAGTCATCAAACTGAACATTTCTGCAGCCTGCCTCATACAGATCCAGAAGCACGGTGTGGTAGGCAGATGCAATATCCTGTATCAGTTCTTCTTCATCCGGATAGTAAGATCTTGTCTGTTCCAGATTATCTCCCCGCTCCAGCTCAGCCAGAAACTGGGCGGGAGCCGGTACGGTCTGTCTTGCAGTCACTGTATCATCCTCAAACAGCTTAACAAATTTAAAGTGCTCTACAAACGGATGCTTCTCTCCTGAAATCTTCCCGCACAAACCGGCCGATTCTCCTCTGGTAACTTCGTCATGAAAACGGTATCCCTGTTCTACTACCAGTTTTTTAACGCCTTTAAGCCCCCACATAAAATCCAGATGCCACCAGCTTCTGCGGAACTCTCCGTCTGTAATGACTGGAAGTCCTGCTTCTTTTTGCTTTTCGATCAGTTCAGTGATGGCCCGGTCTTCTGTTTTTCTTAATTCTTCGTCAGTGACCATTCCCTTTTTCCAGCCCTCTCTTGCCTCCCTTAAATATTCGGGACGCAGAAAGCTTCCTACTATATCAAACTTAAATGGTGCTCTTTTTTTTGCCTGTACCATGATTTTATTCTCCTCTCTTTTTTCCTGTAATGTTTTTCTTTATTTTAACGGAAACATTTTTATCTGTAAAATTCTATATTTTTATGCCATGGTATAGTTTTAAACTATATCATTTTGTGTTAGAATAAAAAACAGAACGAGTAAGAGAGGAATCCGTTGCAATGACGCTTCAGCAGCTTCGCTACATTATCACAATCGTTAACTGCGGCTCCATATCAGAGGCTGCAAAACAGCTTTTTATCACCCAGCCCAGCCTTTCAAGCGCAGTAAAAGAGCTGGAACAGGAATATGGCATCACCATATTTAACAGAAATCCCAAGGGAATTTCCCTTTCCTTAGATGGAAGTGAATTTCTTTCCTATGCCAGGCAGGTGCTGGAACAGGCTGATTTACTGGAACAGCATTATCTGAAGAAAATGCCGGCAAAGCGGATCTGCTCTATTTCAACCCAGCATTATGCATTTGCTGTCAACGCCTTTGTCAATCTGGTGGAACGGCAGGATCATGACGAATATGAATTCACACTACGGGAAACAAGAACTTATGAAATCATTGAAGACGTGAAAAATTTCAGAAGTGAACTTGGAATTGTGTATCTAAATGATTTTAATGAGAAGGTACTGGAAAAGCTTTTTAAAGACAGCGGACTGATCTTCCACCCTTTGTTTGAAGCCTCTCCTCATGTATTTATCAGCTCATCACACCCTCTTTCCGGCCATTTATCTGTCACGATGGAGGAATTAAAGTCCTATCCTTTTCTGGCTTTTGAGCAGGGCGAAAATAACTCCTTTTATTTTTCTGAGGAAATATTAAGTACTGTTCCAAGAAAAAAAATCATCTACGTCAGTGACCGTGCTACTCTGTTTAATTTATTAATTGGCCTGAACGGCTATACCATCTGCAGCGGTATTTTAAACAGTAACTTAAACGGGGATAATATTATTGCAGTTCCTCTTATAACCTCAGAATATATGAGAATAGGCTGGATTGAGAATCCAAGAATACACTTAAGCATATTCGCCCGGAATTATCTGGAGGAGTTAAAAAACTTAATCCAAAAGGACGGTCTTGAGGTTTATGCGGAAAAATAGGCTGCTGCCTGCCTGCGGCAGTTTAAGGACGATTTTATCATAAAACCTTCATAAGCAATCATAAGAATCCAGCCTGCTATCATACCCACAGATACCCCGCCAATTCCCAGGGTACCAGCCAGAAGCCAGCTGACAGCAATCTGGAACGCCTCATGCGCATGGAACAATATCTGGATCAGACCAACCAGTACTGATCTCTATTAAAAAAAGCGGTTCTGCCTAATTTCACCTGGCAAAACCGCTTTTGTATTATCTTACTGTAACAGGACAGGTCTTATATTGTAAATCTTCACGAAAATATTTAATAATTTCAATCACCGCAGTCTTTACTTCCTCCAAAGGTCCGGTCAAAATAAGAGTACCGCTGAACCGGTCCAGAAATCCCAGTTCCACGTACCCTGCTTTTACGGCGATATCCGCTGCAATAACCGTGGATTCAGGCGGGGACATATGGACAGTACCGATTGACATGCCCGTAAAATCCTCTCCTGCATGGGTTCCTATATCCAGGCCCAGATTTTTATATACAGAAGGCTCGGAAACTCCGATGACATGGGCCATTGATATTTCTTTCCCGGAAACTGAGACTTTCACCACACGCAGCGGCTCATTCCCCCCATGCCCGTGTGTTTTTCCCAATATCTGCTGCAATGCTTCCTGATCAGGCCGCTTTTCTGTCATTTAAACACACCCTTTCTGGGTTTATCCTTTTTTATCTTCACCTAAATATTCCTTTAGGTGGGCGATTCCTTCCCCGGTAATACTGCTGACTGGGAAGATCCGTTCACAACCGGCTTCCTCCAGCCACTGCCGCACCATGGAAACCTTAGCCCCAGGGGCGTCAATTTTGGTTATAATACCAATCATGGGGCGGTTGCAGGCATTGATAATCCCCGGCGGAAAGAGATTAAAGGGCTCATCTGCCCCGCACAGCAGACCAATGACATCTGACTCGTAGGAAAAACAGCAGAGAGCTTGCATGGATATGTTTTTATTCTCCACGTATTCTCCTGGCGTATCAATGGTGATATCCCAATGATTGACGTACTGGGTCTTATGGTAAACCACCGGCTCTCCCTTTAATGCCTGGGTCAGTGAAGTCTTGCCTGCTTCGCTTCTTCCGCATAAAAATAATTTTTTCATCTTATCACCGCTTCGTAATCTGACAGGTTACATATCCCAGTTCATCATGAAAATACTGCACAATCTCCGCAATCGCAGCCTGAACCTCCGCGATCTCACCGGTTATAATCAGTGTGCCGCTGAACCGGTCAGCAAAACCCAGATCGATATTCCCGCTCTTTACTGCGATATCTGATGCAATGACCGCTGACTCCGGAGGCGTCATATTCATGATTCCTATGGCAGACGAACGATAATCAATTTCCGGATTTAAGCCTAACTTACGATATACGACTGGCAGCGGTCCCCCGATAATATGGGCCAGAGTGATTTCTCTTCCAGCCACTGTTTCCTGTACGATACGGATCTGCTCTCCCTGTTCGGGTGAAGCTCCATATTCATTTCCCATTAAAATCCACCTCGATCCATGCAAATATAAACTTTACCAGTCAATTATAAGCGTTTCCCTCTAGGGCAATGTCAATGTTTATTATCACAGGAGAGGCATGACCATATTTTCAGCATTTTAATCGTTCCAGTTTTCCGTCTGTATGTTTTGGCAGCAAAAACATTTCCCATTAGGTCAATGTTGCCTGTCAGGAATTTAGAGCGCCCCCATTCCCTTCAGCACAAACCCTCTGCTGATTGCCCTTCTTTACTTTCTGACTGACAATAGATATAATCATAATTATAAAAAGGAGATTATCAATGAACAAATTATTTAATCCAATTAAAATTCGGGATCTGGAGGTAAAAAACAGAATTGCCGTACCTCCCATGGTCATTTACAACCGTACCGATGACACAGGGTATGTAACTGATATTCAGGTAGAACATTACCGTAAGATTGCGCAGGGCGGGCCGGGGTTAATTATTCAGGAAGCTACCTGTGTGGAAAAGGATGGAAGACTCTCCGATTCTCAGATTGGAATCTGGGAGGACGGACAGATCGAAGGGCTTTCAAGAATTACAAACGCAGTTCATGAAACAGGGACTCCCATCTTTGTGCAGATTCATCATGGGGGCGTCTTCGGTTTCATGGAAGAAACCGTCTGCCCCAGTGATATCGAGTGCATGGTGAAGGGGACCAGGAAGATATCCAGGGAACTCACGCTTAATCAGCTGCACAGGATTCAGAATTCATTTGCAGAAGCCGCAGAACGGGCATATAAGGCGGGCTATGACGGGGTGGAGCTTCATGGCTGCCACAACTACTTAATTAGCCAGTTCCTTAACAGCCGTGTGAATGTAAGAAATGACGAATATGGTAAAAATCCGGCGCTGTTTGCACTGGAAATAATCAGAGAGATCCGAAAACGGACACCCGCCTCTTTTATTGTAGGAATGCGGCTGGGCGCATTCGAACCCACACTTTCCGACGGCATTGACCATGCTCTGGAATTTCAGGCAAGCGGCATTGATTTTCTTAATATTTCTTTTGGATTTGCGCAGCTTTCAGACCCATTTAAACCGGATGCTTACCCGTTCACTGACTTAATTTACGGAGCTCAGGAAATCAGAAAACGGGTCACAGTTCCAGTTTTCACCGTAGGAGAAATCACCTCTCCAGAGCAGGCTGATGAAATATTAACTGCGGCGTGCGTGGATATGGTTAATATCGGACGAGGAACTTTAGTTAACCCCAACTGGGCGAATGATGCCAGAAATGGAACAGATACAGGAGCCTGCATTCACTGCAAAACCTGCATGTGGCGGATCGATCCCAGGAAATGTCCGGGCAGAATTAGATACGAAAGAAAAAACAGCTGACAAAAAGGAAGCACGGCTCTGTCGATGGAAATCATCTTCAGTGCCGCGCTCCCTTACATATACAGACTTCTTATGGTCTGATTTTAATATCTCATAGGCATAATTTCAAGATAATCCTGAACAGTTGCACCCTTCATGAACATCTCAATAATCTGCTTTCCTAACGGATTTAACTCATCTGTATTATATTTTACCAGCTCCTGCTTAAAGAATTCAGTTAAGATTGCAGCACCTGCATCGTAGCCTTCAATTCCCACTTCCTGCTGGGTTTCCGGTCTTAAGAATGCCCTTCTGATATATTGTCCGTCAATCTTTAATGAATCAAGACCGAATCCTAACAGTGGACAGCGTGCTTCTACCAGATGCTCTGGTTTGAATTTCGCGCTTCCGCGGCGGGCGATGTATTCTCTGGAAATCCACTCAGGCATAAAGCTTACCTCATAAGCTCCGATGTGCTGATTCGGAATCAGAACATAACGGGTATTGGTAGACTGTAATATCTGATCCAAAAGAAGATTCGCCTGTGTCACCATCTTGCCTGTTGCAAATGGCCAGTAGGATCCCACTCCTTCACTGGTCATTCCCTGGGAATCTATGATGCTTGGATTGTTGTAGCCTCTTGGTGCAACCAGGCGCCACAGCCATGCAAGAGCAGGCGGAAGAATGTGCATAATACCCATAATTCCATATGACGGATTGGCCTTTGTACATGCAGGCGTTCTTACACCAAAGCTTCTGACATCAACCTCAACCGGCTCATCAATGGAGTTTGGCACCAGTTTTCTTGGCAGAATTACTCTGGGATTGGGACAGGGTTTTCCGGTGCTGTCCATGGTATGCTCCCATGGCAGACAGGTCGCTTCCGGTACTCCCTGAAGGTTTAAAAAGATTAACGGTTCTTCCGGCTGAATGAATATTCCTTCATACTGGGGAGAAGCACCGTAACGCTTAATATTATCCACTCTTAAAAACCAGGATGACTCCGCATCTCTTACTACCAGCTTTTTACTGCCCTGCTGCATCTGGGGATGGCACAGCGCCATATCATCCGTAACAGGAATTAAATCACAGGTCTCTGAGAGATTTAAATAATTCTTCTCTCCTGTCACCGTATTTCTTCCTAAAATGACTCTTCCATCCATCTCTTTATGGATATCTTCCAGCATTTCGCTCTTTCCGCCGCCGGAAGCACCTTCATGCATAATCACAATTTCATTGTCGTAGGGAGTGATCACTTTTACTGCAGATGCATGTGCGGTTACCCAGCCTTCTTCCTCACCGATATCCAGAAGCACGCCATAAATACCCTTTTTCGCGCTTGGACCTGGATAAAGATTATAGGCATATACCTCATGCAAGCCTTTCAGACGGTTATGAACTACTACCTGTTTTCCATTAAAATGTGTATGACGGAATGGCGGTGCGAGAAAAACAACTGCTCTTGGTTTAAAATCATATGTGATTTCGTCTATGTTTAAAAATCCCTGAAGATCCGCAAGGCCTGCTGCAAAAAATCCTGCGTTGGCCGGAGCTACTAAAACAGAATCATAACCATACTCCAGACCGCCGGATTTAAACGGGAAAAATATCAGCTCCTGATTTTTCAGCCAGTCAAAGGTATCCATTCTGAGAGATTCGAAATCCTTATGATAAACGTCCTCATATCTGGGTTTGTCCGTCGGATTCTTATCTGCGATCAGCATGGAATTGGGATCACGTCTGCGCATGTAATCTTCCATATAATTCACTACTATACCATTTTTACATTTGGTTGCGGTAGCCTCTAAAACTCTTCCCTTGCCTTCCACTTCATAATCGATATCAAATGTAACATTCTCATCGCCGCCCATAGCAAGAGTCAACAGCTCTTTTCGTGATTTCGGAATGACGACACCCTGTGACTGATTTAAAATATCCTGTACATACTCCGGTAAATTTAATTTACGTAAACATTCTAGCATATTTTCCTCCATTCCTGTGCATAATTATGCACCTGAAGTTTGTACCGAAGACCGCACTGGTACAAACTATGTAGTTTAAAAATCCCAAACATTAGCATTACATAGTTTATTTTAGACATTTTTCGTCATATTACTCACCCAGCATTTATTGCTAAATTTTGCCATACCCTCTACCCTTAACAGTAACTTTCTTTTTCCTGCTCTTACCGATCAGCCTCCCTTTATCAGGCATTATGGAAAAAGCCGATACCCGTAACCTGGATATCGGCTCAGTTACACCTTTATGCAACCCGTTTTATATGTCTTCCGGTACTATTAAACTGTGTAAATCCAGTCTTACCCTATGCCGTCTTTAAATAGTGATGTAGAAAAACACTTTAGAAGATCAAAGTCCTACTGTAGAGATACAATATCATGAAAATTCTGTTGTGTCAACGTTTTTTTATGCAGGAAATCCGCTGACATAAGGCGTTTTCACGCTTCATCGATTGCCCTGCCGATATCATGCCTCATGTATTTGTTCTCAAACTCCACCCATTCTGCGGCTTCATAAGCGTTGGCTCTTGCTTCCTTTAAATTGTTTCCAAGAGCTGTCACACCAAGAACTCTTCCTCCATTTGTAACAGGTCTGTCTTCTTCATCAAACCGGCTTCCTGCATGAAATGCAAAGTAATCACTCTGCCCTTTAAAACGCTCCAGTCCTTTGATTGGAAATCCTTTTTCATAATGTTCCGGATACCCATCAGAAGCCAGGACGACACAGACAGCTGCATTGTCTTCAAATTGTAAGTCAATCTCATTTAGCTTTCCGTCTATACAGGCCTCAAACACCTCTACAATGTCATTCTTCATTCTCGGAAGAACCACCTGGGTTTCCGGATCACCGAATCTTGCATTATACTCTAATACTTTCGGTCCCTCTTTTGTCAGCATCAGGCCGAAAAAGATAATTCCCTTAAACTCCCTGTTCTCCGACAGCATTGCATCCACAGTTGCCTGATAGATGTACTTTTTACAGAATGCATCTATTTCCTCTGTATAGAAGGGACTGGGTGAAAATGTTCCCATCCCCCCAGTATTAAGACCCTGATCTCCATCCAGGGCCCTTTTATGATCCTGGGCAGAGGTCATGATCTTTATGTTCTTTCCATCTACAAAAGAAAGCACAGACACTTCCCGTCCAATCATGAATTCTTCCACTACAATCCGGTCACCGGCAGATCCGAACTGCTTATCAAGCATCAGCGTTCTGACACCGTCTTTTGCCTCTTCCAGTGAGCTGCAGATTAAAACACCTTTGCCAAGGGCAAGGCCATCCGCCTTTAGGACAACCGGCATTTTTGCAGTTTCCAGATAAGAAAGAGCTTCCGCTGCCGAATCAAATGTTTCATAAGCAGCCGTTGGAATCCCGTATTTTTTCATCAGATCCTTAGAAAAGGATTTGGAGCCTTCCAGACAGGCAGCCTTCTTCTCAGGACCAAACACCCGGATTCCTGCTTTCATAAATGCATCGGCAGCCCCTGCCACAAGAGGATCGTCAGGGCCAACAATTACCAGGTCAATTTCTTTCTTTTTGGCAAAATCCACCTGCCTGTCAAAATCCATCACTCCGATATCAACGCATTCTGCAATCTCAGCAATTCCGGCATTTCCCGGAGCGCAGTACAGCTTTTGGACCTTAGGGCTCTGGGCTGCTTTCCATGCAATGGCATGTTCTCTGCCGCCGCCTCCTATGATCAGAACCTTCATGCTTTTTCCTCCTGTTCCTTTGCAATCAGCGCAATCGCTTGGGGAAGAATAATCCATTCCGCTTCTTCCATCACTCTTTTCTGAAGCTCTCCCGGCGTATCCCCTTCCTTTACTTCCACTGCTTTCTGCAGAATAATGGGTCCTGTATCCGTTCCCTCATCAACATAATGAACCGTAGCCCCTGTGATTTTCACACCTCTGGCCAATGCGGCTTCGTGGACCTTCAGTCCATAATAGCCGGTCCCGCAAAAAGAAGGGATCAGGGAAGGATGAATATTTATAATTCGGTTTCTGTACTTCTTAATCATCGCTTCCGGAATGGTAACCAGGAAACCTGCAAGTACGATTAAATCAAGATGATACTCATCAATTCGTGATAAAAGTTCATCGTGGAATGACGCTCTGTTTTCATAATCCTTAGGTGAAATGCAGAGAGCATCGATTCCATGATTCCCTGCACGTTCCAGCGCATAGGCATTACGGTTATTGCTGATGACTACTTTGACCTCTGCGTTTTTAATCTCCCCGCTGTCAATGGCATCCAAAACAGCCTGAAGATTGGTTCCTCCGCCGGATACCAGAACGCCGACTCTTAGCATAAGACCACACCCTTCTCACCGGCTTTTGTGCAGCCGATTACATAAGGGGTCTCTCCTGCAGCCCTGATCGCCTCCATGGTCTTGTCCTGATCAGCCGGATCCACTGCCAGCACCATGCCAATTCCCATGTTAAAAGTATTGTACATGATTTCTTCCGCTACCTCGCCCTTTTCTTCCATGAGTTGAAAGATGGGAGGAACTTTATAGCTGTTTTTCTTCACTTCGGCACAGATTCCATCAGGAAGCATACGTGGAATGTTCTCATAGAATCCGCCTCCGGTGATATGGCTGCAGCCTTTTATGGCCACACCGTACTCTTTTACGGTTTTTAATGCTTTCACATAAATTTTGGTAGGCACAATCAGGCAGTCTCCAAGAGTTGTTCCCAATTCGTCATAATATACATTTAAATTTTCTTGCGTCACGTCAAATACCTTGCGGACAAGAGAAAATCCATTGCTGTGAACACCAGAGGACGCGATACCGATTAAAATGTCACCGGCCTTTATATTCTTACCGCTAATCAGATTCTTTTCATCTACTACTCCAACCGCAAAACCAGCAAGATCATATTCGTCCTCAGGATAAAAACCAGGCATCTCTGCAGTTTCCCCTCCGATCAGTGCCGCACCTGCCTGTTTGCAGCCTTCTGCCACACCGCTGACGATTTCAGCAATCTTTTCCGGATAGTTCTTTCCACAGGCTATATAATCAAGGAAAAACAGCGGTTCTCCTCCTGCACAGGCAATATCATTGACACACATGGCTACACAGTCGATTCCAACCGTATTATGTCGATCCATAAGAAATGCAAGCTTCAGCTTTGTTCCCACTCCGTCGGTTCCAGACACCAGAGTCGGCTTTTCCATTTCTTTAAAAGCTGACATGGAAAATGCTCCTGAAAAACCGCCCAGTCCGCCGAGGACTTCCGGTCTCATGGTTTCCTGTACATGTTTTTTCATTAATTCAACCGATTTGTATCCAGCTTCAATATCTACTCCGGCATTCTTATAATCCATCTCTTTTTCCTCCGCTTTTTCTTCCTGTTATTTCATCTGGGACAAATATTCCCGATACCCGATCTGCTCCAGCTTTTCTGCTTTTTTCACGACTTCGTTCTTTAATTTTTCAGAATAATCCTTCAGTCTCGCCAAAAGTTCCCCATCTCCTGCTGCCAGTATCTTTGCTGCCAGAATTCCAGCATTGGTTCCTCCGTTAATTGCCACAGTTGCTACCGGAATACCGGAAGGCATCTGTACAATGGAATAAAGGGAATCCACTCCGCCAAGATCTGAAGTTTTCATTGGAATACCAATGACGGGCATTGGAAATAATGCGGCACACATACCCGGAAGATGAGCTGCTTTTCCTGCTCCGGCGATAATCACCTTAATGCCTCTGGCTTCTGCTGTTTTCGCATATTCAAAAAATATATCCGGTTCCCTGTGTGCGGAAATGACGGTCATTTCAAACTCCACTCCCAGTTTCTCCAGAACTTCTGCAGCCTGCGCCATAACAGGCATATCTGAATCACTTCCCATAACAATTGATACGTTTGCCATAGTAATTTCTCCTTTTCCTCTTCCAAACATGTGTAATTCATTATCAGGAATAATGTTGTTAATAAGTTCGTCTAATATTAGTTGCTTATTAATTAATTCCCACTTATTAATTATAATACTAGCTTTTCCACGCCTCGTCAATAATTTTCTTTATAATTTTAAGTATACCCTGTAATGTAAAAAAACAGGCGTAAAAAGCCGGAAGGATTCAACATCCTGCGGCTTTTCACTCCTGTAATGTATTTAATATTTGCTGTTTTTAAATGAAGAAGAATCTTCAAAGTAAACCGGGTCTATGGCAACAGGTTCAGGATCCGCTTCTTCTATGTAAACAGGGCCAAACTCATGCTCAGATTCTGCTATGGCAGTGTTTAAAGGTGCACTGCTTTGCTGAGCCTTCCCGTTATGAACCTTGAATTGCTGGACAAGACTTTTCATAATCTGTGCCTGACCTGACAATTCCTCACTGGCTGCAGCACTTTGCTCCGCTGTAGCAGAGGTTGTCTGAACCACACTTGAGATCTGGTCAATTCCCAGAGTAACCTGATTAACAGCGATTGCCTGCTTATCAGAAGCTGCAGCTATTTCTTCTATAATCATGTTAATGCGGCGGCTTCCTTCCACAACATCCTGCATGGCTTTCGCTGTTTCTGCAGTAATCCTGCTTCCGTTCTCCACTGCCTGTAAACTTTCCTCAATGAGAATTGTGGTATTTTTAGCTGCTTCTCCTGATTTGCTGGCAAGGTTGCGCACTTCATCGGCAACAACTGCAAACCCTTTTCCCGCTTCCCCTGCCCGCGCAGCTTCCACTGCTGCGTTTAATGCAAGGATATTGGTCTGGAAAGCGATATCTTCAATGGTTCTGATAATCTTACCTATCTCACTGGATTTGGTGTTAATCTCAGTCATAGCCTGATTCATTTCCATCATCTTCTGATTGCTCTTCGTTACATTGAGAGCTGCTTCTTCTGATCTCATACGCGCTTCTTTTGCACTCTCCGCGTTTTTATTGATCTGATTGGAAATGTCATTAATCGTAGCTGCCAGCTCCTGTATGGAGGAAGCCTGCTCAGTCGCGCCCTGAGACAGTGCCTGCGCTCCGGAGGATACCTGCTCAGAACCATTGGCAACTAAGTCAGCTGATTCATTAATACGGAAAAGAGCATCGCTTAAATTATCTCTGATATTCCTGATTGCCTGCAGTATGGGCTCATAATCCAGAACATACTGTTCCTGATTCTTTGACACGACCGTAAAATCTCCGGCCGCCATAGATCCTAACAGGTAGATGATATCATCAATAATACTGCCGATATTTAATATGGTGGAACGCATACTGTTGCCAAGTCCGCCAAGTTCATCTTTTGACTGATAGTCCAGTTCTACATGGAGACTGCCTTGGGACATCTCTCCGGCTGCCTTTTCAATCTCTTTAATGGGGGCTACAATACTCTTTGTCATGAATACGGCAAGAATCAGGGTCACTACGGCTCCAATAATCTGAAGCAGGATCACGATTACCTGAGCAAAACCCATAACAGACTGTGACTTGGTGAAATCACCATCAGCATTCTGCTTTGCAGTATCGCTGATTTGCATCAGATCTGTCTGTATCTGATTAAAACACGGTTCCAGAGAAGCGAAGAAAATCTCCGTCGCCTGCCTGGTTTTATTTTCTTTTGCCAGAGTGAACACTTGTTCTTCAAAGGGTTCCGCTTCATTCAGCGTCTTCTCGATATTCTCAACGACTGACTTGTCCCCTTTGTAATGCTCTTTCAGGAATTGAACATTCTCTTTCAATTTATTAAAATCTGCTTCCGATTCATCAATATACTTTGCTCTGGTATTCAAATCCAGGCTCATGGTTGCATACCCCACGTTTTTTGCAGCCGATTGTATATTTTGTCTCATCTCTACAGTCATTAATGATACCTGATGCCCATTGTTATAAAATTCTACGAACCTGGCATTGTTTCCGACCAGGCTGTATAAGGAAGTACATGATACAATTAAAAACAAAACAAAAACCACTCCAAAAGAGACCGTAATTCTTTTGCCAATCTTTAAATTCTTCATTTGGTATCCTCCATTTAGCTCTTTTGTAAAAATCACACTCTGATAGTGTTTTATCGGCAATTATATACATTACTTAATGATTTTCTCTAAGTTTTTGTAATTCTAAAGCTTAAAGCAGAGAAAATGGCAAATTTAAATCTTCTGTTCCTTTTAATATAAATTTTCCATCCTCTATAATCAGAGTCCGTTTCCCATCTGCACAGACAGTTTCAATCCTGTCCAGTTCTGCATAAGGTATGGTGATATCCGTATGACAGTTAAAATATGCCTTGGAGGCATCCTCTTTCCGGAGAGCAGAAATCTCATTTTCTTTCGCGATTATCTCTTTGCCGTTGGGATTATAAAGCCGGCTGTCTTCTGACCAGCTGTAGCACGTATCTCCAACTGCAAAATGAGGTCCCATTTTCTCCACAATCAATATAGGAAGCTTGTCAAGAATATCAAACTTTCTGGCCATGGCATAAGCAGTTGTATTGGTTCCGATGGCAAACTCTCCCATGGGAAGTGTGTCATGGTTCTTTAAAATCACCTGCCTGATCAGATCTTTTCCTTCCTTCGGATCTTCAAAATTACTGCAGGAATAGTCTTTGATCATGCCGTTTTCAAACGTCATAACCAGATCCTTAAACTGAAAATCTGTAATATAAACCGTGCTGACCTCTAAAACACCATTGGTTCCGGCAAGTTTTGGTGACGTAAATACTTCTCCAAGAGGAATGTTCACATCGGCCACACAGTTTTCAAAATTAGTTTCTTTTTCTTTATCCTTTAAATGATGAAGCGCCACTGTCAGACGGGTCTTATTTGCCCCTTTCCCTGTAATTTCCACATATTCTGCTTCATCCAGTGCATCAATCATGGTCTGCTGCAGACCTTTGTATTTTTCATAATCCAGGGTATTGATGGCAATGGTCTCGTTAAATATCTCTTCAAAATCATCACCGATCTCAGGAACCGGAAATGCAATAATGGTGAAGCTGATCTCATCGCCGGGAACATATTGATTTAAAATTCTTGCAGTTTCACCTGCCATTTCAACGGCAAGCTTTTCCTGTTTGGGATCGAGGCGGCAGGCTTCCGGTTTGTTGATCGGATGAAAGCCTTCTTTTCCAAATGTCTCAATGACTGCAGGTCCTGCAAAGACAGCTGCCAGCTCTTTGTACGTTTCGTATGCAACCTTCAGTACCGATGCTTTTCTGTCCTTAAATGCCTTATTCATGTAGATGGCATCATCATAACGGTGGTCATAATCATACTGTCGGTTTGGAGAAGTACTGTAATAACCGGATTTTCTTCCGGCATTGGTATTCACCGCCCAGACAGCCGCGCGGCATAAAATCACATGAAGCCCCAGTTTTTCAAAATTCTCCATGGCATATCTGACCATTCGTTCGAATCCAAGCTCATAGCGGATCTGGACTGTTTTTTTCTTTGATAAGTCTCTGCCCATCACCTCAAAGCCCTTTTTGTAGCCTTCCGTGTAAGTATCCGCCATCAGACGGACTGTTTCCTCCGGAAGAGAATTTAAATAATCCGCAACTTTAAGTTCTGTTTCTGAAATATATTCACCAAAGCGGTAAAGATAACGAAGATCCGTTAAGTCACTGTCCCGGATAATATCTGCTGCAAAGGAAAGCGAGGGATCTAACCCTTCTCTGACACGAAAGGTAACTGTATGATCGGTGTAATCACTGACAAACCAGTAAATCACCTCTTTTACAGAGGCTACCTCCGGCACTCCTTCTTCAAACATGTTATAAATCTCGATTAAGGCTTCATTTAAAATCGTAATATCCGTCAGCCTGTTCTCATGAACAAAAACAATATCGCCCCTTATTTCCTTATACAGGTAGCAAAGGAGCTGCCCGAATCCATCACCCAGTTTTTCCGCTGCAAAAGCCGGATTTGCATAGCTGGCTTCATAAGCATCCGGAAGAATGTCTTCGTAAAATCTTCTGTTCCATTCTTTTAAATCTTCCAGAGAAGCCGTGTTGTGCTTTCCTTCCTTTAAATAATCAAGATACTCACCCATAACACAGATAAATGCAGCTGTCCTTGTAAAATAATCATGAAACGGCTGAGCCACTGTCTGCTCTGAGGCTATCTGACTGATCCGTTCCATTGAAAGAAGGAAGCGTTCCATAATTCCATCATTTTCCTGTTCAAACATCTCTCTATAATCCATTTTTTTACCCCTTTATGCCTATAATAAGAAGAACTGCCCAAAAAATAATCAGTAAAGCGCTGATGCCGATTCCGATCTTAGACAGTATGTACTTTTTTTCTTTTTCAAAGAAAGACAGAACACCATAAAACAGGGAAAAGATAGAAATCAACATGCTGCAAAAGCAGACAGCCGCAACATTTAACTGCGCCTGTCCGGCAGTAATCGCAGCGCTTGATATTCCAAGAACCCCTAAAGCCAGTGCTCCCAAAGCCAGTCCTAACGATAGAAAACTTTTTTTAGCATAAGGCTTTCTAATGTAGGACACTTTTTTCTGCTTTCCCACGCCTCATCCTCCTTACTCTTATGTGCTGTACTATTTTATACAGGATATATCCCAACATTCCTCCCAGCGAGTTTAAAATCATATCATCTACATCAAAACTTCCCACCCGGAAAATGAGCTGGATGGTTTCGATGCAGAGGCTGAATAAAAAACTGAGCAGCATTGTATTGAAAAAGCGGCGGCTCCTGCGGCTTATAACAGGAAGAAAGAAACCAAAGGGCATGAAGCCTGCTATATTTCCAACAATGTTTAAGAGGAAAGACCAGAGGCCAACTACACGGCGGTAGATAATGAACCGCTTAATTTCCTTCAGCGGGATTAAGTTATAAGCGTATTCTTCCCGTACATGACCGCCTCTTCCAAAATAATCCGAGAAAAACAGAAAGTACGCCAAAAAGATCAGGTAAATTATAAAAATCACCCAACCAAACTTCTGCCGTTTCGTCGCATTTTTAATCATAACAGCTCCATCTTTATCCAGAAAGGAGAGAGCTGCCAGAATTTTATGGATTCTGGCAGCCGCCGCTCCTGAGATAACGGTTAAAATGTAATTTCAGATTTTCTTTTCAGCAATATTGCTCCGTTTATGATTGATATAATACCGGCAGCAAGTCCGATAGCAGTCACTATAATTCCAACAATAATGTTTAATGCGCCTGCGTTTCTCATGGTTTTATATACTTTTTCCATATCCCACTCTCCTTATTTTACGCCATAAACTTCATAATAATCATCAATCGCTTCTTTTAATGCATCATCAATTAAGATTTTCCCTTTGTATTCCCGGTTATGGAGATGACCGATCACTTCCGCCATGGACACGATCGCAGATGCCTTAAAACCATATTTTTCCTGGATCTCATCAAGTGCACTCTGCTCTCCTTTTCCCTTTTCCATACGGTTTAAGGAAACCATAAGCCCCAGAATTGTCACATCACCCTGTGCCTTGATGATCGGAAAGGTCTCCTCAATCGACTTCCCTGATGTGGTCACATCTTCAATAATGACCACCCTGTCTCCATCCTTAATGGGGCTTCCAAGAAGAATTCCGGCATCTCCGCCATGGTCTTTCTCTTCTTTTCTGTTGGAACAGTATTTAATCTCTTTACCATATAACTCATGAAAGGCGATTGCAGTCGCAACGCTTAATGGAATTCCTTTGTAAGCCGGTCCGAACAGCACATCAAAATCGGTACCAAAATTATCGTGAATTGCTTTGGCATAATACTCTCCCAGCTTCTTTAACTGCGCTCCTGTTACATAAGAACCTGCATTCATAAAAAACGGGGACTTTCTTCCGCTTTTCAATGTAAAACTCCCAAATTTAAGAACATCGCTGTCCACCATAAATTCAATAAATTCCTGCTTATACTGTTCCATTTTGCTGTCCTCTCTATTCAAAAATCGTTCTGTTATCGTACGGCACCGACCAGTTCGTTCATGTCTTCCACCTGATATTTTATCATATAATCTTCAATACCCTGAATGATTTCCGTGGTTGCATAGGGATTTACAAAGTTTGCCGTTCCTACAGAAACCGCCGTCGCACCGGCAAGAATAAATTCCAGGGCATCCTCAGCAGTCATGATTCCTCCCATTCCAATAATCGGGATTTTGACTGCACACGCCGCCTGATAAACCATCCGCACTGCAACTGGCTTGATTGCAGGTCCGGATAACCCGCCTGTCTTATTGGCAACTGCAAACGCCCGGCGGTTCACATCAATCTTCATTCCAGTCAGTGTATTAATCATAGATAAGACATCTGCTCCGCCTGCTTCCGCTGCTTTTGCCATAACGGTAATATCAGTCACATTGGGACTCAGCTTCATAATAACCGGCTGCTTTGCATACTTCTTTACTTCTCTTGTTATGGCTTCCACTGCTTTTGGATCCTGGCCAAATGCAATTCCGCCCTCTTTCACATTGGGGCAGGAAATGTTAATCTCCAGCATATCCACCGGCTCATGGGAAAGCCGCTCCACTACTTCGATATAATCTTCCGTAGTCTTTCCGCAGACATTGACAATAATTTTTGTATCATATTGCTTTAAGAAGGGAATATCCCGTTTAATAAATACATCCATTCCCGGGTTCTGAAGACCAATGGCATTAATCATCCCCCCATAGGTTTCTGCGATTCTGGGAGTCGGATTGCCTGTCCATGGAATATTGGCCACACCCTTCGTGACTACCGCTCCCAGCCGGTTTAAATCCACAAGCTCGCTGTATTCTTCACCGGAACCAAAGGTACCTGAGGCAGTCATAACCGGATTGTTTAATTCCACACCGGCAAGATTTACTTTCATATTCATCTAGAATTCAACCTCCTCGGCCTTAAATACCGGACCGTCTTTGCAGACTCTTTTATTATGAACCATGGAATGGTCATCTCTCTCACTGCTTTTGCAGACACAGGCAAGACATGCGCCGATTCCGCAAGCCATCTTTTCCTCCAGGGAAAGGTAGCATTCGATATGATTTTCCAGTGCATATGCTTTTAAGGACTTTAACATGGGAGTAGGGCCGCATGCAAAAATCACATCGCTTTGTAAGCCATGCTCTCTGATTGCATCCATAACATTCCCCCTGGTTCCGGCAGTTCCGCTTTCTGTGGCAGGAAATGTATCCCCATAAGGCAGAAACTCTTCATTCAAAAACAGCTCGTCCCGGTATCCTAAAACCATCTGCTTTGTACAGGAAAGATTCTTCGCCAGTTCTAACATAGGCGGAATCCCGATGCCTCCTCCGATTAACAGAGCCTTCTTTCCCGGAGTTCCTGCTTCCAGCGGAAATCCATTCCCCAAAGGCCCCATGACAGTTATCTGATCCCCTGTCTTATAATGGGAAAATTCTTCTGTTCCTCCGCCTGCTATGCGGTACACAATTCTTAAAAGCCCTTTATCCCGGTTCGTTTCACAGATACTGATTGGACGGGGAAGTAACTTTGAGCTGTCCCCGGTATACACGGAGATGAACTGTCCCGGCTTTGCCTGGTCAGTGATTTCCTTTGCGTCAATCCACATGCTGTATACACCGTCTGCTAGTCTGATCTGGCTGGCGACTGCTGCCGTAATTTTTATTTTTCCCATGATCTCCCCCTATAACACCCGGTTAATATCAGAAACCATATTAATCACAGCCTGTCTGGAAGCTTCTCCAAAATGATCCGGACCGAATTTCTTATATGCATCCTGTTTATAGGCAGCTATGATGCCTCTTGAAGAATTCACAATTGCTCCAAGACCATCTTCATTAAAACATGGTTTTAAATCCTCCGCAGTTCCTCCCTGCGCTCCGTAACCAGGTACAAGGAAATAGGTGTTTGGCATCAGCTTTCTTAATACAGCGCTCATCTCCGGATAGGTGGCTCCCACCACTGCACCAATGTTGCTGTATGTGCCATCCATACAGTCCGCCCCCCATTCCACGACCTTCTTAGCAACGTGTTCATAAAGAGGTGCTCCGTCTATCAGGCGGTCCTGAAATTCTCCGCTGGACGGATTGGAGGTTTTAACCAGAACAAAAAGACCTTTGTCTTCTTCTTTGCATACATCTATAAATGGAGCAATACCATCTGTTCCAAGATAGGGATTGACAGTAAGAAAATCTGTATGAAATGCCGGAAGAGTCTTAGAACCCACCTTTACTTTACCGATATGAGCCACAGCATAGGCTGCAGATGTGGAACCAATATCCCCTCTTTTTCCATCTGCTATGACAATAAGTCCCTTCTCCTGGCAATACTTAACAGTCCTGTCATATACCTTTAAGCCTTCAATACCAAACTGTTCATACATGGCAAGCTGGGGTTTTACAGAGGGAATGAGATCATAAACATGATCCACAATTTCTTTATTGAACTGCCAGATTGCTTCTGCAGCACCCTCTAATGTCTCGCCCATCTCATGAAATGCCTTCTCTGTTACGTGATCGGGAATATAGCTTAGCATTGGATCAAGTCCCACACAAATCGGTGCATTTGTTTTTTGAATTCTGTCAATTAATTGCCTGATCATGTCTTCCTCCTCGGTTCTCTTCGCCCTTATTTTTCTCTATTCTTACCAATTCTATCATAAGAAAGTTACGGCTTCAAGCCTTTTGCCAAACTGATCATAAAAATCCTGTTCTTTCTCATAGGGGGTAAAATAGAACATTTTCAGAACATTCATGCTCACCTGACTGGTAAATGTTGGATCATTCTTCTTTTCAATCTCGTTTTCTGCTTTCTTTAAAAAATCGTGCCAATCTGCAATAAATTTATCGTAACGTTTCCCATCCGGATTGTCCATCCAGCTGCGGACCTTCACCTTGGTTCTGTTTTTCTTCGGGCATTCATAAATCTGGAGAAAATACCGGATTCCCTCATCTGCATAAATTCTCCCAAGAGGAAACAGACGGCAGATACCAGGGCGGAACGGGTGAACGCTGCACCGGCCCAGGCAATCGAGAAATCCGCAAGGTTCTCCTTCTCCCGCCATGCGGATATCAGGCAGGACAATTCCGTCCACAACATTTAATTCCACTTTATCTTTAAGCAGCACTTCAAACGTGCAGTTAAGCCCTCTAGTGAGCCGGAACACATCAAGGGGATCAAGCACAATCGAAGTGCCCATACCCTTACAGCAGGCAGAACAGCCGCTGCAGTCTTTGCAGTCAGCTTTTACCAGGTCATTTAATTCATACATTTTTCCATCTGAAATATCTCTTATATCAATTTCCCGCTTCATGAATCTTCCTCACTTCTCCATAGTAACAAACAGTGTCATTCTACCATCTTATGCCGTTTGAATAAAGTCTTAATGCGAAAAAAAGAGAAGATTTTATGTAACATATCTTCTCTTTCGTTCTGTCATGAAGCCTTCTCATAATTTGTATTCCTTTAAATATGCAGTGGCAACGTACGCACCGCTTTTGTATGATTTCTTTTCCATCGCTTTATCCGCTTCCAGACTGACATTGATCCACATCTCTTCCGCTGCAATGGTCAGATGGGAAAGCATAATTCCCACACTGATCTCCCGCAGAGAAAGAAGATATGGCGACGGCAGAAATTCTCTGCAGGAAAAAACATATATTTTGTCATGATAGACAATGAATCTCCATGGCTGGGTATTCATAACAGACGGAGCAAGCCGTACCGCCTTTAAAATATTCTTCACAGACTCTCCTGCTTCCTCCTTAAATACACACAATTCCTTTAACGGAAGACGTTTGGCTGTTGCAGGATCACGATAAAGCAATGTCTTTGGATATCCGAACGCAATGGCAATTGCCTGTTTAAATCCTGCAGGAGCCGGCTTGACAGTCTTAACATTGGCAAGGTAGCAGGTTCCAATGCCCTTTCCTGTCATATATAATAAAACAGGTTCCATAATGTATCCGGCATTGACAAGATATCCCTCTTTCTCCTCCGAATAAAGGATCAGATAATAGGGAGCATCCACCTTCCATAACCCCTTTGGTGAAAGATCCTCTTCCATACTGTCACATATTTCCATCTTTACCTGAATGTCGCCGTACAACCTCGAAACACAATCCCCAAAATAAAGAATATCCCTTTTCAGCTGCTCTGGAACCGGTTCTTTCTTATACTTTTTAATGGATCTTCTCTTAAATATCATCTGATACAGATTCATACCTGCTCCCCTCTCCTCTATCCGGAAATCAGTTTAAATAAGCTTTTTCATTTCTTCCAAAAGGCCTGAAAATACCAAAAGGGCGTCTTTAACCGGCTCTGCTGTGGACATGTCAACACCGCACAGCTTTAAAAGTTCAATAGGAGGCATGGAACTTCCTCCGCTCAAAAATTCATAATACCCCTTAACTGCTTTTTCATCCCCCGTTAAAATCCTGGTGCTGATGGCCACCGCAGCCGAAAATCCGGTGGCATACTGGTAAACGTAAAACGGCGTATAGAAATGGGGAATCCTGGACCACTCGTAGTCAATTTCAGGATCCACAACCATCTCCGGTCCAAAGTAATCAGCATTCAGCTGATGATACAATTCACACAGCCTTTCAGATGTTAAAACCTCTCCCTCTGCCGCAAGGCGGTGGGTCTTGTCTTCAAATTCCGCGAACATCGCCTGACGGTACAGGGTGCCGCGGAAACTGTCCATAAAGTGATTGAGAAGGTAAGCCCGCTCCTTCTTATCCTCTGTGATCTCAAGAAGATGTCTGATTAAGAGAGCCTCATTGCAGGTACTGGCGACCTCAGCGACAAAAATCTTATAGCCTGCATCCACATAGGTCTGGTTCTTGTCAGAAAACCAGCTGTGGAGCGCATGCCCCATTTCATGAGCCAGAGTAAATACACTGTCAAGGGTCCCGTTAAAATTCAAAAGAACATAAGGATGAACTCCGTAAACTCCCCAGGAGTAGGCACCGCTGCGCTTCCCTTCATTCTCATACACATCGATCCAGCGGTTCTCAAACCCCTCTTTTAAAAGAGCCAGATATTGATTTCCCAAAGGCTTTAATCCATCAAGTACCATATTTTTGGCCTCTTCAAAGGATATTTTCCGTTCTTCCCTGGAAACCATGGGCACATAAAGATCATACATATGAAGCGTTTCCGCTCCCAGCGCTTTCTTTCTCAATGATACATACTCATGAAGATATGGAAGTCCGTCATGAACTGCCTGAATGAGATTATCATAAACCGCTTCTGAAACTTCGTTCTCTGCCAGCGAATGTGCTCTGGCTGAGGAATAATTCCTTGCTTTTGCATAAAACGCAGCCTGTTTTACATTGGAAGAAAATGTAGCTGCCAGAGTGTTGCCAAACTGCTTATAAACACTATAAAGGCCATAAAATGCGGATTTGCGGACTTCCCTGTCCTGTTTTTCCATAAGAGCAACATAATTGCCGTGGGTAATTTTTACAGGATTTCCGTTCTCATCTTTGATCTCAGGGAATTTGACATCTGCATTATTAAACATATTAAAAATTTCTGATGATCCTGAAGTCGCTTCCATGGAGTTGGCAAGCAGCGCTTCCATCGATGCCGGCAGCGTATGTGCCTTCTTTTTTAATATAATTTCAAAGGTCCGGTCATAACGTTTCAGTTCCGGGACCTTTTCCCTGTATTCCTTTAAAAGATCTTCCGGTATGGTTAATATCTCCGGAATCATATAGGCTGACAGTCCTGCAGCCTGATAAGACAATGCCCTCGCTCTCGATGACAGTCCCTGATATCTGGCGTTTCCGGTGTCTTCGTCGGATTTCTGCCTGCCATATACGAATAATGTCTCGATGTTTAATGATATCTCCTCATCAAATTTGAGACAGGAAAAAAGCATCTCGCCGGATTCGGCCAGATGTCCTTCAAATTTTTTATAACCTGAAAGCGAGCGTTCTGTTTCGCGGAATAAATCCTCCCAGGCCTCCTCAGACGGCAGTATATCCGCCAGGTTCCAGGTGTCGCAAACCGGTATTTCTTCTCTCTTTTTCAATTTGATCCCTCCAACTGCTTTACATGTGTTTATTCTATCACCCATATTTCAAAGAAACAATCAGCAATATGGAAAATATTTGATTGAATTTTACTGTTTTATTGTATTATACTATACGAAAACAAATCAGGAGTAAAGCCATGAATCTAATCCGAACAACTGTCCCAGATGCCCTTTTGTCAAAAGACCTCTTATTATTACAGGAAGCCTGTAATAAACATGATCATATTTCTCTCACATTTCCCTTAGAAGAGGACTGCATCTGCTGTTTATTATATGAAAATGAACGCCTCTTATCCGCTCTGATTACTTTTTTTACTGATTCTGACACCATGGAATGCTATGGCTGCACCCTTCCCGGTGAACGGCAGAAAGGACATTTTACCTCACTATTAAAAGAACTGGTAAATGATTATCCGGACTGCGATTTCATCTTTCCTGTTTATGAGAACTGCCAGGATGGGTTAAAGACTTTACAGGCCATGGAAGCCACTTTCTGCTATAAAGAACATTTTATGGAACTTTCCATACCGATGTCAGAGAAATCCATTATATTGAAGGATAGCAAAGATGGGGGCGGTTTAACCATTTCCTCCAGCAGACACTCCGATGGTCCCATCTGCTATGAGTTTTTAAAGGATGACTCCGTAGTCGGGACGTGCAGTCTTGACACCCAGGAAAACAATGCTTATTTATATGGATTTGAAATTCCTAAAGCCCTCCGGGGTCAGGGTCTTGGAACTGCCTGCCTTCGTTTATTCTTAAAGACATATGTTTCTCTTCCCGGGGATCAAAGAAAGAATATCATCTATTTACAGGTTTCCGATGAGAATCTTCCGGCTGTGTCCCTGTATAAAAAAGCCGGTTTTCACATCCGGGAAAGCCTGTCCTACTATTTGTACTGATCTCTAGCGCATCTCTCTTATCATACAGTACTGTTTTAAATGGAAATGCTTTTCCACCACACCGAAAAGTCTGAAACCAAAATGTTCATAAAAGCTTACATTACTGTGTTTATGGGTTTCCAGTGATATCATCAGGTGATTTCTGTCTGCAAATTCTATGGCTTCTTTCAGCAGGCAGGCAGAGATTCCATGATGCTGCATACTCGGTCTTACTGCCAGATAAATAATGTGGAGCCGTTCTTCCTGATGAAGCTGGTCGGTCCATCTGGAGTTTAAATAATCCCTGCCATGGAAAAAATTCCAGAACGTCTTTAAGGTTTTGTCTTCCCGTATTAAATAACCATCTGTTTTCAAAGTCGCTGCCGCCTCTGCCAGATAATAGTGAACGGGATCATAGACCTCAGATTCATCATCCACAACCATAATACCATTAATATCCGGACTGTCTGCATATATTTCACAGGTCTCAAAAAATTCTTCCATATCACATTCAAACAGTTCCGGAAGAAGACGTTTTCTTGTATCCGTATCCGGGATCAGATTGCAATAAAGCGGATCTTCCTTAAAACATTCCGTCAGCAGCTGCTTCAATTTCTCAATATCCTTTTTTTCTACCCGGTACAATCGGTCACTTTCCATAATCCTGCCTCTTTTTTTATCTTTTTCACGGTGATTGTAGCACAATAATCCATAAGCTTCAATGGATTTTCACAGATATGGCTGCTTACTTCCTTGCTTGTATTTATCCTACCATTATTATATAATAAGAATGATAAAACGGTACCGCAAATACAAGAGAGGGGCATGCATCATATGATCGAGATCAGAAAGTTCGTTGATTTGAACGCATTGCAGTCGATTCAGGACCAGTTTTCAGAAGCGACAGGGTTAGCAGCAATCGCGGTGGATTTACAGGGTAATTACATCACAAAAGGAAGCAATTTCACTGATTTTTGCATGAAATACACGCGAAACAGCGAAGAAGGGTTAAAACGATGCGAAACATGTGACAAAGAAGGAAGAGGAACCTATTTCTGCCATGCGGGGCTTATGGATTTTTCCTCTGATATTGTCATTAAAGGAGAAAAGGTTGGGGCAATCATCGGCGGACAGGTTTTGCCTGCACAGCCAGATGAAGAAAAATTCCGTTCCATTGCCAGAGAACTGGGGATCAGCGAAGAGGAATATATCAATGCACTAAGGAAAGTTCCCGTACGCACGGAAGCCATGATCAAGGCGGCAGCACAGATGCTTGGCAGTATTGTCAATCAACTGGTTAATTTAGAATACATACAGGCAATCTCAGGAAAAAGAGACACTGTACTGGATTCAGAGATTGACAGCATCAAAAACTCCTTAAATGAAGTAACAGCGAAAACCCATGACTTGCAAAAGGTGGCTTCCATGGAGAATATCCTGTCTATTAATGCCTCTATCGAAGCAGCAAGAGCCGGCGAAGCAGGCGTTGGATTCGCAGTCGTGGCAAGAGAATTCGGGGAAATCTCCAAAAGCTCCGGTGAAGTTTATGAACGCATTCATGAACTGGTGGCGGATATCCAGAAATCAGTCAGGAATTTAACTGAGATCGTCTGAAAATTTCTGATTTTCCATGATAAAAGGGCCTGCTCCGTTTCCGGTGCAAGCCCTTCATGTTTTTATTCATCCCAGTTATGATAAGTCGCCTGTACATCGTCTTCCACATCTAAAAGATCCAGAATCCGGTTCATCTTCTTTAAGGAATCCTCATCAGTCAGTTCCACCCAGGTCTGGGGAATCATCGTGACTTCAGCCTGAATCATCGGAATTTTAGCTGCTTCCAACGCTTCACGTACTCCGCTGAACTCCTCGGGTGCCGTGAGAACTTCATAGCTGTCCTCTTCCTCTGAAAAATCTTCTGCACCTGCATCGAGAGCAATCATCATGAGTTCATCTGCATCCATATCGCAATCTTCTTTGTCTATTATAATCTGGCCCTTCTTGTCAAACATAAAGGATACGCAGCCTGGAGTGCCTACATTTCCGCCGCCCTTTGTAAATGCATTTTTTACGTTGGCAGCAGTCCGGTTTTTATTGTCTGTCAGAGTATCTACGATGATCGCCACTCCATTCGGGCCGTATCCTTCGTATGTAATTGTCTCATAGTTAACAGAACCGGCATCTCCGGCCGCTTTTTTAATGCCTCGGTCAATGGTGTCATTGGGCATGTTGTTGGCTTTCGCTTTTGCAATTATATCACGGAGCCTACTGTTGTTTGCAGGGTCTGGTCCGCCTTCTTTTACTGCTACTGCAAGTTCTCTTCCGATAACAGTAAATATTTTACCTTTCGCAGAATCGTTTCTTTCTTTTTTGTGCTTAATATTTGCGAACTTTGAATGTCCTGACATCGTTTCCAACACTCCTTTTCTTTCTCTATTTCGTCCTCATTCATTCAAAAAAATAACATCTTTTCTATTCTATCACTATTTTTTTCATCTTGCAAGAAAAAACAATACACAGCCGCCATATCCCTCCCGTCTTATAACGGAACGTATTGGCAGCTGTGCGCGCTTATGATTCTTTTTCAGAGTCTTTGATCTCAGTTTCCATCTTTCTGGACCCATTTTCTTCCGCAGAAGGATCCTCCGGATCTTCCTTCCAGACCCGTACAGTCTGGATCATCTTATTTTCCACCTGAAGGATCTTAAAGCGGTACCCCATGATGGAAACTTCCGTTTCCTCCCCTTCCTGGGGAATCCGGTCCAGTCTGGAAATCAGCAGACCATTTATTGTATCATAGGAGTCATAATCCTCCTCATCCAACTCAATATTTAACGCCCGTTCTACATCTTCCAGCGTAGTCATACCATTCATAACGTAAGAACCGTCATCTGATGGCACAATAAATTCCTCATCCATATCATACTCGTCAAGAATATTGCCTACGATCTCTTCCAGAATATCTTCCATCGTTACAATACCTGAAGTCTGACCATATTCATCAACCACAATTACCATGTGGATCTTTCTGGACTGCATCTCTTTAAACAGCGTATCAAGATTCCTTGTCTCCGGAATAAAATGAGCCTCTCTTAAAAGCCCATCGATCTCCCAGAGCTGCCGGCTGCCATTGCCTTCTATCTCAGCTGCAATCAGCGCATCCTTCATGTGAAGAATCCCTATGATGTCATCCACATCTTTTTTATAGACCGGATACCTGGAATTATATCCCTCTGTCAGGATATATTTTACCGCTTCTTTCAGAGTAATCTCACCATCTAAGGAAACCAGATTCTTTCTGTGGGTCATAATATCTGCTGCTTCCTTGTCGTTAAGTTCAAAGATGTTGGTGATCATCTCCGCTTCTCTGGCTTCTAAAACACCCTGCTCATGCCCCTCGTTTACCATGGACATGATATCTTCTTCAGTCACGTTCTCGCTGTCTGCTGCCATATCAATGCCCATAATTTTAAGGACTATGAATGCGATTAAGTTGGCAACCCACGCAAATGGGATCAGCGGGATCATAATAAAGGTCACTGCAGGAAGCATCCGGTATCCCCACTTCTCAGGGTTCTCAGCTGCACAGCGTTTTGGAATAATGATTCCGAAGCTGATAAGCAGAATAATTAATAAGGCTCCTACAAAGAAAAGACTGAAAAGGGATATCCACCGGTTGGGACCGTCGCTCCCTCTGCGTAATATCGCCTCCAGCGAAATTCCAAACTGCCCTAATACAAACGCTCCCGTCACCATTCCAATTAAATTGGTTGTTATCTGAATGGTGTTTACAAATCTGGTCGGTCTGTTAACAATATGCAGCAGCTTTGCCGCCCTCTCGCTGCCTTCTTCCATCTGATGCTCCAGTTCTGTCGTATTCACATTCTGAATTGCTGCACCAAATCCATAAAAAAT
Organism: uncultured Clostridium sp.; assembly: GCA_963523075.1. Lineage (GTDB taxonomy): Bacteria > Bacillota > Clostridia > Lachnospirales > Lachnospiraceae > Lacrimispora. Next base: position 142,400 of record CAURBW010000002.1, read on the forward strand.
TGCATCCAATACGATAAAAGCAATAAAAATAATCACGCGTATAAGCGGATTGCCATCGTCCATCTGAAAAATCTACTCCTTTTGTTCATTTTCTTTCGTATTTTTTCTCACAACTATTTAAGAATATACCATTTTATCAGCATTCCGTCAATGGTGAACTATGTATTCAGTTCTAAGCTGACTCTTAATGCACAGTCCACTTCCTGCTGCAGTTTCTCATCAATATGACAAATCTTCTCTTTCAGCCTCTGCTTGTCAATGGTCCGCAGCTGTTCCAAAAGTATGACTGAATCTTTGATCATATCGCACTTTTTTGTATCCAGTTCCACATGGGTAGGCAGCTTTGCCTTATTCATTCTTGAGGTAATCGCTGCACAGATCACAGTGGGACTGTGCTTATTACCGATGTCGTTCTGTATAATAAGAACCGGGCGGATCCCACCCTGTTCAGAGCCTACTACCGGTCTTAGATCGGCATAATAAATGTCTCCACGTCTGATTATCACATTCTCACACTCCGTCAATTTATTTAAGTCTATTATTGACCTACTTTGACTCGTGTATTCACTTAAGTTTTTCCGCCGCATACCTTATCATATGATATGGACATGGAGTTGGTTATCACACCTTTAAAAAGGAGCTGTAACAATCGTTAAAATAATCTTTGGTTCCCACCACCTCTCCGTGTTCTATATAAACCCTGGGCACCCGTTTGGTGATATCACAGAGAATTTCGTAATGAAAGCCGCCGCATCGCTCAGCCAGTTCTTCTACCGTAATCTGTTCCTCACCCTGTCTGCCAACCAGAACCACTTCATCCTCTTCCTCTGCTCCCTGAATTTTCGTCACATCAACCATGAACTGATCCATACACACGCGGCCGAGAATTTTAGCCCGCTGTCCTCTGATTAAGACCTCTCCTTTTCCGGATAAATTTCTGGGATATCCATCTCCATAACCCACCGGAATTGTAGCGACCGTCATCTCCTTGTCGGCAGTGAAGGTTCCTCCGTAACTGACGGAAGTCCCCGGTCCTATTTTCTTTATGTAGGAAATGGTGCTTCTTAATTCCATGGCAGGCTTCAGCTTTACAGGTTCTTTTTTAACTTCCCCGGAAGGATATAGGCCATAGATGGAAATCCCTGCCCGGACCACATGAAAATTAGCCTCCTGCAAATCCAGAATCCCTGCGCTGTTGGAACAGTGAAGAACCGGAATTTTAATTCCCCTTCTGTCCAGCATTTCAACAAATGCCTGGAATTTTTCAATCTGGGAGCCTGTTGCTTTCTTATCCTTCTCATCTGCTTTGGCAAAATGAGTGAAAAGCCCTTCTGCATAAATACCCGGCAGTCTGCAGATTTCTGCTGCTTCCTCAGCCGCCTCCTCTGTCACCGGATACCCGATCCGGCTCATGCCGGTATCAAGCGCCAGGTGCACCACCGCTTTCTTTCCTGCTTTTTCTGCCAGTTTTGAAAGGCGTATGGCTTTATTCAGCTGAAATATGGCAGAACTGATATTGTAATCCACCAGAAGCTGATATCCATCGTAAGGAACCACTCCAAGAACCAGAATCGGCTTTGTGATTCCATGCTTTCTCAATATGACACCTTCTTCAGCTGTAGCTACCGCATATCCCCACACATAAGGATCAATTGCCAGCGCCACCGGAACAGAACCATGACCATATCCATCGGATTTTACAACTCCGATCATCTTTGTACCCGGCTTTAGATTTAACTTCATTGCTTCCATGTTGTGCCGGATTGCATCTAAATCTACTGTTTCATATACTCTTCCATATGTTTTCATGATTTATTCCCTCATCTGCTCCTGCAATATAATATCAATCTCATCTGTCAGTTCCCTGGCAAGGAGACTGTAATCTCCATATTTTTTCTTTCTCATATCTCCCGCAAGCCCGTGAAGCCATACACCCAGGGCTGCCGCATCCGGCTCTTCCAGCCCCATTGCCAGAAGGCCTGCAAGGATTCCAGTCAGAACATCCCCCGCTCCTGCCTTTGCCATGGAACTGTTCCCGCTGCTGTTTACATAGGTTCTCTGATCATTCAGCGCCGCAACAGTCACTGCATCTTTTAATATGCAGGTTATGCCGAACCGGTCCGCATACTCTCTGGCTGTCTGTATGAGATGTTTTTTTATTAATTCCACTGCACTCCCGGTCAGTCTCGCCATCTCTCCCAGATGAGGAGTGATGATGATATTTTCTGTGTAATAACCGGTGAGCTCCGGATAAGAGGCAATGGTATTGAGCCCGTCTGCATCCACGATCACCGGAACGTAGGCATTTACAAGAACGGATTCCACCAGATTCTTCACATATCCAGCCTGCCCCAGTCCAGGCCCCAGGACAATCACACTGGCCCACTCACACTGTTCAATCAAAAGCTGATCAAAGTTCTCCGTTTTCTTTTCTGCATCTGATGAATGATAGGAAACAATAACCGCCTCAGGCAGTTCTGTCTGTAAAATCTCCCTGTTTTCTTCCACTGTAAAGATCTTAACCAGACCGGCTCCTGTACGATATGCCGCAAGTGCACTTAAAAATGCCGCACCGCTCATATTTTTAGAGCCGGCAACCAGAAGCACTTTGCCAAAGCTTCCTTTGTTGGAATAGGCGGGCCGTTTGGGAATCAGCGCCGTATCTCCCTTATGAAAGGTAAAATATTCTGTTTCTACATAATTAATGCTTTCGGGAGGAAAACCGATATCTGCCACAGTAACTCTTCCGCTGTACTCTTTTCCAGGATACAGCATGGTACCAAGCTTTTCATAGCCAAATGTAACAGTTAAGTCTGCCGGGACAGCAGCTCCCATAATCTGGCCTGTATCAGAATGAATGCCGGAAGGTATATCCACTGCAATTGTAAACCCCGGTCTGCACCCGATAATGGATTTCATGATTTCCAGATGCCCTCCGAGGATCTCCCTGTCCAGACCTGCGCCAAACAGCGCATCAATCAACAGGCTGCATGTTCCAGGTTTAAAATTTAATCCTTCCACCACTTCTACTCCTGTTTTTTCCGCAATGGAAAGCTGGGTTAAATATTCACTGCTTCCTTTCTCCTTTTTGCCAGCCAGAATAACCAGAACTTTATAACCGCTTATATGAAGCATTCTGGCCGCAGCGATTCCGTCAGCTCCGTTGTTGCCGCTGCCGCACAGCACCCAGACAGGATCCGTCTGTTTCACATGATTTGCGGCTTCTTTAAAAACGGCCAGAGCTGCCCGCTCCATCAGTACCAGTGAGGGGATGCCAATCTGTTCTATGGTATATTGGTCCACCCGTTTCATCTGTTCTCCCGTTACCAGATATCTCATACAGTACCCGCCTTTCCCCATAGCAAACTACCGGCAGCAAAGAGGCTTTCTCTTTGACTGCCGGCAGGCATATTAACTGTTCTTTGCTGTTTGTCTGTGCTTATCTTCTTCCGTTTTCTGATCCTGCATACTGCAGACCCGGTAAGACAGCCTCATCAGACTCTCTGATAAGTGTACATTCTCTACCACAACATCATCCGGTACGGTTAAGTCCGTATGAGCGAAATTCCAGATAGCCTTGATGCCTGCCCTTACAAGACGGTCTGCAATTTCCGGTGCCTTGGTCTTTGGTATGGTCAGGGCTGCAATCTGAACATCATTATCTTTTACAAACTGTTCCAGATCATCCACGCTTCGGATCTCGATTCCACGAACAACCAGACCGATCAGACGTGGATTGATATCAAACATTCCTTTGATTAAAAAACCACGCTTTTCGAAATTTGCATAATTTGCAATCGCCTGTCCTAAATTGCCTGCGCCAATAATCACTAAATTGTGCTGCCTGTCAATTCCTAATATCTTCGCAATCTCTGTATATAAGTATTTCACATTATATCCATAACCCTGCTGTCCGAATCCGCCAAAATTATTGAGATCCTGGCGTATCTGAGAAGCGGTCACTTTCATTCGCAAACTCAGCTCATTAGAGGATATCCGTTCCACTCCATCCTCCATAAGCTCTCCCAGATGACGATAATACCTGGGAAGCCTGGCAATCACTGCTTTTGAAATTTCTTTATCTGCCACATCTTCACCTTCTTTTACTTAGAATTAAACTAACACCATTATAACTGCGTGATAAAATAATGTCAAACGAGTTTTACGATTGTATCCTTGAAAAATAAATGGACCTATATTATACTGGTACTATTGTCCCATTTTATTCAGGAGGAAAGAAACCATGATTCTCTCATGCAGCAATATCAGTAAAGCATTTGGCACCAACGAAGTGATCAAACACGCTTCCTTTCATATAGAAGACCATGAGAAAGCCGCCATTGTAGGAATTAACGGAGCCGGCAAATCCACTCTGTTAAAGATGATTATCGGTGAACTTGCAGCCGACGAAGGAGAGGTGGTCATATCCAAAGGAAAAACCTTAGGCTATTTATCACAGCACCAGGATTTATCCGGAGACCGGACCGTCTATGAAGAAGTTCTGGAAGTAAAACGTCCGCTTATGGATATGGAAGCAAAAATCCGTAAGCTGGAGATGGATATGAAACACGCCGCCGGTGATGAACTGGAGGAGATGCTCTCCGTTTACAGCCGCCTAAACCATGAATTTGAGCTTTTAAACGGTTACGCCTATCAAAGTGAAGTCACCGGCGTATTAAAGGGTCTGGGCTTTACAGAAGACGAATTTCAAAAGCCGGTATCCGCCCTCTCCGGAGGACAGAAGACCCGGGTTGCCTTAGGACGGCTTCTGCTTACAAAGCCCGATATCATTCTGCTTGATGAGCCTACCAACCATCTGGATATGGATTCCATCGCCTGGCTGGAAGGATACTTAATCAATTATGACGGAAGCGTGATCATCGTAGCCCATGACCGCTACTTTTTAAACCGGGTGGTGACTAAGATTATCGAGCTGGATAACGGCATTTTATCCGTATACCAGGGAAACTATACGGAATACAGCGGTAAAAGAGCCATGATCCGGGAAGCAAAGATGAAGGCCTACCTCAATCAGCAGCAGGAAATTAAACATCAGGAGGAAGTCATTGCAAAATTAAAATCTTTTAACAGGGAAAAATCCATACGCCGGGCAGAAAGCCGGGAAAAGATGCTGGACAAGATCGAACTGTTAGAGAAGCCTGCCGAAGTCAATGATGAGATGCGTATTCAGCTGGAGCCTAATGTAATCAGCGGAAATGACGTTTTAACAGTCAGAGACTTAAAAAAGTCCTTTGGAGATAATCTTCTTTTTGATCATATTGGATTTGAAATCAAACGCGGAGAACGGGTTGCCATTATCGGCGGCAACGGAACCGGTAAAACTACGATCTTAAAGATATTAAACGGAATACTGGCACCTGATCAGGGAGAGGTTTCCTTAGGCTCCAAGGTACATATCGGTTATTATGACCAGGAGCACCAGGTGCTTCATATGGAGAAAACTTTATTTGATGAACTTCAGGATACCTATCCTTTCATGAACAACACCCAGATCCGCAACATTCTGGCTGCCTTTCTCTTTACAGGAGATGACGTATACAAGCGGATTAAGGATTTAAGCGGTGGCGAACGGGGACGGGTGTCTCTGGCTAAGCTCATGCTTTCCGAAGCCAATTTTCTGATCCTTGACGAGCCGACCAACCATTTAGATATTACATCTAAGGAGATACTGGAAGGTGCTCTTGTCAATTACACCGGTACCGTGCTTTATGTATCCCATGACCGCTATTTTATCAATAAAACTGCTACACGGATTCTGGATCTGACCAACCGGACACTTGTTAATTACATTGGAAATTATGACTATTATCTGGAAAAGAAAGATCTTATGATAAGTCTGCTGAATCCACCGGCAGACACTGCCCCTGTGACCAGCGAAGAAGCATCCGGGATAAAGCTTGACTGGAAAGCACAGAAGGAAGAACAGGCAAAGATCCGCAAGCGTCAGAATGAGCTGAAGAAAACGGAAGAAGAAATCCACAGGCTGGAAACCAGAGACGGGGAAATCGATGAACTGCTTGTAAAGGAAGAAATTTTCACAGATGTTCCAAAACTAATGGAATTAAATCAGGAAAAAGAAACGATCGGCAAACGTCTGGAAGAGCTTTACGAGCTGTGGGGCGAACTGGCTGAATAAAATAACGGGAAAGCTGTTTTTGCAGCTTTCCCGTTATTTTATTTATCATTTAAAAACTTTTGGTCCTTCATCGTCTGATAGACATCTGGGAAATAAACGTTCTGATAGATTCCTGATGTATATTTACTCCAGTTCCCTTCCTGTTCGCGGCCCACTTCTTTTAAGTATTCTTCCATCTCCATATCGTACCGGTCAATTGCTTCTTTCATTCCCTCTTCGTGGTAAGCTTCATCGTGACGGAATGTCGAAAAAGGAAGTCTCGGTTTTTTATGAGATCTGTCTTTGGGGTATCCCACAGCCAGCCCCACTGCCGGATAGGTGTATGGCGGGAGATTTAAAAGTTTTATCAATTCTCCGGGATTTTTACGGACTCCGCCAATCGGTACTATGCCTAGCCCCATGGACTCTGCAGCTATAATTGCGGCTCCCATGGAAAGTCCTGCATCAAAGGTTCCAGCCATGGTTCCTTCAACACTCTCATGTATCACCTGAGTAAGTCCGTTCTTCTCAGCCGCAAGGCTGGTCTTATAAAAGTCCAGTACGAAAAGAAGAAATACCGGAGCATCTTCCACCCATTTTTGACCGCCTGCCAGCTGTGCAATCTTTGCCTTTTTCTCTTTGTCTTTAATTACAATAACTGAACTCTGCTGGGCATTAATAGAATTAGGCATTGCCTGGGCAGCGCTTAAGATCTCATCAATCAAAGAGTCATCCAGATCTTTGTCAAGAAAACTTCGAATAGATCTGTGATCTTTAATTATATTTATTATCTCGTTCATAACTTTCGCTCCTTTTTAATATCGTTAAATTTAATTTTACAAAATATGGTTTTATAATATTGTATAATCCCCCATTTGTCAACTATTATTTGAATATAATAAAAAAACAGCGCCGAGTAAGTATAATCCCCGAAGCAGGCTCATAACCTGACTGCCTGAGGGATTATATCTGTCTCAACTCTGTCCGTACAATATCTTTCTTAATATCTGAGTCACTTCCGGCGCTTCCGCTTCCATCTCTGACCTTGTTGACGCGCTTCCCAAATAAGCCGCAGCCAGTTTTCCAAAATAAAATTTCATATCATCCGAATAATAATCCGGGATAGAAACAAATTCCTCCACCATAGCTTTACTCATGGATAAATCTGTGGCTTCCTGGCGCGTCCCGTCATAGCAGCCATATTCATAACCGATAAATTCACAAAATGCCTCCGTGAGCTCAGAAGGATTGCAGACTTTTATTTTTTTATAGGTGGTATCAAGCGTATGGCAGACATAGTAAACTCCGTTTCCGGTATTAGGGGCTGAAAAATAACGCTTATCCGGATAATAAAGAATCACCCAGCCTTTGTCTGTAAATCGCTTGACCCAGTCTCTTGGCAGATTCTTTGACGCCTCTGTAAAAGCCTCCTTTACCTCGGAGGAAATTTCAGAACTGTTTTTTTTACTTTCAATTACAATATCAAAATTTTTGTTTCTGTTACCAGTTTCATCCATATAAGACAGGCCAACATACTGATTGGCGGCCATCTGTCCGTTATCAAAGAAATAATACCGTCCCCCTGTAACATATTTATAGCCGGAGGAAGCCATCTCTCCTTTTGCGGAAAACCAGTACCAGCTGCCGTCCTGATCCTGAAACCAGCCCTTTTGTGCAGTCCCATCCTCATTATAATAATGCCATTTTTCCTCTTCGTCGTTATAACACCAGCCAAGCTGAAGTTCTCCGGTTTCCGAAAACAGATAATCCATACCGCGGATTCTTGTCCAGTCCGTACTCATATAACCATCAAAGCCAAAATAATACCAGCTTCCGTTAATCTTCTCCCAGCAGTTCTTTTTATAGGTCCCATCCTCTTTTATATATCTCCAGCCTCCGGAATCTTCCTTCCACTGCCATTCTTTCGGGGCTTCCTGCAGATGATAGGCGCTGCTTTGCTCCTGCCCGTTTTCTTCTGAAGCCATGGAACTCGTCACGCTTCCCATACTCAGGATGATTCCTGCTGAAATTACTGCTAACCATCTTTTCTTCAAGGGTACTCAGCACTCCTTCCACGCTCTCTGTAATCTATTAAAGTTTACTATATTTTCAAAGAAATGTACAGTTTTCAATATCTGAAGTTTTTGTGAAGTTTTCCCAAACTTTTCTTCCCATTCTTTCAGTTTTGGGATATAATAAAAACCAGTATATTTTTTCAGAAAGAGAGGTTTCCCTATGAAATGGAAGCGTGCCCTGGCTGTTGCAGGTCTGGTACTGATCTGCTCCCTGTATCTCATTGCGCTTGTATCTGCATTTTCTCATAGTGCGGAATCAAAAAAATGGCTGATGGCAGCAATCTATTCCACCGTTGTTATTCCTGTATTTTTATATGCCGCCCAGCTTGTTGTCCGTATCATAAGACCGGAGGACAAACATAGTGATTCCGGCAGCACAGACAAAGAACAATAAAAAAGAGAACGGTAAAAAAGTATGAAACTTCTTTGCCATTCTCTTATTTTTTATTAAATGATCCTAACGATAGATGATATCGTCTCTTCCCGGTCCGTTGGAAACCATGGTGATCGGAGTCTCAAGCTCTTTCTCAATAAATTCAATATAGTTTCTGCAATTCTCAGGCAGATCCTCATATTTTTTAATTCCTCTGATCTCACATTTCCAGCCTGGAAGTGTGGTATAAACCGGTTTTGCCTTATTAAGCTCCACTGTGTTAGGGAAATCTTTTGTGACTTTTCCGTCAATTTCATACCCGATGCAAACGGGAAGCTCATCCAGATAACCAAGTACATCTAAAACGGTAAGCGCTGCCTCGGTAGCCCCCTGGATTCTGCAGCCATATCTGGAAGCCACTGCATCAAACCAGCCCATACGTCTTGGTCTTCCTGTGGTTGCACCATACTCACCGCCGTCACCGCCGCGGCGTCTTAACTCGTCTGCCTCATCTCCAAAGATCTCACTGACGAATGCACCCGCACCAACTGCGCTGGAATATGCCTTCACAACAGTCGTAATATTTTTAATTTCATATGGAGGAATGCCTGCACCAATGGCACCATATGCTGCCAGAGTGGAGGAAGAGGTAACCATAGGATAAATTCCATGATCTGTATCCTTTAAGGATCCAAGCTGGCCTTCCAACAGAATATTTTTACCTTCCTTAATAGCATCATGAAGATATCTGGACACATCACAGACAAAAGGTCTTACCATCTCACGGTATTCAAGCAGAGTCTTAAATAATTCTTCCGGATCAATGGCTGGTTTATGATATAAATGCTCCATTAAAACATTCTTCGTCTCACAAACCCGTGCAACCTTTTCTTTCAATGACTCTTCATCAAACAGCTCACTTACCTGGAAACCGATCTTTGCGTATTTATCTGAATAAAATGGTGCAATCCCTGATTTTGTGGAACCAAAGGACCGTTTTCCCAGACGCTCTTCTTCATACTGGTCAAACAGAATGTGATATGGCATCAGAATCTGTGCACGGTCAGAAACCAGGATGTTTGGCTTCGGAACTCCCTTGCTCACAAGATCTTCCACTTCCTTAATTAAATAAGGTATGTTTAATGCCACGCCATTACCGATAATGCTGGTTGTATGGTTGTAGAAAACACCTGACGGAAGAAGGTGAAGGGCAAACTTGCCGTAATTATTGATAATTGTATGTCCGGCATTGCTTCCGCCCTGATACCGGATAATGATATCAGACTCCTTTGCCAGCATATCTGTGATTTTACCTTTTCCTTCATCGCCCCAGTTGGCGCCTACGATTGCTCTTACCATTCGATTAATCCTCCTATGAGTGAAAAAATACCTTTTACTTCCCTATGATAGCGCAAAGATTCACATAAGTAAAGTCAATATTATTTATATTTGGCATAAGTTTAGCTTATATCATCAGTCATAAGTTTCAGGATCCTCTTCCCTGCAGGAGAAACAGGAGTCTTACTGTCCGTGATAATGGCAAACTGCCGCTCCGGCATGGACTCTTTAAACTGCAGTTCTATCAGATTTCCTTTCTCAAGCTCCATTTCCGCAAATCCCGACATAACGCAGCCGATTCCTAAATTCCGCATGGCAAACTGAACGATCATATCGCTGGTGGAAAGTTCGAATTCCGGCTCCACTTCCACTCCCCGTTCTTTTAAGAAATCATCCATAAACGTCCGGGTACTGGTATTCTTTTCCAGAAAGATGCAGGGAAGCTCCTTCAGGATATCATAACTCAGTTTTTTCCCTTCCAGGTGCTTAAACTTCTCTCCTGCAATAAAAACATTGCGGACTTCCTTTACAGGAGTGCTTTTTACCTCACTTCTTGCCTCAAAGGGAGTGCTCACCACTCCGAAATCAATCGTTCCTTCATAAAGAAAGCGAAGTGTTTCCGGTGTCGGACCATTGGAAACTGTTACTTTAATTCCCGGATAAAGCTCATGAAATTTTTCCAGATACGGAAGCAGATAAAACTGAAGTGTCATATCACTTGCTCCAATGCGCACCTCTCCTGTTTCCAAATCCCTCATCCGCCTTAACATATTTTCCCCGTGCCAGATGTTCTCTAAACCGGATTTTACATATTCAAATAAAAATTCTCCTTCTCTTGTCAGCTTTACTCCTTTTGACATCCGCATAAAAAGCTGACAGTCCAGTGACTGTTCCAGCTGCCGGACTGCCTGGCTGACTGCCGGCTGGGAGATGCAGAGCTTTTCAGAAGCCAGTGTGATACTCCCTAAATTTGCCACATAATAAAAAACCTTATAATATTCCAGACTGCTGCTCATTGCTCCTCCAAAAAGACGAAAAACTGCAGACAGACTCATTGACAAAAATCAGTCTGTCCGCAGCTTTCTTATACATTGATTTCTGCTGTCATTCCAAGAAGTTCCTGGTTGTCCTTAAGAAGCGGACGAATCACCTCATCAAGGTATATGGTAACCTGAGCCGGGGCGCAGCCTACATATTTTCTGGGATCCATACTCTTTTTCAATTCTTCTAAAGAAAGATTAAAGGATGGGTCTGCTGCAATGAGTTCCAGCAGATTGTTATCCAGTCCGTTCACTTTGACATTCTTTCCGGCTTCCATGGAAAGCTCGCGGATCCGCTCATGGAGTTCCTGTCTGTCGCCTCCGGCCTTCACCGCATCCATCATGATGTTTTCCGTCGCCATAAAGGGAAGTTCCGCCATCATATGTTTTTCAATGACCTTGGGATAAACCACAAGACCGTCAACCACATTTAGATAGAGATCCAAAATTCCGTCTATTGCAAGAAAACCTTCCGGAACACTCAGACGCTTGTTGGCGGAATCATCCAGTGTCCGTTCAAACCACTGGGTGGAAGAAACAAGCATGGGATTCATCACATCTGCCATTACGTAGTTTGACAGTGATGCAATTCTCTCACTTCTCATGGGATTTCTCTTATAAGCCATGGCTGATGAACCGATCTGGCTCTTTTCAAACGGCTCTTCCACTTCCTTTAAATGCTGGAGAAGGCGGATATCATTGGAGAACTTATGGGCACTCTGGGCAATTCCTGCCAGAACGTTAACAACTCGGCTGTCAACCTTACGGGAGTAGGTCTGACCAGAGACCGGATAGCAGCCCTTAAATCCCATCTTTTCTGCAATCATGGTGTCTGCTTTTCTCACTCTGTCCATATCCCCGTCAAACAGCTCTAAGAAGCTTGCCTGGGTTCCGGTTGTTCCTTTGGAGCCAAGAAGGCGAATGGATTCAAGAAGATAATCCAGATCTTCTAAATCCATGGTAAGATCATGGAGCCATAACGTGGATCTCTTACCTACCGTCGTCGGCTGAGCCGGCTGAAAGTGGGTAAATGCAAGAGTGGGTAAATCTTTATAGCTGTCTGCAAACTTTGCAAGCTCATTGATTACGTTAATCAGTTTTTTCCTCACCAGCAAAAGTGCCTCTGTCATAACAATAATGTCTGTATTATCACCCACATAACAGGAGGTGGCTCCAAGATGAATGATGCCTTTTGCCTTTGGGCACTGTACTCCATATGCATATACGTGAGACATTACATCGTGGCGGACCTCTTTTTCCCGCTGTCTGGCAACATCGTAATTGATATCATCCTGAAACGCTTTCAGTTCCTCTATCTGTTCTTCCGTGATGGGAAGCCCCAATTCTTTTTCTGTTTCCGCCAGAGCAATCCACAGTTTTCTCCAGGTTTTAAATTTCTTGTCAGGAGAAAAAATGTACTGCATCTCCTTGCTGGCATAACGCTCAGACAGCGGGCTTTGGTATCGATCTGTCATGTTCCTTTCATTCCTCCTTGGGTTATGTTGTAGTGATATTTTAGCATATTTTTCTAACTATGGGAAGAGCAGGCAGGGACCGTCCGCCGGTTATATGCTGCGTACCGGCCTGACAGCCCCTGATCTCTTTGTCCTCTTTATCTGCTGTATTCTCCGCGGATATCTTCTTTCGGCGGCTCGATGGGATAGTTCCCGCTGAAGCATGCCGTACAAATGGGTAATCCTTCTGCCATTTCATTCAAACGTTCCATATTTAAATAAGAAAGGGAATCAGCTCCCAGAAGATCCCGGATCTCCTCAATACTTCTGTTATGGGCGATCAGCTGATCTTCATCAGGAATATCCGTTCCGAAATAACAGGGGTGGAGAAAGGGAGGTGCGCTGATCCGCACATGAACCTCACTGGCACCAGCCTCCCGCAGCATGTTCACGATCAGGGCGCTGGTTGTTCCCCTGACTATGGAATCATCAATCATGATTACCCGTTTACCCACAACCGCTTCTCTTAACACATTCAGCTTAATTCTGACGGAAGATTCCCGGTTGCTCTGTTTTGGTTTAATAAAGGTCCTTCCTACATAGGAATTCTTCACGAATGCCGTTCCATAGGGAATCCCTGACTGAAGGGAATATCCAAGTGCCGCTGCATTACCGGATTCCGGTACGCCTACCACCACATCGGCTTCTACGGGAGAATCCACAGCCAGCGCCCGGCCTGCACAAAGTCTGGAATGATAGACACTCACTCCGTCAAATACACTGTCCGGCCTTGCAAAATAGATATATTCAAAAATACATCTGGCCTCTTTTGATTTTTCTTTAAAGCAGAGGCTGGTATCTGATACAATTCCGTCTTTTGTTATGGTTACAATCTCTCCCGGGAGAACATCACGGACAAATTCCGCACCTATGGTATCAAGAGCACAGCTTTCTGACACGATGATGTAAACATTATCCCGTCTGCCAATGCATAACGGCTTAAATCCGTATGGATCCCTTGCCCCAATCAGTTTACGCGGGCTCATGACAACCAGGGAATAAGCTCCCACGATTTTTTTCATTGCATTGGCAACTGCCGCCTCTACAGAAGGAGTCTTAACCCGCTCTCTGGCAACATGATATGCGATTACTTCCGAATCGATCGTGGTCTGAAAAATCGCACCGCTGTACTCCAGCTCTCTGCGAAGCTCCGGTGCATTCACCAGATTCCCGTTATGAGCCATGGCAAGAGTTCCTTTTACGTAATTAAGCACAAGGGGCTGGGCATTTTCCCGTGTACTGCTTCCTGCCGTTGAATAACGAACATGACCTACCCCGATATTGCCATGAAGACCTTCTAAAACCTCGGGAGTAAAAACCTCGTTACATAACCCCATCCCCTTATGCGCACTTACTTTTCCTTTCGGACCTTCGGTATCGCTGACAGCAATTCCGCAGCTCTCCTGTCCTCTGTGCTGTAATGCAAACAGACCGTAATAAATGGTGGAAGCAACGTCACCGCCGTCGAAATCATAGATGCCGAAAACGCCGCACTCCTCATGTAACTCTTCCTCTATGTTGAAGTTCAATTCGTTACTCATGAAATGTCTACCCTCTCTGTGCTGTTTACTGAATTCCAAGACGCCGGAATATCTCCTCATATGCGTCTTCCACACCGCCTAAATCTCTGCGGAAACGATCCTTATCCAGCTTTTCGTGAGTATCTTTATCCCACAGTCTGCATGTATCAGGAGAAATCTCGTCGGCAAGTATAATCTGTCCGTGGTAACGGCCAAACTCAATCTTAAAGTCAATCAGATCAATATTTAAGGTGTTAAAGTACTCGATGAGAACTTCGTTTACCAGAAACGCATACTTTGTAATGGCATCAATCTCTTCTTTTGCTGCCAGATTAAGAGCCAGAGCATAGTAATCGTTGATAAACGGATCTCCTAAATCATCATTTTTATAGCTGAATTCAAGTGTAGGACAGGCAAATTTAATTCCCTCTTCCATTCCCATCTTTTTCGCAAAACTTCCGGCAGAATAGTTTCTGATGATTACTTCAAGAGGAACGATCTCCACTTTTTTCACTGCAGTCTCACGGTCGTTTAACTCTTCAACCAGATGAGTCGGAACACCCTTGGCTTCTAACTTTTTGAAAACGAAATTGGTCATGCGGTTATTTATTGCACCTTTTCCAACAATCGTGCCTTTTTTGAGACCATTGAAAGCTGTGGCATCATCTTTATAAGAAACAATCAACACGTCCGGATCCTCAGTAGTATAGACCTTCTTTGCTTTTCCCTCATACAGCATTTCTTTTTTCTCCACGGTATCCACCTGTCCTTTTCTGAATTAATTTATAAGTTTTTCAAATAAAACTCTGGTGTTTCAGTAGAAATTATAATACAGTGAAAATCGGATTGCAACTGGTTTTATTATTATAAATACTAATGACCAATATACATATCTGTTTCTCAATCTGACTTTTTAAGGAACTGCCGCTCCACTCTCTGCCACAATTTTAATTCCCCTTCTTTTAAATCCAGAGAAAGTCCGTGCTCTCTCACCTCTCCATTTCGTCCTTCTGAAAAAGGAATTCCGGTCATAGTTTCTTCCACATATTCCTCCCTGACAGCATAGAGTTTTCTCAGTTCGCTGCAAATCTGTTCTCTCTGCCGGGGAAATAAAACCGCAGCTTCAAAAAGCAGGCAGCAATATAAAAGATAAAACACCCCCCTTCGCTTTTTCCTGGAAGGAAATGCCCACTTTAAGCTTCTCCATGGTTTTTTTCTATTATTATAACTCCGAAAATAATAATTTTTCAAAACTGTATTCATAAATCAGCTCCTGTCCTGACCAAGACATAACGGCGGCAAATGGGAATTCAAAAACAGATATCCGGAAATAAAGAAGTGTCTGACCTCATTATATACGAAATTAAAAAAAGCTTCAAGCATTACTTTATGCCCGAAGCTTTTTGTTAAATAATTATTTTGCTGCTGTAGTACTTTCTGTGGTAGGCTGGCCATTGCTTTCACCGGTAATTTTATCAACGCCTTTTTCCACGCCCTTTACAGCATCATTGACAACACCAGTGCTTTCCTTGCCCTGATCAGCCTTTGTTGTTCCTGCTGTAGTTGTCGTTGTCGTCTGCGCTTTTGTACCGGCTGCTGTAGTAGTCTGTGTTGTAGTCGTTCCGGCTTTTGTTCCATCGGTTCCCTTAGTGGTACCGCATGCTGTCAGACACATAACTGACATAATAACAAGAATTGCAAATACATATGGTTTTATTTTTTTCATAATACTATCTCCTTTCATGTTCTATGCTTAGTATGTGTCAAGGAGAAATGAATTATAGTGGAAAATTTTGGAATAAATCAGGATTCTATTACATCTTTCATGGTATAAAGTCCCGGCTTTTTCCCTGCTAAAAATTTGGCAGCAGATACTGCTCCCTGTGCAAAGATTGCTTTGGAATACGCAGTGTGCTGGAATGTAACCACCTCATCGGTTCCGGCAAAAATTACATCATGCTCCCCTACAATAGTACCGCCGCGGACTGCGGAAATTCCGATTTCCTTCTTATCTCTTGCTTTTCTTACCTGGCTTCTGTCATAAACGTAATGAAATTCCTGGTCCATGGCCTCATTAATGGAATCTGCAAGCGCAAGAGCCGTTCCGCTGGGTGAATCCAGTTTTTTATTATGATGCTTTTCTAAAATTTCGATGTCAAAACCTGCACCTGCAAGCACCAGTGCCGCATCTTTTATGAGTTTCATTAACAGATTCACACCTAAGGACATGTTTGCAGACCGAAGCACCGCCACCTGTTTCGATGCGTCTTCTACCAGCTTTACCTGCTCCTCAGAAAGCCCTGTTGTACACAAAACCACGGGAATGTGTTTTTCAATACTGTAATGGAGGAGACCTTCCACAGCCTTCGCAGAAGTGAAATCAACGATTACATCTGCCTTTACATCACAGGACTCTAAGGAAGAAAATACCGGGTATGAATTTTCTTTCGTCATGCTGGGATCAATCCCTGCAACAATCTCTATATTTTTTTCTTCCGCTGCAATACCGGAAATGACCTGTCCCATGGCCCCGTTACAGCCGTGCATTATCATCTTAATCATGATTTCCTCCATATGCATATCTTACACCGGTTATAAAATTCCATACTCTTTCATGGCAATTTTTAAACATTCCTGATTCTTTTCTTCCATTTCGGTTAAAGGAAGCCGCATTGGTCCTGCCTGTCTTCCCATGAGATTCAACGCCGCTTTCACGGGAATGGGATTCACTTCACAGAATAATGCATTAATTAACGGAATTGCTTCCAGCTGAAGTCTGGCGCTGCGCTTTACATCACCGTCAAAATATGCCTGGCAGATTTCATGTGTCTTTGCCGGAGCAACATTAGAAAGCACGGAAATAACCCCTCTTCCGCCTAAAGACATCATGGGAACAATCTGGTTGTCATTGCCGGAATAGACATCCGCCTTTCCGTCTGTCAGACTCAGTAAATCAGCAATGGCAGAAAAATCACCGCTTGCCTCTTTTACGCCTACGATGTTCGGAACGTTAAGGCACAGATCTGCAATGGTCTGGGCTGTAATGGTCACGCCGGTTCTGCCTGGGATATTATAAAGAAGAATCGGAATATTTACAGCATCTGCCACAGCTTTAAAATGAGCCTTTAATCCGTTCTGTGTGGCTTTATTATAGTATGGGGAAACCAAAAGGAGCCCATCTGCTCCCAGCTCTTTTGCTTCCTTCGACAAATAAACGGCTGTATCCGTACAATTTGAACCGGTTCCGGCGATCACTGGAATTCTTTTTTTCGTTACCTCACATACATACTTAATTACATCCAGGTGTTCCTCATGAGTCATCGTAGATGCTTCGCCAGTGGTTCCGCATGCAACGATTGCATCCGTTCCCTCTGCAATCTGTTCCTCTACCAGTTTTTCAAGTGCCTCATAATTCACATCTCCGTTCTCTTTAAACGGTGTTACAAGCGCCACCCCGGCGCCTTCAAAAATTGCCATGGTATTATCCTCCTGATTCTTTATCGTTATACATAGTAAACTTCTAAGGGCCCTTTGCAGCTCTGTTCTTCCTGCCGAAACGAAAAAACAGAGCTGACAACAGGGTCAGCTCTTAAAGTCCAGAATCTGGTAATCTCATCTCTCTTTAAGTAGCTCCCCATCCATATGGATGACAGTCATATGGCTCTTAACCATATACCCAGAACAGATATGTTCAGGCCATACCGTTCTTCGGCGTCTATTCCTTTCCCCTGTCCTCCTCTGTACCTGATACATCAGACAGCGTACTCATAATCAACGCAACCTCTACTCTATTATGTATGTTACCATACTAACATTATTATTTTGTATTGTCAACTTTAACATGATTGATTTCCAGTATACTGTCTACATAAGGTTCTATATCCTTTGAAAATATCTTACCGGTTAATACGACCTCCATCTCATCAACTTTGGACTTGAGAAGTTTTATAAGCTCTTCCGCTTCCAATATCCCCTGGTCCAAAAGTCCAAGAATTTCATCCAGAATCAGCATATCACATTCGCCTGTTGATACTACTTTTTTGGCAAAATTAAGACCATTGCGGATGTTCATGCGCTCCTCTTCCTGCCGTTCCATAGACAGATTTTCAAAGAACCCATCGCACTTTTCAAACCTGAAAATCTTCATCTCCGGCTCCAGCCTCTTCATGATCTCCAGAGATCCACGTCCCTGACAGCCTTTCAAAAACTGAATCATGATGACAGTCCTGTTCTTCGTCAGAGCCTCGATTCCCATGCCGAGTGCAGAAGACGTCTTGCCTTTTCCTTCCCCGCATATAACCTGTATCGTACCTCGATTCATCTTTCAGCACCTCATAACAGCTAAAAAGCAATTATTTACTTATTATGTTAGAACCTGCTTATCGTATCATATAATTAATATTTTTTCAAGTTTTCTTATTATTTTCTTAATATATTAATAATATTTACTCGGAGCATTCCAGCTTGCTGACTGACACCTCGTAGGCCACTCTCTTTTCACATTCCGTATCCGTGAGCTTTTTGGTGTATTCTCTGCTCTGGACTCTTCCCCAGACCTTAACTCTGGTTCCTACAGTAAAACCAGAAGCATATCTTGCATTTCTTCCCCATGCGATACAGGGTATGTAATCGGACTTTCCATAAGGACGGTTGACTGCAAGGAGTAAATCTGCAATTTCTCTTCCTAACGGAGTTTTTCTGTAAATGGGTGCTTTGCAGATATATCCATCCAGAAAAATCTGATTGGTTTTTGTGTAGTCTGTAAACTCTTCCATAAAATGGATCTCCCGGACAAATACAGAAAGTACAAGGCGGTTCTTTGTTCCCTCGTGACGATTATAGGAACGGAACTGACCGACCGCTTCTATGGTACAACTTTCGTAATTTCCTTCGACGTCGATGAGACGTTCTGAAATCATCAGCGGGATCACGTCTGCCTGATCGCTGAGACGATTTACCGCAATGTCCACCATATAGAATCCTTCTCCAAAAACCTCATGGCTGAAGGTGAAGCCGGAGACAATCTCTCCGATAACGCTTACTTTGTTGTTCTCAATCATTTTTTCTGACATTGTATTTCTCCTCTTCTTTCACTAATTTGCTAATATGCTTCACAGCTAATATTAAATTTATGTGGCAGATTACACTAAAATGATAAAAAGCATACCAAAAATATCGACAGAATGAGGCGTAATGCACAAAAAATAATGGAGAATGCTGACTGATCGGCGGTATTTCGGCGATCTGCGTCAGCATTCTCCTGTATATAACAATTTATACTAAAGATTTTTTATTCTGTGTATTTCTTTTTCTTACTGTTGGGTCCAGAATCTTCTTTCTGATTCGAAGGCTGACAGGTGTGATTTCCAACAGCTCATCTACATCAATAAAGTCAAGGGACTGCTCTAAGCTCATCTCCTTTGGTGTGGTGAGTTTCAATGCATCATCTGCACCGGAAGAACGGGTATTGGTCAGCTTCTTGGACTTGCAGATATTGATTTCAATATCTTCAGCCTTCGGATTCTGTCCGATTACCATGCCGGAATAAACCTTGATTCCAGCTCCGATAAACAGTGTTCCTCTCTCCTGGGCATTGAAAAGTCCATAAGTTATGGATTCTCCTGATTCATAAGCAATTAAGGAACCGGACTTTCTATAAGACAAATCTCCCTTAAACGGTGCATAATCATCAAATGTGGTATTCATAATTCCGTTTCCCTTGGTGTCTGTCATAAATTCACCGCGGTAGCCGATTAAGCCTCTGGATGGAATGGAAAATTCCAGTCTTGTATATCCGCCGTTTGCCGGACTCATTCCCTGAAGCTCACCCTTACGGCCTGTAAGCTTCTGAATAACAGCTCCTGTAAATTCTTCCGGCACGTCGATATAAGCAATCTCCATAGGTTCCAGTTTTGTGTTTCTTTCGTCATAATGATACAAAACTTCTGCTTTACTGACTGCAAATTCAAAGCCTTCCCGTCTCATGTTCTCAATCAGTACGGATAAATGAAGTTCTCCTCTTCCTGATACCTTAAAGCAGTCAGGAGATTCTGTCTCCTCCACACGAAGGCTGACGTCAGTATTTAATTCGCGGAATAAACGTTCTCTTAAATGGCGGGAAGTAATGAATTTACCTTCCTGTCCCGCAAGGGGGCTGTCGTTAACCATGAAATTCATGGCAATCGTCGGTTCAGATATTTTCTGGAACGGAATGGCCTCCGGGTTCTCTACAGAGCAAAGCGTATCACCGATATGAATATCTGCAATACCTGAGATCGCTACGATCGCACCGATTCCAGCCTCCTGTACCTCTACTTTATTAAGGCCTTCATATTCATACAGTTTTCCTACCTTAACCTTGCGGAATTTGTCAGTATCATGGTGATTTACGATGACACATTCCTGGTTCACTTTGATCCTTCCGTTATCTACCTTGCCCACTCCGATTCGTCCCACATATTCATTATAATCAATGGTACTGATTAAAAGCTGGGTAGAAGCTTCCGGATCGCCTTCCGGTGCCGGAATATGATCAATGACTGTCTGGAATAAAGGAGCCATGTCGACACCTTCATCATCAAGCTCTTTTTTTGCAAATCCTGCTTTTGCAGAAGCATAAAGGAACGGACAATCCAGCTGTTCTTCACTTGCGTCAAGATCCATAAGAAGCTCTAAAACTTCTTCTTCCACCTCTTCCGGTCTGGCTTCCGGTCTGTCAATCTTATTGATGCAGGCAACCACAGAAAGTCCTAACTCCAGCGCTTTTCTTAAAACGAATTTGGTCTGGGGCATAACACCTTCGTAAGCGTCTACTACCAGAATAACTCCGTTAACCATCTTTAATACACGTTCTACTTCACCACCGAAATCCGCATGTCCTGGTGTATCAATAATATTAATCTTTGTTTCTCCGAAATGAACTGCCGTATTCTTGGATAAGATGGTGATTCCGCGCTCTCTTTCAATATCATTGGAATCCATAACGCGTTCTACCACTTCCTGATTCTCGCGGAATATACCGCTCTGCTTTAACAGGGCATCCACAAGCGTAGTTTTACCATGATCGACGTGGGCAATGATTGCCACATTCCTGACGTCTTCTCTTTTCATCTTCATAAATGTACTCTTCTTTCTGTTATTCAAGCATAATACAGGTCATTCATTCCCATATCATAAAAAACTAAGGACCTGCTATGCCCTTAGTTTCATCTACATTATCACGATTTATTAGTATAACACCTGAAATATAATATTGCAAGATTTTTTTCTTTTTTCTGCAAATGCACTATAGTTCCGGAAACAATAAGACTTCTTTTTCAAGCATACTGTAATATACAGAACCGGATACCTCAAGCTTTGCTTTCCCCCCTGTGGCCTCCGTAATGTCCGTCTGAAGCTTTAATATCTTTTCGTCCGGCACCAGAGCTGTAAGAGTGACCCGGTCGGTATATTCACTGTTTAAAATAGCAAGATTCTGCTGCCCCAAAAGATACTGTATCTTACCGACTCCGTTATAATCAGTATCAATCAGAAGTTTTTTTGCAGGAACCAGAGTCAGAATCGTGCACGCCTTTAACCCTTCTTTAACCGCTCCGGAATAAGCCCTCACAAGACCTCCTGTGCCAAGAAGCGTGCCGCCGAAATATCGGGTGACAACCACACAGATATTGACGATTTCTTCTCCTTCCAGAACATCAAGCATCGGCTTTCCTGCCGTCTGGCTGGGCTCTCCGTCGTCGCTGCAGCGCTTTCCTTCCCCGTTTTCTCCCAAAACCCAGGCATAACAGTTATGACTGGCATCCCAGTATTTTTTTCTCATTTCTTCTATGAAAGCCTGAGCCTCCTCTTCTGTTTTAACAGGCCGGAAGCTGGCTATAAAACGGGATTTCTTTTCAATAAGTTCTCCCGTACCTTCCCTGTATAATATTTTGTAAGCTTTCCTCATAAGCATCCTCATTTCTTCTATATAAACAATCCTTTCCCATTATATCCAAAATAAGGGGCAGGATCAAGGTTTCATGTATAAATGTACAAATTTGTTCCTAAAATGGTAAGTGTTGAATTGCACAACAATTTTTGGTATAATGGACCGGTAAAGGAGGTTTCCCATGAATTACGGCAAGCAAGAGACAGAGAGAAAGATCAAATCTGCCAATTCAAAAGCGAGGAAATACACCACAAAGGTTTTTCTTGCCTTTTTTAAAAGTCTGTTTATCCTATGCCTGTTTGGAAGCATTGTTGCTGCAAGTGTTTTACTTGGCATGGTGAAAGGGATCATAGACAATGCTCCTGACGTGGACATATCAACCATTGTCCCCAATGAATATGCCACTACCGTTTACGACAGTGCTGGCAATGTCACCGAAACCCTGGTAACAGCAGGTTCAAACAGGGAGGAAGCCACTTTCGATGAACTTCCAAAAAATCTGGTCAATGCTTTTGTTTCTTATGAGGATTCCAGATTCTGGGAACACAACGGAATTGATCTGCGCTCAATTATAAGAGCTGTGAAAGGTGTTCTCACCGGTGATTCTACCGCCGGAGGCGGAAGTACCATCACCCAGCAGCTGATCAAAAACAGCGTGTTCGGCGGAGGTATGGAAAAAAGTTTCGGAGAGCGTCTGGAACGAAAGCTTCAGGAATGGTTTCTTGCCATTAAACTTGACGGAGTCATGTCAAAGGAACAGATCATTACCAACTACTTAAACACCATTAATTTAGGTAATAATACTCTGGGCGTCAAAGTGGCTGCCAAGAGATACTTTAACAAGGACGTATCAGAACTGACTTTGTCCGAATGCGCGGTTTTAGCTGGAATCACGCAGAACCCTTCCAAATACAATCCCATTTCCGGTCAGAAGGGCAACTCCGACAAGCAGAAGGTTATTCTTCAATATATGCACGACCAGGGATATATCACAAAGGAAGAGGAAGACCAGGCTCTTGCCGATGATGTCTATTCCAGAATCCAGAATGTGGACACTGTGACCAAGGAAACTGCATCTCCATACAGCTATTTTACAGACGAACTGGTTGAAGAAGTCATAACTGCCATGAAGAACCAGTTAGGCTATACGGATACTCAGGCTCACAATATGCTTTACAGCGGAGGTCTCTCCATCTACACAACCCAGGACCCTGGAATTCAGACCATTGTGGACGAGGAAATCAATAACCCGCAAAATTATACAGCTGCGAGATATTCCATCGAATACAGTCTGTCCGTCACCCATAAGGATGGAACAACCACCCACTATTCCGAAGAAAATGTCAAGCGTTATCATAAGGAACTGGGAGACAACGGATATGACGGTTTATATAATTCAGAAGAAGAGGCAGAAGCGGATATACAGGGTTATAAAAAGTATCAGCTGAAAGAAGGAGATACCATACTGGGAGAGAGCCTTCATAAAACCTTACAGCCTCAGGCCTCCTTTGTCATCATGGATCAGAAAACCGGAGAGGTAAAGGCAATAAACGGCGGACGAGGGCAAAAGCTGGCCAGCCTGACATTAAACCGTGCCAGTAATACTTATCGCCAGCCAGGTTCAACTTTTAAAATCCTCACTGCATTTTCCCCAGCCCTTGACACCTGCGGAGCGACTCTTGGATCGGTTTATTATGATTCGGTTTACACCATCGGCAATAAAACCTTTGCCAACTGGTACAGCTCCGGATATCAGGGATATTCAAGCATCCGTGACGGTATCGTTTATTCCATGAACATCGTGGCTGTGCGCTGTCTTGTTGAGACAGTAAAACCCCAGCTGGGTGTGGAGTATGCAAGAAACTTCGGTATTACTTCCTTAACTGACACCGATTATAATCCGGCTCTGGCCCTGGGCGGAATCACCAAGGGAGTTTCCAACTTAGAGCTTACCGGTGCTTTTGCCACCATTGCCAACGGCGGCGTTTATACAAAGCCTGTATTTTTCACCAAAATCCTGGATCACGACGGAAAGGTTTTAATCGATAATACACCTGAGACTCATCGTGTTTTAAAAGATTCCACTGCATTTCTCCTAACCGATGCAATGGCAGCCTCTATGGAAAGCAGCAGGAAGTTTTCCAGTTCAGGTCCAAGTTCCACCAGCCCTGCAGCAAAAATTCCAGGAATGTCCGCTGCAGGAAAAAGCGGTACCACATCAGCCAACAACGATATCTGGTTTGTGGGTTATACCCCTTATTATACTGCCGGTATCTGGGCCGGATGCGATGATAACCAGAAACTGACGAAGCAAAACGGAGGTGCATCCTTCCATAAGGCAATCTGGCGCAAGATCATGACCAGAGTCCATGAAGGGAAGCCAGATCCTGGTTTTCCCATTCCTGACAGCGTGGAAACAGCTCAAATCTGCAGGAAATCCGGCAAGCTGGCAGTCTCAGGAGTCTGCACCGAGGACCCCAGAGGCAATGCCGTATATACAGAATATTTTGCTAAAGGAACGGTTCCCACAGACGTTTGCAACAATCACGTAAGAGCAACTGTATGCTCCGTATCCCATCAGCTGCCAACTCCTTATTGTCCTGAGAAGACAACCGCCGTCTTTATGGTACTTCCAAACGGTGAGACAGGTCAGACGGATGATTCCAAATATGCAATGCCTGGATACTGCACCATACACTCAGCAAACTCGATGATTATTCCTCCAAGCAGCTACCCATACGAGGATGAGACAGCTCCCCAGCAATATGCACCGGGTTATATTCCACAGAATCCGGGAAGTTCCAAACCTATATACCCCTGGCAAGATTATTGACAGTAAACGGAAAAGGGCACCAAACCTGCAAAGGTCTGCTGCCCTTTTTTATGACTCATAGGATAAATTATAAATTCAGCTTTTCATTTTGGGCTTGAATATAATTGATCCAAGATATCCAAAAATCAGCGCACCGGATATTCCGACTGCACTCGCAGTAAATCCACCTTTAAAAACTCCCAGGAAGCCGTCCTCTCCCATACTTTTTAAGACGCCTTTCCAAAGGGAATTCCCAAAGCCCAGCAAAGGAACCGTTGCTCCTGCTCCTGCCCAGTCACTGAAAGGCTGATAAATCCCAAGGGCTCCAAGTATGCTTCCGATCACTACTAAAAGCACCATAATCCGCCCAGGCATCAGTTTGGTATTATCCATCACAACCTGCACCACCGCACAGATTGCTCCACCAACTAAAAATGCTTTTACATATTCCATAGCTGTCTCCTTTCCGAATTAATTACCAATATGCTCAATAACAACTCCATGGGCGATGGCGGGAATGGTTTCTCCTTCGTTGAAACTGACAGTGGATAACAGCGCTCCAGTCGGTACAAATAAAACCCTCTTCCACGTCCCATCCTTGATTTTCGGCAATATATAAGAGCAGAGCGTTGATGCTGCACAGCCGCAGCCGCTTCCTCCCGCATGTGTATCCTGGGAATCGGGATCAAAAATTTCTATCCCGCAGTCTGTATGGATGGTTTCCAGATCATGCCCTTTGTTTTTCATGAAGTCCAGAAGAATGGTTCGGCCAATTTTGCCAAGATCTCCTGTTATGATTTTATCATAATAATTCTCATCTACATTAAAATCATCAAAATTCTGCTGTATCGTATGAAATGCTGCCGGTGCCATGGCTGCTCCCATATTCATGGAATCCTTAATGCCCATATCCACCATACGGCCGGTCGTGATACCAGTAATGGCCGCAATTCCTTCTTTTTTGTGTTTCGAGAGAATGACCGCTCCGCAGCCGGTCACTGTCCATGAAGCGGAAAAAGGACGCTGATTTCCATATCCCAATGGAAATCGAAACTGTTTTTCAGCTGTTGCAAAATGGCTGGAAGCCATTGCCAGTACTTTGTCCGCATAACCGCCTGCCACTGTCATGGATCCCAGATTTAAGGCTTCTCCCATGGTGGAACAGGCACCGAAAAGGCCAAACAATGGAATTTCCAAATCTACAGTGCCAAATGACGTGGCAATCAGCTGTCCCAGTAAGTCTCCGGCAAAGAGATACCTGATATCTTTTTTGCGGATATCCCCTTTTTCAATCGCCAGATCTGCTGTCTGCTTCTGCAGGGCACTCTCCGCTTTCTCCCAGGTATCTGCTCCAAACATATCATCCTGTTCAACCACATCAAAAAGCTTACCAAGCGGTCCTTCTCCTTCTTTTTTTCCGACTATGGAAGCCATGCTTTCAATCACCGGAGGTTCTTCAAATTTAATGCTTGCTTTTCCAACCTGCATTTTTCTCACTCCATTTCTCTTTCAAGTTTGTTCTAGACGATGCCGAACGCTTTCAGGACATAGGCAATCACACCCAATATCCAGGAACTTAATATTCCGTAAAGAATTACCGGGCCGGCAATGGTAAAGATTTTACAGCCAATACCAAATACCTGTCCCTCTGCTTTAAATTCCACAGCAGGCGCCACCACAGAGTTTGCAAAGCCGGTTATGGGCACCAAGGCTCCGGCTCCGCCGAACCTGGTTATTTTGGGATAAATGTTAAGTCCTGTGAGAATTACGCTGGCCGCAATTAAAATCAGCGTGGTCCATGCTGACGCAGTATCCTTTTCCACTCCCTGGTTCATGATTAATGTGGTGCAGATCTGACCTATTGTGCAGATAATTCCTCCTACCAGAAAAGCTTTTATAATATTGGGGAATTTTTTGTTAACGGGGGTTACTTCCTTTACATAGGCTTCATAAGCCTTTTTATTTACTTCCATTTTTTCCTCCAATCTGCAAGATATTTGTCATCTATTTTCCGAAACGTTCGGCAAAAAAGACCAGAGATCCAGTCATTTTTCCAAGGGCGATGGATAGTATAATATATTGCAGCCCTACTCCAAGATTAATCCTCCTGCTGATAACCGGCAATGCTTTTAACGTTTCTGCAAGAGACATCACCAGACAACCGACAAACATTCCCACTGACAATCCGTAGATACCCAGGAACAAATTTCCTCCAAATCCGATGGGGGTTTCGTAAATATCACCGATATTTCCCAGTACACCACCAAGAATAATGCACGTTTCATAAAGCATGATGTGTTTCTTTGTATGGGTAAATCCGATCAGGCGGGGAAATACACCGATTATTGCCAAAAAGGCAAAAACGCCGGCTGCTACAATGCCGCCAGCGCTTAATCCGATAAAGCATAGCAACACTTCTTTAAGAAGCATCAATATCAGACTCCTTTCTGCCTTCATTCTGGATCAAAGTTTTGCTGACATTATCTTCATAAAGACGCATTTCAACCTCCAGAGGGGTCGGATCGGTATTAATCTTAATTTTTGCAAAATGATTAAAAAATCCAATAATACCAAGAGCCAGCCCTACCGAATAACTAATTTCCAGGATCGAAAACCCGCTGGGCTCTTCTCTCATAATGATTTGATAAATTTCTTTAAAAACGTCCGTAACGCTTACATCGTTATTAAATGTCATAATCGCAAAAGCCGCACCGCAATAACAGATAATACAGACAAAAATTGTCTTCATCCACTGCCAGACCCAGTTTGGTGATTTCGGCTTATGGTAATCTATAATATAATCAACCTTACCAACATTATTGACAGAAATAGCCGGATCCATTTCCACCAGTTTTTTAATTACATCAAGTGTACTTTCAATATAACGTTTGTTGCGATCCAAATGAATGGTTTTAATCCTCATTGCATTGCACTTATTCATAACGGCAGAATCATCACAGTAAACATCAGCCACATCTTTCAGCTGTACTTCCTTGTGATGCACCTCTGTAATCTCGCTGATATTTAAATACACGGTTTTACTCATGAAACCATCATCTCCCATCCCGGAGCAGCCTCAACGAGTGTTCCCTCCTTTTGTGTGCCATCCGGCATAACAGCGATCATATACCAGATTGCAGCTGCAATTGCAATTAAGCATATGACCAGAAGCGTCATGACAAGTTTATGTTTCATGGATTCCATACATGCTCACATCCTTTTCTCTGGTTTTTCAAAATTAGTATGAGCCGTATAAAATTTTTTTATTCTATAATTTTTCGCGCATCTGTTTTAAAATCTTTTTTTCCAGCCTGGAAACCTGCACCTGGGAGATTCCAAGCTTATCGGCGATCTGGCTCTGAGTCTCATTGTAATAATAGCGCCGGATGATAATTTCCCTGTCCTTATCCGATAAATCAGTCAGCAGTTCTCTAAGTACCATGCGGTTTAACAATTCTTCCTGTGCAGAGCTTTCTTCTTCTATTTTATCGATGAGAAGCAGACTGTTTTCATCATTTTTATTGACAGACCGGTATAAGGATTCCACCTCAGCTCCGGCTTCTATGGAAGCTGCCACTTCTTCTTTGCTGGCCCCGATTTCTCCCGCTATCTCTTCTACGGTAGGTTCTCTTCCAAAGCGGTAAACCAGCTCCTCCCTCACGTTTTTCACTTTCAGTCCCATCTCCTTTATGGACCGGCTGACTTTTATGATTCCGTCATCCCGCAAAAACCGCTTGATTTCTCCGGTAATCATGGGAACTGCATAGGTGGAAAATTTGACTTCATAGGATAAATCAAATTTATCTATGGCTTTCATTAAGCCAATGCTTCCAATCTGAAATAAATCCTCAGGCTCATAACCACGCCCCGTAAATCTGCGTACAATGCTCCAGATCAAACCGAAATTCTCGGTCACAAGCCGATCTCTTGCCGCTTTATCTCCTTCGTGAGCCATTTGTATCAATCTCATGGTCTCATCCATAGGGCTCACCTGCTAATCTTCTTTTTCATGATCACCGCAGTTCCCTTATCCGGCTCTGACTTCACTTCTACCTGATCCATAAATGCTTCCATAAAAGAAAATCCCATACCGGACCGGACCCCGTCAGGATCAGTGGTAAACATCGGCTCCATCGCCTGTTTAATATCCGGAATTCCTATCCCTGTATCCCGAATCGAAACGGTCAGTTCCTGTCCCTCGACCATAACTTCTATGTAGATGATTCCTCCCTTCCCCTGATATCCATGGATGACCGCATTGGTGACTGCCTCTGAGACAGCCGTTTTTACATCATCCACCTCCTCCAGAGTAGGATCCAGCCTTGCCATAAAAACGGCAACCGCTACTCTGGCAAATTCTTCATTTTGGGACAGGGCTTCCAATTCCATTTTCAGAATTTCTGGTTTGTTCTGTTCAGACATATGTTCCTCCTCAACCTGTGACTGCTGCTTCCTTAGAGTCATATAATTTCATTAATTTTAAAATTCCTCCCATTTTAAGAATCCGAAGAGCCTGGGTTCCTGCACCGTAAATGGCAACATTTCCTCCGCTTAATGCCATCTGCTTATAACGGTTAAGCAGGATCCCGATTCCGGAGGAATCCATAAATCTCGTTCTGGAAAAATCAAATATAATGCGGCGGATATAATTCTCGGAAAGGATTAAATCTGTTTCATATTTTAACCCGGAACAGTTATGATGATCCAGTTCCTCCGGCAGATGAACAATTAATGTATGACCGTCTGCCTCATACGTAAAGTGTGATTGATTCATATGCAATACTCCTCCATTTCTTATTGTCTGTCCGTAATACCAGAGAAGAGTGTTTTTTATATGCCGAAAAATAATCCGGGTGAATAAAAAAAGACACCACAAAAATATGCTTCTTCTGTAGTGTCTTTTCGAATTCTGCCATTAAAAACCTCGTTCTGATTTTGCCTTAGCAGATAACGTTTCGTCTTTGCTGTTATTTATGATATCAGAGAACAATGCATTGGCCTGTTCCTTCTGATCCATTCCCTTGTATATGACAGCAGTCTTAAATTTCGCCTGCCAGCTGTCTGGTTTTAACTCAATGCATTTTAAATAATTGTTAAGGGCTGACTGACTATCCCCTGTTTCCATGGCTTTATCACCCAGGCTTTCCAAAATGGGGCAGCCTTTCTGTGCCATATCCTTTTTTATCTCAACAATAATCGCCTGAACATCTGCGGAAGCAATCAGCTCCGGATTAAGTCCTGCATAGATCTTAACTGCAGATGGAAAATCATCCTTTTTATAAGCCTGTAAGATACCGATCACAGCCTGATACTGGGCTAAAACACTGTCAGAGTTATTGGTTAAGGATGCCAGGGATTCCTCCGCTGTCTTTTTTTCTGATTCCAGAGAATTAAGCTGCTGGGTTAAAAGATCCGCCTTTTGATTGGCCTGGCTTAACTGCTCGCTGTATTTTAACATCTCTTTATTATGGTTATCATTGATGGATTTTGTGTTCGCCGGCATAACCATGAAGAACACGACTGCAGCTCCAAGCAAAAGGCCTGCCAGAATATTTAAAACCGCCTGATCCCTGGTGTTTTCTTTATAGCTCGGGGGGATAATAACATCATCATCCTGCATCTGTCTGTGAGATAACACATTCTTAAGTTTTCTTTTTTCCGGTTCACGCTCTGGCTTTGCCTTGGGACCGGTCTCTTTTACAATTGATTTATAATAAAGTGCTTTCGGATGATTATGATCAATTAAAAGCACCTTATTTACCGCTTTACCCGCCTTCTGGTAATCCTCCCTGACGATGCACAAAAGAGCAGTTAAAAGCTGGGCTTTTACATAATTAGGCTTGTCCTCAACCGCTTTATTAAGCTGCAGAATGGCAAGATCCTCACTGCCGCTTTTGACGTAAGCCAGCGCCTGATTAAACCGGCGAACTGCCTTTCGCTCCAGATCCATGGTGCCTTTTTTCTTCTGAATTGCTTCCAGGTAGTAGTCTGCACGGTTATCTTCGGGCTGTAAATTCTTACTGATAACCCATTGAACCAGTGCGTCGCCGACCTCTCCCACCTCATAGTAGATGAGGCCAAGAAGATTCCTCGCGTCTGTCATATATTTATTAAAATGAAGACATTTTTTTAAACAATCGGCTGATCCGGTTAAATCTCTTAACTTAGCCTTCTCCAATCCCATATTATAATAGCTGTTTGCAATCACCCGGATTTTTCTTTCATAATCCATATTTTATCCGCCTATTCCTTGCTGACTTCTTTTATTAGATTCATCATAAGATCATTCATATCCGTTAAATCACTTCTTACAATGGCATCTTCAACTGCATCGACCTCCAGGCTTGGCCTGTAGTCATTAATCTCAGAATCAAAATCAATCATATCCATTCCTCCTTAAAACCGCTTTTATCTCACCCATTAAATACAGGGAGCCTGCACAAAACAGCAGATGATCCTCATCCTGATTATGAAGCATATAGAATAATGCATCTTCTGCGTTCTGAAATCCTGTTATCCTGCAATTAACCACTTCTTCAAACTCTTGAAAAACTGTTTCTGTTTCTGTTCCTCTGTCAGAATCTATATGGGTTACTGCCACTTCATGAAGCGGCAGACCGGCTGCAATGATCCTTATCATATCATGATAATTCTTATCGGATACAGCAGAAAATATGATATTTGCTTTCTTTTTTCTGACTGCACACAAGTCAGAGGCGGTCTTTACAAACTCCTCAATTCCCCCTGGATTATGTGCCCCATCCAGAAAAACTCCAGGCTGAACCTCTTCCATCCTTGCAGGCCACCGCATTCTAAGGAAACCTTCCCTGATCTGGTCTTTTGCTCTTTCTGGTTCCGTATCTTCCAACAGGCCGGATACTTCCACTGCCCGTAAAGCGAGAAGTGCATTCATAACCTGATATTCTGCAGGAGAGGGAATCACTGCTTTGTACACGTCTCCTTTTATACCAGTAAATTCTGCATGAAAACAATTGTTTTCTGAACCGGTGATCCGGTAGCACTGCCTGTCCGTCTCATAATAAGGAGCTTCCTGTTCCACAGCCCTTTTCCGGATCACTTCCGAAACATTCTGCCGGTTTGCGTCAAAAACCACCGGAATTTTCTTCTTAATGATTCCTGCCTTCTCCCAGGCAATCTGTTCCACTGTATCACCTAAATATTCGGTGTGGTCCAGGCTGACGGAAGTGATGACAGATACCAGGGGTCTTCGGATGACATTGGTTGTATCAAGTCTTCCTCCTAATCCGACTTCCAGTATAACAAGATATACGTTTGACTTTTGAAATAAGTCCATGGCCATATAAAATAAAAATTCAAAATAAGACGGATGGCTGTACCCTTGTTCCATCAGCCGTTCAGAAAGTGCTTTCACTGTCCGGAAACTGTCTAAAAAAGCTGATTCTGATGCCATCTCTCCATTCACACAAAACCGTTCTCTGATCTCGATCAGATGAGGGGAGGTAAATGTACCCACTTTATATCCTGCACTTAAGAATACAGACTGCAAAAAGGCACAGACTGAACCTTTCCCATTGGTCCCGGCAACATGAATGATTCTCATGGTTTCATCAGGATCGCCCATCTCTTCCAAAAACTTCCTGATCACTTCCAGTGAATTCTTCTTTTTCGTCCACATCGGGATACGGCTTAAATACTCCTCTGCCGTTTCTTCAAATCTCATCCTTAAAGTACCAACTTCCTGTTTAAATTCATAGATCAATTACTTTATTAAGATAAAAAAGCGGACCAATCCTGCTTCCTCAATTAATTATAATATAAGTCTGCCAATATGCAACCCATTTCTTTCGCAAAAAGCCCTTTATTTCTACATGTTGTCCGTGAATGCTCCTTTCAGGAGGGAAAATTTCATAAAACGCAAAAGAGGGAATACCTGTTTGCCGGCATCCCCTTTCTTACTATTCCATATTACTTTTTATTCTCCGCAATAAACGATGGCTTCAATCTCCACTAACGCATCTTTGGGAAGATCTGCCACTCCGAATGCTGCTCTGGCAGGACATTCACCCTGGAAAAAGGTTGCATATACTTCATTCATAGCCGCAAAATCATTGATATTCTTTAATAATACGGTCGTTTTAACCACCTGATCCATGGATAAACCGCCGCTTTCCAATATGGCCTTTATATTTGTTAAAGACTGTCTCGTCTGAGATGCAATATCCTCACCTGCAAATGTACCGGTAGCCGGGTCAATGGGAAGCTGACCGGACACGAACACATAATCGCCCCCGCGAACTCCCTGAGAATAAGGACCAATTGCTGCCGGAGCCTTTTCTGTCGCCAAAACTTTTTTCATAATTATGTATCTCCTTTCGTTCATTACAATGATATTTCTAGATTAACACACATTCCTCAAAAGTCAAGAAAATATTTTTGGTATACTCAAAAATATTTAGCTTGAGGGTTGTTTTTACCTCTTGTCATCTGGTATTGAATACTATATAATATGACTAAGGGGATTATCACATGTGCGGAGCTTTCCCGTGCAGAACGGAGGACATATGAAAACCAACGAGGAACGATTACAGAAAATCTTAGAGCATCTGGATGGATTACGGTATATCACACCGGAAACCATTCCAAATATTGATTTATATATGGATCAGGTCACTACTTTCATGGATAAGCATTTGAGTGATACAAAACGCTACCCGGATGATAAGGTCTTAACAAAAACGATGATCAACAATTATGCAAAGAATAATCTTCTTCCGGCTCCCAGCAAAAAGAAATATACAAAAGAGCATATACTTCTGCTTATATTCATCTACTATTTTAAAAATTTATTATCCTTTAATGATATTGAGCAGCTTTTCAGACCAATTACTGATAAGCACTTTAATCCCTCTGACGGAATGCCCCTGGAGGAAGTCTATAAAGAGATATTCTCACAGGAAGAAGCAGACTTAGAACGTATCAAATCCGACATACTGGAGAAATATCAGCATTCCTGCAAGACCTACGAAGAGAAAGGAATTGAGGGGGAGGACTTAGAATATTTGCGTCTCTTTTCCTGGATCTGCGAGCTTTCTTTTGACGTATATGTAAAGAAGCAGGTGATCGAACAGCTCATCGACGATTTAAGAGAGGAACCTTCATTAAAGAAGAAAAAATAAACGAACAGGGAACAAGAACCGGCAAACGGACTTGTCCCCTGTTTTATTATACCTCTTTTTTCTCTTCCAGACGCTTAAATACCATATCATAACCGTCATTCCCGTAATTCAAGGAACGGTTTACACGGCTGATGGTAGCAGTAGACGCTCCCGTCTTCTCTGCGATTTCCAGATAGGTTCTGCCTTCACGGAGCATTTTAGCCACCTCATATCTCTGAGACAGGCTCAGCAGTTCATTGACTGTACATACATCCTCAAAAAACGTATAGCACTCCTCCGGTGTTTTTAAGGTTAAAATTGCTTCAAACAGATGGTCAACTGCATCTGTCTTAATTTTTTTATTCATATGAGATCTATCCCCTTTTTATTCCTTATGGTCTAACTGTATTTTAACATATTAACGTTATAAAATCCACCCCCTGAGGCATCAGGAAAGCATAAATTTTTCCACTACCAAAGCGATACCATCGTCATTGTTGGAAGCAGTCACATAATCAGCCGCCTTTCTTACAGGCAAAACTGCATTTTCCATGGCCACCCCCAGCCCGGCGTACTCAATCATAGATAAATCATTATAACCGTCGCCGCAGGCAATCATCTCCTCCCGGCTCATATTAAGATGTGCAAGAAGCCGTTCCAGGCTTGCTGCTTTATCAATTCCTTTTGGCAGTATTTCAAGGAAATAGGGTTCTGAACGGTAAACGCTGTAATCGCGTCCAAGCGCCGCCTTAACTTTTGGTTCTACCATGGCAAGATAGTCCCCCTCTTCCAGCATCAGATATTTAACTACCGGAAACTGTACATAGCGTTCCATATCTTCCACTTCCCTGACAGCCAGTTTATTAACAGCAGATTCCTTACCCACATATTCATCGCTGGCATTCCCGGTTATGATTAAGTCATCTTCATAAGTTAAGATATTAACTCCATGTTCCTTCGCCATACGGATGATCTTCTGGTTGGAGGATACCGGCAGTTCCTTTGCAAAAATTGTTTCTCCTGATTTACAGTCTATGATGCGTCCTCCGTTAAAGGATAAGATGTAACCGCCTGTCTCATGAAGATTTAATTCTTTTGCAACAGGCATGATCCCATAAGTGGGACGGCCGGAAGCCAGAACAATCACTCCGCCCAAACGTTGTAACTCAAAAAGTGCTTCTTTTGTTCTGGGCGTGATCTCTTTATCCCGGTTCGTCAGCGTCCCATCCAAATCAAGCACTATCATACGATATTTCATTGCATTTCTCCTGCTTTTGTAAATTTTACTATAGCAGTATATCACAGTTTACCTTCATATACCATCTTTAAATAAGAAAATATGGAATAGTTCGTAAACTCTGCCTGTCAGATTACATAGAATTTTAACAGGAGGATGAATGGAGGAGAATCAAATGAAAAAACCAATTGTAATCTTTCTGGCTGCATTAATGGTCGTTTGCTGCTTAACCGGCTGCAGAACAACGTCAAGAAAACAGATCAGGCCTCTTTTTTCCCATGTATCCGCCCAGACCTTTCTGGTTTAAAATTTTTCAAGACAAGGTACCTTATCATATTATAACAATACAATGTAGTATTAAGATTTGAAAAAGGAGGATTTTATGAGAAAAGCCTGTTGTTCTGTTATTATGGCCATTCTCACCGGAGCGTCTTTACTCAGCTTAACCGCCTGCGGTTATAAAGCAAAAGCATCAGATTTGACCCCGGTCAAATTAAACGAAGTTGCCCATTCCATCTTTTATGCCCCTCAATATGCAGCCATTGAATTGGGATACTTCTCGGACGAGGGTATCAATTTAACCTTAGTCAACGGAGCCGGTGCCGACAAGGTTATGACCGCTCTCATATCCGGTGATGCAGATATTGGTTTTATGGGCTCTGAGGCCTCAATCTATACTTATGCAAACGGTTCCCAGGATTACGCAGTTAATTTCGCACAGCTGACTCAGCGGGCAGGCAATTTCCTTGTTGGAAGAAGTGAACAGCCTGATTTTGAATGGACGGACTTAAAAGGGAAAAAAGTACTGGGCGGCAGAGCCGGCGGTATGCCGGAAATGGTATTTGAATACATTTTGAAAAAAAACGGAATTGATCCCGCTGCTGATCTGACAATCGATCAAAGCATTAACTTCGGACTGACTGCAGCAGCCTTCACCAGCAATGATTCAGATTATACCGTTGAATTTGAACCGTTCGCTACAGGGCTGGAAAAAGAGGGGAATGGTTTCGTAGTCGCTTCTTTGGGAGTAGACTCCGGCTATATTCCATATACCGCTTACAGCGCAAGGAAAAGTTACCTGGAAAAGAATCCGGAGACAGTACAGAAATTTACCAATGCAATTCAAAAGGGTCTGGAATATGTAAATTCTCATTCTTCTGAAGAAATCGCAAAGGTAATACAGCCTCAGTTCAAGGAAACCGATGTAAAAACCATCGCTTCCATCGTGGACCGTTACAAAGCACAGGATACCTGGAAAAAAGATACTGTATTTAACAAAGACAGCTTTGAGCTTTTAGAAAATATTCTGGAGGAGGCTGGCCAGTTGAAAGACCGGGTTCCTTATGAGGAACTGGTTACAACTGATTTTTCTGAGAAGGCAGTGAAATAAATTATAAAGGGGACATTGCTGCATGCAATTGTCCCCTTGTAAGTCACATTATGAGGTGTCATCTATGGCTATTCCATTAAATCAGGTATTGAATCCCACAAATGAACAGCGGCAGGAAATGATCAGAAATTCATTGGAAACGGCCGGCAGGCAGGAAGATTACGAATATATTGTTCGTTTACTGAGCCCTCCCCCCGATATTACAAATTATGCACGGCCGGGAGAACTAAAAGGTATAAAAATCGGCGTCATAGGAGGCGGCCTTGCCGGTTTATCCGCTGCATTCGAGCTTCGCAAGCTGGGAGCGGATATTACGGTTCTGGAGGCAAATGACACCAGAATCGGGGGAAGGGTTTATACCTGGTATTTTGATTCAGTAGGTAAATACTATAACGAATTCGGTGCTCATAGAATACCGGTCACCCATGAAACCACCTGGCACTATATCAATTTGTTTGGCTTAAATACCCGTCCTCTGTCTTTAAGGCAGCGTAACAACTTTATATACGTACATAATACCCGTTTGAGAACATCAGACTCCATCGAGCAGATGCTTTATCCTCTATACGATTTGACTCCCCAGGAACGAAGCACTCCCTGGGCAGAGCTTAATGACTACGCCTTTTTGTATCCCATGATGCAGCTTCCCCCTGATATCCGGTCAGAGCTGATACGGATTTTACCGGAATATTCCCCGGAATATCTGCCTTTTATGAACTATTCCGTACGGCAGACTCTGGAAAATCTGGGTCTCAGCCAGGGCGCGATCAGCCTGATCTCAGGGGTCGATCCGGGAACCGGGTCTCTGATTGATGCCAGTTACGCTGAAACGGTCCAGGAGGAGTATACCATTGACTACCGCAACACCTATACCATAGAAGGCGGTATTGTAAATCTGCCCTATGCATTTATCCAATCCTTTTACACAGACAATTTACCCCAATATCAAAATATTCCGTCCTCTCAGCTAGGCACCGTTACTTACTGGCCAGGTCAGACGGTTACTGGCATTTATCAACTGCAGAACAGCAGCCAGATTGTCCTGTCCCATCGCAATGTTCAGGATTTAAGCCAAACTGCAGATGCGTTTGATTATGTGATATGTGCAATCCCTTATTCTACCCTGAGGGAAGTGGATATCAAACCACGTTTCAGTAATCCGAAAATGCAGGCCATTTTAGAATATAATTATACGAATTCACAAAAAACATTTTTTTTCTGCAAGGAGCGGTTTTGGGAACAGGATACCGATTATGGACGAATGGTGGGCGGATTTTCCCTGACAGATCTGCCGATTCAGTACATCTTCTATCCGGGAGACCACCTTTTATGTCCGGATCCTACCTCCTGCCCGCCAAATGAACCTGGGGTACTGATCGCTTCCTATAATTATCATTTAAATGCAACACGAGTGGGAAATATGCAGAAAAACCTTCGATTTGAATTTATAAAAGAAAGCGTGGAAGAAGTTCACGGATTGCCAAGGGGATTTTTAGATTCCATAGTGGCAGACCATAAGACAGTAGTTTGGGATAATGAGCCTTTCAACCGGGGGGCTTTTGCTGAGGCACTCCCAGGGCAGAAAGAATTGTTTGCTTATGAGATGCTGAAGCCTGAATTTAATCAAAGGATTTTCTTTGCCGGTGAACATTTATCCACGAAACATGGCTGGATGCAGGGAGCCTTGTATACAGGTATGGAAGCCGCAAACCAGCTGGCCGATTCTTTTCACAGCCTGCTTATGTAATATAAACCATTGCTGCTTTCGCGGATCGTTATAAAGCGCTTGATGTCTGGAAAAAGGGTGCTGCTCCAATAGAAGCTATGCTGCAGCACCCTTTATCTGATCTCACTGTCCGTCAGTTAATCCTTCTTGACTTTAATATCTAAAATATCCAATAAGAACATAAACAGCGGAATGCCCAAAAGCAGCCCCCACAGTCCAATATAATGCTCACTGACCATCAGAATAAGAAAAACCAGAAATACCGGCAGTTTGGTTTTTGCGGACATTAACTTAGGATTGAGCACATAGGTCTCCAGTGAATGGAGCACTAAGATCATTATAATGACCTCAATGATTTTAACCGCACCTCCTATGTTAAACGCTATAATGCAAAGAGGTATCATAGATATGATCACGCCTGCAACCGGAACAAGTCCAAGTATAAATATCATGGCTCCAAGTCCCAGGGTCTGGGGAAATCCCATAATCGTTAATGCTACAACAGACAAAAAGGAATTAATGAATGCAATGATGATCTGCAATTCAATCACCTTACCAAAGGAATTCAAAAATTTTCTGCCATAAAACGTAAAATATTCATAGAGAAATGATACTTTACTTTGCTCCATATGTTTAAAAAATGCCACAATCTCCTCCTTTTCCAGCAGAAACAGGAAACTGATCAGCAGAGACAGCAGAAAATTGATACTGAACGTACCGGCGGTTGTCACAAAATTCAGAAGATGTCCTTCAGCCAGACGAATATACTCACTGATTTGATCCTCCGGTATACTGCTCAGCAGATTAAAACGATCGTAGTTCTGCAGCTGGCTGAAATCAAAAGTAGAAATCAAACTGATTACATCAATCAGCTGCTGAGTAACCTTTGGAATATAGACAATCACGCTGATGATAAAAATAAGTAAAAAGATCAGATACAAAATAATTGTGACAAGCTTTCGGCTGATGTTACAATGTTTTCTTACCTTTTCGTAGATAAATTTTTGTAGTTGCCCAAAAATAAATGTAACCATAAATATCAGCAGAAACTGATTGAGCATTCCTTTAAAGAAATACACAATAACGGCCAATAGTATTATGCTGATTATTTTCTTTGCAAGTTCTCCGCTAATCACAGGATCGAATCGATTCATAGTTCATACCTTTCTGTTAAAACTCTTTTGTATTATTTTCGCCTGATTTTCGTTTCTATGCGATTATAATACAGATTTCAGATAATGGAAATACCTAATTATTCCTTTTTAATTGAATCGACTGGTGCTATAATCATTTTTACAGGATCATTTTTATCAAAGCCTGTAATTTAATCAATGATCGGAGTGATACATATGAATATCGTACTATTAGAATCTCTTGGGATTCCGGACAGCCTGCTTAATGAATATGCAAAGCCTTTAACCGATGCAGGCCACAGTTTTACAGCTTTTGAAAAAAATACGGATGCTAACGTTCAGATTGAAGAAGCTCAGGATGCCGATGTCATTATGATTGCCAATATGCCCTTGAGCGGAGAAGTAATAAGTGCCTGTAAGAACTTAAAATTTATAGATGTTGCTTTTACAGGTGTTGATCATGTGAATCTGGAAGCTGCGAGAAATAATAATATTGCTGTCAGCAATGCAGCCGGTTACTCAACAGAAGCTGTGGCAGAACTGACATTAGGTCTTATGCTCTCACTTCTGCGCAATGTTATAAAGACAGATACCCGCTGCCGGGAAGGAAAGACAAAAGATGGTCTGGTAGGCTGCGAGCTGAGGGGAAAAACAGTGGGAATTATCGGAGCCGGCGCAATCGGAACAAGGACTGCAGAGCTTTGCAAAGCCTTTGGATGCCGTGTTCTGGGATACAAACGTACCATCACCGGAAACGAACCGGACTTCATGGAATTTGTATCTCTGGAAGAACTTCTTTCCAGCTCCGATATCGTAAGTCTCCACTGTCCGTTAAATGAGGATTCCCGTCATCTGATCAACAAAGATACCATCGCCAGAATGAAACGGGGAGCTTATATTATTAATGCTGCAAGAGGTCCGGTTGTGGATTCTGAAGCCCTTGCTGAGGCTTTAAATAACGGCTGTCTGGCAGGAGCAGGAATCGATGTTTTTGAGAATGAACCGCCGATTGATCCTGCTCACCCGCTTTTAAACTGCAAGAATACCATCGTTACTCCTCATATCGCTTTTGCATCTGCAGAATCCATGAAGTTAAGAGCCGATATCGTATTTGAGAATCTGAAAAGGTGGATGGAAGGCGGACAGATTAATAAAATTCTATAAGAATGAGACAGAGGGGCATCATGCTTTGATGCCTCCCTTTCTTTCAGAAATGGAAAATTCATGCAACAAAATCCACATAAAAGTCAGAAAAATATTTTTCAATTTGTGCAAATAATACTTGTAATTCAGAATCTTCATGCTATAATTTAGACAAGGGGATATAGCTCAGCTGGGAGAGCGATGCGTTCGCAACGCATAGGCCACGAGTTCGAGTCTCGCTATCTCCACGAAATGGAAGTATAGCTCAGCCGGGATGAGCGTTCGCCTCACACGCGAAAGGTCATGGGTTCGAGCCCCATTACTTCCATTTTTCTATAAACAGCCAAAACACCGGAATCACTTGTAAATACAGGGGATTCCGGTGGTTTTGTTTTTAATAATTTTCTTAATAAAACACAGACCAATGCTGCACACCGTCCGAAAATGGCATAATAATGTATCCCTCATAATAATTCACTCCTCAATCAAATAGGACCCAGGATAATCCCAGGTCCGTAAGTTAAGACGAGTGCAATAAAACTATTTTAATTCAGGTAATCCGGCAATTGATGTAAGCAATGACATAACTCCGGCTAAACCAGCTGTAGAAGCAACCATAACCCAGTTAACTTCAGACATTGCTGCTGTGGTGCCTATCGTGGCAATCGCAGTTTGCGCCATAGTTTTTATTGCCCTGACTCCTGCAGCCTTACCCCATCTTACTAAATATTCTTTGTTCATTCCTTTTTCCTCCTTATAAATTAGCTATAATATAAAATATTCCGGTCGCAAGTGTTCCGACTACTGCCCCTACTATTATATTAGTGATTGTACGTTTCATGCCGCTCCACGCTTCTCCGGGTGCTGCTTCCAGTTTAGCCAGTCTTTCTCTCCTGCTCCTTCAACATAGCCTGTATATTAAAAAACAGATCTTTTACTGCCCTTCTCCCTGTTCCATTTGATTTCACCTTATTATTGTAAAAATTTCCCATTTATTTTATACTGTATATACAGGTTCCTTTAAGACCCCAGTGCAAATGAAAGGAGAAACCGCAGTATAGCTCTCTAAACTACTTGAAAATAATTGGCTTTTTTAATGAAACACAAAAGAAATGAGGTAAATAAGTATGAAAATAGATAAATCTTTGCCTGTTTTTATTATCACTGCATCACTTCTATCTGCCTGTGCTGCCCCCTCTGCAGAAACTCCCCCGACACCAACGCAGGTTGAAACTACTCATGAATTACAGGAAAAAGTTGAGAGTCTGAGCGAAAGCATAGAAAGTAAAGCAAAAGATTTAGAGACGGCGCCGACAGCTGCTGCAAATTCTTTGGAAAGCCTTGCCAGCTACTTGAAAGAAAACAACATGATCCAAGGAGAAGCGGCAGGTGTACCAGCTGAAGCATTAGGCGCAGTAAGCGGTGCTAAATATGATACAGTAGCAATATACGAATATGATAAGGAATCGGATAGCTACAAAAGTTTAATTGAAAATGGATACGTTACCATACAGGGATTAGGTACTAAGATAGAAGCAAGTGCAGTCAATGATAAATTTATGCTTTTATGTGATCAGGCTGAAAACCGGGATGACATTATCAAAGTCTTCATGAATTATAAATAGAAAAAATCACTGCGCCAAACTATAGCGGAATCACTTGTAAATACAGGGATTCCGCTATTTTTGTCTGAAGCATAAAGATGCAGTCCGAAAATGATATAATATCTAAATTACCATGTTATGAATATGTAAGACCAGCATATAATTGTATTAATAATATCATTTGAGGGAATCCATGATCATACATGTTGTTCAATCCGGTGAAACCATCGATTCAATATCAGAATATTATAAGATATCTGCTGACAGATTAATAATGGAAAATGGAATCACAAACCCGGAAAATTTGGCAATTGGCCAAACCATTGTGATTGTACAGCCTGAGACCACCTACAAAGTCCGTCCTGGTGATTCTTTGGAGAGTATTGCAGAGCAGCATAATGTTTCACCTATGGAAATATTAAGAAACAACCCCTTCCTCTCTGATCAGGAACATCTCTACGCAGGGGAAACCATTGTTATACAATATCAGACAAACAGAACACACTCCATAATCACCAGCGGATATACTTTTAGTTATATAGACAAATCCGTCTTAATAAAAACACTTCCTTTTCTATCCTATCTGACAATCTTCAATTACAGGGCTACAGCCGAGGGGAGAATAATTCCTGCTGCTGACGATACGGAACTTATTCAGCTGGCTATATCATATGGTGTGTCGCCAATTATGTTTGTTTCGACCATTACGGAAGATGGAATGGTTAATCGTGAGGCGAACCATTCCATTTTAAATAATTCACAGATACAGGATCTTCATATTGAAAAATCTCTGCAAATACTAAAAGAGAAAGGATATCATGGCATAAACATATATATTGATGACGTCAATTATG
Organism: uncultured Clostridium sp.; assembly: GCA_963523075.1. Lineage (GTDB taxonomy): Bacteria > Bacillota > Clostridia > Lachnospirales > Lachnospiraceae > Lacrimispora. The sequence continues at coordinate 185,359 of CAURBW010000002.1, forward strand.
ACAACATCAACAGCATTTCACAGTATTTGAAGAGAGCATATCAGGTTTTTCATTCAGAAGGCTATAGAATGCTGGTTACCATTACACCTGTTACAAATGCAGATAACACTGGCATGAGTTTTGATCAACTGGACTATTCAAAATTATCTGAATATGTCGACGGAATTATATTTGCCTCATATGACTGGGCCAGAACTTTTGGATATCCAAGCTCAATTTTTCCCGTTAATTTACTCATGGATTTATTAAATTATGTCGTAACTATTATTCCTCCTGAAAAAATATTTCTGGGGATCACAACCGCTGGTTATGATTGGACACTTCCTTATATTCCAGGAGCCACAGGGGCTACCGTATTAACCAATAATGACGCGGTACAAATAGCAGCAGACAACAATATTGCAATACAATTTAATGAACCGTCGCAATCTCCTTATTTCTACTATATGGATAGTGATGGAGTTTTACATGTCATATGGTTTAAAGACGCAAGAAGCTACGATGCACGAGCCAGGCTGGTTCCGGAATTCAATCTCCAGGGCCTGTCTCTTTGGACAATTATGAAATTCGATGCTCAGATGTGGCTTGTTATTAATACTCAATACTACATTCAAAAGCCTTAGATTAAGGTCAGGCTAATAATATTTATAGTTGAATCCAATACCGTTTCAGCCTGTTGCTATCAATGTATACTTCCTTCTCAAAAACTCCGCCATTTGCAATAATCGTTTTCTCACTTGCTATATTAGCATAATTACAGGTTATTAAAACTTTATCCAAACCAAATGCTTTACAATTTTTCAGATTTTGGCGAAGCATTTCTTTCGCATACCCTTTTTTTCTTTCGTCAGGCCTAACTGAGTAACCAATATGTCCACCCCAAACACTTAAAATGGGATGATTGATGTGATGTCTGAAGTCTATAACTCCGATAATTTTATTATCTGTTAATCGAATGGCAATCAATTCCACATCCATCCAGGCTGTCGTTTAAATCCAAAAACTCCTGACGATATCTCATAATATCATCTGCATATTCAATTGTCGGTTTTATTAATCTGATTTCATCCATTAAATTCAGCACTTTCCCTATTAAAAACCTGCCCCGCCAACTGCCCCGCCCTCTCATATTCACTTTTTTTCCGCATAATATAGAACAAATACCCCTGACTATTATATACGGAGGCCTCTTTTTGGAAAAAATCCTGGACAATAATTATTATGATCTTATTATTAATAATGTCTCTGTGCCTCTGTATGACACAGGGGATAATATCACGCCATTAAGCATCAGGCATTCTCTGCTTAATGTTCCTGTAGGAAATGCAGATCCCTGTAACCTTGGTAAATATCCTTATTACAGCTTTCCATCGCTTTATACCACCACCTCCACCATCAGCATCGAAAAATCGGGGATCGGAGCAGTACAGCGCAATCCATTTTTGAATCTCAGCGGGCGGGGAATTATCATCGGTGTGATTGACACAGGTATAGATTATCAGCACCAGACATTTCTGTTTAAAGACGGCACTACAAGAATTTTTTCCATATGGGACCAGTCCATTCAGGATGGAACACCGCCAGATACGTTCACGTTTGGAACGGAGTATTCCAGGGAAATGATCAACCTGGCTTTGGTTTCTGAAAATCCATCGTCTATCGTTCCCTCAAAAGATACAGACGGGCATGGTACCGCAATTGCCAGTATTATTGCCGGAATGCCGGAGGAAGAACAGACCTTTACCGGTATTGTTCCCCAAGCCGAACTGGTGATTGTCAAGCTGAAGGATGGAAAGGCTAATTTAAAAAACATCTATTTTGTACCGGAGGATATTCCCTGTTATCAGGAGTCAGACCTCATCCTGGGTGTGCGTTATCTTGAATATATCGCACAAAAAGTAAACCGTCCCCTTGCCGTCTGCATTGCTCTTGGGAGCAGTCAGGGTGCGCATGACGGCAGCGGTGCTTTCAGCAATTACTTAAATTATCTGGTACGCCTTCCCGGATATGGAATTGCCGTTTCAGCAGGGAATCAGGGAAACTCCAGAAGGCATTACTTTAATTCCACGGGTCAGGAACCGTTTTTTAATAACTTCGAACTGAGAATCGGAGAAAAAGATAAAATGTTTTCTATGGAAATATGGCCCACTGCTCTTGGCCGGCTTTCCATAGACATTTCCACCACCAACAGGGAATCAACCAAGCTCATCCGTCCAGGACTGGGGGAATGCAGAAAATTCAAGTTTGTTTTTACCCCCTCTGTCCTGTGGGTTAACAATATGAGCTTTGAGGAGGAAAGCGGCGACCAGCTGATTCTGCTTCGCTTTCAGAACGCGATGCCGGGGATCTGGAGCTTTCATGTTCAAAGCATGGAAAATGAACCCCTGTCCTTCCATTCCTGGCTGCCTGCAGGCAGTCTTATCAGCGATGAGACCTTTTTTTTAAATTCCAATCCCAACTCCACAATCACATCACCAGGAAACGGAACTCATCAGCTGACAGTAACCGCTTATAATCAGTTTAATGACAGTATACTGATTGAATCAAGCAGAGGTTATTCCAGAAATAACTTAGTTAAGCCGGATATCAGCGCTCCGGGATACCAGATCCCCTGTGCGCTTCCTGGTAATCATTATGGAACACTGACCGGCACAGGTGCCGCCGCCGCCCATGCAGCCGGAGTCATCGCCATGATCTTAGAATGGGGAATTCCCAGAGGAAATTATACAACCTTGTCAGGCAGTACAATTAACAGCCTGATCACCCGGGGCGCAAGGCGGGATCCTTCTACTGCTTATCCAAATAATATCTGGGGGTACGGCATGTTAGATATTAATGAACTTTTTCAGCGGCTTACCAACATCTGACGGAAGCAGTTATTTCTCCTTTCCGGCCTCTCCTTTCATAATAGAATTCCTGCTGCATAAACTTATCATATATGCCCTCAGTATAAGACGGGAGGACCTCTGTTGAACAAAATTCTGGACAATAACTACTATGACCTTATTATCAGCAATAGAATAATATCTGATTACAATACCGGCGATAATGTAACCCCGCTGAATGAACGCTACTCCCTGCTTCATATACCAATACTGTCCCCGGAACCCTGTGACTTAGGAACCCATCCATCTAACAGCTTTCCTTCCTTATATGTACTGGAATCCACAGTAAGCCTTGAAAAATCAGGGATCAGTACCGTTCAGCAAAACCCTCATTTAAATCTTTCTGGTAAAGGCGTTCTGGTCGGCATGATTGACACAGGCATTGATTACACACACCCTGCATTCCAGGATCCGGACGGAACCAGCCGTATTTATTCCATCTGGGATCAGACTATACAGGAAGGAACGGTACCGGACGGCTTTACCTTTGGAAGCGAATACAAAAAAGAACAGATTAACGAAGCGTTATTATCCAAACAGCCGTTATCCGTTGTTCCTTCCGCTGACACAAACGGCCACGGAACTGCAATGGCCAGCATAGCCGCAGGATCCCCCTCAGCAAACCGTACTTTCTCCGGAATTGTTCCATCTTCAGAGCTTGTTATTGTGAAACTGAAGGAAGCAAAAAATAATTTAAAAAATATATTCTTTGTTCCCGAAGATGCCTATTGTTTTCAGGAATCAGATATTTATCTGGGAATCCGCTATATACTGTCAGTTTCTGAAAAAGCAGCAAAACCAGTTATTATATGTATCTGCCTTGGAAGCAGCCAGGGAGGGCATGACGGAAACGGTGCATTCAGCAGCTACATAACAGCTAAAATACAGGATCCCGGGATTTGCTTTGTGGTATCAGCCGGCAATGAAGGGAATAAAGCCAGACATTACTACAATAATACCACTCAGATTCCCTGGTATAACGATTTTGAACTGAAGATCGGTGAAAAAGATAAGCAGTTCTGGATGGAAATCTGGCCCTATGCGTCCAGTCGGATATCCATTGATATTTCTTCTCCAAACCGGGAATCAACACAGAGAATTTATCCTTCCATTCGTGAATGCAGAAAATTTAATTTTATTTTTACCCAGAGTATCCTATGGGTCAATAATATTCTTTTTGAAGAAGAAACAGGTAATCAGGTAATTCTGATACGCTTTAAGAACCCCATGCCTGGGGTATGGTATTTGCGGGTACAAAGCATAAAAGAAGAACCGATTTCCTTTCACTGCTGGCTTCCCAATGGATCTTTACTTTCCAATGACACCTACTTTTTAAATCCAGACCCCTCTGTAACCATAACCTCCCCGGGAAATGGCACTCATCAGTTAACAGTTACTGCCTATAATCAGTTTAATGACAGCGTTCTCCCGGATGCCAGCAGAGGATATACCAGAACCGGAATGGTCAAACCAGATATAGCAGCTCCCGGATTTCAGCTGACCTGTGCAGTTTCCGGAAATTTATATGGCAGCGCTGAAGGTACAGGCGCAGCAGCAGCTCACGCAGCCGGTGCAGCCGCCATGATCCTGGAGTGGGGAATTGTTAAAGGGAATTACCCTACATTAACCGGATATGATATTAATCGGATGATGATGAGAGCAGCCAGACACTCACCCGGTAACACTTATCCCAACAATCAGTGGGGCTACGGTCAGCTTGACATAAGTAACGTTTTTAAACAGCTTACAAATATCTGATCAGCAAAATAAGGCAAACAGACCGGAGGACTGTCTTTTGGAAAAGATTCTGGATAACGATTATTATGATCTGATAATTAATAATGTTTCTATTCCCACCTATGGTTCAAAAGATGTAACCTTAATTAATTTCAGGCATTCCCTGCTCCATATACCGGCGGCTGATTCAACCCCCTGCCTGCTGGGAGAATATCCATATCACACTTTTCCGACTCTGTATACGCTCAACTCTACAATCAGCATAGAAAAGTCAGGTATTGGTCCTGTGCAGAGAAACCCTTTTCTCAATCTGACAGGCAGAGGAATTATTATAGGAATCATTGATACAGGAATCGATTACAGACACCAGGCGTTTCTTTACAACGATAATACTTCCAGGATTCTTTCCATCTGGGATCAATCCATTCAGGGCAATAATCCGCCGGCAGGCTTCACATTCGGAACAGAATATAACAGAGAATCCATCAACATTGCTTTAAGATCGGATGATCCTTTATCTATCGTACCTACCACGGATACCATAGGACACGGAACCTCTGTTGCAAGCATCATCGCCGGCAGATACAATCCGGAAAACTCTTTTACGGGTATCGTACCGGAAGCAGAACTGGTAGTTGTGAAATTAAAAGATCCCAAGCAGAATTTAAGGAATATCAATTTTGTGCGCCCGGACGTTATATGCTATCAGGAATCTGATATTATGCTTGGTCTCCGCTATCTGGAAACATATGCCCAGAATGCCAGCCGTCCGCTGGTCATCTGCATAGCTTTAGGAAGCAGCCAGGGTGGTCATGACGGGACAGACGCATTAAGCAATTATTTAAATTATCTGGCCATACTGCCTGGGATCGGAATATCCGTTTCCGCAGGCAATGAAGGAAACAACAGCCGTCATTATTATAACAATACAACAGCAGCTCCTTTTTATAATAATTTCGAATTAAGAATCGGGGAAAACGAGCCCATGTTTTTTATGGAAATATGGCCTTATGCCCTTGGCCGTGTATCCATTGATGTATCCACTCCAAACAGGGAATCCACCCAGCCAATTTTCCCAACAATTGGTTCATGCAGAAAGTTTGATTTTATTTTTACAGAAAGTACATTATGGGTAAATAACTTCATATTTGAAGAAGAAAGCGGTGATCAGCTGATTCTCCTCCGTTTTCAAAACCCTTTGCCGGGAGTCTGGAATATCCGGGTACAAAGCATGGAAAACGAACCCATATCATTTCATTCCTGGCTGCCTTCCGGTGACATCATCTCAAACAATACCTTTTTTTTAAACCCAAATCCTGACACCACCATTACCTCTCCGGGGAATGGAACGAACCAGCTGACAGTCACTGCTTATAATCAGTTCAATGACAGCATCCTCATTGAATCCAGCAGAGGGTATACCAGGAACGGATTAGTAAAGCCGGACATTGCAGCTCCGGGATATCAGATTCCCTGTGCAGTTCCCGGCAATCTCTACGGAACCATGACCGGAACCGGAGCGGCAGCCGCTCATACTGCCGGAGCAATCGCCATGATTCTGGAATGGGCAATCCCCAGGGGAAATTATACCTCTATGACCGGTAATGATGTGAACCGTCTGCTCATCCGGGGTGCTGCACGGGAAAGCTCCATCATCTACCCAAACAATATCTGGGGATACGGCCGGCTTGACGTAAATAACCTGTTCCGGAGACTGACCAACATCTGATCAGACTCAAATTGAAGGGGGGCATATCGATCCATTTGGTACAGTAAGGAGGTCTGATTTTGATTAAAATACTGAATAATAATTATTACGACTTAATTATTAATAATATATCAGTCCCCTCTTATGATACAGGAGACAATATCACTCCACTTACAGAGCGAAGTTCTCTGCTTCATATACCCACAACAGGGACAGATCCCTGTGATCTGGGAACCCATCCCTATCACACGTTTCCCTCTCTCTATACCATAGAGTCCACCATCAGTATAGAAAAATCCGGTATCGGTACAGTCCAGAGAAACCCGTTTTTAAACCTGACCGGTCAGGGCGTCTTAATGGGGTTTGTGGATACCGGAATCGATTACCAGCATACCGCTTTTAGAAATAGCGACGGAACAACCCGTATCGTTTCCATATGGGATCAGACGATACAGACCGGCATGGTTCCGGAAGGATTTACCTTCGGCAGTGAGTATAGCAGGGAGGCTATTAATCTGGCTATAGCATCAGAAGATCCCTTTTCCATTGTTCCGTCTGCAGATACCAGTGGGCACGGAACCGCTATGGCAAGCATTGCAGCCGGAAGCTTCAGTGCCGATCAGACCTTCTCCGGAGTGGTTCCCAACTCCCAGCTTGCCATTGTAAAGCTGAAAGAGGCTAAAGAAAACTTAAAAAGTGTTTTTTCAATACCAAAGGATACTTCCTGTTTTCAGGAATCAGATATCATCCTTGGTATCAGGTATCTTACTTTAACCGCGCAGAAACTGAGCCTTCCTCTTGTCATATGTATTGCAATAGGCACAAGCCAGGGAAGTCATGACGGCAAAGGTGCTTTAAGCAGTTACTTAACTTATCTCGTACAGCTTCCGGGGATTGGTGTATCCGTTTCCGCCGGTAATGAAGGAAATAAACAGAGACATTATTTTAACAGCACTACGGTTGTTCCCTTTTATAATGATTTTGAACTGAGAATCGGGGAAAATGACAAAGAATTCTGGATGGAAATCTGGCCATATGCACCAGAACGGATTTCCATTGATATTTCAACTCCAAACAGAGAATCAACCCAGCGTATTTATCCTGCAATCGCAGACTGCCGGAAATTCAACTTTATTTTTACGCAAAGCGTTGTATGGGTGAACAATATCATTTTTGAAGAGGAAACAGGTGATCAGCTTATTTTAATCCGGTTTCAAAATCCTCAGCCCGGAGTCTGGTATTTCCGTGCCCAGAGTCTGGAAAATGAAGCATTTTCCTTTCACTGCTGGCTCCCTAACGGAACGATCATTTCAGATAATACATTTTTTCTGATACCTAATCCGGATACCACGATCACCTCTCCGGCAAATGGCGCCAATCAGCTGACGGTCACTGCCTATAATCAGTTTACCGATGGTATCCTTCCTGAATCCAGCAGAGGTTATACCAGAAGCGGACTGGTTAAGCCTGATATCGCAGCTCCCGGCTACCAGATCCCATGTGCTGTTCCAGGCAATCAGTATGGTACGGCAACGGGTACAGGTGCTGCCAGCGCCCACGCAGCGGGAATTATCGCCATGGTACTTGAATGGGGAATTCCAAGAGGAAATTATACTTCTCTGACCGGATATGATGTGAATCGTCTGATCATAAGAGGAGCCATGAGAAGCACCTCTGAAGTTTACCCCAATAATGTCTGGGGTTATGGACGTATCAACGTTAACAGCTTATTTGAACGGCTCACCAATATCTGACCTTATATATTGCGACAGGCACCGGATTTCCTGATATCAGGATAATCCGGTGCCTGTTACTTTTGATCGCAGTTTCAGTAAAAAACAGAAATCCCATATTTAAATTTTCTGTAAAATTTCCAGATGATCACTGCCGGGAAACTAAAAAACAGATAAAGCGTTGTCAGTCCACCGATGACTGCATAAACTGCCATAAGCAAAACAATAATGAACCCCATAAATCATCCCTCCTTCTGCCCTTCTATTTTAGTAATATCTGCCATAAAAAGATAGAGATTAAGAGGATTCTTAACGCCATTTTAACAAAATCAATTATAGTCGAAATCTGTCGATTAAGTCCTTTAAAATCTGGGCCTGACCGGAAAGTTCTTCACTGGTAGCCGCACTTTCTTCGGCTGTTGCGGAGTTTGTCTGGACTACACTTGAGATCTGGTCTATGCCCTGATTTACCTGACTGATGGAAACAGCCTGTTCCCCTGATGCTTCGGATATTGCATTGATCAGAGATACGGTTCTTTCAGAAGCAGCGGCAATCCGGTCCAGCGATTCTTTTGTTTCCGAAGCAATGGCTGTGCCATGCTGCACAGACTGGTAGGAATTTTCAATCAGCGCAGATGTATTCTTCGATGCCTCCCCACTCTTGGAAGCTAAGTTTCTCACTTCGTCTGCAACTACCGCGAAACCTTTTCCCGCTTCTCCTGCCCGCGCAGCCTCAACTGCTGCGTTCAGCGCCAATATATTAGTCTGGAATGCAATGTCTTCAATTGTCTTTATTATTTTTCCAATCTCTCCGGACGTCTGGGAGATCTCATCCATGGCTTCCGTCATCTTCTGCATCTGCTCTTTTCCGCTTTTCAGTTCTATTGCAGTTTCTTTTGCCTGGAGACTTGCCTCCTGGGCACTCTTTGCATTACCTTCCACCTGCTTTGCGATGTCACCTATGGTCGCTGCCAGCTCCTCTATGGAGCCTGCCTGTTCCGTGGTTCCCTGGGACAGTGCCTGGGCTCCTGCAGAAACCTGGTCCGCTCCTGCTGCCACTTCCCCGGAAGAGTGGCTGATGCTTAAAAGAGTATCCCCAAGCTGGGCCTTTAATTGATGCATCGCCTCGTGTATCCCTTTAAAGCCGCCTACGTATGCCGAATCACAGGTTGTGCTGACAGTCAGGTTCCCTGCTGCCATCTCGTGAAGAAGGTAATCCACGTCTCCGATAATCAGTCCAAGTCTCTGAACCAGATCCCGGGTGGCATCTGCAAGAATACCTGTTTCGTCTCTGTTTTTCACATCTGATACAGGGGAATCAAGATCACCCTCAGAAAGGAGCTTCAGCCTGCCTGCACATGCAGTAATGGGTCTTGCAATCCTGCCTGCCAGGACAGCTGATACTACAGCTGCAATTACCAGAAACAGAGCAATCAGTATCAGAGTAACAGCACTTGCTGTTTGGGTTGATCCCATAAAGTCTGACATGGGGGCACTGATTCCGATGCTCCAGCCATCCGTTCCCGCAACCGGGGCATAGGAAAGAAACATCTTCTGACCATCTCTTTCATAACGGTCGAATCCGCTCTTTCCCTGCGTCATTTCCGATTCAAGCGCTGCCAGCTCTTTCAGTCCGGAGTCCTTTGCAGCACTTTCCTGCACATTAATGCCGCCTGAAACCTTTTCCATATCCGGATCAGCAATCACCTTTCCGGACTGGTTAAGAAGATAAGCGTTGGAACCCTTACTGATTTGAATGGAAGCAGCAATATCATTCAAAAAAGTCTCCTTAGGAACAAAATAAACCACTCCCACCACTTTCGTTCCGGGAATCCCCTTCTCCCACAGAGGAGCTGATATTATAATGGTCATCTGTCCTGTAACCTTACTGATTAATGGTTCCGATACCGCCATCTCTCCTTTGATGGAGCGTTTAAAATAATCCCTGTCAGAATAGTCTTTTCCATCAAAGATACTGATCCCGTCCGCTCCTATAATATTCCCCCTTTGGAACTCGTGGGTCTTGGATCTCTGGTCAATAATGGACTTTTTTTCTTCTATACCTGTCTCTGGATTAGCAAGTCTGGCAATGCTTCCTGCTTCATAAGCAAGATTCTTATAAATATCCAGTTCCTTTGCTACCCGCTCAGACGCAGTTCCCGCCAGCTCCGTCATGGACTGTTTCATGGTTCCGATCATGCTGTAATAATTTAAGTAAATACTGATACCGCCAACTGCTGTAAGAGAGAAAAAAACAGTTAAAGCCATGTTAAGAAATATCTTAGCTTTTATGCTCTTCATAGCAATTCCTCCTTTGTGCATTAGCAGAATTTCTCTGGAAAAATCTGCTTTTTAACTTTCTTTCAGTATACTTCACAAAGGTATAATTGTCCATTCTCTTTTAGAAACCAGCAGAATTCTGCCCATAGTATGCACCGGCGCCATGCTTTCTCATATAGTGCTTGTCTAAAAGGGAAGAAGGTGCCGGCTTACAATCAGGATTGATTTGTTCGCACCGTGCCGCCATCTTTGCCACCTCTTCTAAAACAACGCTGTTATGAACTGCCTCCCTGGCATCCTTCCCCCATACAAAAGGACCGTGATTCCTGCAGAGGCATGCTGGTACTGCCATATAATCCTTATCGTTTAAATACTCCGCGATCAGAAGCCCCGTATTCTTCTCATACGCCCCGTTTATTTCTTCTTCATTCAGGCAGCGAAGACACGGAATCTCCCCATACATATAATCCGCGTGTGTAGTCCCGTAACAGGGAATTCCCCTCCCTGCCTGTGCCCAGCTTGCCGCCCAGGAAGAGTGGGTATGGACGATCGCTCCCATCTCTTTGAACGCTTTATAAAGTTCTAAATGGGTAGGTGTATCGGAAGAAGGATTCAGTCTGCCTTCTATCTGATTTCCTTCCAGATCCATAACCACCATATCCTCCGGCTGGAGCTTATCATATTCCACACCGCTGGGTTTAATGACAAAATATCCACTTTCTCTGTCTATGGCACTTACATTCCCCCAGGTAAATGTTACAAGACCATACCTGGGAAGATCCAAATTGGCTTCATAAACCTGACGCTTTAATTCCTCCAGCATTGTTCCTTCCTCCTATGGTGTAATCCGGTACATGGCGATCTCATCGGTTTCCCGGTTTGCACTGATCAGTAAATCTTCCCCGTCTTTTTTCATATGCAGAACATTGGCTGGTCCGCAGTCACGATCAAGTATTTCCCATTGATACTTCTGGTTTTCTTTGTTCCAGGTAAAGCAGAGCAGATTTCGTTCCCCCTGCCTGTGCCCCACCACCAGCGCAGGCTTTGTGCACAAGCTTCCGCCGAAAATTGCATGAGAAAATTCTGCCGGCTTCTCATACTCGTATACCTTCTGATAACTGCCCTCCATTTTTTTGTAAATGGAAATACAGTCACCGTGGAAAGGGGACAGGACCGCTAGTTCTTTTTTCCCATCCTCATCAAAATCCACTAATACCGCATCACTGGCTGGGATGTCAAGAAGCCTTCGTACCTCCCACTTCTCTCCTGTCTGTACAGGGGGAACAAACTGACAGATTCCTCCTTCAGAGGACACAAGCCCTGTATCCACCCCGTTTTCTTCCACCCGGTAATAGCCGTGATTTTTAAGCATCCCCTCCTGTATCACTTCAAATTTCAAAGGATTGGACTCACAAAGACCGGAAAGATCCTCCGGGAGCACTGCGGCATAAACCTTGCCGGGACTTGACCAGTCTTCCTTATAGTCATGACCGGATTTTAAAGTACAGGCCAGAAGATAACGTGCTTTCCCCCTTTTCAGTATGTCAAATCGGTGAACATGGGGCAGCACTGCAATCGTCTTTACCTGCCATTTACCAGGATCATCCGGGGATACCAGTACAATTACTGCCGCTTTGGAATCATTGGGCGAATAAAATCTATGAGTTGCAAGAAACTGCCCGTCTGTACCGGGAACCTGCACCATGGACATGGTACCGCCAGGTTTCTCCCAGATGGTATCCACTTTATTTCCGTCCATATCAAAAAGCAGACAGGGATCTTCTTTTTCTGCCGCTACCAGAAAATGCTCTTTGCCTTTATAATAAAGAGGAGCAACAGAATAACATTTTGTTAAATGCTCCAACACCTTTTTTTCTGCTTTCATTCCACACACTCCTCTTTGCACTGTTTATCCAGAATCTCTGTCATCCGTTTATTGGCATCATAAAGATCCCTCATCCACTGGGTATTTCCAGTGTACCAGAACTCCGCTACATACTTTCTGATTCCCAGTTCCCATGCTGTTTTAATTGCACTTTCAAAATCCACATGCCCCGTACCAAACGGAATCTCCCGGAATTTTCCAGGTACCGTTTCTTTTAGATGCATGGCGACCAGATGACCTTTCCCTGCGCGTAAGTCATCTAATGCATTGATTCCGTATGTTTTGGCTGCGTTGGTGATATTTCCGATATCCGGATAGACATTTAAATACATAGATGATACCAGCTTTACATATTCCATGGATTTTTCCACTGTATTCATGAATTCCGTCTCCATGGTTTCAAATCCCAGTATAACTCCGGAGCGGGCTGCAATCTCCGTTGCTTTTTTTAAGTTTTCCAGAAAATACTGTTTCGTCTCTTCGTTTGAATCCTCATAATATACATCATAGCCTGCCAGCTGGATGATCCTGACACCCAGATCATCTGCCAGCTGGATTGCTTTCTTCATAATCTCCATCCCCATGTCCCGTACTGCGGGATCGTGGCTTCCAAGGGGATATTTGCGGTGCCCGCTTAAGCACATGGTACGGATAGGCAGTCCCACAATCTTCATCATATTGATTAGTTCCAGCCGTTCCGCCTGTGACATAGACAAACGGCTTAACTTTTCATCGGTTTCATCAATGCTGATTTCCACAAAATCATAACCGGCAGCTTTTGCCGCTTCCAGCTTTTCTTTCCATCCAAGCCACGCAGGCATGGATTTCTCATATAATCCAAGGGTATATGCCTTTTCCATAAATTTGCCTCCAAAAAAGATGCAATCAACATGGAAGCCCGGGCATTGTTCCACTATGATTGGTTCAAAAATCTGACCGGCGGACCACAAAAACTTCCACCCCTTTTTCCCTGATTAAATCCAGAGCCTCTGAAGATGCTTTTTCGTCAGTAATTAAATACTTTATTTTTTCAATGGGACAGCTCACAAAGCTGCTGTTTTTTCCGATCTTTGTATGATCGGCCAGGACATACACGTCCTGGGTTGCATGACCTGCCATCATTTCGTTGATGCTGACCTCGTTAAAGATCTCCGTTGTCATGCCATTTTCCCCGCTGATTCCGGAGCAGCCGATAAATGCCTTCTTTGCGTAGATCGTCTGTAAATTGCGAAGTGCAAAATCTCCTACCATGGCTTCTTTCGGAAAGCGCAGTTCACCGCCTGTCAGCACAACGTTTACCTCTGGGGAGTGCTCACAGTGAATGGCTTTTCCGTTATTGGTAATGACAGTTACATTGGAGCAGGTAATGTATTCCAGTATTTTTAATGCATTGCTGCTGGTATTAATAAACAGCGTATCATTATCAGATACAAATTTTGCAGCAAATTCGGCAATCAGCCTCCGGTATAAGGACACCTCGTCTGCAGGGCTGCCGGAAGCAATGGCCCCCCCATGGGTACGGACCAGAAGCTTCTTATCTTCCAGATACTGCAAGTCTCTGCGTATGGTAATAAGAGAAACTTCTAATGCTTCCGCCAGTTCATCTACCCGCACCCTGGGATTTTTCTCCATCAATTCCAGGATGCGGCTCCTTCTGTTTTCAACACAAGCTCTGTCTTTTTTCATTGTTTTTCCTCTCAACTCATAAAGATATGATTCTTTATCCTCATTATAGCCTGTTCAGAAGCCTGTGTCACTTATTTTATGTTCGTTTTGATTGAAATTATAGAATTCCATTTTCCTTCATTTTTTGTTCCATCTCCTGGGGAGACATGATATTTCTCAGACCGATGACCAGAGTCCCCTTTTCCTGTGCACCCTTAAACATGCTGACAAAATTCTGTGCGCAAAAGACAACATCATACTGAGCAGCTGCCGTTTTTCCCTCCGATAAGGCGCAGTGATGTACTTTGGCGGGCTTTATTCCCGCCTTATCAAGCACCTTCTGCATTGTCATTTTCATCATCAGACTGGAGCCAGCCCCATTGGCACAGCATACCATAAAACTCATATTTTCTTTTGACATAATCATTCTCCTGTCTTCTATTTGATTCCCTTTAATTCTTTATAGGCTTCGTAATTCTCTGTGATAAGGAAATAACCTTTTTTGTCCTTCCGATACTGAATCTGGGGAATTGCCAGTAAAACTGCCACCACAATCACCACACCGGCGTAGCTTAAGAACTTCATCACTGCTGTCATAACCGGCCATACAACGGCCCAGTCCCACATGCCTAAATATCCGCCGTAAGCTGCCATTCCAACCCAGCCTGCGATGATTGCCGATCCGAATACCTGGCAGATACCGGAAAAGAACGGTAATATGAGGGCTGCCTTAATTCCGCCTTTTTCATTGGCAAATACGGCAATGGTCGCATTGTCAAAAAATACAGGAACGAAACCGCAGATGACCAGCACAGGACTCTTTAATACAATAAGCGCGATAATCGCCAGAATCTGACCTGCAAAGCCTGCAAGGAAACCGAGCGGTACGGCATTGGCAGAACCAAATCCGAATACAACTGCACAGTCAACTCCAGGAAGAGAACCTGGAAGAAGCTTATCTGCAATTCCCTGAAAGGAAGCGGTCAGCTCAGTCACGAAAGTTCTGACGCCCAGCTGGAGAATCGCTAAGTAAACAGAGAAATAAAGGCAGGTCTGAATTACATAGAAGAACATGCTGGCTCCCTCTTTCATGAACTTTTGTTCCACCAGATAGTCTCTTCCTAAAATGCAGAGAATGGCTCCGAAGAAAACGATCATCAGTATGGAAGTACATACCATGTTTTCATTGAATATGGACATGAATCCAGGAAGCTCGATCTCATCAATCTTCTTTACTTCTTTTCCGTTCTTCTTTTTGCCAAACAGTTTTTCTGCCAGCCATGTATTCAGTGCAATACCGAACATCTGCTGATGTGCCAGACAGAAGCCTGCGCCATCGGTCAGTTCCTGGCATGGTTTAATGGTAAGGTTTGATCCGACTGCCCAGTATGCTCCGAGAATCAGCGCCATTACTACTAAAAGAGCCGCATTGTTGTTTAATAAAAACGGACAGGCAAAGAGGATGAGCCAGTAAGCAGTTGCTGCCTGCTGTACCTGAACATGGCCTGTGGTAAACAGGGCTCTTAACTTTGTCACCCTGCTGAAACGCACCAGGATAATATTTACGATGAAAGCGATTAAAAGCAGAATCATCGCATTGCCGAATGTCTTACCGAATACCTCTTCCACTCCCGCCGTTACCGCATTCTGCCCAAAGTAAGGGTCAATTACCATGGCGTTCATATTGAAGCGGTCTTTTAAGCCTACAAGCACAGGGCGGAAATTGCTGACCAGGCCTCCCGAACCAACGGTCAGAATTAAATATCCGACGATTGCTTTAATGACTCCTGCGAGAACATCATACCAGGGCTTTCCTAACAGCACATAACCGATCATAACGATCAGACCAATCATAAAAGCCGGCTGCTGTAATACATTGACTGCAAAATACGACCAAATCTTTAATAAAATATCCATAAGAAACCCTCCCCATTATGAATCCAGATAATCGTTCTGAATTCTGATTAAGTCCTCCGGTGTATTGGCACTTAAAAGTGCCTCCACCGCCCCTTCATTCATTAACAGTTCCGAAAGCCTTGTCATATTTTCCAAATGCTGATCCGGATTGCAGGACGCCAGAGTAAAGAAAAGCCTTGCATCCTTTTCCTCATCACCCGGTTCAAAGCTGACCGGCTTATTCAGCTTCATAAATCCGATTGCAGTTTTGTGCACCCCTTTTGCACCTTCCTGCGAATGCGGCATGGCTACGTTGGGCATGATAATAATATAAGGTCCATACTTCCTGATACATTCAATGATTTCTTCCTTATAACCTGCCTCAACTGTCCCGTCAGCCTCTAAGGTCTCGCAGCTCATCCGGACCGCATCCTCCCAGCTTGCCGCTTCCTCCGCAAATTTATAATGCCCCAGTTCTACAAATTCTTTCAACAGCATGACTAACCCTCCCCGATTGTTTAGAGACAGGACCGAAATGGTATGTTCTGCGGAGCTTCAAAGCAATCCTCAAACCCTCTGGGGTGATGGTAGGCCTTTTTTTCTTTGTCTGCAGGGTAGACATATTTTCCGCCTACTTCCCAGAAGAACGGATGAAACCGGTAATCCAGACGGTCCTTTTTCATATCATAAAGCACCCGGATTTCATTGACATCTGCCATAAAGTTGCTCCAGACATCATAGTGAATGGGAATGACCACTTCACAGTTTAATGCTTCCGCCATGCGCAGCACATCACAGGAAGTCATTTTATCGGCCATGCCTACCGGATTTTCTCCATAGGAGCCAAATGCCACATCAACCTTGTGATCTTTTCCATGCTTTGCAAAATAGATGGAATAATGGGAATCACCACTGTGATAGATGTTTCCTCCCGGAGTTTTAATTAAGTAATTAACTGCCTTATCGTCCATATCGGTTGGGCAGATTCCGGTCAGCTCTTCTCTGTCCGCTCCGGTGGAGTCCGTTGTCACAAGACAGGTTCTGTCAAAGGAATCAAGCACTGCGATCTCCACGTCCTTTATCTTAATGGTGTCACCGGGACGCACGACTCTGCACCGTTCTTCTGGAACTCCCCATTTGATCCAGGTCTCAACAGATTTTAAAGGACCGATAAACGGCACCGGAATTTCATTTCCATCTTCGTCTGTTGTGGTCATTCCGCTTTGGATTACGTGAGCTGCATATTCTGCACTCATGTGATCCTGATGATAATGAGTAGCTAAAACTCCATCCACCTTTTTGATGGCAAATGGATCAATGACAAAGGGCACTGCCCTTAAATTGGGCTGCATCTTCCTGGCACCGCACATATTCGCCATCTGATGTCCTGCTGCCATCATTCCGTCCCCATGGGTCCGTTTTCCGTTTCCGCACCATAAATCGATGGTTAAATTACAGCCGCCCGGTGTTTTAAACCAGATTCCGGTACAGCCTAACCACCACATCGCCACAGTGCCGGGTTTTACTTCCTCGCTCTCAATTTCTTCATTCAGCCAGGTTCCCCACTCCGGAAATGTGCTCATGATCCATGATTCTCTGGTCGTTTCGCTCACCTTGCTCATACTTATTTCTCCTTTGATCTTAATGCCTGTTTTTTATGTTCGTTTTGTTTCCATAATGCCATATTAACACGATTAATATGGATTTTCAATAGCTTTTTATGTTCGTTTCTCTTTTATATGTTCGTTATTAAATTTTTGTAATATCACACAGATTTTCGTCGTTTTTTTGTGCACTTTTACATGGGATATCACTATCTTTTCTCCGCATAATAGATTGAAACAGGAGGTAAACCAGCATGTTTCCCGATAGAATTTATTATGAACCAGATTCCCTGGACTATGAATTAGGCGGACTTTTAAAAGAGAAATATAAGGATATTCCATGGATACCCATTGACAGCCATAACAAAATAGATGAACTGCGCACCCGCCCCAACAAAGATTTCCCTTCATTGAAGCGGTTATTGGTGATTGGAGTCAGAAAAACCCATCACTATGTTCCAAACCATAAAGTATCGGATTATCTTGTTCCCTATACGTCATCCGGCTGTACCGCCATGTGCCACTACTGCTATCTGGTCTGCAACTACAACAAATGTGCTTATTTACGCCTGTTTGTAAACAGGGAACAGATGTTAAATAAAATAATCAGCCACCAGGCAAAATCCGTAAGAGATTATACCTATGAGATCGGGAGTAACAGTGACCTGATTCTGGAAAATACCATTACCGGTAATTTGTCATGGACCATTGAGCAGTTTGGAAAAACCAACAAAGGCTTTTTAACCTTTCCAACAAAATTCAATCAGGTGGACCCTCTTCTTAATCTGAATCATGGAGGGCGTATTATTATGCGCATGAGCGTCAATCCCCAGTCCATTATTACCAGGTTCGAACCTGGTACATCCGGGTTGAACGCGAGAATTACTGCATTAAACAAGATGTGTGACGCTGGTTACCGGGTCGGAATCCTCATTGCTCCCGTCATATTAACCGATGACTGGAAACCGCTTTATTCGGAACTGATCACAACTCTCTCCCTGCAGCTGAGTGAAAAGGTAAAAAGAACAGCCCTGATTGAAATTATTTTTATGACTTACAGTTTTGTCCACAATGCCATTAATACTGAGGCATTTCCTGATGCAGACAGACTTTATGACAAAGAGATAATGACCGGAAGAGGCCGGGGAAAATACTGTTACAGGAATGATTTAAGAGAAGACGGAGAGCTGTTTTTAAGACAGCAGCTGAATGAAAAATTAAAGGAAATGACCATTTTGTATATTGTCTGAAAGGGCAGAGGCTTAATAGCTTTTTTTGCAATACATTAAAAGTTATGATATAATGATTTCGTTTTTATTCTAAAGATAAAAGAAGGAAGAAAACCATGCATAACGATTTATTCTCCATCGGCGGCTTTACGTTACACGGATACGGTCTGATGATCGGTATTGGAATCGCTGCCGCATACTTTACTGCAGAATACCGGGCCAATAAGGCAGGACTGGAACCGGAACACTTATTCTACCTGCTGATCCTTGGAGCCGGGGGCGGTCTTGTCTGTGCCAAACTGCTTTACTACATCACAATATTTGATGAAATCAGAAGTAATCCCAGACTTTTACTTGATATCTCCGCCGGTTTTGTGGTCTATGGAGGAATCATAGGAGGAATTGCTGCCGGATATGTTTACTGCCGGATAAAGAAAATAAGCGCAATCCGTTATCTGGATCTTGTCGTTCCGTCAATTGCCCTGGCACAGGGATTTGGCAGAATGGGATGTCTTCTTGCCGGATGCTGCTACGGACGTGAAACCTCCGGTCCATTTTCCATCACGTTTCAAAGCTCCCAGTTCGCTCCTAACGGGATCCCGCTGCTGCCGACCCAGATTGTATCCAGTGTTTTTGATTTTGCCAATTTCTTCGTTCTGCTGGCACTGGCACGTAAAAATCCTCCTGCAGGAAGAATCAGTGCTTTCTATCTGATTTTTTACAGCCTTGGAAGATTTGTGATTGAATTTTACCGTGGTGATTTAATAAGGGGATCTGTGGGAAGCTTATCCACCTCCCAGTTTATCTCCCTGTTTGTAGCTCTTGCAGGTTTCATCCTTTTATGGAAATCAGGCAGGAAAAAGAACGAACTGTCATAAACCTGATCATTGGCCCGCTTCAAGGTCTAAGTTGTTTCCCTCTCGATGAGAGAAGCTTCAAATACCTTATGAAACGGGCTGCTTTTTAGAGTCCATTGTATTTCGGCAGAGGATAGTCCAGCTCATAACACCTGCATAAATCAATAAATTCCTGAAATGTCCTTGTTAAAAGCTTATCCTTATGATGAACGATATAGAAGCATCTTTTAAACTCTGCCCCTTCTATCTCCAGTGGGTAAACCAGTTTTTTCTCCAATGGACCGGATACCATACGTCTTGGAACAACCGCAATTCCCAGTCCATGAATCACAGCATTCACCAGCGCGGTTGTACTCATTCCCTCCCATACTGGCTTTACCGTAATATCTTTCTTTTCCATCACCTCTTCAAACAGCTCTCTGGTCCCGCTTCCATGCTCCCGCAAAAGAAATTTCTGTCCGCTTATCTCCTCCTTTTTCAGCACCTGACCCGGGTAATAGGGAGAACGGCCAGGAGCAATCACGGCCAGGGAATCCTCCATATAAGGTTCCGCAACAAGAGAGCTTTCATGAACCGGGCGCTCCACCAGCGCAAAATCCAGTTCGTTGTTTAAAAGCTTCTGCTCCAGCTGATGGGAGGTTCCTATAAACACCTGCACATCTGCTTCCGGATACATGGCGGAAAACTTCTCCACATAGCTTGGCATAAACTGGGAACCAATGGTAATGCTCGCCCCAACACGCAAAACCCCGATGGTGTCCCAGTTTCTGATGCCCTTTTCCATATCATCAAGCAGTGCAAATATACGCTGTGCATATTCCAGAAATTGTCTTCCTGCCTCAGTTAAATAAAGCCTCCTGGATATGCGGTCAAACAAAATTATTCCATAATACTTTTCCAGTTCCTGTATCGCTACAGAAACCGACGGCTGGGTCATATACAGTTTTTTTGCTGCTCTGGTTATACTGTTATTACATTCACACACAGTGAGGAATATACGCAGGTGACGGATCGACATTGAAATACCTCCGATTTATTATAGCTAATTTCATATGTTATTAATAAAATTATACTATTTTAATTATAAACCGGCAAGTGCTATACTGAAAAGGAGAAAAAACAACATGTTAACAGCTCATGCAACCTGCACGGAAAGGAAATTTCTATGAAATACTTAATAAAAGCGGGAAAACTTTATCAGATTGACAACGGAAGACCCGGTGCAAAGCTGGCCTCCCTAAAAGCTCCCTATTATCCCATAAAAAAAGCCATTCTTTCTCCTGACGGCAGAATTAAATTGTATGCAGATATTAAGAACTGTCAGGGCAGAGAAATCAACGGGGAACGGGTCTACGTCCTTTCTGATCCTCTCAATCAGACTGTTTTATCCGGCATTCCCATATACTCCGATAATCTGGCATTGCTGAGCGGAATGTCAGTGAATCAGATCAGACTTACAATGGAACACAGGCTTTATGATCTGTTCATGAGAAGCAGCCAGGAATACTGCATTATGGATGAAAACAGCTGGGTGGCGGTCAGGCTGGAACACTGCACAGAAGGCGGCGGCTGGTCTGTGGAAGCAGATCCGGTTTTTTCTCCTTTTATTTTAATGGGACTCTTTATTTTCTGCAGATACTTAGATAAAGAGAACGAATTTATAACGGATTAGGAAAAGGAAATGAGACAGATGAACAGAAAAATACTAAGTAAAATATTCTTATCTACAATCTATTTAAGTACCTTTACCTTTGGAGGCGGCTATGTAATTGTCACTCTGCTGAAGAAGAAATTTGTTGATGAACTTCACTGGATTGATCAGCAGGAAATGCTTGACCTGGTAGCGATCGCCCAGTCCTCACCCGGTGCGATTGCTGTCAATGGCGCCATAGTAGTCGGATATAAACTGGCCGGATTGCCCGGCGTTTTTTGTGCCGTTCTGGGAGCAGTGATCCCGCCCTTTGTTATACTCACTGCTATCTCCTTTTTTTACACCGCTTTCAAAGAAAATCATATAATACAGGCTATGTTAAACGGTATGACAGCAGGAGTTGGTGCCGTGATTCTTTCCGTTGTTTACGATATGGGAAGTGATGTGGTAAAGCAAAAAGACCCTCTTCTTCTCTTCCTTATGGCAGCTTCCTTTGCTGCGGCTTATTTTTATCACGTAAATGTGATCTATATCATTCTGGCTGCAGCGCTGACCGGCATATGCAGGACTATTATCAGAAAACTTAGAAATGAGGCATAATCATGATTTATTTAAAATTGTTCTGGGCATTTTTTCAAATTGGAGCATTCAGCTTCGGAGGCGGCTATGCTGCCATGCCGTTAATCAGGCAGCAGATCATTTACAATTATCAGTGGCTCACCATGAAAGATTTTACCGATTTAATTACCATTTCACAGATGACACCTGGACCAATTGCCATTAATTCTGCAACCTTCGTCGGAAACCAGATCGCCGGTATATCCGGAGCTTTTTTTGCGACTCTGGGCTGCGTCCTTCCCTCCTGTCTGTTTGTCACCTTCTTATCCTGGGCCTATAACCGTTATAAGAATTTAAGCATTCTCCAGAATATACTGGAAAGCCTGCGCCCGGCTGTTGTATCCATGATAGCAGTAGCCGGATTTGATATTCTGCTTCCAGCCGTTTTTCCATCCGGTTTAATCTCTTTTCTGCCTGATCAGGTGAAGCTTCGCCCGGTACTTTATTTTGCCGCCGCATTATTTCTCCTTCAAAAGAAAAAGAAGGATCCTATTCTCGTCATGGTTCTATGCGGTATTGCGGAGATAGCTGTTCAGCTTATCGCGCCCGGTGTATAAAGTCACTAATCCCTTTTATTCATGATTAAAATATGCATTTAAACGTTATAATTATCTTATTCTCCCTCAACCCTCATAATTACAGTATCTTTTTTTATAAATTTTCTATTAACAAATTGTCACATTGTGTCGATTAATAGTTGATAGTTAAGTAAAATGAAACTGATGGCAGGAAAGGAGGTTATTTTTCAATATGTATAAAATCAGCTGCATTTCATGCAGTTTATTTTTATGCTATAACTGGTAAATTTTTCCATGTCAGCAATCACTATATTACCGGTGCACAGGAGGGAAGTCTTTTTTACTATTTATTTAATTAAAGGGAGCATTAAGATGAAGAACAAGAAAAGAATTAATTTTAACGATATGAAGCTTGCGGCAAAGACATCTATTGCCACAGGCATCATACTGATTATGAGTTTAACCATACTGATTTCAATCTCCGCCATACTTGCCAGCAACGCAATTTCCAAAGCCATCAATGGCGAGTTCACAGGAATTGCCGCTCAGAATGGCCTCATGGTTCAATCGATTATCGATGATGCATCCGGCACTGCCAAGAATTTACAGAATTACTTAAACCGCGTCTACAACGGGGGGGAAGCCACCAGTGACTGGAAAAACATCAACCGTAAAAGCACATTGTATAATGCGCAGCTGAAAGAAGTCAATTATGAAGTGGAGAACTATATTACAAATTCAGCCTGGGCAGCGCTTAATAACAATGATTCCCTATATGGTGTAGGTGCCTTTTTTGAGCCCGGACTATTTGATCCGGCAGTCAAAGATTACTCCGTATATGTTGACCGTGACAATGCAAAAAACAACACAGCCCAATCCCTTGGAGCTTACAGCGAATACTCCAATCAGGATTATTACCGTGTAGCACGGGAAACAAAAGCTCCGTACCTGACTGATCCTTTCGCTTACAAAGGAACGATGATGAGCACCATTGCATATCCAATTATGAATGGGGACAATGTGATCGGTGTCATTCTGGCAGATATTAATGTATCCAATTTTTCCAGAATTAAAACCTCTGATGCCAAGTACCCTTCCATGTATGTGGATATCTATACGGAAGGAAATATGATTGCTTTTGACAGCAAATCAAGCGACAATATCGGAAAACAGCTGGAAGACTTAATTCCGGCATCCGAATACGCAAAGATCGTAAAGATGCAGGAGAACAAAAAGGAATTCCACATTACTACAAGAAAAGCTAACGGTTCTTTGGAATCCAGGCATTACTACCCCATCACCTGCGGATCTCAGACCTGGTGGGCCTCCAGCAGTCTCGACAGCAGTGATCTGCACAAGGATGTGGTAAGAAGCGTTATTGTCATGATCGTTCTGGCTGTTTTATCCCTTATTTTTATTAATTCAGTTGTTGTCGTATTTTTACGCAGGACATTGAAACCAATTGATGGAGTTGTGGCAGCGGCACAGAACATTGCGGCCGGAAACTTAGATGTTAAAGTTGAAATCAAAAGCAATGATGAGATTGGTCTGTTGTCAAAAACATTTGTGGAGATGGGGCAGAATTTAAAGCGGATCATTCAGGATATTAATTATCTGCTTGGTGAAATGAGTCAGGGCAACTTTAAAGTTCAGTCAGACTGCCAGGATAAATATACCGGCGAATACCGTTATATTTATGAAGCAATGCACAACATACGCTTAAATTTAAGCAGTACTCTTCTGGAAATTGACGAAGCTTCCGAACAGGTATCCACAGGTGCCTCCCAGGTAGCTGATGCTTCTCAGGCACTCAGCCAGGGAGCGACCGAGCAGGCCTCTTCCATAGAAGAACTGTCCGCAACAATTACAGAAATTTCAGAACGAATCAAACAAAACGCTGCCAACGCTGCTGAAGCCAATTCCCTTTCTCAGGAAGCAGGCAACGGCATTAATGAGAGCAATCAGAAAATGAAAGAAATGACTGAGGCAATGAATGAAATTGCAAATACGTCTAATGAAATCGGTAAAATCATCAAAACCATTGACGATATTGCTTTTCAGACCAATATTCTTGCTCTCAACGCAGCCGTGGAAGCGGCGAGGGCCGGATCTGCAGGCAAAGGATTTGCAGTAGTCGCTGACGAAGTGCGAAATCTGGCAGGAAAATCAGCGGAAGCAGCTAAAAATACCACCGCCCTGATTGAAAATGCCATATCCGCAATTGGAAGCGGAACAAAAATTGCTGATGAAACAGCCCAGGCACTGCAGATGGTTGTTCAAAAATCAGAAATCTCCACTGGTAAAATTGCTGAAATCGCAGAGGCGTCCAATGTACAGGCCGACGCCATTACACAGATCACAACCGGAATTGACCAGATCTCCGCTGTTGTCCAGACGACTTCCGCGACTTCGGAAGAAAGTGCCGCGACTTCAGAAGAATTGTCTGCACAGGCTGTTAATTTAAAATCTCTGGTCGGCAAATTCCAGCTGGTAAATGATAAGGAGTATGAAAAAGAGCAGTCAGCAGATGTGTCTGATCTGGCAGATCACAGTGACAGACCGTCTTCTGAGATCTTTGAAACAAACACAGATTTTAAGTATTAAAGCATTCACCGGAAACAATGATATTCTTTACTTTTTCAATCTGTTATGATACAGTAATTCTTGCCAGAAAATTATAAAAAATATTATTTCAGAATCAGAATAGGAGAATATTATGCTGACAGATGATTACGCTACCCGGATCAATAATGGAATGGTGAGTACGCTGTTAAAACTGATTTTTAACATAGAGCTGGGAAAAAATGACGACAGGGCTTTTAAAAGCCGGGATATGGAAGAAAAATACGAAGAACTGAAAAAACTGATTGAAGACGGCTCTATCAATGAAGCCGAGAATACTCTTTTGGATGAACTTGATTCAGACGATATGGAATACTTAAAACTGGCTTTGATGTTCTATTACACGTTAAATGATAAAGACGGAGAATTTTTAGAAAACCACGATTTTTCCAAATCTGAGATATCTGACGGACTGCGTTATGTATCTGGAATCTACGGATATGAGAGCATGGCAGAAGCAATGCTTGGTGACAGTGATCTCTAAGTACAAATGCAAATCCCCCGTTCTGCTTTATATGCCTGCAGAACGGGGGATTTATTAAAGTATTATTTACTTAGACATATGTCCATTTAATTTTTCTACCAGTTCCTCAACAGGAACTCCGTGTACCATACAGGCTTCTTCCAGACTTTCCATGGTAGAGGAAGGGCAGCCAAGGCAATGCATTCCCATTTCAAAAAAGTATGGTGCTGTGGTGCGGTCTGCTTCTAAGATTTCTCCGATTAATGTTTCCTTTGTCACTGTAAGATTCATTTAAATTACCTCTCTTCTGATATTGTTTTTCATTGGCTCAATGGTTTCAAACAACCGCCCTGCTCCTTCTTTTGGCAGAAGTACTTTCTCCATCCGCGGCAGCGCTATTCCTATGGTTTCTCTAATAACATCTTCTATGGTCTCCACCGCTATGATGGTAAGTCCCTGTTTTGTCTCTTCCGGCACATCCGTTAAATCAGTCACATTATCCTGAGGTATTAAAACCTTCTTAATTCCGGCCCTCTGGGCTCCCAGAAGCTTTTCTTTCAGTCCGCCGATTGGTAAAACTGCTCCTCTTAAGGTAATTTCACCAGTCATTGCAAGTCTGGAGTCTACCTTAGCACCTGTGACTAAGGATGCCAATGCGGTAAAGAGAGCAATTCCGGCGGAAGGACCGTCCTTTGGCACCGCACCGGAAGGTACATGAATGTGAAGATCTCTTTCTTTAAAATTAAAGGTATTAAGAGGCAGTCTGGATTTTAACAGGCTTAAGGAAATTCTGGCGGATTCCTTCATCACATCTCCCAGCTTTCCGGTTAATATGATATTGCCGCTTCCCGGCATATCAGCCGCTTCGATGAATAAGATCTCCCCGCCTACCGGTGTCCAGGCAAGTCCTGTTACCACGCCAGGCGGATTGTCCGGCTGTGCCTTCTCATGACGGGATACTTTTCTTCCCAGAAGTTCTTCCAGATCTCCGGTTTTTACAGTAACTGGAATTTCCGTCTTTTTGGATACGATTTTTTCTGCAGCAGTTCTGGCAAGAGAGGACAGCTGCTTTTTAAGGCCCCTGACTCCGGCTTCCATGGTGTAATCGTTAATGACTGCTTTCAGTACTTCATCTGCTATCACAAGTTCTTTTAAAGTCAGCCCGTGCTCTTTTAATACTTCCGGAATCAGATGATCTTTTCCAATATGAAACTTTTCATCTGCTGTATAGCTTGTGATACTGATTACTTCCATTCTGTCAAGCAGCGGTCCCGGTATGGTCTCTAAGGAGTTTGCCGTAGCGATGAAAAATACATCGGATAAATCATAGGGCACATCCAGATAATGGTCCGTAAAGGTGTTGTTCTGCTCCGGATCAAGTACTTCAAGGAGTGCGCTGGCAGGATCTCCGCTGTATCCTCCTGACATCAGCTTATCCACTTCATCCAGTACCATTACCGGGTTGGTAGCGCCGGCTTTCTTCATGCTTTGTATGATTCTTCCAGGCATAGCTCCCACATAGGTTCTCCGGTGTCCTCTGATCTCCGACTCGTCTCTCACGCCGCCAAGACTTAATCTGGTATAGGGTCTGCCAAGAGCCTCGGCAATGCTTTTGCCAAGACTGGTCTTCCCTGTCCCGGGAGGACCCACAAGTAAGAGTATGGAGCCTTTCTTTTCTTTGTTCAGTTCCATAACAGCCAGATGCTGTATGATTCTGTCCTTAACTTTATCAAGACCGTAGTGTCTTTCATTAAGTATTTGCCTTGCTCCGTCTAAATCAACCGATTTTGCAGGCTGTTTTTTCCAGGGCAGCTTAACCAGCAAATCCAGATAATTACGCATCACTTTGTAATCCGGCTGGTTTGGGCCCTGCTCCTCCATTTTTTCATATTCTTCCAGGGCTGATTCCTTTATCTCCTGGGGCATGCCAGTTTCTTCAATCTTTGAACGGTAGTCATTGTCCTTCTTGCCGTCCGCTTCTCTTCCTTCGTTTAATTCTTCCTGAATCGCTTTTAACTGTTCTCTTAAAACGGCTTCCCGATAATTTTTGTTAGCTCTTTCGGAAAATTTCTCAGTTACCTGCATCTGCAGCTCAATCATTTCCTTCTGCTTCAGAATATGATCCATGAAACGGAGGCTTCTTTCCTTTAAGGACTGGATTTCTAACAGCTGGTAGCGTTCCTCCGAAGATATTTGTATAAACTGGGATAAATACATCATGAGTGCATTGATATCATAAAAACCATCTACGATTCGCTGATACTGTTCACCGCCTGTAAATTTACCGCTGATCTCATTGCTTACCTTTTTAATATATCCCAGCATTTCTTTAAGGCTTACCTCATCTAAATCTGCAAGATCCGGTGCTTCCTCAAAGGCTGCGTATAATACACCCTTGTCTTCGCTGATCTGGTTCACCATGATTCTGTCACCAAGTTCCACTGACAGGCGGAATCCCTTTTCAGTCTGTTCCACGGAATTGATGGAAAAGGTAACACCAATCCGGTGAAAATCATCTTCCATCTTACCTTCCGAGCCTGAATTCTGTTTCAGCGGCAGCGCAATCTTTACGATTTCTTCCTCCTCCAGGCTCATAATCTGTCTTTCATTTAAATGTTCCAAATGTATTATTGTCGCGACACCAGGCAATAAAACTTTATTAAAAACCGGAACAATTACGCCAAGATTATTATCATTATAATTTTTCATAGTTTTATCCTTTCTGTGCGTATTTTAAGTGAATGTTCATTTAACAATCAATTTTTTAATTGCGAGATATCTTTTACCGTATCAATAAAAGAATCCCGCTTATAAACACTACATTATGATTGCATTTTGTATCATGATAATCAGCTCTGTGAGCAAATCCTCTTTCTGAGCCTCATCCTTCCGGTTATCAACCGCAATGGCCTTCACCGGCTGGAAAATAATTGCCAGTAAATTATCTTCCCTGTAATCTCTTAAGATATGGTTCTGCTTCATCTCAGCCATCATATGATAAATCTTGCAGATTCCCTGTTTACCGGAACAGCTGTTGGCTAAAGACGGACAGTTGGAAAACTGTTCCACGAAACTGAAAATTTCCTTATTCTCCAGAATGTAGTTATAATAGCTTCGGATGAGTAATTCAATCTGCCTGCGGCCTTCCATCTCCTGCTTCATACTGTCTAATAAGTAATCGTAAATCTCTTCTGAATATTCCAGGTAAATGTCATGCAGCATCTCATCCTTATTCTCATAATAGATGTAGACCGTTGCCGGCGAAACCCCTGCCAATCTGGCGATTTTAGAGACAGAAGTGCCATGAAAGCCCTCCTGCAGGATCAGCTTTATTACTGCTTCCTTGATATTCTTCACCTTTTCGTCGTCTTTTCTTCTCATTCCATCACCTCTATGGCTTTATAATAAATGATCATTCACTTATTGTCAATACTTTTTTTAGCGCAAGTTTATTCTTCTGTGATTTTATTACTGAAGCAAAGTCCAATAAGCTGCTATAATACTCAAAAAGAAATGGAGGAAGATAAAATGGCATGGAATAACCTGATCGGCATTGCGGCTGGGGGTTTTGCCGGAATTCTATACAATAAGAAGGTCGGCTGTCCCAGCGGCACGTGTCCCATCACTTCTAATCTGTATTTAACGATTCTCTATGGAGCTGCAATTGGATACTTAATCAGCAGTTATTTTTAAATTTAGGAGTACCATTTAAAAAGCCAATTGCCTGATAAAAATCTGACATCAGGTAATTGGCCGCCAAAACTTAATCCACCGCTCTGTCCTCATCCGCACAATATTCGAAAAAGTCAAAATCCGCATGATGACTGTGCTTTACTCTGTCTGCACAGGTAATGCCAACCATGGTACCAGTAAATTCCCCGTACTTGCAGTATTCATCAGAAAATCTGGTGGTATCGAAGACCCTTCCGATTTTCTGGTAATTTACTCCGTCAAAACACCAGGAAAAATAAGACTGACGGCCTTCAATTGTAAGCCTCAAATAGACAGGATCATCCCTTACCGGTATCCTGGTATTTAAAAATTCGGTCTTCTCTCCGTTCTCCAGATGAATAATGGAAAGCGCACTCTGTCCCAGGGTATCGCTGTAATATTTTCTCAAATTAATATAATTCATGTTGTCATAATATAAAATCAGTCCGGCACTGTGCTGGTGAACCTCCGGAATAAATTCCATCTTTGTGGTAACTGTCACATAGACAGATGTCAGCTTTCTTGCCAGGATGCTCACTTCATTTAAGGAAGTCCGTGATTCCTGACCACGAATCCGCACATACCCGGGACGGGCTTTTAAATCAGCGAAACGCTGGGGCATGATTCTGGGCGCATAATACTGCAGTCCCAGCTCTTCTTCATTAAAATCATCAAAATCAGGGATCTGATTTACCGGTACTTCAGGCAGATTACTTGCTTCAACCAGAACTTCCGCTAAATTCCCCCCACTGGCCATACGCAGCCAATGATCGTCGGTCCATATCATTTTCTGAATGGCTGTTTCTCTTCCAAGAGTGCAGCGAAGCTCCGGTACAAAGGGACGGGAACATAAATGCACCAGATAGGTTTCTCCATTCCGGGTATCCACCATACTGCCATGACCGGATTTCTGAAGAAGGGAATCCGGGTTATAATATCTGGATTTTAAATGGTCCGGATCGTGGCGCTCATTGGAATCTCCCGGAACAGAGGTTACAATCGGATTCATTGGATCTGCCGCATATGGTCCCCAGATTTCTTTGGATCTTCCCATGGTTACACAATGATTATAACCGGTTCCGCCTTCTGCACACATGATGTAATAATAATCCCCGCGTCTGTATAAATGGGGCGCTTCAATACAGCCCCTGTCCGTTCCGCCATTCCAGATTCGTTTGGGGTAACCGATAATCTTCTTTTTTTCCGGATCGTACTCCACCATACAGATTGCACCGGGCTTTTCATAGCCTTCTCTGGTCTCCCATTCCAGAGACACAATATACTTTTTGCCGTTAACATGGATGATAGAGGCATCGAATCCGGAAGAATGAAGATATACCGGATCACTCCAGGGTCCTTTGATATCCCGGGCCGTAATCAGATAATTGTTTACATCAAAATATCTTGCGTTCATGGAATTCATGACTCCGTAGATCACATAAAATAAATCTTCCTCTTCGCAGTATGTGAGGCATGGGGCCCAGATTCCTTTCGCAGATGGAAGCTTCTTTAAATCAACTGTTTCATCGTCTGTCAGAACATGGGTATACAATTCCCAGTTTTTTAAATCCTTCGAATGATATATGGGGATTCCGGGAAACCATTCAAAGGTTGATACTGCCAGATAATAATCATCTCCTTTTCTGCAAATGCATGGGTCGGGATTAAAACCCGGAAGTATGGGATTTTTTATCATTTTATCCTGTTCACTCATCATTCTTCCTCCAAAATGACAGCCTCCCAGTCTTTTAAGGGAATCCTGTCTCCTTTCTTATAGCTCATTCCATCTAATATATTTTTTACCCGGTTATACGGGCAGACAATGGCCGTTTCCTCTTCTGAATAATGAAGTACATAGTGAAGCTTTTTATTTTTCTGATTCACTCCGCTGCGAATAATCACCGGGAAACAGAAATCCGGTATGGAATCGGCCAGTCCAGCATCTTTTACAGCCATTTTTAAAATTTCTTTTACAATCTCCTTGTCAGTATAGCAGCCAATGTAATAGGTGCTGCCTTTTTCATAATCTGCCTGGGTAATTCCCGCATAGTTTCCCCAGTATTTATGTTCATAGGATGCAAGCACCCGGGCGCCGTCTGTTACAAGCAGTTCAGCAAAATACCGGACCGGCAGCCCCTTGATTTTTGCTGTTCCCGGATCTGTAAACTGATTGTAGTGAACCTTGAAGCATTCATGGAGCAGATGAGGCTGTGTGTCCGGATAAACACTTAAATATTGATTGGAAACAAAGGATTTAAAGGTACTTACTAAAACGCCTCCGTTTGAGACGAATGCTTTTAGCTGTGTTAATTTTTCTTCCGTAATGCAGTACAGGGCAGGCGTCACAATCATCTGGTATTTCATAGGATCCAGACCGTTGATATCCACTACATCACATTCCATATTCAGCTCGTAAAGACTGTCATACATCCATCTTACCACATCATTATAGCTTAAATCCCGGTCGATGGGGAACCACTCCAGTGCATGAAGAGACTGGCTGTCAACTACCAGCGCAATCTTATTGTCTTTTCTCAGATTCAGAAGACTCTTTCCCGTCTTTTTCCACTGGTTTCCAATCAGACAGGCTTCTTCGTATGGGGGATTCACTGACAGATCATGGCTTAGAAGCCCTTTCCAGTAGGTTTCATATCCATTGTGAATGGAATGCCAGTTCCAATACATGATTCCGTCCGCTCCGCTTGCCAGATGGCTGTAAGCATGGAGCTTTAACTGTCCGGGATAGGGCGTCCAGTATTTAAACGCCTGGGCCTGACATTCCAGTACCAGATAGTTTCGTTCTTTTAAAGACCGTATGGAATCTCCGCAAAAAGCGATCTCCGCTCCGGTAAGCTGATCCTGGGTGTGATGATAAATGTCTGTCCCTGCAATCGTCACCGCATTTGCAGCTTCATTGTGATTAATATCCGGCTGAACACCGTAGGAATATCCATCCTGGGCTATATCTGCTCCGAATTTCTTCCACTGGAAATCAAAATTATGGGTGACGAACTGATCTTCTCTTTTATATTCTTTTACTATTTCTGACTGCCATAAGAGAAATCCGGCTGCCAGACTTCTCCTGAAACGTTCAAATTCGCAGGAAAGCCCGGCATTGATACAGCCGTTCATATCCGGGAAATCATTCCAGTCATGAATGGAATTACTCCAGTAGGCAAGGCCAAAGGTTTCATTTAACCGGTCAGTTGTAACAAATTTCTGCTGCAGATGTTCCACAAACAGCTTTTGCACCAGCTCTGAAGAGGTACCATAATGCTTCGTTTCGTTGTCGATCTGAAAGCCTGTGACGCATGGATGCCCCGCAGTATGTTCTAACAGTCTGCGGATCACCCGTTCTCCGTAAAAGCGGTAGGAGGGATTCATAATATCCATGATCTGCCTTCGTCCATAGACAGCCTGTCCGGCTTTCGTCTTCACCATCACGTTCTTATCTTTTTTTTCCAGCCAGCTGGGGATGGCGTATGTGGGCGTGCCTATTATTACCTCCATCCCCCTCTTTTCAGCCCCTTCAAGAACCCGGTCAATGAAGCTGAAATCATAAATTCCATCGGAAGGCTCCAAAGTACTCCATGTGGATTCCGCAATCCGGACCACGTTCATTCCTGCCTCACACATCATGGACAAGTCTGTATCCACTCTGTCATAAGGCATATATTCCGGATAATACGCAGTTCCAAACAAAAGAGTTTTTCTTTGATATCCAGTGTTATCTTTCATCAGTTCTCCAATCTGTGTTTTCCTGTTGACAAATCTGAAACTATCTTATCATATTTTTTATCAAGATCAAATAATAAGAGACAAACAACTCCGATTCCCATGGTGAGGGCCGGAATCCAGATGAATGCCCAATCGATTGCCGCTAAAGATGATGCACTCTGCACTGCCTTGTCTGCATGGAAACCGCCTGCTGCCAGTACCCAGCCAAGTGCTGCCGTTCCGATTCCGGAACCAACTTTCATACAGAAGGAAGAGGCCGCATTTCCCATGCCTGCAGTACCATATCCGTTATACCATTCCCCGTATGTAATGGCATCCTGTAAAAGCCCGAACATACACGCCCCGGATAAACCAAAACCAATTCCTTTGATCACAGACATGGCACTGATAAAGGTCACGTTATAGGACATTCCAGTAAGACCAAATCCCAGTGTTGCAATTGTGAGACCTGTAAGCATCAGCTGCTTCTTTGTAAATTTCTTCATTAAAAACGGTGTAATGAATAAGGTTATAATCTGAGAAATGGACAGGAAGTTGGAAACAGGGGTAAAATAGCTGGCATCTCCCAATCGGTACTGTGCAAAGTAGACCGCTGATCCAAAGAAACAGGACATCATGAAATACAGGGAAAAGATTGCCATTACAAGCAGAATCCAGTATTTATTCACAAATAATCCTTTTATGCCCTTAGTAAAGGATACTTTGAATTCTTTATTTCCTTCTGATTTTTCATCCACCACACGCTCTTTGCATACTGTAAATGTGAAGAGATTGATAACAATAAATACAATCATCAGGATGATCATTGTAATGGTCCAGCCTCTCTGGCTGTACTTGTCTCCACCGCCAAAGTATCCAGTCATTTTTAAGACTGCCGTATTAATGGTCATCGTACCCGCAGTTGCCAGAAGATTTCGGAAATTTCCCAGAAGTCCTCTTTCATACTGATTGGTTGTCATCAGACCATGCATGGTCGCATATGGGATGTTGATTCCTGTATAGAAAATGGTGGAAACCAGATTGTAAGTCAGAAACATGTATACCAGCTGAGCCTTCCCCTCCATACTTTGAGGCACTGTAAACATCAGCACTGTACAGACTGCAAGAGGCACACACAGTCTGGCAAGCCACGGACGGGCCTTTCCCCATTTGCTGTTGGTGTGGTCTACAATGTATCCCATGACCAGATCTGAAATTCCGTCAAAAAACTTGGATACAGCAATAATTCCAGCTGCCGCAGCTGCACTTGCCCCTACTACATTGGTATAATAAACCAGCAAAAATGCACTGATTGCAGAATACACCAGATTTCCTGCGTAATCGCCCATACCATATCCAAAGCGCTCCACAAAAGAAAGTGTTCCATTGGCATTTGTCTGTTTCATATCTTTTCCTCTTTTCTGAATTATATTTTATCTTTTTACAGGAAACCAGCCAAAATCCACACACCTTCCTAAATCCCAGCTGTCCCAGCCGCTCCAGCCGCTGGTATTGACTGTATCCGTTAAAAGCTTATAACTCCAGTAAAAATGGCCGGAACCCTTTTTCCAGGCTTCCAGCTGAGCCTTTGCCACGGCCTGATATATTTCTTTTTTCTCTTCTGCAGATTTCAGTTCTTTGTCAGAACCTTTTACCCCGTTTAAAACGGTCTGTCCCCCCTTTGTATCCCAGCCGCATGCCAGAGAATTAAAGAGACACCATTCCCCGCACACTACCGGGACATATGCCTGTACTTCCTCTATCTCTTTTGCAAAATGGGTCTGAATGTAATCTAAGTATTCATTTAAATTTTGACCGCACCCCATCATTTCTGCCATCATCAGATACTGATGGGTATCCAGGACAATGTTTTGAAACTTTTCTTTTTCAAAGAATTCTTTCCAGCCTGATAAATCAAATGCATCGTGGAACACCACATACTTTTCTACTGGCATACAGTCTCTGATTCTTTTGTATGCATCCAGGTAAAACTGTCTGATAAACGGAAGGGGAATTCCGCAGCTGCCTCTGCCCATTGCCTCATCTTTGGGAGGATACCGTTTCTGTATATTCATAAGTTCCCAGATCGCTTCCGCAGCAGG
This sequence comes from uncultured Clostridium sp., assembly GCA_963523075.1. Taxonomy (GTDB): domain Bacteria; phylum Bacillota; class Clostridia; order Lachnospirales; family Lachnospiraceae; genus Lacrimispora. The sequence continues at coordinate 220,240 of CAURBW010000002.1, forward strand.
CTCATTAAGAACCTCAATTCCCCACAATCCTCTTCTTGTTCCGTATCGTTTCGCCAGACGTTCCAGAACAGTCAGTACGAACTCCACCTCCTGTGGATACTGCGCCCATTTGCATACACCGCTGATTCCTCCGTTATCGAATCCGTTCTGGCCTTCCGGTGCTGTATGCAAATCAATCAGTATCTGAAGACCGTATTTTTCAGCCCAGTTAAATGCATCGTCAAGTTCATTCATACAACCCAGAAACGGCTCTCTGTCACCAAATATAAAATATGGAACCGGGATACGGACGGTATCCATGCCCCAGGATTTAATGGTTACGAAATCCCGCTCCGTAATATACTCACTGCGATGTATTTTAATTCTGGCTTCATAGACTTCTTTTGTTAAACTGCGGGGGAGCCAGTATTCATCCTCTGCATCCGTGCCTTCAAACAATCCGGGACTCATCCATTTTTCCAGCACCAGCCAGTTTCCCAGGTTTACGCCATTTACTTTCATCATAAATCTCCTTGTTATATCATTTTTTAGTTGATTTCATTTTAAATTAAGTTATACTGATCTTATATCAATATATACAGTTTTTTATCACGTTTCTCATATAAAGGGGTTTGTATGATTACAAATTATTTCATGAAACATATTTCCTACAATCTTCATACTTTTACAAAATCCTATACAAGGGATAAAAAATTTGTAGAATCGTTTTGCGCACGCAGGGATTTTTCCGATCTTCCTTTTTCCAGTCAGAAAGTCAGGGACACTGTACTTGAGATCCCTGCTGGTTCGGTTCCATCTCTTACTTCTGTTAATGGGAATATCATATATGCGGCAGTTTCTGTTGAAGACATTATTTACGTGATTGGCCCTGTCGGTTTTCATGAACAGGTAAAGATCAATCATGTGATTGATGACATTGATGTTGAACCCAATTGGATGGAGAGTCTCAGTATCTGCGATTTTGATGATTTTCTGCGGGATATCCTCCTCATCCATAATCTGTTTCATGAAGAAATCCTCACGGCCGGGGATATCATTCAGCAAAACTGCGTGGATTCCTTAACTCAGGAGCTGATACAGAAGAATTTCTCAGAACTGATCTTTGAAAACCATGAAAACGGCAAAAAACACAACCCTTATGATCAGGAGGTGCGGGAATTTTCCAGCATTGAAAACGGGGATATCAGACAGCTGGAGCAAAGCTGGGCGGAGGATTATACCGGGCAGCTGGGCATATTGGCAAAAGACCGGCTGCGAAGCTTTAAAAATGTATGTATCGTCGTTATTACACTGGCAAGCCGCGCTGCCATTCGGGGAGGTGTCAACCCTGAAATTTCGTTCTCTCTCAGCGACATATTTATTATGAAAGTAGAAGAATCCAATGATATCGCCACCCTCACCCATATTAAAAACAGTGCGGAATACGAGTATGCCAGGCTGGTACAGGAAATAAAGGAACAGCAGAAAGGGATACAAAGCAGAGAAAAAAATACCCGCATAGAGGAATGCAAGGATTATATCTTTTCCCATCTTCATAAGAAAATCAATCTAGGGGATATGGCCCGGGAACTTCAAATGAACCCCAACTATGTTTCTGATTTATTTAAAAAATGGGAAGGGATTTCTATTACAGACTACATCAGAAATGAAAAAATAAAACTGGCTAAAAATCTTTTAATTTATTCCAAATATCATTATATCGAGATATCGGCCTATCTGGGGTTCTCCTCACAAAGTCACCTGGGAAAGCAGTTTAAGGAAGTGACTGGCATGACGTTAAAGCAATACAGGGACTGTTTCGGTGTAAAAGAGTTTATCCATACCGGAAAAAAGAAGCGTTAAAAAGCAGAAGCCTGACTTGAAATAATCAGACTTCTGCTGCTTCTATTAAAACTCCCCTGTTTTAATACTCTCTTTTTAGTTCACCTATGTAGCTTTTAAGTGATTCAAATCCTCCCTGTTTATAACGGCGGATAAATTCAGTTCCTATTATGGCGCCATCAGCGCCATTTTCCATTACCGTTTTCACGTCAGCGGCTGATTTAATACCAAAACCGACAAATGCCGGAATGGATGCTATCGTTTTCACACTTTTTACAACTTCTATATACTGATCAGGAAGCTTATCAAAAGAACCTGTTTTTCCCTCTCCCGATACCACATAGGCAAACAGATGATTGTGCTTTAATGCCTGTTTCATTTCTTCTCTATCTTTTGACTGATCAAGGACTCTGATCTGATCGTGCAGCATATCCGGCGGATAATCACCGTTGACGCAGATAAAACCGTCATATAACTCATCGGGAATGTGCGTAAGCCCGAAGCGTTCCACACCTTCCTGATATGTCATGATAACAACTTTAAAATGAAAACGGCTGCGAATTTCCTTTAACGAAACTGCAATGTCTTCCCCAGTCAGATTCTGCTTCAGTATTTCCCTGTTTGATTCACGGATGATCTCCCCATCCATATAGGGATCCGCAACAGGAATACCCACCTCCACATATCCCGCCCCTTCTTCATCCAATAGCTGAAGAATTTCAAAGAATCGTTCTCTGTCCGGATAATGAAGAGGGATATAAAAAGCCAGATGTTTCATTACATTCCTCCGAACAGCTTAAGAATCCAGCCTAAAATCGGTCCATAGAAGGAATAGTCTGTTTCACTTAAGATTCTCATAATCGGAGCATAGGTTCCGATCATTGGCAATAAAAGGGCTTGTCCGAAGATCAGAATCAGACCATTCACAAAAGATCCGATTATGGCACCTCTGCGTCCGCCGTGGGCATTGCCGAAGATTGCGGTAACTGCACCGGTAAAAAAGGTTGGAATCAGTGCCGGGAATACTACAACCGGGTAATTCATAAGACCAAGAACCATCATTCCCATAAGTCCTGCGATCAGACTGGTAAGAAAGCCAAGTATCACTGAGTTGGGGTAATTGGGAAATAACAGCGGTATATCAAGTCCTGGAACGGAATTAGGTATGATCTTATTGGCAATTCCATGGAATGCAGCGATGATTTCGGAAAGCATCATTCTGACACCGGTAATGATAACCGTAATCCACATACCAAAGGACAAACCTTTTAAGAAACTGAAAACCAGGATATCCTGTCCGCCGGTAACGTTTTTCAGTGCCCAGGAAGGACCGGAAAGAAGGCTGATGACAAGAAAAAGGATGGTCATGACAATGGTCAGTGATATGGTCATTTCTCTTAAAAAATTCAGTTTTTTCGGTACATTGATATTTTCAAGATCATGCTCCTTGTTACCAAATGTTTTAGCCAGAAGGGAAGAAATAAGAATTCCCACAGAGCTGGAATGGGCAAGGGTAAATCCTTCTCCGCCTTTTACCTCTTTCATAAACAAAGCTACATAAGCGCAGGAAAATGTCATATAAGAACCAAGTAAGACTGCTCCGACTGCTACCAGCGGAACAACGCTTAAGTTCGTTCCGAATTTCAGCAGAGCTGCGATGAGTCCTGCATAGAAAAAGGATACGTGTGCAGATAAATGAACGTATTTAAAACGGGTGAATCTCGCAAGCAGAAGATTGACAACAAATCCCAGTGCAAAGATCAGCGCCATCTCTGTACCGATTCCGGAAAGACTTTCGCTTTGTGCTGCACCTATATCAACAGGAATTTCCGGCAGATTAAATATTTTCGTGATCATTGTCTGCAAAGGCAGCAGCGATACACCAAGAGTCTGGCCGCCTACATTTATCATGGTGAAACCAATCATGGTTTTAATTACGCTGGGCAGAATCTGGTCCCAGGTCTTTTTCTGCGCAGCCATTCCTATAATTACAACGATTCCAATGATGAACACCGCCTGGCTGAACACATTGCGAATCAGATACATCATTACTTCCATAGTTCTCCCTCCCAGGGCTTCTACACCTGTTATCTCTTCGTATTAATTGCTTCCATAAGCTGTTCTTTTAAATACTGCTTATCCATCATATTATCAATACGGATAATATGAGCCTTTGAATCTCTTAACACATCAGCAAAATCTGAAGTGGTAATTAAGATATCATAAAAATCGGGACTCACAGAACCAATATCCGACGCGTCCACCACTGCGTCAATCTTTTCAGCCTCTAAAATCTGCTGGGTAAACAAACGAAGCATCATGGAGCTCCCCACTCCTGCACCACATACCGTAACTATTTTTAACATTAGGATTCCCCCTTTATAATTTTCATGATTTCCTGCTGCGAATCTGCGTTTATAATTTCTTCCACTTTTTTCTCATTCATAAGAATATCCGCAAGTTCTGTCAATGCCTTTAAATGAGACTGGTGATCGATGGCGCATAGACCAACGACTATTTTAACCGGATCATTTTTCGGATGCCCAAAGACAACAGGCTCTTTCAGCGTAACGATGCTAAGGCCGATCCCAATCGCTCCTTCTTCCGGCCTTGCATGAGGCATGGCTATTCCGGGAGCAATTACAATGTAGGTTCCGTTAACCTCCACATTTTTAAGCATCGCCTCAATATAAGCTTCATCAGCCAGCCCTTTCTCAACAAGCAGTCTGCCGCTCTCCCTGACAGCTTCATCTCTGCTGCCGGCAGAAAATTTAGCCTGTATTAAATCGGTTGTCAGTATTTCTTTTAGCATAGGTTGATAAATTCCTTTCCTGGGTTCCGTTTTTTCTGAGAACCCCAAATACAGACTCAGTTCTTTTTTCAGAGCCGGAATCTGTTCTTCTTTGATATCTGCGTATTTACGGATAATGCCCATAACATCTCCCAGATGAATTCTGGCAGTTAAAAATGACAGCTGGTTTTGTATTTCCCTGATATCATAATCTGATAGAAACGGGCTTACTTTCAATACCTGTATATCTTTCCATTTAAAAGGCACCGTTGAAACAATAAAATCGGGTACGTGCTCCATCAGCCACAAAGCCGCATTGCGAAGGCTGAATGTCCCCAGTATGTTTACATGAAACATGGCTTCCAGTCTGCTTTTTAAGATCTCGGAGGTGCTGATTCCGGCATTGCATACGATAATCACATTGGGCGTTCTGCGTACCTGCTTTTCATTTCTTTCGATTACAGAAGCAAACAGCAGTGTGAAGTATGATATTTCATGCTCATTGAAATGAACTTTCAGCTTATCTTCCACCAGCATAACCCCTTTTGAAACAGCCTCGTTAAGCTGGGAAAAGTTCTCCTTTACATAATCTAACAGCGGGTTTTCCGCCCATTCTTCCGATAAAGCCCGTTTATAGGCAGGCCGGAGATGATTGAGCAATCCCTCGTACAGTTTTGTATCTGTCTCAAAGGCTTCATAGGGGTATTCCTTTGTGACTGCTTCGATAAACTGGTTCGTTACCAGATGAAAGGGGAGCCATTGTTCGGAAAGCAGTTCTTCATACTTTACGACTGATGCCTCAGTCAGCTTATTTGCCAGATAAAAGCAGTCATCTAAGGAAACTTCCGTTCCAAAGATTAATGCAAGCTCCTTTCTTTTCTGTAAAAAGGTGGCTTCCTCTCTTGTCAGCGGATCTTTGGAGCCTTCCGGAAAAACCTTTCCCATGGAAATTCTTGCATAGGTAACCCAGAATGCCGCCAGCATCCGGTGAAATGAAACATCACTGAGTTCCACGCTCAGTCTTCCTGCCACATCATCTAAAAAGGCTTCACACTTCTTTATGATTTCCACATCCTCTGTCTGAGGCCGGTTTTCAAAAAACAAAGGATCTTCACTGACTGACAGAACCAAAAGATTACGGATATTTAACTCCTTTGCGGTCACACGGTATCCTTTAAAGGGTGTGGATTCGATTGCGATTGAGTGAATGGCAAGCATTTCTTTTATTTCTTTTAAATCCGCAATCAGAGTGTTTCTGGAGATATCCAGGACCTTCAGCAGATCCTCTACCGTGAACTGGTCGCCTGCGAGAAGGATAGACTCTACAATGCGCAGACGCCGGATCCGTTGATTGGTTAAAACAAAATCCGAGGTGGAAGCAAGAAGACTTTCAAATTCAATTGTTAACGGTTCTGCATAATGCAGCTTCCCTTTATCTGCCTGTATGATGGGATATCCGCCCGTCTCCAGCAGCTCATTCAGCTTTTTCACATCGCTGTAAACGGTTCTGGTACTCACCCCAAACTGTGTGGCAAACTCCCGGACTGTTAATTCCCGTTTGTTCTGACAGACAAGTTCAAATATTTTTGGAAGTCGGTTTTCCATGGTTTCCTCCTTTATGTGCTCAGTATAGCATTTCAGATGTTTTGCCCGCAAAACCAATTTGCTTCACAGGCTTTGCATACTTTGGTATATAGGGAAAGAAAAGAGACACCTTTCAGTGTCTCCCATAACTTACATAATTAGAATAGTTACAGATAAATATCGTCATTAATGTTTTACTTATAACCATCTTAAATGAAATATCTACTAATTTTCCATCTTTACATCTCTCTGATCCTTTTCCGGTATGCCGCAGGAGTCTCCCCATAAAAACGATGAAATAACTCTGCAAAGGAACGCAGATCCCGAAACCCTACTTCCTGAGCAATATCAGCCATCTTTTTATCAGTCGAAACCAATAAGGATACCCCGTGCTTCATCCGGACTTTATTTAAATAATCTTTAAAATTTTCACCAGAATTTTTTTTGAAAAAACTGCTGAAATAATATGAATTCATATGAATTTCGCCTGCCATGACTTCAAGAGTTAAATTTTCCATGTAATGCTTCTCTATATATTCCCTGGCATGTATAATATCCTTTTTGTCTCCCTTTGCCACCGCATCTCTGATTGTGTTTTTATACTGGCAGAAATAAAGAAAAAACTGCTCTGCCAGTTCCTCATAGCTGACAGTTTTTCTGGACCGGGCCAGAATCTCTTTAAATTCCAGTCCAGGTTCCTTAATGCCAAGGGTTTCAAACCGTTCATCCAGAATACGAATGGTGCTGGCATAATGAAAACAGGCATCCTCTTTTCTTCCATCCGCTGCAATACTGACCAGCCGCTTTAAGTTCTCACACGCCTTTAAGAAGCCCTTTTCCTCCTGTGCAATCATTGTATCCAGAAGCTGTTCTCTGCCCTCCCTGATCTCATCTAGGGATACTTTCTTTTTAAAAACAGCTGTTCCCATACGAAAGACCGGAATCTGAAACTGATGGGCAAAATAGAAATAACCTTCCATGGAAAGACACCGTGCATAAGCAGCCGGAATATCTCCCATAGAATCTACCGGTTCCCCCTGGATAAATGCCAGTCTGCATGTCATCACCCGCTTCGCCTCTTCCATAATCTCCCATAAAAACTCTCCCGTCTTACAACGGTCCGGATTCTTTAAAACAATTACGATGCTCTGGTTCTTAACAAAAACAATACCCTGATTTTTCTCTTCCAGAAAATCCTCCAGAAAACTAATGATAGAAAATCGGATCAGTTTCTGTTCCTGAACACTTACAGCCTTCTCATAAATAATTTCTGCCACTGCCGGAAGATAACTGCAGGCTTCCACTTCCAGCAATTTTTTATAGGAAGCAGAAGGAAATTTGATCTGCATTTCTTCTTTTTCCTCCTGCTCTGGCAGGCGTAAATTCTGTTTTAAACTGACCAGGCATTTTTCAACTGTGTTCACCAGCTCATCCTTAATAATCGGCTTTAAGAGATAATCAACCGCTCCAAAGGTAAGTGCATCCTTGGCATACTGGAAGTCCTGGAAACCGCTGATGAATATGATTCTGGTTTCCATTCCAAGCTGCTTTAATTCTTTTAAAATATCTATTCCGTTTTTTCTGGGCATGTGAATATCAAGAAGTGCAATATCCGGCTGCTCTCTTACAATTCCATCAAGGGCTGATTTTCCATCCTCATACTCTCCCGTTATCTCAATACCAAGTCCTTTCCAATCCACCAGCTTTTTAATTCCCTTTGTGATTACAGGCTCGTCATCTGCCAGAATCATTCGAAACATCTTTTTCATCCCCTTTCTCCCATGGCATTATGATTCTCACCATGGTTCCTACTGACGGCGTGCTGGTCACCTCAATTCCATACCCTTCTCCAAAGAGATACCGGATCCGGTCATGTACATTCTTTAATCCAATGCTTTGCCAGTTATGTTCATTTTTAATCCCTGGCTCATTCCCGGCAAGGAGCTCCCGTAGCCTTATTAGTGCAGCCTCATCCATACCCACTCCGTTGTCCATTACGGATATTTCAAGGCGGCGGTCTGATTGTTCCGCACTGATTAGAACATTGCCGCTTCCGTCTCTGGGTTTAATTCCATGCACAAATGCATTTTCCACAATGGGCTGTAAAATCAGCTTGGGAACTCTCTGACTCCCAAATCCGTTTAAATCTACCGCCAGTTTTACCTTTCCTTTAATCCTGCAGTTTAAGAGATAGACGTATTTGCGGATAATATCCACCTCCTGCTCCAGGGATACCATATCCTGCATAGGGCCGATCATATAGCGGATCTGGGTTGACAGCGCCTCAATCATCTCAGAAACCACAAAATCGTCCTTTTCCAAAGCTGTCATACGGATAACTTCCAGGGTATTGTAAAGAAAATGTGGGTAAATCTGAGATTTCAAAGCAGTCATTTCTGCTTCTGCCTGCTTCATATGCGCAACGTAGGACTGGTTGATATAATTTTCCAGTTCTTTCGACATCTGATTAAAACGACGGGACAGGATGCCTATTTCATCTCCGGAAGTAACCGGCAGTTCCACTTTAAAGTTACCGGTTTCAATCTCTGACATCCGGTCCATCATATGATAAATCGGTTTTGTCAGCTTTTTAGAAAACCAAATGGATCCGGACAGCAGGGCTGCAAAAGTAATTCCCAGGAAAAGATACATCATGTGCTGCATCTGCCTCAGTTTCTGGTATACTGTATTTGTGTTCATTGTGATAATTACATTTACTCCATAGGAATTATAATCTGTTTCTATGACAAACTTTTTTTCCGTTTCTTCAAAAATACTGCTGTCACTGGAAAGATTCCTGCCGATCAAATCTCTGTCACTGCTATAATAGCAGTTATAATCCCGGTCACATACATACACCCGGTCTTCCGGATTTAAGCTGATGTTGCGGAACGCTTCCTCAAGCCTGGAAACCTCCACATCAAGAAAGAGTGTTCCCACATAGCGGTAATCTCCCACCATTCCGGTTAAGTCAAAATAATTTCTGGCCACCGTAAAAACCAGTTCGTCATGCATGGGGAAATAATCATTTCTATGTGTGGAAATGATCTGAAATTTTTTGCTGTTTTTATCCAGGGTATCAAATCCCATTCGCTTGTTAAAGACAGCCTCATCTTTCGGGTTTTGAAGCCCGGTTCTGGATTTGTGAAAGGGAAGAATGTTGCCGGATAAATCTCTGGCAATGAAATGAGTCCCGGTAATTGAGTTATCAACTGCCTGAACATTGCTTAAAAATATTCTCATATTATTTCTTCTGATCTCTTCCACCTGTTCAGGTTCTACTCCTATTCCGTAAATAATCTGGCGCAGATTGTCAAAAGACATATAATTGAATTCAAACTGCCCTTCGCTGGAATAATTATAATAATAAGGCATTTTCGCAATCCCATTATAGGTATCAAACATATCCCCTATGGAATCATTCGCATAGGCCGCCGCCTGTTCATAATTATTTCGTAAGGATTCCCCATATTCCCGGAACATGCGGTTCATCATGGCAGTGGACAAAATAAGCATGGGAAACAGCCCCAGCAGAAAAATCACCAGGCTGAATTTCTGATACAGATTCAGCTTTTTACCCAGTCTTTTCATTCTCCCACCTCTTATTTCAAACAAGGATCAAAATCGAAGGCACGCAGTTCCATACCTTCGATCTATTCTTTCACCAGTTTATCACAGAAACCTCTGTAATACAAATTAATCAGCCTTTTGCAGCTCCCGCAGTTATTCCTTTTACAAAGTATTTCTGCAAAAGGATGAAAATAATCAGTGCAGGAACAATGGAACAAACCGTTCCCGCAAAAACAATATCCCATCTTGCTGAATACTGTCCCACAAAGGAATAAACTTCGACAGTAATCGTCTTTGCCCGGTCTGATGGCAGTGCCAGATAAGGCATTAGAAAATCGTTCCAGATTCCCAGACCGTTTAATACGATCATCGATGCAGTACAGGGACCAAGAAGAGGAAAGGTAACCTGCCAGAAGGTCTGAAAGGGGTTGCAGCCGTCAATTTCAGCCGCTTCCTCAATCTCTAAGGGAACTCCTTTTAAAAAGCTGCAGTACAGAAGGCTTCCGAATGCAACAGACCCTGAAATATAACAGGCAACAGGGCCTGCCAGCGTCCCGAAAATACCGAACATTTTCATCTCCTTAAACAGAGGAAACATATAAAGATGAAAGGGTATCATCATTCCTGCAAGAAAATAAGTATAAATCACCTTTGTCGCCCTGGTCTGTCTTCGTTCCATTGCATAAGCTGCCAGTGGAACAATACAGACAATTAAAATTTCCGATACAACTGTCAGGATTACACTGTGCTTAATAGCCGTCACGAAGTCCGACTGTGCAAAAAGATCCTGAAAATTTTTCATATAAAAAGATGTGGGAAGAGACATTGGATTTTTTAAAATTTCCCCGTTGCTCTTAAATGCTGAAATAATAGCAAAGAATACAGGGGCAAGAAAAATCGCAGTCAAAAATACGGTGACTGCCAAAAGTATGAAAGGAGCCGGCTTAAGCTTTTTTCTGACTATTAAGGGATTCACTTCTCTCATTACAGCTGCACCTCCCTCTTTTTTAGAATTGACTGCTGAACTCCATTTAAAATCAGAATCAGGAACAACAGGACAATTCCCACCGCAGTTCCAAACCCCTGTCTGCCTTCGTTAAAGCCCACTTTATAGAGAAGATAAACGATTGTCTCCGTGGTAAAACCAGGACCGCCGTCTGTCATAACGGAGATCTGATCAAATACCTTTAACCCATTAATAAGGGAAAGAGTAAAATTAATTGTAAATGCTCCCGATATCAATGGAAGGGTAATGGCACGAAACCGCTGAAGCGGGGAGGCTCCGTCAATTGCTGCTGCCTCCACCACATCCGTGGGTACGCTTTGCAGAGAAGCAAGATAAATAATCATATAATACCCCGCTCCTTTCCATACCAGCACCACTCCTACCATAACTAATGCCAGACCTGGATTGCCCAGCCAGTCATTGGTTAAATGACCAAGTCCGGTTTGCTTTAATATGGTATTGACCGCACCAAAATTATAATTATACATAATCTTCCATATAAAGCCGGAAACAATACCGCTGATTAACACCGGAACATAAAATGCGCTTCTGAAAAAATTCTTTCCCCATCTGATATGGTCTACAATCAGCGCCAGCATCAATGCCACGGCATTTTCAAGGACTGAAATAAAGACAGTCAGTATCATGGTATTTTTTAATGCATTGCCAAAACGGGCACTGGTAAAGATTTCTTTGTAATTGGATATTCCTACAAACGGAACAACTGGGTTTAGACCATCCCATGAAGTAAAACTATAATAGACGCTGGCAATGGTCGGTACAATAATAAACAGGGTAAAAATAAGGAACGCAGGAGCAATAAAACTCACTGTCACAAGATCAATTCCGGATTTTTTCTTTTTTATCATCTTCATTTCATCTCCTTTCCTGTAATCATGTTTTTTATAAAGGGCTGCTCCAAAAACATCTGCGTTTTTGAAACAGCCCGATTCTTACTGATTACTTCGCACTTTTCACAGGATTAAAACTCTGCATGGCCACCTGCCAGGTCTTATTCAGCTCCTCACATGCAGAAGGAATGTCACGCTGCCCCTGAATCACTTCGATGGTTGTTTTGTACATAAAATTTCTGAAATCAGGTGGAAGCTCATTATCACCGATACGTCCATTCCACATGACACTTAACTCATCTGCTTTACCAGTTGCCTCAATGACTTCCATCATAACAGGATCCGCATCTAAATCCGGTAACACTTTTGTAGACGGAATCGCATTTAATTTATCACAGTAAACCTTATAATTTTCCGGTTGGAAGAAGAAACGGATAAATTCTTCTGCGGCTGCCTTTTTGTTAGGATCCTTTGCTGCTTCTGCAGAAACCGCCAGCCCGCCAGCTCCGCCTCCGCCTACCAGACGGGTCTTCCCATCAGGACTTGGAACCGGGAACCAGCCCACTGAAAAGTTTGGATCAGCAGCCTTAATCTGAGAAAACATATGAGTTCCGGAATACATCATGGCAGACATATTACTTACCAGAAATGTTGTAATCTGTGCGTCCGGAGTAGATACCCAGCCTTCCTGTCCATACTGAAAAATTTTCTTCAGTTCTTCAAATGATGCAGCAATGGAAGGATCTGAAAAATTCTTTGTACCTTCATAGCAATGCTTAATAAAATCCGGATCCTGGCTTAAAACCTGATCATTATATGCTTTATAGAACCAGAAACCCATATGCCAGATATCCTGGCCTCCGATGACAAGGGGGGACATATCTCCCTTATCTTTGATTTTCTGGCAGAGATCCAGAAACTCTTCATAGGTTGCGGGTTCCGTAAAACCGTTTTCATCAAAATACTTTTTGTTATAGATAATTCCCTGGGTATTTTCACCTGCAATTGGCGCCGTATAAGTCTTGCCGTCAAAGGGAACCGTGCTGTTAAACAAAGATACGATGTCATCGGGAAGAGGCTCCAGCATCCCGGCACGCACGTAGACAGGCGTATCTCTCATCTCCATGATATCCGGAAATTCCCCCACACTTTCTTTCGTCTTTAAAAATTCGCTGTACGCACCTCCGTTTCCAGGCTGAATTTTTACGGTAATATCCGGATAAGCTTTATTAAACCGGTTTACCGTCTCATTCATTGATGCCTTTGCACCCTCATCTCCATCTGCAAAAATAAATGTCAGCTCCGTTGGCGCTGTTACAATTGACTTCTTCTCTTCTGCTGACGAAGAAGCCGCCTCAGTTACAGCTTCGCTCTGGTTGGCTTTGGTATCGGCTGCTGTTGTACCGGAAGAAGCATTTCCGGCGCATCCAGCTAACATAGTCAACGCCATACCAGAACATAGCAGGGATGCAATCAATTTTTTTCTCATAGCTTACTCCTCCTTATTTTCCATTCCTGTTTCTTATACTCCTACTATATCAGGATCAGCCCCCTGAAAAAATATGATTTTTTAAGATGTTAGTGAGGTTTTTAAAGATCCTTGCAGATTTTATATTCAAACCAGTCAAAGTCTGCGTACTTGCGAAAACCTGTTAAATCCTGACAGCAAATACCAGCCATGGCTCCCGTAAACCACCCTTCCGCACACGCTTCATCCGATAGAATGGAGCTGTCAAAAACAGGGCCGGCAGCAGACCACCCGTCTTCCTTATATCCCCAGTAAAACTGAAGCCTGTCTTTATGAATCTCAGCCTTTAAATAAATAACCTTGTTTTTTTCTACAGGCAGAAACCCAAAGGGATACTGATAATATTTATTTTCTGCAGTTAAAATACTGATGCATTTCCCCAGGTCTTCATCAAAGGTTATATGTAAATAAAAATAATTCTGATCGTCATACAAAAGAATCAGCCCTGCCATCTGTTTAAATACGTCAGGCTCAAATTCCAGGGCCGTTGATACTTCAATATCAAACTCAGTCAAACGTCTGGCAATCAGGGTCTGATGATAACGGGAGGCCAGTCCCTCTCTGCCATACATGCGCAGGAAACCAGGACGCTCAGTAAGAGTGATATGGGTTTCATCCATTGGGACCCGCAAGGACTGATACTCTAAATTCAGTACCGTGCTGTTAAACTCATCCCGAACCGGAGCTTCCCGATAATTCCAGGATATCTCCCCTTCCAGTTCCAGCTCTTCATCCGGAAGAATCGTTTTGTTGGCCAGAACCAGCCAGTCATCCTCCGTCCATTCCATTTTTTGAATAGAAGTCTCTCTGCCCAGGGGGTATCTTCTGTCTCCGGGAAAACGAAGCGCATCCGGAGCATTCCGGTTCTTAAGTGCCCTGCCGCAAAGATGAACCGCATACCAATCTCCTTTTTCTGTCTCCACCAGATCACAATGACCACATTTTTGAAGTGGAAAATCAGGATTATAGCGGGTCGTCAGAATCGAATACGCCTCTGTGTCAGAGTTTCTTACTCCATAATGGGGATGATACATCTCGTAAGGGCCCCAGACAGACCGGGACCTTAGTATAGACTGGCCATGTCCTTCCCCTGTCCCGGTATCCGCACTGAACAGATAATACCAGTCATTGCGTTTCAGCAGATGGGGACCTTCCAGGAATATGGTTTCCGCCTGATAAATCTCTCTTACTTCACCTGTCATTTTCTTCTCATCAGGATCATATTCCTGTAAGACAAGCCTGCCCTTATATTTCTTTGGTATCCGGTGATCCGTTACCATACTTACCATATATTTTCTGCCGTCATCATCGTGAAACAGGGAGGGATCGAATCCGAAATTGTTTAATGGCACCGGCTCCGACCAGGGACCGCATATGTCTTCTGCTGTCACCAGAAAATTTGCAGTGTCATACATATTACAGTAAAATGCAGTTACCACCGTATAAACCAGATAAAAAATTCCTTTGCTATAGGTAAGGCAGGGAGCCCATATCCCCTGGGAAGGACCCACTCCTCTCAAATCCAGCCTGACAGGATCACAAAGCGGATAAGGCATCAGCTCCCAGTGGATCAAATCCTTTGAATGGTGAAGGCGCACGCCTGGCCACCATTCAAAAGTTGAAGTTGCAATATAATAATCATCATTCACGCGGATAATTGAGGGATCCGGGTGAAATCCTCTAAGAATTGGATTTTTTACTTTCATAGAATTCCTCTTTCTTAAAATACATATCGAATGCTTCCATTTCCCTCTCGTTCCCATGACACAATTCCATTCTCATCTCTATGAATAATTACACGATTCCTGTCCTTCCCTTCTGAGAATGTCAAAAAATCGTCTTCATAGAGCGTGAACGAAGCCGCTCTGGTTCCATAAGTGCGTACATGGATTTTAAATACGGTATCCTCCTTCACGCACTCCACTGGGTCTGCCAGAGGAATTAAAGATCCATCTTTTACAAAAACCGGAATCTGGTCATAATCAGCTTTCATCTGATACTCCTTTTCTCCCTCAAAAATCTCTCCCGTAAAGAAATCATACCAGCTTCCTTCTGGCAGATAAACTTTGCGGCTGGTTTTATCCTCTAACGTAAGCGGGCATACCATCAGACTTTCTCCAAACAGATACTGGTCATCAAGCACCGCTGCACGGGAATCCAATGGATAATCCAGAACAACAGCCCGGACCGGAGGAATCCCTTCTCTCTGGTATAATACAAATGCACTGTACAGATAAGGAAGCAGACTCATACGCAGGTTTAAATACCTGGCACATACTTCCGTATAGAAATCAGAGTCCTCCATTTTTTCCCCATTTAAGTTTTTCTCCACATCCACCTGTTTCCATGGAGGACTTGGAATCCGCCAGCAGTTTAAAAGTGCCTGGGCAGAAAACACCACTGTTTCCACTCTCCTTAAAAGATCCATGGGATTTTCACAGCTTCGCACCTCCGGAGACCAGAGCATACCCGAAAATCCTGATGTCACCATTCCTCTGATAAAATCCTTATGATTATAAAGGTCCGAGTACAGAACAAAAGGGAGAGGGGCACTTAATGCTCCCGAAGATCTGGTCTGGGAAAGCGTCCGTAAGTTTCTTTTCTGAAACAGTTCCAGAATCATGGTCTGATAAAGAAAACCGATTCCATTGTGCATCTGCTCTCCATCCATTCCCGAAGGAAAACAGGTGCCATCGGGAAATGACCAGTTTGAAGGATTGTAATCAGAATTATCGCATTCATCAAGTTTAAAACCCATGATTCCTTTCTCGATCAGCTCCCGCTCATGATAGCCGCCGAAAATTCTACGGGTCTCATCCATGGAGAAATCCGGAACCAGACCATTCCATACCTCATAATCACCGCTTAATGGTAAAAGCTCCTCATAAATTACCGCTGCCGGATATACAAAAGCATGCTCCCAGCAGTTAATCTTATATCCTGTATTTTTCAGCTGGCTGATCATACCGTCGGGGTTTGGAAACAATGCTGACCAGGCATAGGTACAAGAATAGCTGTGGGACTGCCAGCCCGGTTCCAGCCCCAGAACATCCACCGGAATATTTTCATTTCGAAGCTCATTGGCTATTTTAAGAATATTCTCCTGATCACTGCCGCCGTAGGTCCGGTACCACACGCCAAGCCCCCACATGGGGGGAAGACAGCCCCCACCGGAAAAGAGAATGTAGCGCTGCACAGTCTCCAGAAGACCTCCGGCAAAAAAATACAGAGTGATCCCTTTCACGTGAGGAATGTCAATCAGGATGGTACGTGTTTCTTTCATCTGTTTCAAGGAATAAAGTGCAGATTCTGAAAATTCTTCATGCTTTTGATTTACTTCAGTTTTATCAGCTGAAGCACCCTTTGCAGAGTTGGTTCCCATATAAAAATCTGCATAGCGAAATGTATCGGCAAACAAGCCATACCCCAATGACGAAATATAAAACGGAGCCGGAGCATGGCTTTCCCCTGTATCTGCAGGCGGATCTGAATTAACCCGTATCTTCCGTTTTCTTCCTGCATGATTCATGCTCTTTAGCTGCAGCCCAAAACCATAAATATCTTCATTCGTTTCCATGGGAAGTGTTACCGTAACTCCCCTTTGGGTTATCTGAAAATTGATTTTGCTGCAAATAAATGGCTCCTCAGTACGAAGCGGTAGATTCTGAAGCGATTCCGTTTTCATTGGAACTGTCTGAAATGATACAGGTGTCTTTTGCTCCGGTTCTCCTAATACCAGCTTAAAGATTCCATTTGCAATCTGTTCCATTCTTATTTTGTGACTGCCCAAAAACAACCGCAGCCACATACTCCTTTCTTTTAATCAACTTTTTATTCCTGCTTCCCACCAATGAAAAAAGGGAGTATAATACTATTATTTCATACAAAGGAGCCTGCACATGATTTCTATTCTGAATTGCGGTTATGAATCCAGACACCAAAGACCCTTTGACATGCTGCGTCCAGAAGGCTCTTCCGATTATACCCTTCTGGTGATTAAATCCAGTGCTTTCTGTGAATCCAGTCAGATTTACACGGACCTTTCTGCTAATACGGTAATTCTTTATGACAAGAAATCCTATGTTCATTACGGCTGCCGTACTTCAGATTATAATGATGACTGGATCCATTTTGACATGGAAGAAAAAGATCTCCCTTTTCTTCAAGATTTAAAAATTCCTATCCAGACCCCCATACCCCTTCCCGATGCAGACCAGCTGTCAGAATACAGCCGGCTTATCGTCATGGAAAAGCATTCCGCTCATACTTATAAAAATCAGATCCTTGATACACTTATGAGATCACTGCTATGTACACTCGCTTCCCAGATCCTGGAAAAACCGGACAACGCTGCATCACATAAGTACTTCGGATTGATGAATGACCTCCGGGTATCCATTTTAAATGCGCCCCACAGAAAATGGACCATTGAAACCATGTCACAGTCGGTTCATATGAGTCCCTCCTACTTTCAGCATCTTTATAAAGAGCTTTTCCAAACTACCTGCATTCAGGATGTCATATCTGCCCGTTTAAAAAATGCATGCTTTTATCTTCGGACAACAGAAATGTCCATTCAGTCACTGGCTGGATTCTGCGGATATGACAGTGAATTTCATTTTATGCGGCAGTTTAAAAAATACAAAAAAATGACTCCCAGCCAGTACCGCTCTCATTACAGAAATTCATCACCATAGGAAAAAATCCTGATTATCAAGTTTCAATAAAGCTTCTATAAAGAAATAATCACCATAAATGATGGGAAATTCATGATTTTCATTATGATAGGCTCCGGTGCATCTCTGGAGAATGCAGTCATTTTCCCTGGAGAAATCACAATGATTTTCATATAAGGCAAACAACAGCTTTTTGGCGGCTTTTAAGTACATATGTTTCTCTGATTCCCCAGTCTGCCTGGCAATTTCTATCAGCCCACAGGCTGCGATCGCTGCTGCTGTATCATCGCACCATGCGGGTTTTTCTGGCTGGCGAAAATCCACCGGCACAATTCCATCATCAGGAACAGCCGCCATAAAATAATGAGCAATTCTTTTTGATGCATCCAGATATTCCTGTTTCCCTGTGTGGAGGTAACTAATAAGAAATCCATAAAGCCCCCAGGCCTGACCTCTGGTCCAGGAAGATCCAGTCTCATAGCCCTGTCCGCCGTACTCTCTGATCCGCTCTCCGGTAAAGGGATCAAATTCCACAATATGACACACGGATCCATCGGGCCTTATAAAATGTTTCATTACCGTATCTGCGTGAAGCATGGCGATCTGCTTAAATCTTGGATCTTCTGTTTCTTCACTTGCCCAGTATAGAAGGGGTATGTTAAAAAGGCAGTCAATAATCGCCCAGCCTCTTGTATCATCCCTGCTTCCCGGTATATCATTCCAGGCCCGGATAAATCGGCCCACAGGATTGAACCTGCCTGCCAGCAGATTTGCCGCATGCAGCCCTCTTTTTCTGGAATCCGGATTACCCGTGAGACGGTAGTCCGCCACAGCAGTTGGAAGATACATAAAACCTGCGTCGTGATGAAGCCCATAGTAATCTTCAAAACACTGATCCAGTTTTCCCTCCGAAATGCGGGCAATCTCCATATACCGTCCTTCCCCGGTTTTATGGTACATCTGCCACATCATCCCACCCCAGAACCCATTGCACCACCAATTAATTCCATCATCACCTGCATAATCATCCCTTTGGCTCCGATCGTCATGAACACCGTTGATGGTTGTATAGGGGATTTTGTTTTTTGACTTCTCACTCACCCATCCCATTTTCTCCATAACCTGGACGATTGCCTGGCTGATCCATGAACTTTCCTGTTCTTTCATCATGTATTTCACTTTCCTTTCTTATTATTCAGTTAAACAGATTATGATCTTCTGCTTCCATAACCTGACTAATTTATACTTTAAAAGAACGATCTATTTCAATATCTGTTTCAGTTTAATACTGACTTATCCTGCTTTTTTCAATCTGTTTCATCAGGCGAAAGATGTGAAAAAAGAGCCGCAGAATACAATCCTGTATCCTGCAGCTCTGCTTCATTAAATTTCCATTTCGTATTCCAGCCCGATTAAATCGTCTCTCCATGCACGGTTCTCTTTTTGGGCTGTCTTTACAAACCCCGCCTTCGTATACATCCCAATCGCTCTTGTTAAATCATTGGTGGTCTCTAAGTATACTTTTTTAAAGCCCTTCTCCCTGGCAAAAGACATGGCCTGCTCAAAAAGATCTTTTCCAAGTCCAATTCCCCGGTAGTACGGATGCAGTAGAAACCACCGCAGCTGTGCCTTCTCTCCATTACCAACAATACCGATGCAGCCCACGATCTCTCCCTCATGCTCTGCACACCAGAGTCTGTCCTTCTCCGGATTATAATGGATCAGAAACTGATAAAAGGATTCTGCCACATATCCCTCAAATGCCACAGAATAATCATATTCCTTTTTGTAAATCCAGCCATGTAAATAGGTGAGATAGCCTGCATCCCCAGGTCTTACATCGTCACGTATGGTAATATCACCGCGCCTGATATTTTTCCCTTGGTTCAATATGGTTTCAATAGAAGTCATGTTCCGTGCCAGCGTCTTAATCTGCTCCTCAGGGAGGGCTTCCACCAGTTTTTCAATCTGCTGGTCAGAACGGTCATTAAACAGGTCCTGGTTTTCCTTCCCCAATGGCGTGACAGATAGATATTGAGAGCGTTTGTCTTCTATTGACTGCTTTTTCTCAATCAGTCCGGATTTTTGAAACTTTTTTAAAATTCGGCTTAAGTAGCCCACATCCATGGAAAGAGTATCTGCCAGCATACTGGCGGTACATTGCTCCGTTTTTTCTATTTCGTGCAGGATACGCACTTCGGAAAGTGAATATGGACTGTCCAGGAAATGCTGATTAAGCAATCCTAGAACATTTGTATAATATCGGTTGAAACTACGGATAATTCCTACATATTTCTTCAAAAAACCCTGCATGGCTTTGCCTCCTGCTGTAAAATGATAAATATATCTTAACATTTTACTTGCTTTTGTCAAGTATTTTATTTGCTTTTATCAACTATATCCATATTGGAATCGGCAGAGAAGCCCCTCCTTCTACTTCTTTCCAAAAGCACAGTAACTGTCCTCCGCCATATAGTCACCTTCGTGATAATACCCCGCTCTTGCCCGGCAGCCGCCGCATTCTTCCTTATAGGCGCACACACCACAGGTTCCTTTGTACTGTCTGCTCCGGAGCTTTTCAAACACACTGCTTCCGGACCAGATTTTATCAAAGGGCTCTGTCCGGACATTTCCCGCTATTTCCGTCATGTAAGCACAAGGTCTGACCAGTCCCTCCGGAGTTATTACACAATAAGACAGACCGGCAAGACAGCCCTTTTTAAAACGGCTCGCAACCCCCATTTCCTTTGCCACACGGACAAACTGGGGCGCGCAGGTGGGTTTAATGTTAATGGGAACTTTTTTCTGCTTCTCCATAATTGTTTTTAAAAGATTTTCGTATTCCATAACCTGCAATGATGTATCTTCCAAAAATTTTCCTCTGCCTACAGGAATCAAAAAAAATATATAATTTGCCACAGCCCCGGCATTTACACTGAAATCAATAATATCATTCACTTCAGCCTGGTTCCAGTCCAGAATAGTGGTATGGATCTGAAATGGCAGTCCGGCTTTTTTACAGTTTTCAATCCCCTCCATGGTTAACCGGAATGCGTCGGAGCATCCTCTGAAATCGTTATGTTTTTCTTCATTTAAACTGTCCACGCTGATTCCCATGGCTGCAGCACCGCAGTTTTTCAGCCTTCTGGCCGTTTCTTCCGTCAAAAGCGTTCCATTGGTTCCAAAGACGGGTCTTAATCCCGCCTCTGCAGCATGGGAAACCAAATGAAAAATATCTGGGCGCATCAGCGGCTCTCCTCCGCTGAAAATCATGATCTTAAATCCTGCTTTCGCAATTTCTCCGATCATCTTTTCCGCTTGTGCAGTTGTCAGTTCTTCTGCTTTTCTGCTTCCGGCATCCTGGTAACAATGCCTGCATTTCAAATTACACTCATTGGTTGTCAGCCACGATACAATCATGGATGCACTCCTTTCGTTTTACGCGCCTTGGGCAGTTTCAAAAAGTACATCCTATCTATATGCAGAAAAACTGCGGTATAGAAGCTTATAACGATTGGTAAAAACCACAGATCTCATACCAAATCAAATCATACAATTCAATGGTAACCGGGAAAACAAGAAAAGACGGGCACACTTCCTGCTCGTCTCTTCCTCAACATTATTTCATTACAGTGTTATTTCTTTTCATTAATCCGATCTACAAATTCATTTAGTTCTTTTACCGAACTGACATCCGGAGCAAAGCTTAAGATCTGGCGAAGTGGCATATACCGGAACATAGCATCGTCCATCTGTTGTGAAATTGCAGATTTTGCAGCATCTCCGTCGGAATTTCCTATTGCACTTTCTTTTTTATAACGGTCAATAAGAGGTTTGATTATCTCTTCGGCATCTGGATCTGACAATATATCCCCTATGGTGCTGTTTAAATGGTAAACTACCGGTTCCTTCACAGCTGATTCCACATTCACACTTACTTTTTGGCGAAGATCTCTGGAAGAGGAGCCTGCATATATGAAATAGGTACCCGGTTCTGCAAACCAGTCTTTTAATCCCACATGATAGTAGGAAAAAGCACGTTTACCAAGCGTAAAAGCAACTGTCTTTGTTTCTCCCGGTTCCAATTCAATCTTTGCGAATTCACGCAGTTCTCTCGCAGGTCGGATTGCCTGACTTTCCGGCGCCTCCACGTAAATCTGCACAACCTCTTTACCCTTTACTTTACCTGTGTTGGTTACATCAAGGGCAATGGTCACAGTATCATCATCTTTCACAGAGGATTTACCCGCCTTCATATTGCTGTATCCAAAAGTCGTATAGCTTAATCCATGACCAAACGGAAACAGCACTTCCATATTTTTTTTATCGTAATACCGATATCCTACAAATACCCCTTCCCGGTATTCTGTCACATCTTTCTCTCCTCCGTAATAAAGATAGGACGGATTATCCTCCAGTTTACGTGGAAACGATTCAGCCAGTTTTCCGCTTGGGTTTACGTAGCCGTACAAAATGTCAACAACTGCACCACCAACTGCCTGACCGCCTAAATATGCTTCCACTACAGCTTTAACCTTGTCAATCCAAGGCATCTCCACGGGAGATCCATTGTGAAGCACCACCACTGTATTGGGTTGAACGGCTGCCACTGCCTCGATTAAAGCATTCTGGCATTCCGGCATACCCATATGAGTTCTGTCATAGCCTTCCGATTCAAAGGAATCGGGAAGTCCCGCAAAAATAACAGCTGTTTTTACTTTTTTTGCTGCTTCTACAGCTTCCTCCAGCATGGCTTTGTTGACCTGATCTGCATCAATCTCATAACCCTGGGCATAAATCACACCCTTTTCTCCGGCCGCCTCCACAGCAGACTCCACTTTTGTAGAGTTGATGTGAGAACTGCCTCCTCCCTGATATCTGGGATGAGCAGCAAAAAAGCCGATAAATGCCACCTCAGCGGAATCAGAAATGGGAAGAATTCCTTCATTCTTTAAGAGAACTGCGCACTCTCCTTCTATCTTTCTCGCAAGTTCATGATGGGCATCCTTATCCCACTCTGTCTCTGGTTTCCGGTTCTTTAAGCAGCGGTCTACAATCGTCAGAATTCTGGTGACTGCCTGATCAAGAACTTCCTCTTTAAGCCTGCCATCTCTCACCGCCTCTGCCAGAAGCCTGTCATTAACTCCGCCTGATGAAGGCATCTCTAAATCAAGGCCTGCCTGGACTCCTGCCACACGGTCATTGACAGCTCCCCAGTCACTCATAACATAGCCGTCAAAGCCCCATTCATCTCTCAGTATATCTGTCAGATAACGTCTGTTCTCCGATGCGTAGGTTCCGTTTATTTTATTATAGGAACACATCACAGTCCAGGGCTTTGCAGATTTCACTGCTCCTTCAAAGGCAGCCAGGTAAATCTCCCGCAGTGTTCTTTCATCTATGACAGAATCAGAAGTCATACGTCTGTGCTCCTGATTATTGGCAAGGAAATGTTTTAAACTGGTTCCCACCTGCTTACTCTGGACTCCCTTAATATGGCTTCCTGCCATTTCGGCAGCAAGGTATGGATCCTCTGAAAAATATTCAAAATTTCTGCCGCACAAAGGCGAACGTTTTATGTTTACAGCCGGTCCAAGAATAACACTGACATTCTCCGCCTGACACTCTTCGCCCAAAGCCTCACCAAGACAGGTGAGCAGTTCCCGGTCAAAGGATGATGCAGTCGCACATGCGGCAGGAAAGCAGACTGCTTTTATACTGTCATTAACTCCAAGGTGATCGCTTTTTTCGTCCTGCTTTCTTAACCCGTGAGGGCCGTCACTCACCATGGAGGCGGGAATATTAAGACGTTTCACTGTCTTTGTATGCCAGAAATCCGCTCCTGAACACAATCCTGACTTTTCCTCCAGTGTCATCTCCCCAATTATCTTTTTAATATCCATTTTTATCTACCCCTTTTATTATGATTAATTGTTATCGGATGTTATAAACGCTTCTCACAGTAAGCTCCTCTGGGACTCCTTTTACAATTCTGACTCTTCTTTCTCCCGGATTCATATCAAAGAAATTATCGCTAAGCAGCAGATCATCCTGTTTGTTCCGGATCTCTACGGAACGGGCATAGGCCTTAGCTGTTACAATCAGGAAGTCTCCATCTGACCGGACGGTCAGCTGGGGATCTATAAAACGGTAGTGTTTAGGGGGACAGAATAAGACCGACCCCTGAGACAGGACTTCCCCCTCCTGTTCCAGCCTAAAACTCACATAATCCTCATAGAGACCTGCTTCCTGCAATGAAACCTTTTCAAACCACAGAGAAGAAAGCTTTGGAACCATGCATTCTTCCTTGCTGCTTTTTACTAATTCTCCGGTATTCTTTCTCAGTTCCCATATGGCTGTCACCCTTTCATCATTCCTGCTCTCATTGGCTGCGCAAAGGCGTATGGACTTCATCACTTCATAAGGCTGGGCATTGGGGTTGGTATCCTGGGTTAGAATCCCCTCTTCCTCACAGGAAATCATGAGAGGTGCAAAAAAACGCTTTTCATAGTAATGAAGCGCTTTCCACCTTCCACAGTAATCGATGGAAGACCATGATGCAACCGGCCAGCAGTCATTGAGCTGCCATACAATCGCACCCATGCAGCGTCCCCGGTTTCTTCTAAAGTGCTCCACCCCATAACGGATTGCCTCTGCCTGCAGAAGCTGGGAAGCATAAAGAAGCGTGTCGAAATCCCCTGGATAAAGAAAGGTCTGCTCCATGTAATTCATAATTTTTCCATTTGCCGAGGAATTGCGCTGATGCTTTTCCATAACATAGGAAAAGATATTTCTGTCCTCTTTTTCTGTAAAGGTCTCCACTGTCTTTAAAGATGGAAATGACTGAAAACCAAATTCTGAAACATACCGGAAATAAAATTTACGGTACTCTGTAATAGGCTTGTTTCCATGCCAAACATCCCAATAATGGACATCTCCCCGGTTTTCGTCATTGGGATTGTCAAAGCTTCCCCCAGAAGAAGGACTGGCTGGCCAGTAAAAGGTCTGCGGATCCTCTTCCTTTAAGATCTTAGGAATTATATATTCGTAAAGCTTAATATAATCGGCTTTCCGTCTGGGAGTACACCCCCAGATCTGGGTATCCGTAAACATCTCCATCTCATTGTTGCCGCACCAGAGACCAAGACTGGGATGATTGCGGATTCTTCTGATATTATCAATTAACTCCCTGCGGACGTTCTCCTCAAATTCCTCCGTCAAATCATAATGTGCACAGGCAAACATGAAATCCTGCCACACCACCAGTCCAAGTTCATCGCAAATATCCCAGAATGCATCAAAGGGATAATGGCCTCCCCCCCAGACCCGTATTACATTAAAATTAGCTTCTCTGCACTGGTTTAACAGTTCTCTTGTTCTCTTTTCACTGCATCTGCCTAAAATACAGTCTTCAGGAATATAATCGGCTCCCATGGCAAAAAAACTGACTCCGTTGACCTCGTGGGCAAAGGATTCACCAAACTCATCTTTTGTTCTTCTTATTGTAAGAGTACGAAGACCGATCCTCCTGTCCCAGGAATCAACTTCCTCATCATTTTTCAAAAGCTGTACCAGCACAGAATAAAGGTTTTGATCCCCATACCCATTGGGCCACCAGAGGCTGGGATTTTCTATAAGGATTTCTTCCGGCTTTTCATCAAAGTAACGGACTGATTTTTGGTTCTCATCTGCCAGGTCTGTAACTGTAACACGCAGAGTATAACCGTCTTTCAGAAGCTCTTTTCCTTGTTTTCCCCAATCAATCAGGCAGTTATCTCCGATTCGGTCCACAAGAACCTTAAAACCTAAATACACACCTTCCGGTTCATGGCGCTGCGTAACAGCAACACTGTTAAAACGGACACCGGTTACACCGGTCAGGTAAATCTCTCTCCAGATACCAGCATCAGGAAGTCTGGGACCCCAGTCCCAGCCAAACATGCAATGTGCTTTTCTCAGCTTGGAAAAGCCCCGCATGGCATCTTCGGAACCACCGATCTTTTCCTTTTGATATTCTACCTCTATGTATCTGGTAGGAGAATGAAACATAATACGAAGCACATTCCCTGTCCGCTTTACCACATCTGTTACTTCAAACTCCCATTCCCGGTGCATGTTATTTACACTGCCAAGTGCGGTGTCATTTAAATATACATCAGCCAGAGTATCAAGTCCGTTAAAGTGAAGAAAGATTTTTTCCTGCTCCAGGATCGCCTCATCTGCATCAAAGACGCCCATGTACTCGAAATCTTCCTTCATCAGTTCCAGTGCCTTTAACTCATTGGCCTGCCAGTAAGGATCTTCCATCACCCCATTGGCCAGAAGATCTCCATATACGCTGCCCGGCACTGCTGCCGGATACCATATCTCTTCGGATGCAATCCGCATTACAAATGTTTTGTCTATTACCCTTTTTCTCATCCATTCTCCTTCCAGTCCGGAATCAGACTGTCGATAAGTCCCACTCCTCATGAATTTTAGGTACATCATTGATAAGCCTTTTTGTATAAGCTGCCTGGGGATTTAAAATCACAGATTCGGCAGTTCCTGATTCCACGAATTTTCCATGCTCCATTATATAGACGGAATCAGAAATATAAAAGGCAAGCCCGATATCATGAGTGATAAAAATAATGGTCATATTAGTCTCATCTCTCAGTTTTAACAGCATATCCAGGATTGTCGCCCTGGAACAGGCATCAATCATGGAGGTCGGCTCATCCGCCAGCAAAATCGCAGGCTTTAAAAGAAAGATTCTGGCAATCATCAGCCTCTGCATCTGTCCGCCGGAAAGCTCAAAGGGGTATTTGTTGGTCAGCTCCTCAAATTTCAGATTTACAAAGCTGCAGGCCTCTGTCATCATCTCCGCCTTTTTTTCATAGGGAAGTCTGGCTCCGCCCCTCATTTTAATGCAGTCCAGAAGCACCTGATCAATTTTATAGAATACATTAAAGGAGGAAAACGGATCCTGAAAGATGGCCTGAATCCCTTTCCAGTACTCTTTTTTCTTTCTATAGCCCTTTATATCCCGTGGCTTCCCCTGAAAACAAATCTCTCCTTCCGTGACACTGATTAATCCCAGCAGCATCTTTGATAAGGTAGTTTTTCCGGAACCGCTCTCTCCCACAATGGATACAATCTCCCCCTCACGGAACTGGAAATCCACGTGGTCTACTGCCACTGTTTTTTCCATCCCCATGCCAAAGATCTTAGTCACACCGGTTCCGCTTAAACAGGAGCTATTCTGTTCTGACTTCTTTTCATCATTCATCCCGGTAAACCTCCCTCAATTCCTTTTCTTCCAGATAACAACGGTACATACGTCCGTTCTCTAAGCGGCTTTCTGCAATTTGGTGAAGCATGCAGGCAGGCTTTGCATAGCTGCAGCGGTCTGCAAACCGACAGCCTTTGGGCGGATTTTTTAAATTAGGCGGAGTACCCGGTATCGCAGTGAGCTTCGCTTCTCTTGCCCCCTTCTCAGGTACCAGGATGGAACCCATCAGACCTTTGGAATATGGATGGAGAGGATCAAAGACCATCTCCCTGGCAGACCCGTGCTCCACAATCTGCCCTGCATACATCACCATGATTTCATCCGTCACATTGTAAAGGAGGGGAAGTTCGTGGGTAATGAATATCATGGATTTAATGAATCCTTTCTCCATTAGGCTTTTAAGCATCTTGATTACCATTTTCTGAGAAGTCACATCAAGCGCTGAGGAAGGTTCATCAGCAATCAGCACTTTTGGTGACAAAATGGTGGATATGGCTATGACTGTCCTCTGCCGCATGCCTCCGGAGAGCTCCACTGCGTGTTTTTTTAAGACGCTTTCCGGAAGCCCCAGAATCTCAAACCGCTCTCTTGCCAGGTCATAGATATCTTTTTTAGTAACACCTGGATCATGGGCACGTATTACGTCCTCTATAAAAGAGATAATCTTCTGCGTTGGATTCAGGGCATTCATGGCCGCCTGCGGGATATAGGCAATTTCATTGCCAAGTACTTTCTTCCGTATCTCATCCGGCTTCATCCCCGTTATATTCACCCCATCCACTTTTATGGTTCCGCTCTGATAATGAAGGGGCGCAAAGTAATACCCCATCAGGCTCAGTGCCAGTGTGGATTTTCCACAGCCTGATTCCCCTGCGATTCCAAGCGATTTCCCTTCTTCTATTTTAATCGATACTCCGTCAACTGCAAAGACATTTTCTCCAAATCTTGTTATATATTTTGTTTTCAGATGATCCACTTCCAGCATTGTCTTTCCCACTTTTTCATCCTCCTCACTCTCTTAACTGCGGATTAAATATCTGATCCAGGCCTGTATTCATCAGATTTAAGGAAAACGAAATCAGTGCAATGGAAATAATGACAGGAAAATAGGCCCACCAGTCCCCATTTAAATGTGCGCTGTAGGACATTGCCCAGTTCATCATAAGCCCGAGAGTCGATACAGTCGTTGTGGCAGGCCCAAGTCCGATCATAGACAGCTGGGCTTCTGCAAGAATCCCTGATGAGATCTGTAAAATCAGTGCCATTACAACATAAGATGCGATGTATGGAAGAATGTCCGTCAGAATAATCCGAAACAGACTATGCCCCGATAGCTTAGACAGATTTACATGATCCCTGTTGCGAAGAGAAATCACCTGGGAACGAACCGATCTGGTAGTCCAGGTCCATGAGGTCAGCCCGATAATAACCGCCACCATCATCACACCTCTGGCATTTTTGCCAATGCTGTAGGAAATGAGAATGAGAAGGATAAAGCTGGGTATAACAGTAAATAAATTGGTGATAAACAGAATGAGATCATCTATAAATCCGCCTAAGTAACCGGCGATGAGACCAAGGGAAAGCCCGATGGTAGTTGCGATGAGCCCCGCAATAAATCCAATCTTTAAAGAAGTTTTTATCGCTGCCACCAGTTCTGTTAAAACATCACGTCCAAAATTATCTGTCCCCAGAATAAATACCCGTCTGCTTCCCAAATCTGAGACATTCACATAGGAGGTGGAGGGAATGGTCTTTTTGACCGACAATTCTCCTGTCTCTCCGCTCTTTTCAGCCAGAAGAACATCTCTGTCCTCAAGCAGTCCCGTAATCTTTTTATCAAGGCGGCTGAAATACTTTTTCCTGGCAGCGATAAGCCCTTTCTGCTCACTGGCAGAATCATAATGTTCCCTCCACAGTGAAACAAGCCCGTCTGCATCCGCCACATCCATCTCCTTTGGAGACAGACCTGCAAACTGCTCCAGCCAGTCTGCCATTGCCATACGTTCTTCCAGGCTTACATTTTTTTCCAGCCTGCCGGATGTCGCATTCATATTTAACGTATATGGATCTGTGTTTACCGCTTCTGTAACAGAAATATAGGTCCCTGGTTTAAAAAAATTGCCCTGTCCAACCATCTCCAAAGGATCATTGGTCACAATCAAAGGATAAAAAAACGTCAGCAGCAGCAAGGCCGCAAATATTACAAATCCCACCGTAAATTTAGGGGAATGGAAAATCTGTCTGATCTGGTTTTTCATCACTCGCCCTCCTAATCCTGCTGCGCGGCCTTGATCCTGGGATCAATGACTCCGTAAATCAGCTCCACAAATAAATTAGCCAGTAAAACCATAATTGTAATAATCAGTGTACATGCGGATATCAATGGGTAATCTCTCCCTTTGACAGCGGCCAGCAGAGTGGTTCCGAGCCCCGGATAGCTGAAGATAATCTCCGCAACCAGCGCACCTCCGATCATGGTGCCGATGGACATGGCAAGACCTGTGATCTGGGGAAGCATGGCATTGCGGAATACATATCCTACGATTTTCCGGTCTTTGATTCCCATAAAACGGCTGTATTTCACGTAATCTGCATTTAATTCATAGATTGACATGGAACGCATACCGATTGCCTGACCTCCAATGGTTATGAGGACGACAGACCAGAAGGGAAGCTGGTAATGAGCCAGCACAGAGCGGAAAAATGTGATGCTGGCTGTAGGAATCAAATCGAATCCATAACCGCCGCTGGAGGGCGCCAGGCCCAGTTTCAGCGAAAATACATAAAGAAGAACAGTTGCCATGCCAAAAGCCGGCACGTTGCTTATAAATAAAAATACAGGAAGAATTCCTTTATCAAAGATCCCTTTTTTATAGGCAGAAACTGCTCCAAGAACATTTCCAAGAATCCAGCCAAGCAAAATCGCTGGAAGCTGAAGACAGACGGTCCACCATACGGATGAGGCGATAATATTCCCCACTGTTCTGGGATACTGGCTGAAGGAAACTCCAAAATCCCCTCTTAAAGCATTCTTTATGAAAATAAGAAACTGAGTGCTCATCGGCAGGTTAACACCGAACTTATCCGCATAGTCCTCATATACGGCCTGGATGGCGGTAGAATCGGTCATGCCGTCTACCGCTCTGGCCGCAATGGCTGAGACCGGGTCACCTGGCATCAGTCTGGGCAGAACAAAATTCAGCACAACAGCGATTACCAGAGTTAACAGATACCAGATGATTTTATTGGTATAATATTTTTTATATCCCATCAAAGTCTCACCCCTTTTGTATTTCCTGTCAGTTTACATTCACCAGATTATAAAGCGCTGCGATTCCATAGCCATCGGTGCAGTCCGTCGGCGGAATGTTGTCTCCGTCATCAAGCTGCGGGAATCCGGTCCATACACTTTCATTCACTGCGTGAAACAGCATCGGTCTGTACATCAGGGAGAAGGAAGGAACCTCATCTAAGTAAATCCTGCTCAGTTCCGTATAATATTCTTTCAATGTATCCTTATTCGTCTCTAGAGGAATCTTCTTTAAAAGATTGTTGGCATCTTCGTTCATATATCCGCCGTAGTTACCGGTCCAGTTAACCTTGAGGCCGGCATAATCGGTGGACATGAAAGCCATGGCTCTGCCCCACGGGTTTGCGACAGAAGCTGCTGGCGGGTTCCACATGCAGATATCGAACTTCCTGGTTGTCATATCATCGTAGAAGGTATTGGCATCCGGAAAATAAGTCTCAATTCCGATTCCGATTTTACTGCCGGCTGCTGCAACAATCTCTAAAGCTGCATTCCAGTCAGTCCAGCCATCGGGGCATTCGGCTTTAAAAGCAAGATTCCTGCCATCAATTTCACGGATTCCGTCTCCATCTTTATCCACAATACCAGCTTTGTCTAAAAGTGCCTTCGCTCCTTCCACATCATTGCCTGTAAACTGATAATCTTTTAATGCATCCTGATTCACCAGCGCCTGCTCTCCGGAAGTGGGATTCATGATGGAGCGCGGTACATCTTTAAAGCTGGGGGACTGATTGGACATGGCCGAAGCGATGATCTGGTCATAATCAACTGCCATGGCAATGGCCTTTCTTACTTCTTTCCGGTCAAGTCCCGGTACCTCCACATTAAAGAAAGCGGTTGGCATAGTGGCGCAGACACCGTAAGGCGCCTCATCAATATAGGTGGAGATCGGCAGACCGTCTTCTTCCCAAAGTTTCTGCACGTTGGTTATAAACTGCTGGGAAACATCAACCTCTCCAGACTTAAACGCAGTATCCCCTGCGGAATTATTCTCATAGATTACATGGGTAATATATTTGGGTGCAGGAAGCTTACCCCATAAAGCCTTTCCCCAGTAATTATCATCTCTTACAAAAACAACTTTCTGATCGTCATTATAATAGGATTTATAAGGTCCGGAGGAAACGAAATCGTCCATACGGTCCTGTTTGATTTTGTCTGCATCGCTGCCATTGCGCTGTTCCACCTTCTGGAGGTAAGCTTTCTGAAGAACATAGATCTTCGGCACATATTCCACAACCTTTAATGGGTTTACAGGAAGACCTTTTTCATCTAACTTCGCTTTAAAAATTACAGTATGATCATCTTTCGCTTCAACTGAATCAATATAATTGGCATAATCACTGCCCTGGGCAGTCGCATATTTTTTATGACAGTCAAAGGTGTATGCCACATCCTGTGCAGTAACGGGAGTCTTGTCACTCCACCTGGCATCCGGGTTTAAAGTTATGGTCAGTTCTGTCTGTCCATCGTTCCAGGAATAATCCTTTCCTAAAAGTCCGTAGAGTTTTCCATCCAGCATGTTATACATGAAAAGTGTCTCATAAACAATTTCCCTGGCATTATCCTGCTGGGTTACAGCCATTGCGTTATTTGAATTGGAGCTTAACGGATTCCAGTCATTGATCGTCCCCCACTGCTGTCCGTTAAAGTACAGGGTCTCCTTCCTCGGTGTGGAACCGGCATCTGCCGTATCCTTCTTTGCTTCTGCAGACGATGTCTCTGCAGCTGTTTGTGTTGTCTCCTCCGCCTTGCTTGTCTGTCCGGTTCCTTCGGCCGGCACTGCTTTCTGGCAGCCGGAAAGAAGGGTCATCGTCATTGCGCCAACAGTCAGAAGCGCAGTCCACTTGCTGTTTCTCTTTCTCATTAATAAACCTCCACCCAATGATCTCCCAGGTCTTTGTCCCGGGGCATTTATCTGCTACAATTCTATTGTAGATATTAAAAGGTTTAATTAAAATGTTACTATTTTCGTTTTTGGTGTAATATTTTCAGTTTTCCCATCTCTCACTCTCAAATTTTTCCGGAATTCACTGGGGGTAACACCAGCGGCCCATTTAAATATTTTCATAAAATGCTTTGGATCTTCGTAACCTGTCATCTGCCCGATTTCTCCAATCTTATAATCCGTATCCGACAGCAGTCTCTTTGCTTCATTCACACGGATCTTTCGCAGATAAGAGACAAAATTATCTCCTGTATATTCCTTAAAAGCGATGGAAAATACCGTGTAATTCATGGAGACGTGATTGGATACCATTGCCATATTGATATTCCGGGGATAATTTTCATTGATATAAGCCAATGCCTGCTCCAGCTTTATCCGGTTTTTGTAATCATCATTTTCAATGAGCGCCCTCTGATTGATACAGGAAAATATACGTCTGATTTCCGTGCAGTAATCATCAATGTTGTCAAATTCAAGCATATGGCAGAGTCTGTCCGGCGCTATCTCTTCCACTGCCAGGATTCTGCCGTAAAATTCTTTCACTCTTGAAATAATCTGGCAGATCAGCTCCTGAAACTGCACTCCTTCCATATCTCCTCTTTTTACCCTGTCTGTAATTTCAAGAAGATAGGCTTCATTTTTATTGTTTTTCTGGGTGCCGATCCGCTGTACGAAACACTCCAGCTCATTGGGAGGCAACAGACAGCTGCATCCGGTTTGGCCTCCTTCTTTCTGCAGACAGAATGTATGAATTCTCCGCTGTTTCGCCTGCTCATAGGCTTTTCTTAAATTCCAAAGTCCATGATAGGAATCGCTGATTCCGAAGCTGCAGCCGTCTCCCCTGCTCAAAGCAAGATCCCTGGCATCTTCTGCACTCATCAGTACCACATGGCATCCCTCCAGATCAGGGAAGGAGTATATCTGAGTATTCTTTAAATCTGTCAGTGTTTTACCTCCGCAGACTACTGAAAATTCCTCCTCGCTGAACCAGTTTAGTCTCCCTGCCTCTTCCATCTCCTCACGGGTAACATTCTCGGATAACAGGATCCGTCTTAACTGGCTGTAACACAACGCCTTCTTAGCCCGTTTTTCAGCCTGTTCCTGTTGTATCTCCTCCTCCAGTTTCACCATGATAGAATTCAGTTCTTCCCTCTTGACGGGCTTTAAAAGATATTCCCGGGCACCGCATCTTAGTAAATCAACGGCACAGGAAAAATCATCATAACCGCTGACTGCAACAATTCTTGGTATGTACTGGTTTTTTTGAAGCTCTTTTACCAGTGTGATTCCATCCATCTCCGGCATCCGTATGTCAGTAATCAGGACATCAACAGGCATATTTCCGATAATCTCCAATGCCTCCAGACCATTTTTACATTCCAGAATCTGTTCAACAGGAACCTGGCACCGCTCAATCATGGCAGAAATTCCTTTTCTGATAATTTTACAATCCTCCGCAACCAGCACATTTTTCATGTAATCCCCCGCTTTCTTTTCTGATAAGGAATTTTTACTGTAACCCGGGTATAAAGACGTTCCATGGATTCGATGGTGATTCCATAGACCGGGCCGAAACCAATCTGCAGCCTGTCATGGACATTCTTTAATCCAATCCCGTTTACCTGCCCGGATGTGTCTTCTATTTCACCATTCATTCGTTTACGCAGTTTTTCCAGTTCAGCCTCTCCCATCCCGCTCCCGTAATCTGTGATGCGGATATAACAGTCATCTTCAATGATCTCTCCCTCCATATAGATACAGGTATCTTCCGTAAATTCCCGCAATCCATGTCCGATGGAGTTTTCAACAATTGGCTGAAGTGACATCTTGGATATCTCCTGGCACAGAATTTCCTGGGGAATCTCCATACTTAAGCGGATCTCATCGTCATACCACAAGTTTACCAGAGCCAGGTAATTCCTGATCTGATCAATTTCCGCTTCCACCGTTACATACCCAGACTTCCACCGCATGTTGTAACGCAAAAGTTCGCCAAAAGAAGCCACTGTATCCGCGATCTCATATTTTTCATCTATTTCCGCCATCATTTTTATTGACTCCAGTACATTGTATATAAAATGGTTATTGATCTGATTCTGCAATGCCTTAATCTGTGAATCCTTCACGAGCAGTTCACGGTGCAGGGTTTCTTCCATCAGCTTCTGTATCCGGTCCAGCATGGTATTCAGTTCAATTCCCAGTACTCCAAACTCGTCCCTGCTCATATTCTGGACTCTTACCTCTAAATCCCCCTGCTGAACCTGGTAAACCGTATCATAGATCTCATAAAACTGCCTTAATATGTGGGTTATCTGCTTGCTGGAAAACAGAAGCAGTACAACGACAATTAAGATCCAGAGCAGTAAAAACAGTATTTTGGAAGATCGAAGAACCATTTTGTCATTCTTCGTAGAAACGATCCTTATTAAGTATCCCTGAATGGATTTAATTTTTACGCAGCCGGCTATAACCTCTTCCCCTCCGATTGCTGTTCTTCTGCTGACAGCACCGTTTCCAATTGAATCCGATTCTTCAATGCTATGTAAAAAATCCATTATCTCATCCTTTTGCTTATCCCACAGAGCAGAAAGTTCCGGGCTGCTGTAAATGGTGCCTGCCCCATCCACAAAACAGGTCCTGTCCGACTCTGTTGAATGATAAAGATCAGGGAACATATTCTCCATGGTCACCGCAGACTCCACAATTCCATAACGGCCGTACCGGTAATCATTCAGTCTTGTAATCAGAGAGGCAATTCTTGGCACACTGCCTGGATCATCCGCCTGTTCCAGAGTATCCACATAATCAAAACACCATGTCCCTGTTGGAGGAACCCCATCCTTTCCCCATTTTAAGTCTGCGATTCTGTCCTGTTTATAAAGAAGAGGAATAATTTCCTTTACACGATTGGAATTCACAAATATTCTGAGCTTATAAATATAGGGATTGCTTTTCACAATCTTCTGCACTCCGCTGATCTCTTTTCCATAAAAATCCAGAATGTCCATAAAACTGAACTTTTTGTCGGAAGCAATCTGATTTAGAAAGTCATTAATGGACTCATTATTTACAATTATTTCGGCGGACAAATTACAGTTTACTGCAATCTGTTCCGCATTCTGACAGCTTTTATCCAGTTCGTAGATCATCTGTGTTTGTCCATCCTTGTATACGGATGCTTCCATATTATGAAAAAACAGCAGAAGAAAAATTCCAATCGGCACCATTAAGACACCAAGTATCAGCAATGTAAATTTGCTGCTCAATGGAAGCATTCTGAATTTCTTTCCGGCTATCCGTTTTCTGTCTATCAGAATCTGAATCCCCCTTTCCAAAAATAATTTAAGTCACCCCTCTGTTATCAGGCTGATCTCCTGCTTGTCTATCAGTCAATCAGCCTTATCCAATATATGTTTTATGTTCTTAGTCTTATGATTTAATGTCAGGAAAATTCAGACGGTTGTCAGCTCAAAGAAAGGTTCAGACATGTATGTTATTAGCTGCTAAATGAGATGAAAGAAATCCATCTGTCCATCCTTTAAAGATTTTACGGGCCTTTCTGTTATAATTGCATCTTCAGGAATGGCTCCAAATAAAACAGGTGCATTGGGGTCATGGCCATGTGCGTTTCTTCGTGCCCGTTCCTGTGAAAAAACTCCATAGCAATACTTACAGCCATGAGCGCAGCTGTCATAACTGCCAATATCCACGCTTTCCATGCAGTTACAGCCGGGACGCTGCCCTGTATCCCTGCGTTTACGAAGACTGCAGCCGATCAGCTCTTCGATTAAGTCTCCGTCAATGCAGGAAGCCTGGGTAATTCCAAACCGGCTTAAATCAGCAGATTCGCAGCAGGCAGATAATTGTATGCCGTACTTTTGTGCAATTTGAGCGAACCCCTCACCGATCCGGAACATCTCCTTTTCCTGTATGGGAAGGGCTCCAAACTCCCGTAAAGGAGCTTTCAGCCTGTCATAAAAATCAAGGAAACTGAAAATACATCTATTGGTGCTGCCCTGCAGTAAGCCGGCCATCTTATCAAAACATCTTAAATGATATGCCACATCCATCTGACTGGTTAAAATAACCGGATCATAGCGCCAGACGACACGTTTGGGACCCAGCTTTGCGCCAAGCTCCTGAAAAGCGGCGATCAGCTCTTTTTTATCCGGCAGATATTCTTCCACCTCTTTTCCATAAGGGGTGAGAGTGAACTGCATATAAAAATCATATCCCATTGCGGATATGGTGTCAAGCTTCAAAATCATTTCTTTTGGATTCTTCGTCCAGAACACGATACAGTCCACGGTTTCAGGGCTTATCTGTACCCGGCTTAACCGATAAGGATTTCTTGGATTTGGAACCAGCACATACCCTTCCCTTAAACGATTTAACATCCAGTCAGAATAAAACGCCGGAATATCGGTCCGGCGGCTTGCACTAAGAATCATTTTAACTCCTCCTTTCTACTATTTGACCATGCGTGTGAACATGCCGGAAAAATAAGGAATCAGCCAGATCAGCCACACAATCATGCTGAATTTGTGAAATCCGGTCATAAGATCCTGATTGTTCCGTTTTAAAACTACAGTTGCCCAGACTGCGTGTATCAGCATAAGCAGAATCGCGGCTAATCCAGTCACTGTATGAAGACTTATGGTGTTTTGCCCCACGGCGAGCCGGCTCATTAACGCAGTTCCGCCTGTATCGCAGGCAAATCCAGCCCAGAAAGCGGCAAGATGCCAGGGCTTTAATGTCTTTTGCAGCTTCTCACCGAAAACTCCGAGAGTATAAAAGATTAAAGCTAAAGTAATAGAAAGTACAGCAAAAAATAGCATTATGGATCCTCCTGTCTAAAAAATATCACCATTTAATAAAAGATTGGGATTGGCATCTGTATATAAGGATTCCTCAAAGGAACCGTTATTATGATTATTGCCAGTTACTGAATAGTTAGATAAAAAAATATTATAATAACAAATGATTCATGTAATAAAATACAAGGAGGTCTCAATGAAAAAGTATACTCAGGGCGTCGATTTACCTGTTGGTTTTGGACTGGCACTGGAAGAATTCCAGGCAATGAATTATTTCTTTTCCCTGCCGGAGAAAGAACAGCAGCATATGGTTGATCATGCAGAAACAATTCAGTCAAAACAGGAAATGCTGGCATACGTTCAATCTATTGTTAAGCCAGGGTCAGTCAGCAACACTTATTAATATGATGCATGATTAGAAAACAGGTGAAATAAGGATGGAATAAATAACTGAATTTAAGCGGGCAGACTGAACTGGAAGATCAGGTAATCTGCCCGTATTTTTTACTCTGGACTATGCTCTTTATCCATTTCCGGCTTCCCGCATTTTTTCTCCCAGTAGTCCAGATAATCATCCACAAATCCGGCATTCAGGGCATTTCTCCAGTATAAATAATCCAGAGTGCCGTCATAATCCGGATCCCACGGTTTGGGAACTCCTGTATAATGAATCACGGCTGCGGATGCCTTTATATCGGATAAACTATATTGGTCAAATGGATAAGTCTGGGTATTATACTCAGAACCGCAGAGCTTCTTATGCTCCTTTAGAAGACAATTTAAAACGTCCTGATCAAAATAGCACAGAACTTCTCTTTTCTCTTCAATTAAAGCCATAATATCCTCCAGTTTAATCATTTTCCGAAACAACCCCAGGTTAAACAGCATGACTCCTGAATTAAAATATGCATCCTCTTTTTTTAAGCCAAGTTTTGTTTTAAGCATAACGACTTTATCAATGCCATCAAACCGGTCTTTAACGGCAGCTGCATAGCTGCCTTCAAAACTCTGATTATAAAATTCTTCCAGCGATCCATTGATAATAATATCCGCATCCAGATACAGTGCTCTGTCAAGTTCTGCCGGAAGTAAATATGGCGCAAGCAGTCTGTAATACAATTCCGGCTTTTTATAGCGGCTGGAAAGGGGAACATTGGTAAAGAATCCGGAGGCGCAGACCGGGTGAAGTCTTGCATTGCACTTATTGATCAGAAAAAGTTCCAAATCCCTGATTTCTTCTTTTTTCAATGAACCAAATAATAAATAAACGTCAACATCATAATGAAATCTGCAAAGTGAATAAAGCATTACCTTAGCAGGCGTTAAAAAACTTCCACATATTGAAATCAATATATTCATACTCTTAACCCTCAATATCATATTATTTTAATTCTATGATCCCCTCATAATTTCCATGTCTTTAAAGGCAGTACAGTACATAATCCTGAAGCTCACGGCGAAACCCGGCAAGACGAAGAAAACTTTCCGCTTCTTTTGGATATTCCTTTATCACAATTCTGTTTCGCGAAGGGAATATCCTGTGTGCCATAAATTCCCTGCCGAACTCTGTAAGCACCTCTCCGGCACAATCCATATCAAATATCCGGAGGACCCTGCCCTGGCGTTCAAAAACTGCTGCCGGGGTTCCTGCTGCTAATGCAACAGCAGTTCCCTGTACATTTAAAAATGTTTTTCCTTCCTGATGATGCAGCACTTTACCCCAAAGCTGGGCAGGATCAGCTCCGTTTAGCCAGACTATTTCTTCTCTGGGGTTTAAAAGGCTTACCATGGTCCCTGCATAGTCCTTATCCCGGATAAACTGAATACCGGACAGGCCTTCGATAAAATATCCCCTGCGCACTCTGCCTGTATATTCCCAGATCCGCAGTGTCTCCAGTGCTGCGCTCCATGTCATCCCCTTTATTGTCTCCCGGCAGACAATGACTGTTTTATCAAAGTTACGGTTAAGCATCTGTTCAACTGTAAAATTCTTAAGAGGGTGGATGACTTCCCATCTGCCGGTTAACAGAATCTTTGTCTTTGCGTTTACCCGCTGGCGTACTGTCCCCTTATTTAATTTATCCCTGCTCATAAGCTGCCTGACCGGAATCAGACTGTCTGCGCTTACAAGCCCCTTTTCTGCCAGTGAAAAAAGAGCTTCATAAGGCGACTTTCCCATGATCTCTTCCATTCTCTGCATGAAGCTTGCCCCGTGTTTTAACAAAGCGCCGTAAACGGCTTTCTCCTCTCCTTCCAGCAGTTCATACACTTCTGATAAATCTGCGGTCCAGTCAATGTCAGCAGTCTGATGAAAGGTGAGACAAAAACCCGCCCCCAGCTGCCAGAACACTTTTCCAGCAGCCAAAAGAGAATCCATGAGTTCCGGACGATAGTTGTTAACCCGTGCAGGCAAAAGTACAGTCTCCCACACTTCCGCCTGAAGCGGCTGATCCAAAAGCCCGTTTACCGCTGCTTCCAGCTGTTCTAAAGGAGATGCCGATATCCGCAGGCGCATTGCCATATGGGCGGCATACCGTTGTGGAGGAAGCGTAGAAATCTGCTTTCTGCGGCTTTTTATCGTTTCATTTCTGGCCCTGTCATAAAGCTCAGAGTGATAATAAATGCCATCCTGTAAAATCACTTTACCCTGGTCACACAAAACAGATAAAATACCAAGCGTCTTCTCATCTGTCCATAAATACCGCTCTGCCACCTCTTCCAGAGATTTTGCTCCCCGATATCTAAGCAATCTCTGAACAAGACGTTTCCCAGCATTCTTCTGCCCCTTAACCAGGGCATTCTCATAATCATTTTCATGCTCTGCTGCAATCCATAAGCCAGGCTCTACGTAAAGTGCTCTTCCACCTGACGCCAGGGATTCCAGCCATTCGATGGGAATATCAAGTTCTCCTGCTTCTAAATCCCCCTCTATCATAAGAAGAGTATGGAGCTGTATTTCATCTTCCGGAAGATGCAGCCGCCTGGAAACACGGGCCAGCTGCTCCGGTTCCGGCGTGATTCCTGCTGCCTCATGAAGCGCCTCCTTCGCAGCTTCATGGATGCTCTGCGGCGTCGGAGAATAATCATACATCATGGCTGCTTCCGTCTGACGTCTTAACGGCAATGACATGGGGGAAGGTGTCTCCAAGTACATCTCCCGTATCTGAATATTTCCCGATTGTATTTCATACAAAATGGTTTCCAATCCTTTTAAATCCCAGAAGTCTTCCAGACATTCCCGTTTCGTTTCCTTCAGTATGGGATGAGTTTCCTGTTTAACCAGAAAAGAAAGCATCTGTGCACTTTTCATTCGCTGGATCCAGAGAGGCTGACGCTTCTGATTCCTCACTCCCATCATCAGGGCCCTGGCAGCGTTGTAACGGAAATTCATGTTAAATAAGGGCGTTTCCGGTAGTAATGCAGCCACAATCTGACCTGCCTTTTGAGGAGATATTTCATAAATAAGTCCGTCCGGCAGCGGCTTTCCATCGTAAGGGAACAGCAAAAAGCCATCGTCATCTGCTGCACAGTTTATGGTAGTTTCCACATGAAGCTTTGCCGCTTCCGTCATAAGAAGGGACAGGGGTTCATTGACCTGCCGCCCAAATACAGAATGAACCATCATCTGATGATTGCTGTTTTCATCCATAAAGTGTTCCACCAGAATGGTTTTGTCATCAGGAAGAATCCCCGTGCTTTTTTGCTGGCTGAGCAGATAATCCAGGGCACGTTCCCCTGTCTGTTCATCTAATCCCAGCTTTTTCAGTTCTGTCCATAAATCTTTCGAACTTCCGGACTGATTGAATCTGCGCAAAATCTCTCCGAACACAAGTCCTGTTCTCATCCTGCGGCCCTTGATGTCTCCATGCCAGAAGGGAAGCCTGGCGCCGGAAGGACTTGCCGGAGACACAATCACTGTATCCCGCATAATGTTGACGATCTGCCACGCAAATGTTCCAAGTAAAAACCGGTCCCCGATTCTGGTTTCAAAGACGAATTCTTCATCAAGCTCTCCCAGCCTGACTCCGCTTTCCGACCGGACTGTATAAAGTCCTCTGTCAGGTATGGTTCCCCCTGCGCTGACTGCCAGCATACGGCTGTAGGCATCCCCGCTTACATGGTCATGAATCCTGTCGTAGATAATACGGGGTCTCACCGGTATATCCCTTTCATGCTCATAGTCACCTGCCAGCATCCGCAGAACACCTTTCACATCCTCAGCAGTCACATCATAAAACGGATACGCACCGGATAGAATATCCATCACATCCTTCACACCATATTCCTGCGTGCACGCCATGGAAACCAGATGCTGGGCAAGAACATCCAGGCATAGCCTGGGCGGGCGGGCGTATTCAATTTTACCGTTTCTGGCCGCCTCTGCAGTTAATCCGCAGAACAACCCTTCCGCAGCTTCTCTGGGAAACATATACATGACACTGACACGGCCGGGATTGTGCCCTGCCCGCCCCAGCCGCTGCATGGTACTGGAGACAGAACGCGGGCATCCGATCTGAAATACCTGTTCAATCTCGCCCACATCGATGCCAAGTTCCATGGATGAGGTGGTACAGAGAAGCTTTAAAGAGCCATTACGAAGAGCCTGCTCCACTTCAAACCGCTGCTCCTTTGATAAGCTTCCGTGATGGGTGCGGGCAAAGCCTTCCCCTCCTAATTCGTTAATGAAATGAGCGAGTTTTTCTGCATATGCCCGTCCTTCCACAAATGCCAGAGAACTGCCTGATCCGCCTATATAAGAATATACCGTTTTAGCAATGTCTTTCCAGACTGAATCCTTCCCCTGAATACTGCCGTCTGAAAAAGGACTTTTTACTTCAATCCGTATCTCCTTATTCATTTTGGGTGCAACAATGGAAACCTCTCCCGGCGC
The DNA here is from genome assembly GCA_963523075.1 of uncultured Clostridium sp. Classification (GTDB taxonomy): domain Bacteria; phylum Bacillota; class Clostridia; order Lachnospirales; family Lachnospiraceae; genus Lacrimispora. The sequence continues at coordinate 262,310 of CAURBW010000002.1, forward strand.
AAGGTACTTCGCCGCAAGATCAAGAGGTTCAATGGTCGCGGACAACCCGATGCGCTGCAGAGGCTTTCTGCAGAGCCTGTCCAGTCTGGCTGCGGAAAGCATTAAATGGGCTCCCCTCTTGGTATCAATCATCACATGCAGCTCATCGATGATCAGAGCTTTTGCAGTTTTTAAGATTTTCTGTCCCGATTTACTGGTCAGCATCAGATATAAAGATTCCGGAGTTGTAATCAGAATATGGGGAGGCTTTTTAATCATTTGGTTCCGCTCTTTTTGTGTGGTATCCCCGGTCCGGATACCCACTGACAGCTCCTGCCCGTTAAAATTCCCTGATTTTTTTCTCTCCTCCACAATTCCTTCCATAGGCCGCCGGAGATTCTCCCTGATGTCACCAGCCAGAGATTTTAATGGAGAGATATAAATCAGCTGCAGCTCCTGATTTAACTGTCCTCTTAAAGCTTCCTCCAAAAGCCTGTCAAGAAATATCAAAAAGGCCGTCAGTGTCTTACCAGTTCCGGTAGGTGCTGAAACAAGCGTGTGTCTGCCCGATGCGATTTCAGGCCAGGCCTGTTTCTGAACCAGGGTAGGTGTACCAAGCGCACCTTCAAACCAGTGCCTTGTATCTGTTTGAAAAAGTTCCATGGAATGATCTGACATAGACGCCTCCGTTTTTTTTAATATTTCACCGCTGTTAAATCATCTTATTTTGCCCGCTGATTTATATAAACCATTCCGGCTCACATCTGACCTGACTGCAATTTTCTATAAGCCAATCCGTTATTTTATTAAACGCTTCATGATGAAACGATTTCGCTTTTTGGGGACAGCGCTTCACACAGCTGCTGCAGCGAATGCATTTAGATGGATCCGTTTTTTTCGCATCACTGAAACTGATCGCTTCCATGGGACAGTATTTTGCACAAATCCCGCACTGTATGCAGCTTTCAGAAGTATCAGGTGCCATTGGTACAGCTGCTTTTCTTTCTTTATACGGAAAATCGCCTTGGACGGTTATTTTACCGGTAACTTTTTCCTTTATTTTTTCGTCAATTTCTCTGCCGAATCTTTCGGCTGATTCAATATCCTCAGCATCCGGTCTTTCGGCTGCGACCTTCTTCGTATTTGAGTGTTCACCTATAAATGCTCCTGCAGCTATTCCCACAAAACCATTTTCTTCAAATATATTTTTAAGTTCCAAAAGAGCATCTTCATAAGCTCGGTTTCCATATACAGCCACAAAGACTGCCTGCGTACCCTCACCCTTTATTTTTTCAAATACAGGCGTCAAAAAACCAGGTATCCTTCCACCATATACAGGAATCCCGACTATAATGATTTCATCCCTCTTAAAAGAATAATTCAGGTTTCGGGCCTGCGGATCAGTCAGATTCACTGTCAGAACACAATCAATACCCATTCCTTTTGCTATAGCATTTACAATTTTTTTAGTTGTATCAGTCGGACTAAAATACATTATTGTTACTTTTCTATCCATCACTTTTCCTCCCCATTTCTCTCCGTATTTTTCTTTTCAAGACAAGGCATATCCCGATCTCACATATACTTTAATATAACACATCGTTTATATTTATCCAATGTCTTTCGGCTGTAAAACAAAGTGAAAGCCTCAGAAATCTGATCTCTGAGGCTTTCTTATCCGGTTGGCTGAACATCACAGCAGACTTTTACTAATATATACCAATTGCTCCAAAATCATATGTTTTGTTATATTCAGGATTGTTACCAAAGCGAAAGCCCCAGAGATGTGAGCTCTGGGGCTTTCTTCATGCCAGTTGTTACTATCATTACTTTCTAGCCATTTGCGGAAGGGATGGCAAAACTAAACATCATTATGCTTAATGGACTTACGCTTTGCATTTTTATTCTTATTCTGATTCTCTCTTGTTATGGGCGTCTGACCATTGCATTTTTCCATTCTGGCTTCCTTATTATCCGGCTGACTGTCTTTAGGCATAAACAGGCTCCTTTCATTTTTTATTTATCATGCGTCATTTTCGGAATCCTATGTATGCCCGCCAGTCATTTATCTGCTCAGTATTTTTGTAATGCCTCCAATATACAGATGATGATAATCTTTATCTGCATAAAATTTGCTGTCGATTTCAGGAAGCACAAAATTCTCCGGCTTCATATCTGTTACAAACAGTTTCTCACAGATTAAAACCTGGGAAGCTTCATCAATAAACGGTACACCGTCTTCATGATTTACCGTTACCCCGGCCTTTTTTATCTTATCTTCGTCTCTTCCCGATACGCTGCCCAAATAACCCAGCTCTTTTGCATATGCCTTATGATCCAGAAACGAGAGGGAAAAGCAGTCTGCCCCATCTACGAATTCTTTTGTAAAACGGCTCTGCCTGATCACCGCATAGGCGACACTTCTGTTCCACAAAATCCCCAATCCTCCCCAGGAAGCAGTCATCGTATTTACCTTCCCGTCTTTTTCAGCAGTAATCAGCATCCACTCATCTCCGATTAACTGAAATGGATTGTAATCAAACTCTTTTGCAGTAATGGATTGAAACGTATTCATAAATTACCTCCTGATATAATAGTTATCCTGATACAGGATATGAAAAACCAGTGATCAGCACCCTTTTCCGTCAATGGAACAGGCATTTTGTACCGGCCGGGACTTTATCTCATCCATAAAATCAGCGATATCAAACGTCTGAGTCCCATCTTCCAGAATAAACAGGGGGATTCCGATTTTACCCGCTTCAATGATCGGTTTAAACATCTCATCATGATCCCGATGGTGAAGAAACTCTTTCATTGTTGCCGTATTTTCAGTAATATTTCTGTAATCAAGTTCAACAGCAGTAAGGTTTCCCAGCTGGGCTTTTGCTGCTACACAATCTGAACAGATTTCTGTCCCGTACATAATAATTTTCATTTGGATCTTCCTTTCTTTATTCATGGCTGCCATGGCAGACTTTGATGTGATCAGTATATCATATAATCCGGTTTCTTTTCTTATTTTTTTACAATAATTCTCCGTAACGTTTTATATAAACTGTTTTTAAAACAGTGGCGAGCACCATATAGCAGAGTACAATCAGCGCAAGCCATGCAAAATATATTCCTGGAAGCCTTGCCAGCTTTAAAGCCTGCGCTGCCGGAGTGAATGGGATCATGGTAAGAACTGCAATCCCTGCAAAAGTAAGGCATACCACCTGTTTGGAAGCCCAGCTCTGAATAAATGGTATTTTGGGTGTTCTGATCATATGAATGACCAGAGTCTGGCTCCACATGGATTCAATAAACCAGCCTGCCTGAAACGTTGCGATATAGAGAGCCTGCATAGCAGGATCTGAAATCTGATGGAACATCAGACCTCCGCATACTGCCGGACAAATGATAAAATACATCAGTAAATAAGTGAGTATGTCAAATACAGAACTGGCAGGCCCGATCCAGACCATAAACCGTCCCACAGAAGACGCATCCCATTTTCTTGGCCTTAATAAATATTCCTTATCAACATTATCCCACGGAATCGCTGTACAGGAAATATCATAAATCAGATTCAATAAGATTAAATGAATGGATGCCATGGGAAGAAAAGGAAGGAATGCACTGGCGGCCAGCACGGAAAACATATTTCCGAAGTTGGAGGAAGCCGTCATCTTAATATACTTTATCATATTAGCATAGGTCTTCCTGCCTTCTATAATTCCAGATTCCAGTACCATTAAATCCTTATCAAGCAGAATAACATCAGCCGACTCTTTTGCGATATCCACCGCAGTATCAACCGAAATTCCCACATCCGATGCCTTCATGGCAGAGGCATCATTGATTCCGTCTCCCATATAACCTACTATATGGCCATTTTCTCTGAGAACTCTCACCACTCTGGCTTTCTGCGCTGGAGATAATTTGGCAAAAACGGTGATGTTCTCCGCTTTTTCTGCCAGCACTCTGTCATCAAGCTCATCAATCTCAGATCCAGGAAGAAGCTCATTTACCGGAAGTCCAACCTGTCTGCAGATACAGCAGGTGACTTTTTCATTATCACCAGTCAGTATTTTAACATCCACACCGTGCTCATAAAGTGCCTTTATCGCCTGGGCTGTTGTTTCTTTTGGCGGATCTAAAAAAGCCAGATATCCGATCAGTACCATATTCTCCTCATCGGAAACAGAAAACTGGCCTTCCGGTGCAGGATTTGTCTTGTGGGCAACTGCAATTACACGCATACCATCGGCATTGAGTTCATTTGATTTGGATAAAATAAATTCCCGTATCTCTTCTGTAAGCGGTTCAACATTTCCATGATATTCTGCAAAGGAGCAGCATTTGAGCATTTCTTCTACAGCTCCCTTTGTAATCATCTGGGTTTTTCCACTGGCATCAGATACTACTACGCTCATACGGCGCCGGTTGAAATCAAAGGGGATTTCATCCACCTTTGTATAAGCAGTCTCAAGATGACTATGATCAAGCTCCCGGTTCTTTGAAATGATTGCCAGATCAATCAGATTCTTAAGCCCTGTCTGATAATAGCTGTTTAAAAATGCATGGCGGAGTACCCTGTCATCTTCATTCCCATGTATATCAAGATGATATTCCAAAACCACCTTATCCTGAGTAAGCGTTCCGGTTTTATCCGTGCAAAGGATGTCAATGGAACCTAAATTCTGTATTGCATTGAGGTTTTTAATAATAACCTTTTTTCTGCTCATGGCAACTGCTCCACGTGCAAGAGAGGTGGTTACAATCATGGGCAGCATCTCAGGGGTCAGCCCCACTGCTATGGAGATGGCAAAAAGTGTTGCATCCAGCCAGTCACCTTTGGTAAATCCGTTAATGAAAAGTACAACAGGCACCATAATCAGCATAAAACGAATCAGTACCCAGGAGACTGAATTCACTCCCCGTTCAAAGCCTGTCATGGGAGGTTTTACTGTTAATTCTTTAGCAACAGTTCCTAATACCGTATCATTTCCTACTGCGACTGCAACTGCCTTTGCGCTCCCACTGATAACATTGGTTCCCATAAAAGCAAGATCAGTAATCTCGGTAAGCACCTTTGTATCTGAATGATTCTGTGCAAGTTTCTCCACCGGCTCACTCTCACCGGTCAGGGCCGACTGACTGATAAATAAATCTTTGGAACTGAGAATCCGTACATCTGCAGGCACCATATCTCCTGCAGAGAGATGGATCATATCGCCCACAACTACTTCCTCTAATGGAATTTCCTGTCTGCCGGCTTCTTTTCGTTCCACACAGGTTGTCGTATGAATCATCTGGGAAAGTCTGGCTGCCGCATTGCCGCTCCTTGTTTCCTGAACAAAGCGGAGAATCCCGGATATCATCACCATTGCTGTAATAATAATAACAGTTGTATAGCTTTTATTCTGAGGCTCTGCATAAATAATATCTGTAAACACAGACACGACCGTCAGAAGGAACAGAATTGAAGTAAATGGATTGACAAAGGCAGCCCAGATCCGTTTCCATATGGAATCTTTCTTTCCATGAGTGACCACATTGTTTCCAAACATTTCTCTGGAATCATCTGCCATTTCCTCTGCAAGTCCATCCTCAAAGGTTCCAAGTAATTTCAGTACCTGCTCTGTTTTTGTGTCAGCAGCCTGAATCAGTCTCTGTTTTGTTTCATTGTAACGGGAATGATCGGCGGAAAGCCTCCCCTTCCTTTTGCTGTTTATAATCTTCTTCATGGTTTCTACCTCCATAATTATATTTTGTCACTTCAAAAATTATGGGCAGCCAAGAGAAGCGTTTTCGATTCAGGAGCCTGGAGCAGACAAGTGTACGTCTCCATCCAAATCGCTCCTGCTGCTGCGCTTCCCGGGGGCCACGCCGCTGCTTCCGTCTGCATCCATTCTCCTCACCTCACCTTCAAACTAATTATATCTATCATAAAGCCCGCTATGGAATTCACCAAAAATGGGCACAAAAAAACCACCGTCACCAAAAACCGGGTTTTTGAGAACGATGGCCGATATATATGGTTGCACAGCACAATTAAGTAACAGACAAAGTATGCCTGTCACCGATACCATATACTGCCATCATTCGATTGAAACAACTGTGATAATTACCACTATCCAAGACAGACACATCCTTTCCTCATAAAATAAAAAATTCCCGTATATCCGGAAAGAATATACGAGAATGTAATTACATTTTCTTATATTTTCGTATGAGTTTTAGCTTTACAGGGCAATGTAACTGTGTTATGCTGCACCTTAATCTCGATGCAGCCTGTTCAAACCATCTCATTGTGTCTCCACAACTCTGCGGCAACAGCCCGTATCCCTGTAGTAGCCTCACCTACCGAATATTCGTCTTTATACTAGTTCAATTTTCCGCGTTTGTCAATCCCCTAAATGAATTTTCAGTAATTAAACAGAACTTATTTATCCTATAAGCCAAGCCTTAGCAGTAAAATCACGATCGATAACCCCATATTCTTTAATAATTTTTTTATTCTGCAGGAAATCAAGGCTGATTTCTTTGGAATTCTCAAATCTATGGGCAATCACTAACTGTTTATTGCTGAATTCCCGGATAACAAGTTGTTCCCCCTGGGGATTATTATAGCTTTTCGTACTATTTTCATATTTTATTGTTCTTCCGTATTTTATGATATCAGCTGCTTCTTTATAAAATTGAATTCCTGCCTCAATGACTTCCCACTGTTCTGCGGTCAGATCATAGATATCACCACTTAAGCACATTCTGCCAAAAAAAGTACTGATCATGGAATAGTAGATTCTATTATTGCTGTCATCGCCACGCATAACTGCCCAAATCTGACTTTGGGACGGTTTTATTACTCTATGCATATTTGCCGCAATAATCGGTATGGCCGTGGTTTCATGGGCATCGGAAAAGCTTGCCTGAGATACCAGTTCCATCATGGATGGCTCCAGTCTGTGTCCTCCGCTGGAACAGTTTTCAATTACAATATCCGGTATCTCCCTTTTGATTTTTTTGAAAAATCCCTGGGTTGCCCTGACTCTCTGCCTTAACCCTTCTCCAAGACTTTCGGCCCCGTCACAGCCAATGCCGATGGTATCGTTATAATCAATTTTTATATATCCAAATCCGCATTCTTTCAGGGTTTTTATAACCGCATGATTCAGATACTCCATAACCCAGGGATCGGACATATCCCAAAAGCGTTTATCGCCCACCGTAAGTACTACACCATCTTTTTTCAATAAATGTTCCGTATTGTCCCAGTGTTTTGACAGTCTGCCCACGGATTCCGGTTCAAACCAGAGACCCGGTATCATCCCGCATTCCCTGATATAATCCGCAGCTTTTTTTAAGCCGCCCGGGAACTTTTCATAATTGACATCCCAGTCCCCGATGCTGGCCCACCAGCCCTCATTTTTACCATACCAGCCGGAATCAATTACCAGGTACTCAACCGCCTTGTCCTTTAACTTATTACAGATTTTTTTGATGTTTTCAAGGCTTGGGTTACCCCAGGTAGTACAATATTCATTAAACATGATACTCATATCCTGATCCAGTTTAAATACCTCAGGCTTTTGTGCCTTTACCAGTTTATCACACACCTCATAGAGTGAACTTCCCCTGGCAATGACTGCTTTAGGGGCAGTAAAGGCTTCCCCCGGTGCAATATTCTTAAACCAGTGTCCAAAGTCCCTGTCTGCAATACCACCGACAAGTGACAGAGTTTCATCCTCTTTGCACAGAATCTCAATCTGCCACGAGAAGGGGCTGTATAACTGAACCGCTGTAAATTCATGTGTTTCACTGTTTTCCAAAGCTATAAAAGGAAAATACTTCCGCACTGGCATAGACCCTAAATTGCCAAATTTTTCAACCCGCACACCACATCTGTTCCAGGAGGGTTCCAAGTGCAGTTCCTCAATCGTTTCTGTCCTGAGTTTTCCTTCCGCACTCCAAAAGGATTGCAGTCTGTGGATCTTGTCCGCATGTATTCCCTTTAGAGCAAAAGATGAGAGCATTTCCAGAGTTGTACTTTCAGTACCTTTGTTCTCAAATATCGTGCTAACCTCAACGGTATCGTTATTATTTACCATATCCAGTGTTACATACTGATTGGTACTGTTCTTATAAACAATTGTGTCATCCTTTTTAAGAATTCTTTCAAGTCCTCTTGTGGATTCACTTCCGCATAAGGTCAGGCCATTGGAAAACCCTCCGTTATGAGCATCTTTTCTTAGTTTCAATTCTACATAATATTCCATTGCCAATCCCTGCCTCAACTTTATGCTAAAAGCTGTATTTCATAAACATCCTCACCGTAACAAACTACCTTCTGCCCTTCATAAGTAATGTTTACCTTTTGCTCAGAAACGATCTTTGTAATACTGTCAGGCTTTATAAAACAGCACCTGCCACCTTTTTCAGCAAGAATACTGCCGGAAACAACTTGTTCGTCCTTCCAGGTAAAGGAAACGGTTACGGCACCTTTGGCTTTTAGTCCGCTTATATGTCCGCAGTCCCAGGTTTTTGGCAGTGCGGGCAGAAACGTAAGTTCACCGTTTATGCATTGCATTAACATTTCCGCAATTCCTGCCGTCCCGCCGAAATTTCCGTCAATTTGAAACGGAGGATGACAGTCAAAAAGATTGGGATAGGTTGATTTTGTCAGTAGATCCCTGATATTCTCTCCTGCTTTTTCACCGTCCCTGAGTCTGGCCCACATGGTAATAATCCAGGCTCTTGACCATCCGGTATGACCGCCCCCGTTCTTAAGGCGTCTTTCTAAGGTCACCCTTGCGGCCTCCATTAATTCCGGAGTTCTTTCATAAGTTATCTGCTCAGACGGATACAGCGCATATAGATGTGAGATATGACGGTGGCCAGGTTCCATTTCCTCATAGTCTTCCGCCCATTCCATCAGCTGTCCGTATTTACCCACAGACAACTCCGGCAGACGCAGTAAAATTGTTTTTAACTTCTTTGTCAATTCATCCTCGCAGTCAGTAATCTCTGCCCCTTTGATACAAGCCTCGAACAGGTCCCTGATAATCTCGGTATCCATGGACGGCCCGATACAAAGCTGCCCCTCTTGACCGCTTTGATGGAGATAGGTGTTTTCCGGTGATATGGAAGGTCCTGTTATCAGTTTCCCCTGATGGTTTTCAAAGAGGTACTCCGATATAAAAAGACTGGCTTCCTTTATCAAATCCATATTCTCTTTCAGAAATTTCTGATCCAGGGTATATTCATAATGATTCCAGATATGAATGCAAAGCCAGGCTGCTCCCATAGGCCAGATCGTAGACGGCATTACGGTATCCTGGGGTGCACAGTCTCCGAACAAATCTGTATTATGGTGGGCAACAAAACCGGATAGACCGTACATATCCCTTGCAACCTTCTGACCATATGGAAGCATTCTGCGGATTAATTCGAACAGCGGAAGGTGGCATTCCGATAAATTGCAGCTTTCTGCCGGCCAGTAATTCATTTCCGTATTAATATTAATTGTATATTTACTGCCCCAGGCCGGATGCTCATTACGGTTCCAGATGCCCTGTAAATTTGCCGGCTGTGACCCCGGTCTGCTGCTTGAAATCAACAAATATCTGCCAAACTGGTAATAAACTGCAATCAGCTCCAGATCCTGCTCTCCCTGCTGCATGGCTTTTAGTCTTCCAGGAATCGTCCTTTCCGCTTTGGCGGTATCCTGACCTAACGAAAATTGAACACGATTAAAATAGCTTTGGTACTCCTTTATATGCTCCGACTTTACAAGCTCATAAGGCAGTTTAAGTACAGACTCCAGCTTTTCTCTGCACCAGCCGGCCGGTTCTTCTTTATAAAAATCACTTCGGATTGACAGATAGATAGTAAAGGAATCGGCTTCTTTCACGCGGATCTGGTCTCTGTGAATCTCCACGGTACCGCCTTCATTTTTAATTGCAGCCATTACACAATAACAGCAGCCATCCGCACCTTCCTTTACAGTCATGGATAGGATGTGTTCGGAGAGTTTTTCAATTTTTTCTATATTACTGCGAAAAAATGTTAAGGTCAGGCAGCCATTTACCTTTTCTTCATCTTTACTCTCCTGATGGAGGGCAATTACCTGATGTACGGCACTTGCAAAATATTCTCTTTGGTACTCCCTGGCACCAATCTCATATTCCATTGTTACAATTGCCTGAGTTAAGTCAAGGCATCTTATGTAATTCTTAAATTCCTCTTTACCCTCATGGAACTCAAAAAAGATTTCACCAGCGGTACTGTAATTTCTCTGCTGGTCAGGAATCGGCATCATCGTATCACCGGCAAGCTCCTGGGCATCTGAAACCATGCCGTCTGACAGTAACTGGCGAATCTTTAGATAATTGTCTTTCGCTTCAGGATTCACACGGTTTCTGCCCCCGTGTCCATACCAGATAGTATCCTCATTCAGCTGTAATTTATCTATCTGAACTCCTCCAAAAACCATAGCTCCCATGTTTCCATTGCCAATCGGTACTGCTTCATTCCAAATTTCTTCACTGTCAGGTCTGAATCTTTGGTACGGAACCGGTCTGTCATATAGTAAACGATTCTTCATATGGATATCCTCCAGACTAAATTAAAGTAAATGATTGTAAAGACGCACTGCCCTCTCCGCGATAAGTAATATAAATTGGCCAAACCCCATCCGGAATTTCAATATCTGCCGTATACTCTTTCCATATATTGGTATAATTAACCGGAATACTTGCAAGTGCTTTTCCATCCCAGGAGGTTTTTATCTCAAATTGACCTCTGCAGTATCCGCGTACTTTAATTATAACTCTTTTAATTCCCTGACAGTCAAAATATTTAAATCCGGCGGTTGCCGTATCACACATATTCTGTATATAGCCCACTTCTTCATCCCCGTCTTTGCCGTCCTGTGTTATCTTGGGGAATCGGCTGTCCATCCACAAACCTCCAAGGGGAGTATAAATTTCTTCGTCCTTACAGAAAAGATTGCAGGCTAAATAAGCAGGATATTCTCCTCTTCCAGCCAATGGTCCCCCGTTTAATCCGCAGGAGGTCATCTCCGGCTGTATGATCGATCCGTCTTCCCGGAACTTAATCGGCTCCGCACAGCCTTGCCTGCTGAAATTTGTACCATCCGTATGACGGTGGTAAAATATATACCATTGGCCGTTGATTTCAACCATACTCCCATGATTATTAGACCCATAATACATCGGTTTCCTGGCTGGTTTATAGGAATGAATGTGCATATCACAATTACTGCTTACTACTCCACCGTATACAAAACCCTTTGTGGGATATTTACTGGTTGCATAGCATAATTCATGCATGACAATGGAGGAATAAATAAAATAATAAGTATCTCCTCTTTTTCTGATAGACGGTGCTTCAAAAAATTCATGTTCCATAAAGGAGCTTCCTTCACTGAAGGGCTCGCTTGGGGCAATAAATACAGGTTCTTCCACAATAGTAATCATGTCAGGTCCAAGTACCGTAACCATGGGACCACTTCTTAATCTGTCCCCTACACCGCAAAACCCAGTATACAAATAGGTTGTGCCACCTTCCGTAAGGACCCCCGGATCAAACTGCGGCTCGTCACCCTTTCTTTCTCCCAGACGTGTACCGTCAGCATAATGTACATATCCGTAAAATTCATATCTTCCCGCCGGTTCGTCACACACCGCAACAGATACGATGCTTACTTTATCCAGTACATAATAAAGATAATAACGTCCGTCAGGACCTAAGGTTACATCCGGTGCGTATAAACACATGCTGCCGTCCTTATTAAGGGGATCGGATACCTTCGGGTAAATCACGCCTTCATATCTCCAGTCACCCAGATCATCTACCGGAGCCGACCAGCATACATAATCATTTAAACAATATGCATTGCCCCTGAACCGGTCATGAGATCCATATACATAAATACGGTCTCCGAATACATAAGGTTCCCCGTCAGGTATATATTCCCATGAAGGAAGATACGGATTAAAGGCCTGTTTTTTCATAAATGATACACCTCCACTTTAATGTACAGCCACTGTGAGTAATATACTTATAACTAGTTAGTCCTTATTACCTGCTTCTGTTTTCATATATGCATCATAGCATTTCTGATAACGTTTCATATAGTCATCTACTCCCATATCCTTTAATTTGCTGATATAATTGCCCCACTCTTTGTCAATATCCAGATTTCCGGTGATGAACTGAACCGTAGCCTGGTTTACATATCCACCGATGGTCAGTGTATATTCCGAAACAGCCTGACTGTCTTCCCCTTCGAATGCTAAGTTTGGAATCAGAGTGTTAATATCCGGTGAATATTTCTCATATTTTTCTGCTGCCTTCTGGAATACATACTCTACATCCAGATCTGGATTTTCAACCTTTAAGGCAGAACGGTAGTCAATGTTACTGGATCTTACCATAGCATCAGCAGTGTAGGCCTTGTGAGCATAATTTTTGGGAAATCCGTTTCCAATCCAGTCAAAATCATCCGGAATTGTATGTGTTTCATATTTGGGAACACCATCACCCAAAGAAGTTCCCTCAGTTGTCCAATCCCAGCCAAAGCCTTCCGGTCCATATGCCTGTACATTGGAAGCTTCTTCTGATGCCATGAAATCAAATAATGCTGCTGCAATAACAGGGTATTTGCAATTTGCTGATATACTTCCTATTGAAGAACCAAAATAAGTAGCAATACTTCTGGCCGCCAGTCTGACCCCATCAGGTCCTGCAACGGGCTCAAGGCATGCCCAGTTCTGCCAGTCACCAGGTTTTTTAGCCCAGAAATTATCTCCGTCTGCATTCACACCGCCATCTGCATATAATCCAACCAGATGGTCATCATTATTTAAAGCAGAATCAAACTGAGTATTATCCTGAGTAAAGGTCTGGTTATCCAGTAAACCTTCTTTATAAAGCTTATTTATGTATTTAAGTGCATCTTTATACTGGTCTTTCATTACGTTATACTCAATTTTTCCATTATTAACGACAAATCCGGCTGCTACCGTAGGGTTCGTATTGCTTAACGGGTTGTTACACTGTACAAAGGAGTTAATCATCCAGACAGTAGGATCGGTTGCCCAGCCGCCAATATAACCGGTCATAGGTATTTCATCTGCTGCACCGTTACCATTTGGATCCTGCGTTTTAATTTTTTTCATGTAATTATACAATTCATCTGTGGTCTGAGGTACCTTACCATCATTAAGCTTATCTACCCAGGGCATATAGATCCACATTCTGTTCTGGAACATATTATGAAAGCTTTCATTCTCATCACCATATGTATAGATGTTTCCGTCAGTCATCGTAAGATCCGCTCTCCTGCCAGGGCTCTTTTCATTATTGGCATTCCAGTTCGGTGCATCTTTCAGATAATCATTAAGGGGCAGAATCAGTCCCTGCTGTCCATAAGACTGTACTTCTGATTTCGTCCAGTTCGTAGCTAAGAAGATATCCGGAAGGCTGGCTGTATCTGTCATAACAAGATTTAATTTGGTTTTTGCATCATCACCATCTAAATCATATACATAATTTAAGTGGATATTGGTTTTCTGCTCAATCCAGTCGGTTACATAATTATCCTGATACGTACCGCCGCCTGTAGCAGTCGCATATACAAAAACAGTTAATTCCAGTTTTTGCTCCAGTGGAAAAGTCACATCTTTAACAGATTTGAACTTAAACAGGTCTTCAGAAGATGCTGATTTTGCATCATCTGTTTTGGCAACGGAAGATTTCGTGCCTGAATTCCCACAACCACCCAACAGGGATACTGCCATAGCTGTTAAAGCTATTATTGATATCGTACGTTTGTTAAAAAACCTTCTCATTTTCAATCTTTTTCCTCCTCATTATTTATATGGTACATATTCAACCTTTAACAGAACCGATCATAACACCCTTTACAAAGTATTTCTGTACGAAAGGATAGGCAATCATTAAGGGAAGACTGCTGATAATAATTGTCCCATACTTTAGCATCTCGCTTAAATACCGGTTTTTTGCTACCATCATCGGATCCACATTGGCGGAAGACAGATCCACCTGGGACATCAGAATTATTTTTCTGAGTACCAGCTGTAACGGGTATTTATCTATCGAATTAATATAAATCATAGGGTTAAAATAAGAATTCCATAAGGAAACCGTTACCCAAAGACTAAGCACCGCTATGATTGGTTTAGACAAAGGTACAACTATCATGGAAAAGAATTTAAAATCAGAGCAGCCATCCATCTTTGAGGCTTCCAGTAATTCTTTCGGAATCGTCTGATCAAAGAATGTTCTTGCAACGATAACATTATAGGCACTTACCGCACCGGGCAGAATGACCGCCCACATGGTATTGATCATCCTAAGATTCTTAACCAACATAAAGGCAGGTATTAATCCACCGGAAAACATCATGGTAAACAAAAAAAGCCCTGTAAATGTTTTTCTTCCCCTGAAATCCTCCCTGGATAAGGGATATGCTGCAAACAACGTCAGGATTATACTGATTAAAGCACCGCAGACTGTATAAGTAAGTGAATTCTTAAACCCGGTCCAGATTGATTTATATTTAAATACTGTATCATAGCTGTCCAGGGTAAATCCCACCGGAAAGAGTTTAACCTTTCCAGTCATCAGCGCATTACCACTGCTGAACGAGCAGCTGATAATATAGACAATCGGATATAAAACAACAATTAACAGCAGGGCGAGCAATATATAATTGATGAAATAAACTACCTTATCCTGTGTAATTCTTCTATTCTTCATAATATCCCCCTTTACATAAATCCATTTCCCGATACTTTATTGGCGATTTTATTTGCAGCAAGTATCAGAAATAATCCAACCAGAGACTGGAACAATCCAATCGCGGTAGAATACGGATAATCCGGAAAAGTGGAAACCAATGATACCTTATAAGAATAGGTAGTAATAATCTCGGAAGCAACCAGGTTATTCTGGTTCTGCATGGCAAGAACTTTCTCATATCCCACATTTAGTAAACTTCCCATATTTAAAATCATCATAATAACCACTGTAGGTATAATTGCCGGTATATCCACAAACCGTATTCTCTGTAAAAGAGTAGCTCCGTCGATAATGGCTGCTTCATGCTGCTCCATGTCAACACCGGCCAGGGCAGCAATATAAATAATTGCGCCGAAACCTACCCCCTGCCAGACACCTGTCCACACATATAGGGAAGGAAACAATCCGGCACTGCCCAGTACATTAATTCCGAAATGATTATAAAGAACACTGCCGATTACGCCGGTTCTGTTGTCCATGATTATATTTATGATTCCTACAAATACGATTGTAGATATAAAATACGGACAATATGTAATCAACTGGGCTGTTTTCTTAAATAGAATATTTTTAGTATAATTTAGGGAAAGTGCTAAAAATATGGAACAAGGTATGCTTACCACCATGGAATAAATGGAAACCACCAGGGTATTGCGGAGACATTCTTTGAAATTATAGTTGTTGAAGAATCTTATAAAATTATTGAAGCCATAATTATCAGCCCATGGACTATCCCATATTCCCAGGCTTACCTTATAATTCTTAAAAGCAAGTATAACACCGTACATGGGACCATAAGCAAAAATCAGTAATACACTTAAAGGCAGTGCTAACATAAAATATAATTGCCAGTGTGCAGAAAAATATTTCATAAAGCTTCCTTTCTTTTGAATTTGCAATTCATTCACCCCTTCCTTTTCTTTCTTTCATCATTGCACACTGCCGGCTAAAAATATATATACAATACTTTTTTTCCACTATTCATATTTTAAGAACCCGCTGTTTTCAAGGCTTCTATGACCTCATATCCCTTTTATTTTTTTCTGTATTCGGAAGCGCTGGTTCCCATTACCCTTTTAAAAGCCCGGCAGAAAGAATTAGCCGAACCGTAACCTACATTGTCGGAGATTTCACCGATGGACAAATTCGTCTTTTCTAAAAATTCCTTTGCCTTTTCAATTCTTACCCCTTCCATGTAGGTAGAAAAATTAATTCCCAGGGACTGCTTAAATATACTGGATAAATAGGGTTCACTTATACGGAATATATCAGCCACACTGGTAAGGGACAGATTTTTGTCACCGTAATTAATCTCAATATAGGAAGCAATGGAAGCTGTAATCGCGGAAGTATCCTTAAGCTTCTTTTTGTCACCGACACCTTTACATACCGTCCGATACAGGTTAAGAGTGAGGGTGAACTGATTAAGCAGCGTTGCATTACTATTTTCCTCTAATTTATTATAATAGGAACGATATTCCGATTCGTCTGCCCCAATCCGGCGGATTATGCGGAATAATGCTGTCTGCAATTCATTCAAAAGCATATGCTGGAGGTAAACCGGAAGGCTGTTCTCAATAAAATACTTCTTAATGATTTCCTCAAGCGCATCATGGAGTCCCTCACTATCCCCAGCCATTACATAATGCATAAGTTTTAGCGAAAAATCCTGGGGAGGATAGGAAGGAATATTCACAAAATTGTTAATATACCAGATGACGGTATTATCAATCTGCCCCTTCTCATTCTGGAACATATACACTGCATTATTATAGGAATCCTTAAGTTCTGTCAGACTCTCCACTTCATTGCCGCCGTATACAAAGAACTGCTCCGATACATTGGAGGGCATGGCTTCCTTGATTTTCCTGATCTTTCGTTCTGCCTCTTCTTTAAAATACTCTCTGTGCTTCTTATCGATACTTATCAGCAGTACTACCTGATCACCGTCAAGATTTGTATAGAGGCTGTCTGGAAGTATCTCTTTCAATACTTCAATCATTGAAAGGATACAGGAGTTAATCAGTTTCAGATCATCTTCTACGATTTTATCTATATCCGTATTAAAACGGAAAACAAGGATGCCAAAGACCCTGTCTCTGTGAAGCAGTCCAATATTGCCGGCAATTATGGAAGCATCCTCTTCCGTAGTGAAATTGCCATATAACAATCGGTTAAAAAAAGCATTCCTCAAAAACGGTTTCTGGCTTTCAATTACCCTTACCATGTCCGTATTGGTATTCACCAGATGTTTGAACGTCTCCTTTAAACTTAAAAATACTGCCTGATGCCCTTTAAACCGTTCCGTACTTTGGGAAACTTCTTTCATAATATCGTTAATGGGAGTGGCACTTTTCTTGGACATATAATAGCTTAATATGATTCCTACCGTAACCGCAGCAAAAACAAAAACAGCCAGCATGAATATACTGTACATGCTCCTGCTGTTGACTGCCACCATCGGCTGCAGCATATAATATTCCAGCCCGGATTTGTCTGAGGCATACCGGATTACCAGATATTTTTCTTGATCAAGTAGTACTGTCTGATTTTCAGGATTCTTAATTTGGGTAATGACCGCATCAACCGCTCTGCTTACCTCTTCCTGGGCTGCCTTTTCCGGCTCCCCCTGTGCTTTATAGTACAGCAGCCTGCCATGAAAATCTTTTATAAACTGTATACTATTATCAGCCCGTGCCGGCATTAAGGTTTCTAATACTGTATCTTTAAACATGATCTGTATCCTGCTTTTACCGTTATAATCCCCATAGATCATAGGCCTTGTATAGGCAATCATATTCAAGGACGTCTTAGTTTTGTATTTATAAGCTTCCATTGGACTTAATCCATAAATTACTTTATCCTCTTTCATAGACCGGTACCAGTCATCATAACTTTCATACCTTTCCTCATGCAGGCAGAGATCATAGAAATCCTTGTATGTATAGGCAATCTGCTTATTTATTACCGTTTCACTTTTATCAAAAAATATGAAATAGTCAAATATAGACTGATTAATGGCATATAGATCCGGAAGCATGGTATGCAGTTCATAAACCTTATAGGAATTCGGACCATCAAAGGCAGAAGAAATTCTCTTAAAGGTATTAACACCTGTATTAGAGGCAAGACTGTCTCCCAGACAGGAGACTTCATCAAGCATAGTATCCACTAAAACCGCAGCATGTTTTAACTCTGTTTTCCTCGCCTGTATATCGTCATAGCTGATTACCGAGATCATTCTGATATAGTAACCGCTGCAGATCAATAAAGGTATAAATAATACAATAAAATACGTCACCATAAATTGATACAAAATGGTATGGGCCTTGGATTTTCTGAATAATTTAAAAGTTCTTTTTCCATTTTGTTTCATAACAGTTCTCCTTATGGGAAATATTATTTTTATGAATTATGTAAATAGAAATAAAAAAGGGATGCTGCAAATAAAGTAAATGCAACAACCCTATTTATTGTTTAAATTGATAGTGTCAAAACTTTATGTCACAGCATCGTTCATTATATCCCCGAGCAGATTTCCATCCGTTAATTCACTATTATTACATAAAATCATGCAAACGTGTATATTCAATACTTATTTTATTATATACAATTTTTAAGAATTTTCAATGAAAGGCTGTTTTTATCTCGTTTGCAGCATAGAACGCGCCTTCCGTTATATCAATAGATCCTGTCATCTGTTTCTTACAAATACATGGTTTCAAACATCCGGATTCCTGTTTCTGTTGCAAATATTTTCTTCCTGACACGTTCAACTGCCTCCCGGGACATCTCATCCTCCCATGCATTAACAAGAAAATCAGCCTCCACGAGAATCTGATAATCCGCCCCTTCCATGTTTTTATATGTATGATGGTGACCTACCAGCCAGCAGATCCGGTCAATCTCTTCCGGAGAATAATCAAAAGACATAAGAAGACTTCTTGCGATGGGAGGTCCCTCCAGTTCCTGGTAATTGCCTGCGCTGCTGTGATATTTTTCTTCGCTTGCCTTAATACCGATATCATGAACCACGCAGGCCGTTTCCAGAATCCGCTGTTTCTTTGCATCAAGCCCTTCTGCTTCTCCTATAAGCTTCCCAAACTGATATACTTTGATAAAATGCTGAATCCTCTTTGGGTCACCTTTATAATAATCCATCATCTTTGCAATCACACTGTTTATGGTGTTCATCCGTTAAGAGCCCTCCTTGCTTATTCTTTATTTATCTTACTGAAGCGGAGGGCATTTGTCAACGCACAGAACCTGATGCATCCCTTAATTATGGCTGATGTTGAATTCAAAGCTTTTTAAATCAGCCGTTAGAGCAGCATAAAAGGTGCCCCAGGTACGGATTATGGTCAGCTGATGATCCTTTATAAGCTTCACCTCCATATTCCCCTCTAATGCAAACGCCGGGTGGGTGTTTCTAAAACGCATCAGCTCAAAAAGCCGTTTCACAACCGGCCGTTTGGTCTCTCTGGCGATTTCTTCCAGGCTGTAGCCGTGACGGTTAATATCCCTGCCGTTTTTTGTCTTCTCCATCAGCTCAATATCGTTTGATCCGGCAAGCAGTCCCACATAATATACCTGGGGTATTCCCGGAGCAAAAAACTGAATGGCTCTTGCCAGGAGATATGCGTCATCCCTGTCACCCAGTGCAGAATAATAGGTCGTGTTTACCTGATAAATATCCAGATTGTTGTAAGCCGCTGTGTTGTATATCTTTTTCACATTGGCTCCCTTTGTAAACATCTTTTCTTTCGTCTCCTCAATCGCCTCATCAGGCATTAAGTCTCTGGCATCCACAATTCCGATTCCGTCATGGGTATCCAGCGTGGTAAACTGCTTTTTCGGGGACATCTCAAGCCACCGTTTCAAATACACCCCGTTTCCCGTATAAAGCGCATTTAAAACAAGCACCGGAAGCGCAAAATCATAGATCCAGAATCCCTGCTTCGCAATTTTCATCTGAATGGTATAATGCTCATGTATTTCAGGCAAAATATCCACACCCTTTGAGGACACAATATCCTGAATATCATGGAGCAGCTCCCAGATATCCGGTTCCACAAAAAAACAGTTGGTATTTTTCTTTTTCACAGCATAGGCAAATGCATCCAGACGAATGATGGAAGCCCCATTCTCACACATGCCGGATAACGATTTCCGGATGAATTCCTTTGTTGTCTCAGTCCTTACATCCAAGTCAATCTGTTCCTCACAAAAGGTACACCATACCTTTTCCACATCCCCATTTTTAAATTGAACCTCGGTATAGGGGGCCCGCGGCTTTCGTTTATAGATTAAATCCACCTCTTCTCCGGTCGGCTCTCCCTGATCCCAGAAGTCTTTATAGCGGATAAACATATCCCTGTAAGCGGAAAGCTCCTTCTTTTCCTCAAAATCCTTAAAATAATCAGAGCTTCTGGATATATGATTTACCATAAAATCAAACATCAGGTAATAGTCCCTGCTGATCCTCTTTATATCCTCAAATGTTCCGAATTCCGCATCTGCCCGGTCATAGCAAAGAGGAGCAAAGCCTCTGTCTGCAGAAGAAGGGAAAAAAGGAAGGATGTGCACACCGCCTACTTCATTCTGCAGATATGTGTGCAGTACTGTATCCAGTTCCTTTAAATTCTTACCCAGACTGTCCGCATATGTAATTAACATTATCTTATTATTCAGTTCCATTCATCCAACTCCTATCTATTCGCTTATCTTAATTCCCCTTAACACATGCAGCTGAATGCTTCCCCTGATCCCGGAATACTCAATCTCAGCAGTGCCCGAGACGCCATCGCTTTCATTATCTGTAACAGCATATGTCAGGCCTTTGCATACAAACAATTCAAACACATCCGTATCCGCATAAAGCCTTAAATGATATTCTCTTTCTTCCGGCAGCAAAATCCTGTGGGGCCCAACTGTTATCTCGCGGCTGCAAAGATCAATGAAAAACAGAGTTTCAAATACAGACAGCTTGATATACGACTCTCCTGCATCACCCGATTCTCTGCTGTCCCGGAATGCCAGCTCCATCTCAAGCGCCTGCCCCTCACCGGAATAAAGGCTGACGGAACATGGACCAGATGCCTGGCCTTCTCCAGTTTCAAGAACTGTTTCAAACGTCTCTTTTCTGAGTTTTTCCAGTTCCTTTGCAGGGTTGATACAGATCCGGTACCCATCAGGAGATGCAGTAAGTCCAAGTTCTCCCGGCAGGGATAACAGCCCGGCATAATTCCTTTCCTTCTTTATGCTGGTGATCCAGTTAAGCTGCAAAATGCGGTCTCCTGTCTCCTGAAACGTTTGTGCCGCATATGGCCTCACAAAGTTTCGGCCAACTTCGTTTCTGCCGTCTCTGATTATGTCATAAAGCTGATATCTGGCGAACCCTTTTCCTTCTTTATTCTTCTGAACCAGAAAACACTTCCCGTCAAATTCACCGAGACAATAATACCCGTCTGCAGACCATAGAACCCATTTTTTCACTCCATCCTCCTCACAGGCCAGAGGGAAAAAATCCGGACATTCCCACATTCCAGGCACCGTGATTTCCTGTATTTTCTCCCACTCATTCAAGTCTTTGGAACGGTAGAAATAAAAGGTATCATCAGAAATGTAAAGTACCATGATATAGGAGCTGCTTTCTTTGTGATAAAACACTTTTGGATCTCTGTTTTCTTCTTTTATATGCGGCAGAACAAATTCCTCCCGCCTTTTAAGAGTCTTCCCATGATCCGTGCTCACCGCCATCTTCTGGGTGAACCAGTGATCCTTTGACCAGTGGCTGCGCCTGCCGGCCGAAGTGTAAAAATAAGCAATCGTATCAGCCCCAAGACCCAGACAATTGCTCTGGTCCCAAATAGCTGTTCCGGAAAAAACAGGTCCTTCCTCATCCGGAAACAAAACATCCTCAGTCTGTGTATAAGACAGGAAATCAGGAGTACTGGTATGAGCCCAATGCATGTTCTCCCATCTCACCCCATAAGGATTATGCTGATGATAAATGTGATAGACCCCCTTGTGATAAATCAGCCCGTTGGGGTCATTAAGCCACCCGAACTCCGGAGCATAATGAATAAGAGGTCTGCTTTTTCCCGGATTAAAAGGTTTTTCATCCCGTACCACAATATTTTCAAACCATCGTTCTTCGTACTCACCTTCTAAGGTTATCCTGCCGCCCTCATAGGCCGCTGCATCAAACCATGCGTAAAAACAAGGCTCTTCTTTTCCTGTTTCAATGCACATTTCCTGTATCTTTTCATCCTTAAAATAAAAAGATACAATGGAATCTTTCGCACCTGGAGTGATGGGAATCCATAAATATCTCCCGGTAATAATGATTGTCTTTTTCAAGCTGTGACCCTCTCTTTTTATCTTTTCCTCTGTTTAAAAAAGCCCTGTGTCACATAATATGGAATCACAGGGCTGTCTCCTACGCCTTTACTGCTCCAGCCACAACACCGCTGATAATCTGCTTCTGCAATATTAAATAAATGACAATTACCGGCAGAATGGTCAGCACCAGACCTGCCATGATTTTCCCCAAATCACTGGAATAAGTGCCATAAAAGGTATAGGTTGATAAAGGCAGCGTATATAATTTCTTCTTTCCAAGGATCAGGCTGGGAAGAAGGTAATCGTTCCAGAGCCATAAGACATCAAGCACAATCAAAGTTGCAGTAGTCGGCTTCAGCAGCGGAAACACGATCTTAAAAAACAGCTGATACGGGGTGCATCCATCGATAATGGCCGCTTCCTCCAGGGAAATGGGAACTCCTGAGCGGATAAAACCATAATAGATAAAAATCGCAAGACCCATTCCAAATCCAATATTCATAAAGATCAGAGTTGACCTCATATTCAGCATTCCAAACATGTTCCCATAAATGGATATTAAAGGAATCATAATCGTCTGAAACGGAATAACCATAGCTGCCACAATCAGTGAAAAACTGAGTTTAGCAGCGAAGTTCCTGGTTCTTGCAAAGAAGTAGGCTGCCATGGAAGCGAACAGGACAATAAAAGCCACGCTGACAAACGTGATCAGAAGTGAATTGCCAAATGCTCTTAAATAGTTCATCTCCCGAAACGCCGAACTGTAGTTATCAAAGGAAAAACCTTTGGGATCTACCAGCATAAGAGGATTCTTTATGATGGTAATCTTTCTTTTAAACGAATTCACCAGAATTAAGAAAAATGGAATCATGTATAAAATCAGAACAGCTGTTAATAAAACCAGTTTCATAAGGTTCATAAAAACTGCTTTTCTTCCGCCTACCACAGTTCTCCCTTTTGCCATTACGCTTCCACCTCCTTCTTCCTGCTTAAATAATACTGAGTGACAGCCACCACCGCAACCACCGCAAAAAGCACCAGTGCCTCCGCCTGACCTAACCCGTACTGTTTGGATTTAAACGCCTTCTGATATACATGAAGAGCTGCCATAATAGTGCTTCCGTATGGTTCCCCTCCTGTTAAGGATACATTTAAATCATATACCATAAAGCATCTGGTCAGTGTCAAAAATGTACAGATGGAAAATGACTGCGCCATCAGTGGTATCACAATATGCCTCGTCCGCTGTGTATTGGTACACCCGTCAATGCTGGCAGCCTCCATTAAGTCTTTGGGCACTCCCACAAAACCTGCTACGTAAATCAGCATCATGTAACCGGAATACTGCCACACTGTAACGAGTATTAAGGCAAAGAACGCTTTTATGGGATCGGATAACCAGGAACTTTCAAACAGCGGTGCAGAGATCATATCTCCAAAGGCTGTAAACGCTTTGGAAAACACAAACTTCCAGATAAATCCCAAAACAATTCCGCCGATTAAGTTTGGTGTAAAAAATCCTGCCCGGAAAAAGTTCTGCCCTTTCAGTCCGCTGGTCAGCAAGTATGCCAGCAGAAACGCAATCACCTGTACCAGGATGGTACTGACCGCCACGTAAGACAAAGTCAGCAGCAGTGCAGACCAGAACCCCCTGTCCTGAAATACTGCTATGTAGTTGGTGATTCCGATCAATTCCTTTTTCTCTGAAATTCCATCCCAGTTTGTAAAGGTTAAATAAACACCATAGATAAATGGAATGATAACGACTGCAAAGAAGAAAAACATTGCCGGACCAGCAAACATCATATATGTTTTTATTTTATTGGACATCGCATTTTTTTCCATAAAAGCATTCCTTCCCTGTCTCTTATTTCTTAGACTTCCAATAGCCTTCCAGATCAGCTGCAAGACCGGCCCTGTCCGTTTTTCCTCCCAGATATTTCTGTACAAAGCCGCCGCATACAGACCAGTGATCTCCCGGCAGACCATTATACTGGTCAAATGTCAATCCTGCATCTGCATATGCCTTTAAAGCCTGCCCAAGTTTATTTTCAGGAGAAGCATTGAAGGTGTTAAAGCACGGTACTGCCAGTATCTGGTCAGCCACAATATCCTGTGCTGTCTTATCATATACCAGCCAGTTTAAAAAGTCCTTGGCAGCCTGGATCTGTTCCGGAGATGCGTTTTTATCAATCATGATCTGTTTGGAACCAACCGCATTGACCAGGGTGTTGAATTTATCATCCTTTGTGTTCTGAACGACAGGAAGCATGCCAAACTCGGAACTGGAATCAGCAAATCCGGATACGACTTCCCATACCCAGTTGCCGTTAAACCAGAATGCCACGTCCCCTTCTGCAAAATAGGCATTATCTGTGTCATAATCTGCTGCCAGAGGATCTTTGCCGTTGATGTTATATTTCATCAGCACATCAAAGGTATCAAACAGACTGTTGAATCTTGCATTGTCAGTCAGCTTTCCGGATCCGTCCTTCAACGAACCGATGAAATCTTCTGCCCCTTTGGCAGTTCCATCCTGTTCCTCATACATAAGTCCCAGGTAATGAGCTCCCAGCGACCAGTCCTCTTTGGATATGCAGACCGGTTTTTCCATACCTGCTGCGACCAGTTCATCACAGATTGCCTTAAAATCATCAAGATTCTGAATAGATTTTTCATCAAAATCCCTGCCCAGCGTCTTTTCAATGGCAGTTCTGTTAAACAAAAGCCCTCTTCCTTCCAGACTGAATGGGAATCCATACAGCTTTCCGCCCACTTTCACGCCGTATTTGTCTCCGCCGTCGGCCACCCATTTTTCCCCATCTAACGGGAGCGCTTTTTGTTCTGCAAGAGCAACAATATCGTTGCAGTCCATAATGGCAAGTGTGGGAGCATCTCCGGCTGCATACCTTTTCTGGATTGCCTCATAGGGAGAATCTCCCTCTGAAATAGAGGACATTTCCACTGTTACTCCGGTCTTTTCCTTGTAATCCTCAAATGCCGGTTCAAAAAATTTCTCCATACCCGCCTTGGTATTCAAGATGGTGATGGTGACTCCGCCTGCCCCAGCTCCTGCGCTTTTGGAACCTTCTGCCTTGCTGCCTTCCGTACTTTGTGCTGCTGTACTGCCTGTGTCCCCTTCAAGTGTCTTGCTTCCGCCGCCGCAGCCAGCTGCAGAGAGCACCATAACAGCTGCCAATCCCAATGAAAGAACCTGATTTCGTTTCATTCCAATACCTCCCTGATATTCTGATTTTCCGCAAAACATACCGCCTCATGGAAGCGTCTTTGCGTATGCTGTACCCTGAGTATATTCCTCTCTGCGTCCCATGTCAACCGCTTGACATATTTTCGTGTTATCTACAAATTTTTCATCCTATTCTTTGTGCATTTTTACTAATTTTACAATGATTATTATGCGTTATATATTTGTACTATCAAATTTCAGGCGCATTTTCTATAGGTCAATCGCTTATAATGTTTTATCACACTTTTTGACAATAAAAAAAACACTGGTTTCTCACTTTCCAGTGTCTTTCCTATTTATGACGAATTCCTTTTCACAAGAGAAACCGGCAGCTTGAACTGTTCCGGTACCGCTTCGTGTTCCAGACTTCTCTGTATAAATTCAACGGCCCATTCCGCCATCTCCCGTACCGGCTGTCTGATGGTGGTAATTGTGGGAGTTGTCAGCCTGGCAATATCCACATCATCAAACCCCACCAGCCGGATCTGTCCCGGTATGGAGATGTTCATCTCCGCGCAGATCTGAATGGTCTGGGCTGCAATTAAATCACTGCTTGCAAATATGCCGTCTACACCAGGATCAGCCTCTATGGCTTTTCTGATATGCTCATGATAATCCAGAGTATTGTAAATTGTGCTGGTTGCCATTACTTCCCGGTGGCGCACTCGGTATTTCTCACATACAGCTATAAAACCTTCCGCTCTCGCATCTGCCGGCATGTTTTCATTCTTGATTCCGCTTAAGTGAAGCAGATTTTTACAGCCGCAGGATATTAAGTGCTCCGTTGCCAGACAGCCTCCCTGGTAATTGTCGCACTGGATTCCCACCGTTCCGGCTTCCAAGTTACGTTCTATGGTAATGACAGGAATGTCTAAGTTCTTCATCTCTTCAATATCAACGTTTCGGCTGCAGAGTACAATCCCGGATACCCGGTTGCTTTTAAACATCTGGATGTATTCCAGTTCCTTTTCATTCTTTTCTTTTGAATTGCACAGCAATATCTTGTAGCCTTTATTGGCAGCTGCATTTTCTAAGTTGCTGATAAGCTTGGCAAAGTACGGATGAACAATGTGGGGGACGATGATCCCGATGGTATTGGTTCTCTGCATGGAAAGAGACCGTGCCAGTTCATTGGGCTGGTAATTCAGCTCCTTCATGACATCGTAGACTTTTTTTCTCGTCTGCTCACTGATATAGCCCCGGTTATTAATGACTCTCGAGACAGTGGTGACCGTAACTTCTGCCCGTTCGGCCACATCTTTAAGAGTTGCCATTGGTCAATCTCCTCCTGCTGTCCTTTATTCTAAAATCAAATTTCGGGTTCAGTATATCATATTGCCTGGCTGCGGTCCAGTATAATCCCGGCCCAAACGATATTTCTTTCACTGCAGTCTCTATGGCTGCTTTCTGATGCGTACCGCCATATATTCCTTCCCCGGCAGTTCCACTTTAAATTTCCCCTTAAATACTCCCCTGTCCTGAATTTCCATATCCCATGTATCAATGACTTCCACATCAAATTCCGTTGTATCATCAAAGTAAAATTCCCGGAAGGAAGGTCTGTTAAATCCATAGTAGTATAGATAATAACTTTTAATTTTCAGTATCATGGAGCTGACACCCTCACCGGTTGCACATACCTCGTCCCAGGCCTGTTTTAACGGCATAAGACCATATCCCGGCGTTTCTGATAATATCCGATACAGAAATTTCAGCCTGTCAGGGCTCTCTCCGTGTAAAACGCCGCCGTGGGACCACCACAGTATCCCATCCGGATTCATGTAAGTCTCTCCATGGCCGGCATACCCCCCTCTTAAGCTGGCTTCCCAGAATCTGCGCACCAATTCCTTTCCGCTGATATTCCCCCAGCCATGCTGGATGTTGCCTTCATAGGCTATCTCATCCAGTACTACCGGCTTTTTATACCTTTCTCTCCATTCATCCACGTATTCAGCCGTCTTATAGATATCCTGTCTCTGTATGCTGCAGTGGGTGACCCACGGTCTGGAATAATCATAAAAAGATCTGCAGTTATGAATGGATCTTAAATGATTGTACTTATCCTTTCTGCAGATAATGCCTGCGTAATTTTCCCAGTCCTCCACCGACTTCTGAGGCATGAGGTCATATTCATTGGCAAGCGACCACCAGACATTCCTGTATCCAGCAAATCTGGCAATCACATAGTTCCAGTACAATTCGTCCTGTTCCTTATTCATAAGACTGAATCCCCACCTGTCATAAGGATGCATAACGATCAAATCCGCTTCAATGGACAATTCTCTCAACTGTATGATGCATTCTTCCATATGCCGGAAATGTTCCGGGTTAAAGCGGTAATAATCCCACTGGTTTCCCTCCGCTCTTCCATTAAACAGCTGAAAATTTTCACTGGTTAATTTTGTGCTGTCACAGGGAGTTCCTATGTATGGATAAGATACCGGTTCATTTAAATTGTAATCATAATGTTTCGGTAAAATGCAAAAACGAATTTTATTAAATGCGCTCTTTTTAAGAGTCTCAAGCGTCTGTTTCTGTAATTCCTCCGATTGCAGCTCCCATACATAACAGGTCGTTCCAATGGAATAATAAGGAACTCCGTCCTCATAGGCAAAATGATAAGTGTTTGCAACCCGGACAGGTCCATGATTGCTGCCGGAAGCCGGAAGTACTTCAAAGGTTCCTTCCCAGATTTTCTCAGAAAAATTTCCGAAAATCAAAAATTCATAGTTTCCTTCAAAGGAAGGCATAAACCGAACCACATAGTTCCCGTCTCCGTCATAAAACCCATCCACTGTTTTGCATTCATGAGCGCCGGTGAAGGTTCCCTGGATCTTATAATCCACAAACGGATTTTTATCCGTGTGACCAGGACAGGTAATTTCCCAGGTATCCCATTTTTCAAGTTTCCGAATCAATTCTGCCATGTCAATCTCCTAATCTGTTATGATTTCACTGCTCCTGCCATTCCTTCTACAAAATAACGCTGAAAAACCAGATATACCACCAATACAGGAATTACCGAAAGCAGGACCCCTGCACATAAATAACCATAGTCAGTTCCATGTTCTCCAACAAACGTCATAATTCCTACTGGAACAGTTTTTTTTGCATTATCATTTATAATAACACTGGCAAGTAAATATTCGTTCCAGGTTGCCAGAAAATCCGTAATAACCAGAGTCGCTACTGCCGGCTTGGAAATCGGCAGAATCACCTTTATAAATAACTGCCACTTATTGCAGCCATCCAGAAAGGCCGCCTCGTCAATATCCTTTGGAATTCCTTTAAAAAAGCCCCTCAAAATCAGGATTCCATAAGAAATACCAAACCCTATGTATACATAAAACAGCCCAAAATAAGTATTCAGCAGTTTAAGTTTACTGTATATCACATTAATCGGAACTAACGCTGTCTGCATCGGCAGCATCATACCAATTAAGAAAAATATAAAAATTCCGGTTTTATGTCTGATATTCAGCCTGGTTATCGCAAATGCAGCCAGGGCTTCAACAAAAATACCGAGAGGCACTTTTAATCCTGAGACAATAAAATCATTTTTCATATATAAAAGCAGACGCCCCCTGATTAATGCATTTGTAAAATTACTCCATGCGATCTGCGCCGGAATCCGAAACAGGCTTATTTCGCTGTAAAAATCTTTTTTGGCTTTTATCGCGGTCAGAAGTAACGTTAACATTGGAACAATCCAGATGAATGCCAAACATGTCAGTATTGCATAGAGACAGATTTTCTTTGCCACTTTTCGTGTCTTTCCCTCCATATCAATCCCCCCTAGTCTTCTTTGGCTGTAAACATCACATACGGTATTATAACTGCCATCATGATAAATACCATAACACATGCGATAGTTGTCCCGACCCCTACATTATTATACTGAAAGGTCTGAGAATACATATAGGTTGAAAGCATCTGGGTAGCATTGTTTGGTCCCCCGCCTGTCAGACCCTGAATCACATCGAACACTTTTAAAGCCGAGACAATCAAAGTTGCGATTACGATTACAAAGCTCTCTTTTAACAGAGGAACTGTAATAAAGAAAAATTGCTTCATTCCGGAAGCCCCGTCAATTCTGGAGGCTTCTAACACATCTGATGAAATTGCCTGCAGCCCGGCTAAAAAAAGAATCATGGGCTGACCGGCCGCCTGCCATAAAGCAGCGGCAAATATGGCATAGAGGCTCACCTTCGGATCGGATATCCAGCTTTGGGAGAAATCAATTTTTAAAGTCTTCATTAATTGATTAATAAATCCAAAATTCGGATTATAAATCCATCTCCATATAATAGATACCGCAATTGGCGCAATTACACAAGGGAAATAGAAAAATCCCCTGAAAAAAGTGCGTCCCCGGAACTGTTTATTTAAAATTACTGCAAATCCCAATGAAACAGTCATTGTAATAAAAATCGTCAGTATAATCCAAATAAGGTTATTTTTAATTGAAATCAGAAATATGGGATCTGACTGGAATAAATGTATGTAATTTAAAAATCCAATAAACTCTTTTTTCCCTATTCCGTTCCACTTAAACAAACTGATATAGAAAGAATAAAAAACCGGAACAACGATAACTGACAAATAAATGATACCTGCAGGCAGAATAAATAAATATGCGCTCCAATCCCTTTTATTGCTATCTCCCATAATAATCTCTCCTCAAATACGATGCCGCACAATGTTTTGCTGAAAACGGACAGCTTGTCTGAAACTGTCCGTTTCCATCTCATTCACTATTATTTGGCCTGATAAGCTTCTATTGCCTCCTGAATTTTAGCCGCTCCATCTGAAGGTTCCATCTGACCATTTGCAATGGCATCCTGAACATTAAATAAAGCATCTGCCACTTCTGTCGGAAATGCCTGATCTGTAATTGTGAAGGTACCATTGGTTTCTGCTGCTGCCAGCATATCCCCCACATTCGGCTGGCCTTCCGGCATCTTCGCCTCCTTGCCAGGAAGGGGCAGATTATAGTATTCCGAATATTTCTCAACATTTTCCCCGTTATAATAATAATCCATAAATCTCATACATGCTTCTAACTGAACATCTGTATTCTTCGCATTAAACTGAGTCATCTCAGCAAATGCAGACAACCGGTCAGAGCCGCCGGATGGAAATGCAAATGTGCCATACAAATTCATATCCTGTTCATCCTGAACAATCACGCCATCGTACCACTGTCCCTGAATATCCATTGCCGCACTTCCTGAAAACAGAGCCATTTTTGTCTCATTGGGATCTGTCGTAACAAATCCTTCCGGAAAATAACCTTTATCACAGAATTCTTTGTATTTTGTTAATGCTGAAATGACAGCCTCACAATTATAGCTGGTGCTGAATGTATTCAAAGAATCATGGAGTTCGCTCCCTGCGTAATGCTCGATCAATAATTCCACGAATCTCATCACATGCCAGCCGTTTAAGCCCGCTGTGGATATAGGTGTAATGCCATTTTCTTTTAATTTTGCGCAGGCGTCTTCAAATTCTTCAAAAGTTCCCGGTACTTTGATTCCATATTTTTCAAAAATGTCTTTTCGATAATAAACATCCAATACATTATAGCTTGTGGGATAGCCTGATAATTGTCCGCTTAACTGGCAGAGGTTTAAGACACCGGAACTAAAACGATCCGCCCAGCCATTGTTTTTTGCGTACTCTGTCAGATCATAGGAAAGACCGTTTTCCGCGTAAAATCCCCCCAGACTCCCACCCCAGTTAAACCACATATTGGGAAGTGTTCCGGAAGAAGCAGCCACCTTACAGGCATCCTTGATTCCATCCGTATCATAGTAGGAAACGGTGACTTTCATATCCTTATTGGCAGCATTAAAAGCTTCTGCAATCGGCTCAACCGCATTCTGCCTTGTATTCAGTGTCCAGAATGAAACCTCTGTTACTCCTTCCTTTGAACCTTCTGACAGGCTTTTTGTTTGTTCTGTTTTTGACTCTGATTCCTTCAGCCCGGTTTTGGCTGCGCAGCCGCCAAGTACCCCGGAAATCACAGTTGCCGCTGCCAGCATGAATGCCATACCCCTTTTTCCTTTCATAAATACCTCCTAACCGTTGAATGTGTCATTTTCTAAACATTTAATTTAATTTTTAAATTAAATATAAACATACATTAACACATTCCAAACCATTTTACAATATCTTTTTGTATTATTTGTATATTTTCAAGGAATTTTCCAGGCATATTTCAGCGTATATCCTATACGAAACATTTTATCATATAGCTTTTCTTTTAAACTTTTTATGTAAAAGCATAAACGCCAGGTGTTTTTATTTACACCTGGCGCAATCTTAGTATATTATTTAATTATTTTACGCTGTTTCCCTCTATAAGCCTGCAGTCAGACATCAATTTAAATTTCACAGGAATATTCTCTGTTATCTCCTTTTGCAGCAGAAACGTTGCCATATGAGCTCTGTTTATATGATCTATTTTTATAACCGTCAGCTTACTGTCATATGTGGCATAGTCAGGGACCTCATCCACTCCGATCAGAGAAACATCCTCCGGTATCGAAATTCCCAGCGAATTCATCGC
The DNA here is from genome assembly GCA_963523075.1 of uncultured Clostridium sp. Classification (GTDB taxonomy): domain Bacteria; phylum Bacillota; class Clostridia; order Lachnospirales; family Lachnospiraceae; genus Lacrimispora. The sequence continues at coordinate 294,286 of CAURBW010000002.1, forward strand.
CTTTATAACTCCGATGGACACCTGATAATTTTCCATAATGAACGCATCCGGCAGCGGATTCTCATGCAGATACCGTTTCATTCTCTCACAAACATCATCAACCGTACTTCCAGTGGGAACTATCATATCCGGACTGTATACCAGATTATGAGCAGCCAGTACTGACCGGAAGCCTTCTCTTCTCTGTAAAAAGTTAAAAATTTCAGTTTCATTGGCCAGATACACTATGTTCCTGCAGTTTCTTTTCAGCAAATATTCAACAGCCAGCCTGACTGCAGAAATGTTATCAATACATACCCGGTGATGAAAATTATCTTCAAAGTCATTGTCAGTTATTATCATGGGTTTTTGAATGTTTTTCAGCAGCCCATAATCCTGTTTCTGCATTTCCGTTGCACACAAAATAACTCCTGCAACGCTGCTCCTATTACATTCATTCACCACAGCTTCCACCGAATCAGTCAGAACATTAACATAGGTAACTCCCAGAGAATAATTCATTTTCTTAATTTCCCGGTCAAATACTGCCAGGACCTCTGTCCACAAAGAATTATATGCTACCTTTAGATCCCGGTGCATAAATATAACTTTTATGACCTGCTTTTCCTTTCCAATCGCAGAGGCTGTTTCAGCCATTTTATTTTCCAGATACGCTTTATAAGCAAGAATTTCCTGTCTCGTCTGCTCACTGACACCAGGCTTACCATTTAAGGCCAGTGAAACAGTCGCTTTAGACATCTGAAGTTCTCTGGCAATATCCGCTGCTTTTACTTTCATTCTTACAGTATCCTCCTGGTATGATATAGTCATGACATAAATCTACTTATCAAGTTTAAACGTTTTCAACATTTCAGTCAATGTATTTGTTTAATCTTTTTTAAGTAATCTGCTGTTTATGATGAAACCATACCACCGGGGGTTTACGCAGTAATAATTTTATCTGGAGCCTCTGATATAAGGCTTTGAAAGATTGTCCGGAGCATGATTCTTTCCCACAGAAGCAAGGAGCGCAAAAAGAGTAATCACGTAGGGAAGCATGGAAAGTGCCTGGGAAAGAAGGGGCACACCTACCGCCTGAAGCCGGATCTGGAGAGCGTTGGCAGCACCGAATAAAAATGCAGCTAAAAGCATTCCTGCCGGAACAAAGCGTCCCAGAATGACTGTCGCCAGAGCGATGTAACCGCGGCCGGATGTCATATTCTCAGAAAAGTTTCCAACCTGCACCAGTACCAGACAGGCGCCGCCGATACCTCCCAAAACTCCGTTTAAAGCCATGGATATGTATTGATATTGAAAGACAGGTATCCCGGCAGAATCCGCAGAGGAAGGATTCTCACCAATTGCTGCAAAGGAAAGCCCGGCATTTGTCTTCTTATAAAAAAATGTAGTGAAAAGAATCAGAAAATACAAAAGATAAGTAAGTACATCCTGATGAAACAGTGCTTCTCCCACCAGCGGAATATTGGCAAGCACCGGTATGCGGATACGGCCGATGGGCTGGATCTGCTGATAGGACTGCTCACCGGACATCAGCTTATATAAAAAGCTGGTGACTCCTAAAACAAAGATATTAATGGCAATCCCGCTGACCGACTGATCCTTTGATAATTTCACAGAAAGGACGGCATGAATCATGCTGACTGCCGCGCCTCCTGCCATACCGCACAGAAGCCCAATCACTATGCTCCCGGAGTAATAAGCACCTGCAAAGGAGAAAAAGGCGCCGGAAAGCATAACGCCTTCCATACCAATATTTAAAATTCCGCATTTTTCAGAGATCGTTTCTCCTAATCCGGCATAGGCAAGGGGCACTGCCATCCGTACAGCCGCTGCCAAAAAAGCAGTAAGAAAGCTGACAGTCAAAATCTGTTCCATCATTCTATTTTCTCCTTTCTTTTCATCTTTCTAAACAGCAGTTCCCTTCCCAAAATAAGGAGTACGATAAAACCAATGAGGAAATCCACAATAGAAGCAGGTACTCCCATCTGACGCTGCATGGAACCGGCTCCCACCTCCAGGGCTGCATATAAAACCGCTGCAAGAAACACACCCGCCGGATGGTTTGATGCCAGCAGTGTAATTAAAATTGCCGTATATCCGCAGCCTCCTGATATTCCTTCCATCAGCTTTTTCTGAACACCTAAAACTTCCACTGCTCCTGCCGTTCCTGCCAGCCCTCCGCTGACAACAGCAGAGAGAATGATATTTTTACCCACAGAGATTCCGCTGCATGCTGCTGCCCGCTTATTATAACCAACCGCTTTCAGTTCAAAGCCCTGTGTTGTCTTCTCCATCAAAAACCACACAAGAAATACGGCAGTCAATGCGATGAAGATTCCTGTATGAAGCCTGGTGGGTTTTAAGAAACGAAAAAGAGCGGCTGAGGCATCTATTTTTTCAGACTGGGGAATGCTGCCTGCCGGATCCATCAGAAAGGTACGAACGGCAATCCCAAGAAGATTTATGGCAATATAATTGAGCATAATTGTCACGATAATTTCCGATATTCCAAATCTCGCCTTCAGCATAGCGGCAATAAGCGCCCAGATGCCCCCAAACAGGAAACCGGCTAAAATGGCTAAAATGATCCGAAGCCAGCCTGGATATCCTTCTGTATGAAGGGCTGCCCAGGTTGATGTCAGAGCGCCTATATAAAACTGCCCTTCTGCTCCGATATTAAAGAACCCGGTCCGAAAAGCCACGGAACAGCCCAGTCCTGTAAGAATCAAAGGAGTTGCCTTTACAAAGATTTCCCCGAAGCCATTTAGATTACCGAAAATCCCAATGAAAAACAACCGGCCTGCTGCCAGCGGATCGGCTCCGGATATAACCACAAGTATGGCGGCAGCAGCCATGGATATCACTGCCGTTGCTGCCATTTCTACAGTCTTTCTTTTCCTGCTGCCAGTCATTGCCCGCCTCCTTCCGTCATTCCGCCCATATAAAGACCGATCTTAAATACATCGGCACTCTCTCTTGGCAGAATCCCGATCACTCTTCCTTCAAACATTACCGCAATCCGGTCACTCAAAGACAATATCTCATCTAGGTCTGCCGAAATAAGGACAACACTCTTTCCCTGATTTTTCTGATTCAATAATACTTCATGTACGAATTCAGACGCTCCTGCATCCAAACCTCTGGCAGGCTGGCTTGCCACAATCAGCCTGGCCTCCGGGGATATTTCTCTGGAGAGAATTACTTTCTGCTGGTTCCCTCCGCTCATCAGCCTCACCGGTGTTCTTATTCCCGTTTTCCCGGAGGTTTTAATCCCATAATTCTTAAGCTCTTTCTCTGCCTGAACCTCTATATTTTTCTGATTTAAGATATGCTTTTTTGAAAAGGGCGGACGGCTGTAATTTCTCAGAATGAGATTTTCCGCGACGGTTAAATCCATAACCAGACTATCCTGATGCCTGTCATCAGAGATATAGGAGATTCCCTTATTGAACCGTTTCCTCACCGAGAAGCTGTCTATGGCTTCATTTTCAAAAATAACAGATCCCTCTGTATGCTTTCTGATCCCGGTAATCACCTCTGCGAGTTCCTTCTGCCCATTGCCTTCCACTCCGGCAATTCCAAGAATCTCTCCTCTATAAACCGTCAGATCCACATGATCCAGGCATTTTTTCCCCTTTCCTTTCTCAGACAGAGAAACTCCTTTCAGGATAAGTGCGGATTCATGAAACGGCTTTTTCCTCTCCACCTCTTTCCGAGATAAAGACCGCCCTATCATGCAGGCAGACAATTCATCCGGCGAAGTTTCCTCTGTAATTAAATTCTTGACAGCCCTGCCATCCCGCAGAACAGTCACCCTGTCACTGACTGCCATAATCTCATTTAACCGGTGGGTGATGATTATGATTCCGTGTCCCTCCGACTTTAAACGCTTCAGTACTTCAAAGAAGCTCTCCGTTTCCTGGGGACTTAAAACTCCGGTAGGCTCATCTAAAATCAGCAGATTTACATTTCTGTATAATGCTTTTAAAATCTCCACCCGCTGCTGCTCACCCACTGAGAGACCGCTCACCGGACTATCAGGATTTACAGCAAGACCGTATTTTTCTGCCAGCAGACGGATCTCCTCAGAAGCTTTTTTTCTGTCTAAAACCATCCGGTTACCCTTTAATCCTAATATGACATTATCAAGGACTGACATCTTTCCCACCAGAGAAAAATGCTGATGGACCATGCCGATCCCCTGGCTGATGGCATCTTTGGGAGACCGGAATTCAACCGGTTCTCCCTTATAAATAATTTCCCCGCCGTCTGCCTGGTAAATTCCGAATAAAATATTCATCAGCGTTGTCTTACCGGCTCCATTCTCCCCAAGCAAAGCATGAATCTCGCCGCTTTCCACGGACAGGCTGATATCCTGGTTGGCATAAGCACCGGAAAATGTCTTTGTGATATGTTTCATTTCCAGTAATGGCATATTATCTGCTCCCTATCTGACTTTGGTATCACATGGAACGGTAAATTCACCGGATTCAATCGCTTCCACCTTTTCCTTGATCTGTGCTTTCAGCTCGTCTGGGATCTGGGATTCCAGATCATGGTATGGGGCAATATTTACCGCTCCCTCTTTCATACCCAGCTGGTAAATTCCGCCTTTGAAGCTTCCGTCTTTCACTGTTTTGAACGCTGTTTCAATGACTTTCGGAATATGATATACAGATGAGGAAAGTATGGACTGGGGTGCCAGATCATTCTGATCATAGGAATCGCCGGTCGCATAAATCCCGGCTTCCTTCGCAGCATTAATGGCGCCTGTTCCGGATTCGTTGGCACAATGGCCAATGGCATCAGCGCCATTGTCAATCATGGCCTGAGCTGCTTCCTTGCCAAGTGCCGTATCTGTAAATGAACCGGTCCATGCAGTCTGCACCTCAATATCAGGTTTTACTTCCTTTGCACCATCCTCAAAACCGTTCATAATCTTAACCAGTGACGCACCCTGTATGGGGCCTACAAAACCGATCTTATTACTTTTGGACATACCGGCTGCCAGCATACCCATGATGTAGCCGCCTTCCTCGCATTTTGTAACATAAGATGCCACATTGTCAGCGGAAACCTCTCCTTCCGTAACAATAAATTTCGTATCAGGATACTGGCCTGCAACCTCCACAGCGGGATCACCGAACTCATAGCCGTGACCGATCACCACATCATAGCCATTGGCTGCATAATCCGCAAAAGCCGCCTCAATGTCATCGGGAGTCAAGTTCTCTGTGTAGGCAACCTCACAGCCATACTGGGATTCCAGAAGCTTCAGCCCTTCGTATGCAGTCTGGCACCAGCCCATGTCATTGGCTGCACCGGACAGACAGAGTGCTACTTTAAAGGTTGTTTCTGCAGATTGTGCTTTTTCAGTTCCGGCGGTTGTTTCTGCTGCCCCCGCTGTCTGGGAGGTTTCCTTTGTTTCCTCTTTTTTCCCGCAGCCGGCAAGCGATGCTGCGATCATGGAAGCGGTAAGCGCCAGCGCTGCTAATCGTTTCATGTTTTTCATAATAATTCTCCTCTCCTGTTGTCACTTATGCATTTGTTCTATGACTTCAATATCCGGATTTGTGTCAGAGTGATATAATTGGAACTGTCATTCTCCACAAATTGATCCAGAATATTAAAATTGATAGTCAGCTCATCACATTTCAAATCCGGTCTGGCGTTTCTGATGCGTTCTATTGTTTTGGGAACTGTCTCATAGGCCCCCAGATGATAGCCGCAAAGAAAATCTCCTGCCTGGATCTGCCTGATCTGATCTCTTCTTATATAATCCGGCACCGGACCTTCTAAAGGATAAAGGTAAGCGCCGAAATATTTCGAATCTCCCTGATAGAAAGCAATCGTAGGATAAAAATAGAACGAATTCTGCCGGTACAGCAGTTCTTCTTCTCCGATGGCAATGTAGCTTCTGTCTTCATAATGGCGGATAAATATCCGGTCAGCAGAAATGTTTCTCATCTCTTCTTCTATAAAGGTGAGCTTCCTCTGAATGGCTTCGTCTATGGAAAACAGCTCCAGCCACTGCCTGTGAAGCTCGTCTGAACGCTGCCTTAAAGATTTCAGTGCAGACTGGGCATGCTGGGTGCTGCGCTTATCCCCGATTTCCTCCAGGCTATATCCCAGCTTTCGCATATAACAGATCGTGGCCAGCTCATAAACCTGATCAAACTCATATTTTCTCCTGCCATTTTTCGCATCCCTTATTCTGGGCTTAAAAATACCGATGCTGTCATAATAATATAAGGTCTGTATATTCAGCCCGAACAGCGCGCTCATCTCACCAATGGATAAAAAATCTTTCAAACTGTTTTCCTCAACTTTCTATAAAAGAAGCAGCTTATAAAAACCTGCTAAATGCCTCACTTGGCTGGCGGATTACTCTTGTGCATACCGCTTCCCCTTCATAAGCCAGTTTTTTCTCATCGATACCGGTGAGAAGCCCGTCCTTATAAACCACTGTTCCATTAATCATAGTAAGCCACACGTTTCCTGTCAAGCCAACCCTTGCCAGCAGATTTTTCGGATCATGGACTGAGCCGGTAAGCTCCAGCGCCTCTGCATCAATCATAAATAAATCCGCTGCCTTTTCCGGTTCTATGGATCCAAGATCCGGTCTTCCAAGCGTCTTTGCTCCATTGATGGTTGCGATTTTTAACAGATCATAGGCGGATGCACAGCCGCCTCTTTCCTTTGTATGGAAGGACTGCATCATGTAAGCGATCCTCATGGCATCTAAAAGGTTCGAACTGTCATTGGTAGCCGAACCGTCACAGCCAAGACTGATCAGAACTCCGGCTTCTTCCATCGCCTTGATATCCAGAATCGGGAAGCCTCCTAAAACCGCAGGTGTGGGACAATGGGAGATCCCCGTTTTCGTTTGTGCTAACAGGCTGTATTCCTCAGGAAGAACCTCCCAGTTATGTGCAAACCAGACGTCTTCTCCTATAAAACCAATGTCACGGCACCACTCAAGAGTGCGTTTTCCGTAACGGGCCTTTATTCCTTCCGTCTCCCCTTCTCCTAAATGCGTATGCATCCGTACACCCAGACTTCTGGCCGCACTTACAGTCTCCACAAACGTATCCGGTCTGCAGTTTATCGGCTGGCAGGGAGCCATAACAATCTGCTGCATGGAATACGGCTTTGGATCATGATAACGCTTTACCAGCCTCTCACAGTCTCTGATAAATTCATCCGTGGTTTCCAGCATATTATCAGGAATCGAACTTCCTTCCAGCCGGGAAAGGGTATTGCTCCCCCGTCCGGCATGATAGCGGATTCCTAACAGCTTAGCTGCCTCCATCTGCCGGTCAACCGGCTCCTTGCCTGTCTTCTTCGTGTAGCAGTACTGATGGTCAAAGGCTGTCGTACAGCCATGCTTGATTAAGTCAGCAAATGCTGTAATAGTTGAATAATAGATCACATCATTGTCAATCACCTGAAATATCCGGTAAATCTTATCAATCCAGTCCATCACCGTCAGGTTTGGATAATCAACCGTGATTAAATTTCTTACAAAAGTCTGAAAGAAATGATGATGAGTGTTTATCAATCCCGGATAAATGAATTTTCCTGCTGCATCAATTACCGCTGCTCCCTCACACTCAATTCCTCTGCCCACGGCAGTTATCCTGGGTCCTTCTATCAGGATATCCGAATCTTTGTGCACAGTATCATTCTCGTCGCAGGTTACAATTGCTTTCGCATTTTTTATCAGAAATTTGGAAACCATGTTTTCCCTCCATTTATAATGCGGATGAAACCGCTGCTGAAATTTAGATCATTATATATCCTATGGTTACTATAGGTTCAAGTAAAGAATGGTTTCTTTCTGATTAAAAAAATTTATAAACAATTTCCCTGAAACTTATAAACTGTTAAAATAGCAGTCGAAATCTCTATCAGTGAATCAGGACGGCAGCAAAAAAGGCCGGCTAAGAATGGCCGGCCTTTCCTGCATAAAATACAGCCGCCTTACGGCGGCCGTATTTTATGACTGTGACTGACTTACAATATATCCCCTGTCAGTCATCACGTTTATTTCCTGTTTTGTAATTGTCTCTCGCCCAGTTTGGAGCATTAATCGGACCAGCTTTTTCATTGCTGTTTTTTGCAGCTCCCTGGATCTCGGGAACCTGAGCCTGTTCATTCTTTGGATGGTGCATTTTTTCGTGATTTTCCGTTCCATGATTGTTGGAATCATAAGGACTCGGTCTTCTCATACCTGCTTTTGCCATATTCCTACCTCCTGTGCAGCATTAGTTTCTGTATATGAGCAGAAAACTATGCAGCAGAAAACAGGAAACGGCACTTATTATTAAAAACATGTTATTTCATATCGCGAAATCCCCGGCTGTCTCCGTCTCCGATATACAAAATATCATCAAATGCGGATACATTCAGCCTGCCTGCACTGTTTAAATATTTTTCCGACACAAGACGGCCCTTGATTCCTGCCAGAATGTTTGTGATTCCTTTGTGATTTTCGCTCTCAATGATATCAGTTAAGCTGCATTCAATGGAGATGGGGCACTCCTCAATGACAGGCGCATGAACAACCTTTGATGGCGCCGGTGTCAAACTGATACTTTCAAACTTTTTATATTCCGCTCCTGTTTTGCTTCCGCAGAAATTCACTGCCTCTGCCAAACTGCTGTCAGGAACATTCACCACAAAATCTGACACCTCCCTGATCCGGTTCAGCGCATATCCCTTGGAGGAAAAGCCCAGAGCCATCATGTCCTTTAAAGTATAGGACGAAGACACAGTCGTCACGTTCGGAGTTCCGTCTGTATCATAATAGCTTACAAGAATAACCGGGAATCCATAATAAAGCTTTTCATAATCTACATTTACCTTTCTCATGTCTGCCTCCATTTATTTCAATTTTAAGTAAGTCAGCTCTTACATGAAATATGATAGCAGAAAAAACACTTGAAAGACGTTGCACACGCAACATTTTATTTCCGGTTACAGCTGATACCTAATACCGGGTTGTAAACAAAAAACGGCTTATTTCCTCCATCTGCTCAAAGCAGTTCTCAAATAACATCCGGTAGCTTTCGCAGAAATAATTATCCTCCACGCCTTCTCTGCAGCGGTAGCATCCGCCGCGGCAGAGAGAAAACCAGCGGCACTGTTTACAGTCTTCGGAATGATTCTGAGACCGCTCAATAAAGCCGGTCTCTGCTCGCCTTTCCTGGATTTTTGCCATTGTATCCTGGTTTAGATTTCCCAGCTTAAATTCATCCAGAACATAAAAATCGCAGGGGTAGACTCCGCCGTCCGCCTCCACCACATACTGAATCCCGCACACCCCTCTCTGTTCGCAGGATTCCGGTTCGTACTTAAGCATAATAGCGATATAGTTTTCAAACTGCCTGATATAGGGCTGTTTTCCCCGTTTCCAGTCCTTATACCATAGATGAAAAAGCTTGATTAAGAACTCTCCGTACGCCTTTGGGGTAAGGGAATACTCTCTTTGTCCGCGAGTTTCACCAAGGGGGTCCAGGCAGGCAATGAACTGCAAATATTCCCAGCCATTTTTCTTATATTCCTTATAAATGGGGATAATATTTTCTGCCGTTTCCTTATTCACCACTGTGAGTATATTAAAATCCACACCGCTTTTCTTCATAAGCCTGGCTGCATGAAGAACTTTCTGGTACGTTCCTTCCCCTTTTTTGCTGTGCCTGTACTTATCATGAGTCCCTTCCATTCCGTCAACGGATAAGCCTACAAGGAAATGATTTTTTTTAAAGAATTCGCACCATTCCTCCGTAATTGCGTATCCATTGGTCTGAAGTGCATATTCGATTTTTAAATTGTTTCCATTGTACTGTTTTACACACCGGACTGCCTCTTCAAAAAAATCAATTCCGCAAAGAGTGGGTTCTCCTCCCTGGAATGCAATCCCAACACTCTGCTCTCCATAAGAAAGTGCCCTGCGTATCACATTGCTTAAGGTCTCTTTTGACATAAAGCCATAAGATGCCTGCTTTCTCTTTTCTGCCACATCACAGTAAAAGCAGTAGTCGCATTCCATATTGCACAGCCCGGAAGCTGGTTTTATCAGTAAATTCACTGGCGGCATATAACCGTTTCCTCCTTGCCATTTAAGATAACTGATAGATATTATAACAGCAGATCATCATTATTTCTCCCATCAGAATAATAAAAAGTTTATTCACTGTAATCTCACTGAGCCTTTTGCACACCTTCCTTCCAATTGCTCCTCCTGCGATTCCGCTGAGTACCATAACAGCAAGAAGAAGAAAACTGAATTCCGGAATTTGACCTGCTGCAATGGAATTAATAAGACTGGCCGCCTGGGAAAACAGAATAATGTAGAGGGAATTCTGGGCAGCTGTTTTGGTATCCATGGAAAAGAAATAAAACAGTACCACCAGATTAATCGGTCCTCCTCCGATTCCAAGAAAGGAAGAGAAAATTCCCAAAATAAACCCGATTATGATACAAAGTCCCTTATTCCTGATATGATGAGTTTTAATTCTGTCTTTCTTTATTGTATAAAGCAATGTTCCCATTGTAATAAGCAAAAGACAGACTGCCTGTACAGAACCTACCCGGTCCCGGTCTTGAAAACTGCCGGCAACCATATGAAACAGGATTTTCCCTGCCACACCTCCAGCTGCTGCACCGAATGCCAGAGGTGTACCAATTGTTTTATCAACAGAAGAATCTCCGCTTGAAATTGATTTTATCACAGAAAAGCAGGCCATGGCAAGCACTGTACACCCGGATAGAAAGCTTATGGCTTCCACGCTCAGCAAACCAAACGCATCTAAAAGCGGTTTTATGATCACCCCGCCTCCAATACCGCAGACCGCCCCTGCTGTGGAAGCACTTAACCCAATCAGTCCAAACAATATATATTCATGCAGCTTCATAATTTTTCACCGACTCCACTTTTATTTTATGATGAATTTCTTCTTAATCAGGTAACTGGCCAATGAACGCTGTTTCATCTTCTGTAATAAAGACAGCTCTGAGAATGCCCGGGCATTTATAAGTTCTCTTTCCCGCTCCCAAACCGGTCCTGCATATGGTAAAATGATCAGGCAGCTGTTCATCAGAACGGATTGCAGCGGCAATCGCCGCACCTGTCGGAGTAACTAATTCCCCTTCCACGTCTGTAATATGGAGGTTCAGCTTATGTGCCAGATCGATATTTTTCACTGCCGGCACAGGAACAGGCAGCAGTCCGTGGCGGCAGCGGATGGTACCCGTCCCATCGCAAATCTGAGGAATAATCGTTCTGCTGATTCCCAGATTGTCAAAACACACCGCCGCCGCAACGATGTCTGCTATGGAATCAACTGCCCCTACCTCATGAAAGTGTACCTGTTCTACCGGAACCTCATGGGCCTTGGCTTCCGCTTCCGCCAGAATTGAAAATATCTTTTCAGCCAGTGCTCTTGCTCCTTGTGTCATGTCAGCTTTTTCAATAATTTCCTTTATCTCAATAATTCCCCTGCACTCATGGTCATGTTGAGCGGCTTCGTTATGGGAATGCCCTTTGGCTGTACCATGAAGATACTGCATGTCATGATCATGGTTTTCATGTTTTTCATCTAGAACCACACAAAAATCACAGGCATTACGTCCTGATTTTTCCACTCTGCTTATCTTTACTTCAAATCCCTGAACAAGAAGGCTGTCCAACGCTTTTTGCATAACCTCCCTGTCAGCTCCCAAATCCAGCAGGGAAGCGACAAACATATCCCCGCTGATTCCAGAACTGCAATCCAAATATAATATATTGTCCATACCTGTTACCTCCTGTTGATTGTGAATTTCATTCTAGCATTTTTACGCAAATATTTGCAAATATTTTACTCAAACGTTTGCATAGAGAGTGATCGAAATGTTATAATAAATCCTGTATAATCAGATTACAGGAGGAACTTCCATGACACTGAAAGAGATAGCGAATTTAGCGGGTGTATCAGTCTCAACTGTTTCCCGTGTAATAAATAACAACAATTCAAAAGCAGCAAGTAAAGAAGTACAGGACAACATCTGGAGAATTGTCCGGGAAACCAATTACACTCCCAATGCAGCAGCACGTAACTTAAAACTAAACAGAGATCCGGACAGTCTGTCTGGTCCGGTAAAAACAATCGGCTGTATCTTTGCCCGGTCAGACAGCACCACTGATGATCCATTTTTTTCAAAAATAGCAAGATCCATCGAACAGGAGGTTTACAGACAGGGTTATATTATGAAATATTCCTTCTCCGCTTACGATATAAACGATGCCGGTACCTATCAGGTGATAACAAACAACCGTGTAAACGGCATTGCGGTTCTGGGGAGGTTCGATAAGGATTTGCTGGAATTTATCAAAAAGCAGTACAAGCACGTTGTTTATGTAGGCCTGAATAAAATCGATACAGAGTTCGATCAGGTAGTAAGCGACGGATATCAGGCTTCTGTGGCAGCAATTCATTACCTTCATAAGCTGGGACACAGTTCCATCGCCTATGTGGGAGAAAAACAGAAGGAATTAAGATACCAGGGATACCTTGATGCCTTGAAAAATTTAAAGCTTCCCGTTTTAAGGGAAAATATTATTGCAGCGCCCATGTCTTCGGAAGGAGGATATCACGGTGTAAAAGCATTTCTCCAAAAGTATCAGGAAAAAACTGCCACCGCATTATTCTGCGCCAATGATTCTACCGCAATCGGGGCCACGAAAGCGATGAAAGACTGCGGTTTTCGCGTACCAGATGATTTTTCAATCATCAGCATTGATGATATTGATACCGCCCAGTATATGTCCCCCATGCTGACCACGATCCGTATTCCAATGGAGGAATTGGGAAAGATGGCCGCTAAGATCCTGATTGACCGGATTGAAAATGGAAAAGGCATCCACGCAACAGTGGAACTCCCGTTTCAGATAATAACAAGAGAAAGCTGCTGCAGGCTGAGCAATAGCAGAAGAATTTAACCATACCAATTCTTTTTATAAGGAATCGGAAGCAAACCTGCTCCCGGTTCCTTTTTGTTTCAAAGCGTTCAGCTTAAAACTTTTTTAATCCGTTTTATCTCTGAAATCAGCTCCTGCCTGTCTGGCGTATGACTGTTGCTTACATAAAATCTGGTGGCAGCATTTGCTATGGCAAGACGTTCCGCCGCTTTCAGATTACCGAGGCAGGCGGCAATGTATCCGCCGTTAAACGTATCACCGGCCCCCGTGGTTATCACAGGCGTTTTGCAGTAATCCTGCTCTAATAACTCCATCCCCTCTGTTTTGGAAGATAAGACCGCATATTGGGGCGTGTGTATAATCAGCTCATCAAGCCCTATGATGTTTCTGATATATTCCGTGTCTCTTGCCACCTCTTCACAGTCATCAGAGAATTTCCGGTCATAATAAGAGAACAATATAACAGCTTCATGTTCATTTAAGCTGAGACTTACGGGAATTTTATCATTGACTCTCTCTAAAACCTGAAAGGTGGCGTTGATCGCCTCCACACTTCGTTTCTTGATATTTGCAAAATCAAAGAACAGCCGTCCCGGCCGGTCTGTATGGAAATAATTCTCATTGAGTTTCGTCATAAACGTGTCAAAATCAGGCATGTTGGACCAGTACCCCAATGATACAATATCAGCGTTTAATAATATCTTTTGTAATTGATCATGTCCGATTATACGGAGGAAATCATCCCACGTAAAATTCAGCAGCTCGTCTAAATTAGGCATCATGATTTTTCCGTCTGTGAATTCAAGAATTGTACTGACTACAGGATCTCCAACGGATATTAAATTACACTTCTTTTTCAGATCATAAAATATCTTATCAATTTCTTCTTTTCCATACATTCCAATCAGGATCGTAGACAAATCCATATTTCCCAGAGCTTTTCCGGTATTGGCAGTAAACCCGCCATAACTTCGCCTCTTTTTAATCAGCTCATTTGCCATACCGCCTTCCCTGCGGTTGACAATCAGATTTCCAAACTCCTGCATCTTATCAATCAGAATGTAGTTATTATCCAGTGTTCTTGTTTCAACTACCTGCCATACCTGATCAATAAATCCATCAATTCCAAGAACAATATCCCCGCTGAGATTCCGTATATAAGTTTCTAAAATCCCTTCTTCGATCATAACCCATTTACTACGCTGCATTAATCCACCAATCCTTATTCCAAGTTTTAATCTGTTAGTGATGATGATACATGTTGTCTCCGGTGTATACTTCATCCTTCATCATAAGATGAACGGCTGCTGTTTTAAATGTTTTTGGAAGAGCCAGAATATTTGGATTCGCTCCCACATATTTGAGTTTTGCATCAGCAAGTGCTTCCTCAATCGTTGCCCTTGTCTTTAATCCCATTCCTCTGGCATAGCCTGGCTGCTCTGCGCCCACAATGTAAATGGCAGATGTATTTTTCTCTGCCAGATGTCCGCAGGAAATCATGGAAAAACCATGGAACGGATGAAATGCATTGGTATAACGGTATTTCCTGATGTACTCCTCATTCGTCGCAAAATATTCTCCAAGTCGGTTCATATCCGGGAGTGTATTCATATGATCTGTCTGGAACATCTCATACATTTCTCTGGTATAAGGCCATAATTCATCATGAAAATAGCCATTGCAGGCTGATGCACAGATAATGACACACTTGTCACTCATGACTCTCTTATGACGGATCACCTGCGCAGAAAGGGCCTGCATCAGCATGATCGGATTCGTTCCCATACCATCTCCATAATGGAAGAACTGGGGCATACCAAAGATCATTACGTCATATTTTTTTTCAGCAAATGGCACATAGGTTCTTTTATCCGCTGTTTTCCAGGAAACCGGCTGCATCTCTTTTGCGTAACCGCTGTTAATTTCAATCTGCCTTGAGCAGGTATCAAGCACTGCATCACAGCAAAAGAACTTCTTGCCCATACATTTTTCCATATGCTCGCCGATCTCATCAAACTTGGATCTCATTAATGATTTACCGCTGACAGGAACAAAATCATCCCTGTGCATAACATCAGGAACATGATGGGAACCAATGGACTTCCAATGGGTAATACCGGTAGAACAGTGCTTATAACCGCCGGAATAACCGCCGTATGGATTGCCCTGGGTATGACCGATCAGGATCGCCAGATCGCTTTCATACACGTATTTATTCATGATGACCGGATCACCCCGGTCTGTAACGCCTAAGTCAACCAGATGATCATAATCTTCACTGTCGTGATTGATAATCTGATGAGTGAACCAGAATTCATGGAATAATTCCTTTCCAAGAATATTATAAATCTCTTCCTTGGTATTTTTTCTGTGCAGACCATTGGAACAGATTAAAAGAATATCTTTCTTTTCTACTCCGGCGCTGTACAATTCCTGAAGAATTAATTTTATTGAAACCTTACGGTGAGCAGTGGCCTGTTCCCCGCCTTTTACCCTGTCAGGGAATATAATTGTTACTTTCGATCCCTTTTTAGCCAGCTTCGTTAACGGTTCCATCCCAATGGGATTACGGATGGATTCCAGGGTCTTTGCTTCCAGCTGGTCCTCCGGTATATAAGGCGGATCCGCCACTGTTTCTCCTGGTATAAATACATCTGTGCTGTCCGGCAATTCGGCATTTACAAAACCATGTCCGTATTCAAACTGTAATTTCATTCAGTTACCTCACTTTCATAACGAATTTTCATCTATCCTAAATATGTACGTATAATCTCAAGATATTCCTCCGGGTAAAAACCGATCTCTCCCTGGAATCTTGTGAGCGCTATGAGCCCGCCGTCAATTTCCGGTATGGAGGAGAGCATTCCGGCATTGTCTGTTTTGAGTCCTCCGCCGTAGGTCACCGCAATCCCGTTTTTCACCTCTTTGATAAAGCAGGCTATTTTTCTGATATATTCTCTGTCAGGCGGTGTTTTTCCAGGTCCGATGGCCCATACAGGCTCATAGGCGACTGCCACTTTACTGATATCCACTCCATCTAATCCGATGGTCAGCTGTCTTTCAAGTACATCCTTCCAGTTTTCCTGCTGGTCTGCCGTTTCACCGATGCAGTAAAGCACGTCCAGTCCTGCCTGGATTGCTGCCTTGATCTCCCTGTTTAAAATCCGGTTAACTGCATCAGAGTCAGTCACTCCGGCTTCAGACAAAATACCTGCCTTGTCCTTTCTTTCTTCAAAATGGCCGATGATTGTACTGTCGCACCCAATGGCTTTCATGGAATTACCGGTTCTTTGAGTGGTTAAAACACCAAAATTTCCCCCTGGTGCGGTATCCTCACGAAACACACTCTGACAGCCGATTTTAAGGTTTGAATCTTCTTTCCGTTCCTTTACTGCACTGATAATATGCGCTTCCGGCATATACATTACAAATTCCACATCATCTGCGTTATACTGTTTTAATTCTTCCTGCACTTTGCCGACAATATATGCTCCCCATTCTCCTGGACTGGCAATGCTGTTTACTCCGCTGTATTCCCTGGGAATATCAAATCGTTTTAAATTTAAAAAGATATGCTTCATGGTATTCCTTTCCGATTACTTTCTATATTTACTGATCATATCATCGGTTGTCAGCTGCTCAACCAAAGATGCTTTGCCTACAGAACCGAATTCAACAATCAGGGTTCCTACAACTTCCTTTACACCCTGTTCGATACTCTCTCCCAGTGTTCGTATATCGTCATCAGTTTCAATTCCCTTCATCACAGTATCCATGATTGGGGTCAGGAAAACTCTGGGATCAAATGCCGATTTCTTTTCCTCCAGCAGTTCATATATTTTTCCAACGGAAGGGCTGTTTTTCTTATCCGGATGATGATAGAAATATTCCCGTAAATTTCTTGTTACTGCCAGACGTAAATCTGTATCAACATTAATTTTGCCGATTCCGCATGCAATCGCCTGTTTAATTTCATTAACTGAAATTCCATCCGCATTGGTAATCTCACCGCCAAGAGCATTAATTCCGTCTACGATATATTTGGGGACAGTTGAGGAACCGTGGGATACTAATACTCCAAATATTTTTTCATGCCTTAAGCATTCTTTGATTGCAATGACGATTTCTTTCCGAAGCTTTACATTCTTTCCCTTCACCGCTCCATGCATGGTTCCGTAGGAAATTGCCAGACAGTCAACCTCTGTTTTTCTGAAAAATTCGATTGCCCTCATTGGATTGGTATAGGTAGATGCGTCAGAAAATACATGATCTTCCACTCCGGCCAGAACCCCCAGCTCCCCTTCTACCGATACACCGCGTTCATGTGCATATTTTACAACCTCACGGGTCAATTCCACATTCTCATCAAAGGGAAGGGACGAACCATCAATCATAACCGAAGTATAACCGCCGTCAATCGCCGCTTTTACCGAATCAAAATCTTTTCCGTGGTCTAAATGAAGTACAATCGGAACGGGAGAATATGCACCGTATTTATGGACGGCAGCTCCGATGTTCTTTGCACCAATGCGTTTGTCCTCAATGGTTGAGTTCAAAAAATCGGTTCTTCCACCCATAAAACCGTTAGCTAAATCTGCCCCCTGTAAGATGACCGGACTTCTCAGCATTTCATGAACCTCAATTGCTGCTTTGATCTGGGATACTGCATTTACATTGAATGCGCCTTGTGCAAACTGATATTTGTCGGTTGCCTCCAAGAGAGGTCTTAATGGTATAATTGGCATAGTTTTTTCCCCTTTCGACTGTTCATCTGATCTTTATCAAATTATAATTGATTAAAACTGTCATTTCTACAATTCATTAGTCAAACGTTTTCGTAAACCTTTCCGAAACTATATTTCTTTATCTAGTCTGCCGGAACTAAATATTCTTTAATTTTCTGATAGTCTTCTCCGTTATAGCAGACGATTTCATAGGATTCTATTTCAGGATTGCCAAATACTCTGGTGAGACCAATAAACTGCGTCAGCTTCGATGCTAAATTAAGTACATCCTTATCATCTGTAATCAGTTCCACTCTGCCATGGCAGGTTGCCAGCGCCTTAAAAAAAGCATCGATATCTTTAATCTGTTTTACTCTCATTGTTATTTCCTCCCTGTTTTTTGTGACTTATATTTCATTCAGCCGTTTTCTCATCTGCGTTGCCCAAGGTGTCGGCTGAAATGGTTTTTTGCTTTTAACCGGATTATCAAGTTCTTTAAGGCCAGACGGAATCCATCTTTCATCAGGGTTATCATAATCACACTTCATCAGAATTCGAAGCTGCTTCATCACCCAGTTTTCATGTTCCATCACCTCATCATAGCTCTTATAGGAATCAGCCTTTTGCCTCAGCTTTTCTGCAATCTCAGGAAACCGGGCGATTACATTATGCTCTTCGTCTGAATCCAGCTCCAAATCATAAAGCACATCATCCTCTGGAAAACCCGAATAAGTAAAATACTTCCACTGCTGAAAGCGGACCAGCCTTCCCAGTGATGTCTCTCCATTACTCAGATAGGTATACAGCTCACTGACCACCATTCTGTCTTCATCCTGGCTGTTCTCTATAATCTGGGCAGAAATATCTTTCCCATCGCCTTCTAAAATCTCCGCTCCAGTCAGACCACAGATGGTAGGGCCTATATCTAAAAGGCTGGTGGGACTGTCAATCGTTCGTCCGGCCGGAATTCCATCTCCCTGAATTAAGAATGGAATGTGGGCTGACGGTTCATAAAACACCTGCTTGCCATAATAACCATGTGTGCCATTCATGTCACCATGATCGGAAACATAAATAAATACGCCTTCATGACCGGTACGTCTTAAATATTCTTTAAATGCCTGATATACCGTTCCAATATGCCGGTCGTGCTGCTCAACCAGACCGTAATAGGCCGCACGCGCTGCTCTGGCCACTTCCGGATCTGCCTCTTTCATTTTACCGCCAAGAGCCGGATGCCCCTGATCGGTTTCTTTAACATCCTCCAGACTGACTTTGTTATAATAATACTCATAAAGTTCCTCCGGAGCGACATACGGGAAATGCGGTCCATAAGTTCCTACCGTAATAAACTGCGGTCTTTCATGTTCCTGGCTCAAATAATCCAGTGCTTCGCCTACAACATAACGGTCATAAGCCAGAACGGGAGAATCCCCGCCGCCGATATAGTAAAGCGAGCTGTTCTCATCAAATCCGGTTACTTTCGATTTGTTTTCCATCTCCCCGTTCACTTTCGGGAGATTGTTGTGGTATACAGGAGTACGCTCTTTTGCGATACGTTTTGCATAGCCATGGCGCTGGTCCGGTCCGACAAAATGCATACGGCCGCAAAGAACCGTCTCATAGCCGGATACAGTGAGGCTGTGAAGAAAGGTAGCGCTGTCAGAATTAATCGAGTTAAAATTAAATAAAACACCATTATTGCTGGGAAGCTGTCCTGAAATCATGGATGCGCGGGCTGGTACACACAACGGGCATGCCGTATATGCATTTGTGAGCGCAGTTCCTTCCCTGGCAATGAAATCTAAATTGGGAGTTCTTACTATTTTGTTTCCGGCATACCCCTGCAGATTATAGGAATGCTGATCAGACATGTAGAGCAAAACGTCCTTCATAACATCATTTATCCCTTCCGTTCTATTTTTTAATTAATTTAATTTATTATATCATCAGTAAGTAATAATTTCAATATCTACCGCCAATAAATATTTTCTAAAACTTGTATTTTCTTAATTATTCTGCTATTATGACTATTAAATCATTTAATTATTGTAAAACAGCCCGGGAGGAACTATGAAAACACATATTTTAAATAAAATGAGGAATGTTGAAGTTGAGGAGTATTTAGACCGCGGCAGAGATGTTATTTTCATCCCGGTGGGAACTGTGGAGCTTCATGGCGATTTACCTCTTGACTGTGAAACGATTTATGTGGAAGCAATTGCTGAAAAAATGGCCGAAGCCACCGACAGCCTGTCATTAACCGGTCTCCCGTTCTTCTATCCAGGTGCGACAAGGACCGGACGCGGCACGGTATACTTAAGCATCGCAGAGGGTGCTTCTTATCTGAGACAGCTGTCTGACAGCCTGTTAAAACAGGGGTTTCGCAAGCAGATTTATCTTTCCGGTCATGGTCCTGCCTATTTAACAATCAACAGTTTTATCATGGATGAATTTCATGACAAAAAAGTTCCATTCGTTCATATCAGCCTGCTGCAGGCAATACCGATTGCAAAAGATAACGGCTGGCAGGTGAAAGGGATGCCTTTCAAAGAGCTTATGTACGGCGCTTATAAACAGATGAACCAGTTAGATTATCTTACCGTTGACCCTGAAGCCAGTCAGAAGGAAGATCCGTTTTCAACCACCTCGGAGAATTCCCTGAAATCTGCGGTTCAAAGGCTGAACTCCCTGGCAGCTTCACCTGGTAATGTGGGTTTTTTCTATGAAGAGTTTTCAGATCATGGCGGCGGGGAAGGCTGCCGCTCCATTGCCGAACGTGATGCGCTCGCTCTTAAGGGTACGAAGATGATTGATGACTTTGTCCGCTATTTTAACCCGCAGCAGGTAATTGACGACTTAAACCAGGTTGACCTTGCAACACAGGAACATATTCTTCCGCGCTACCCGCACTTAAAATAATAGAAAAATATATGATACATATACAGAAAGGAACCAAACAACATGCAGATTGCCAATGGAAATAACCTATCAAGAGTTAAGGTCACCAATCAGTCCGCGATTCGCCAGATGATTTATCACGATGGCCCGATTTCCAGAATTGAAATATCAGAAAAGCTGTCACTCACACTCCCGACAATCACCACCACTGTCAATTTTCTGCTTTCCAAAGGACTTATAAAAGAAGTGGAAAATACAAAGACTTCTGGAAAGACCCTTGGGCGAAAGGCATCTTTAATTGATATTTCAGATGATGGTGGATATTTTATTGGAATTGAAACACGCGGTACACTGCGCCGCGCCTGCATCACGGATTATCGCGGCAATTTGATAAAAGCTATTGCAGATGATACCGTCTATAGTGAATATGATGAAATCATGGCAGAAACTTCGGAACTGGTCAAAAAGCTGCTGCGGACCAGTAAAATACCAAAAGCGAAAATAGCTGGTATTGGTCTGTGCATCCCAGGACTCGTTGACCGCAACAAAGGGAAGCTGATTGTTCTTCCGGGTTATGAATGGAAAAATAAAGATTTAAAAGGTGATTTATCCAGGCTGCTCAATTACGATGGCCCTGTTTCAATCGAAAACAATGCCTGCGCAAGAGCCTATGGTTCCTATTTATTTGATCATGAGCGAATGGATCACTATCACTCCTTTGCATACTTTATGGTTTCAACAGGAATTGCCTGTCCATTGATGTATACTCATGATCGTTTTCGCGAATCTATCATCGGTCAGGGCGAGGTGGGACACATGGTCGTTGACTCTCACGGTCCTCTCTGCCGATGCGGAAACCACGGCTGCCTTGAAGCATTTTCAAGCGAACGCGCTATCATTTCCAATTGTATCAGTGAGTTGAATAACGGTAAGGCAGATATCCTGCGCCAGATCTGCGGCAATGCCGAATCTCCAACCATATATGAAATAATAAAAGCCCAGTCAGAAGGGGACCAGAGTGTGAATGCAATTCTGGAAGATGCGATCTATCACATGGGTATTGGAATTGCCAATATTGATAATTTCGTCAGACCGAAATGCATTTTGATTGACAGCAATATCTTCCAGAATCAGAAGAACAAAGATCAGCTTATGGATGTAATTCATCGGAATTTATATACCGCTACTGATATCGATACGAATTTTGTGTTTGTTGAGCCAGACATATACAGCGGTGCCTTAGGCGCTGCTGCTGCTGCAGTACAAAATGATTTAAAAACTTTCATTGAATAGCTCCATGAAAGCATTCCTGTGCAAGAATTTTTTTAATATTTAATACAAATAAAACAATTGCAATACCAATCGATAGAAAATCAGAGACCGGCTCAGCCAGAAACACTGCAAACAGCTTATCATCAAAAAACACAGGCATAATATAAATCAAGGGAATAAGCAAAATAAGTTTTCTTAAACATGCAATAATAAGAGACAGCTTTGCCTGGCCAAGAGCATTAAAAATCCTCTGAATTGCTATTAAGATTCCAAATATACCAGAAACTGCAAAATAAACATGGATTGCCTCAACAGATACCGTTATTAATTCCTGTGAACTGTTATTAAAAATTTTCACAAAAGATTCAGAAAAACAGTAAATCAAAATCCAAAAGATAAATGTGTAGCCGAAATCTAACAAAAACAGCAATTGACATGTTTTCCGAACTCGTTTTACTTTACCCGCCCCATAATTAAAACTTATAATTGGTTGTGCGCCCTGCGCAATCCCTTGAGCGGGAAGCGTCTGAAACTGCATTAGACTTGCTATGATCGTCATAGCACCAACTGCCAGATCACCACCATACTTTGCAAGTGATATATTAAATACAATGCTCAAAGCGCTTTCCGTAGCTGTCATAATAAAAGTAGAAAAGCCCAAAGAAAATACAGGTATGATTACAGCAGGCCTGATAATTAAGCAATCTGATCTTATTTTCAGATTTGTCTTACACGAAATCAGAATATGTAATACCCATAATGCCGATACCATTTGTGAAATAACAGTTGCAATCGCTGCTCCCATAACACCCATTTTAAATACAAAGATAAAAAGCGGATCCAATAAGATATTTAAAATTGCACCAATCATAACAGTCGCCATACCGATACCTGAATAGCCCTGGGTGATAATGAGAGCATTCAATCCCATTGTAAGCATAACAAAAACAGTTCCCAGAATATAAATACGTAAATAGGGCAGGGCATATATCAGGCTATTGTCACTTGCCCCAAATAACCGTAAAACAGGCTCTAATGATATTTCTAAAATAATGGTAAGAAGCAGTGATAAAATAATTAAAACCGTTACACAATTACCAAGCACCTCTTCAGCAGCATCCTGCTGTCCTTTTCCCATAAAAATAGCAACCCGCGGTGCACCTCCCTGACCAATCATACCTGCGAAAGCCGAAATAATCATAATGATTGGAAAACACAGGCCCAGACCGGTCAAAGCTAAATCGCCTGTCTCCGGCATGTGTCCGATATAGATTCTGTCTACCACATTGTATAAAATGCTGACCAGCTGTGCTATGACGGAAGGTATTGCAAGCTTCAAGAGTAACTTTCCTACTCTTTCCTCTCCTAAATTTATACTGTTATCCATATTTCTTCCTTTCATCCCACTGGCATGAGCACTATCTGTCATTCAACTCCTGCCGTCAATTGCGCTCTGATATAGGCCATCCCCTTACCATCCCGGATCATTTCCCACACCTTTTCTTCAAGGTGAGGCGGACAATCCTGCTTTATTTTTGCCCACATCATCCGATCGCTCAGACGTTTGTCACAGTCCCTCGGGACTACATCGCAGGTCTGCTGATACCAGTCCAGAAGGCGAAGCTTCAGTTCAATGGTTTTCGCTTCATGCACAGAGTCACCGTAAACATTATTTTCTTCAAGAGGGTCAGACTGAAGGTCATAAAATTCATGGTGTCCGTTTGACCGGTGAACATATTTATAAACATGATCCCGTATCATAGTTCCTTTACAGTGGGCATCTGCATCCAGCTGTGCTGTCTGCCTTGGCCAGTACATGCTGGTTTTAGGAATTACACCGGAACTGCCGGCTGCCGGATGATATTCATCGGCCTGTGTTTCCCATGGCATTCTGCCGCCCTCGCAAAAAACATATTCACGCAGCTTTATACTCCGGTCACTGATAACAGGCTTAAGAGTCCTTCCAAAGTGATCATGGCTGGGGGCTGTATTTGCATAATCCATCACAGTTGCATAAAAATCCACCAGTTCTACCAGAGAATCAGAAATTCCTGCATCAACCTGCTCCCCCATGGGCGGTTTTATAAGCAGCGGAACCTTGGTCAGGCAATCTTCAAACGTATTTTGGGATTTTTCCGGCAAGTCAAAGTCACCGGCATAATCACCGTGATCGCTTAGGAAAAAGATCGCGCAATCGTCGTAGATTCCCGCTTCCTTCAGCGCATCACATAAACGTCTGAACTGTTCATCCACCTTCATGCACATCCCTAAGTAACAGGCGCGCAGCTCATTCCAGTCCTGCTCCGTATAGGAATCCATAGCCATCAGATTTTTTAGGGTTGACTCCATTTCCGGCTTATCTCTTCCGGCGGCGGCACGTCTGGGCAGCATGCTTCGGTCAATCGCTGAAAAGTAGGGTTCTTCCACTGCATAAGGCGTATGTGGATACATTAAACCAAGAAACATACAAAGCGGCTGGTCATTTACCCGATGAAGGATCCGTTCAATCGCCGCATCCACAACTCCGTCGTCATCCGAATAATGGGTCCCGTTCCCGTCCAGTAACAATCGGCCTTCGTAATGGGAATAATAATTTTTATCCCCGGTTTTTCCCCGATAATCCTTATTTTCAGGTCCCGGCGCTTTCGGACATTCCTCCCCATAATAGATCTCCGTTGCATGCGTTTCCATAAGACCTGGTACCTGTCCTGCAATCAAATCATTCCGGGTGTTCATCCAAACATAATACCCTGCATCCTTCAGTTCAGAAAACAGGCTGGACTCATGGCTGCGCAGCAAATGCTGCATGGTACGATGCCCGTTGACATGGGGGTAGAGACCGGTAAAAAAGCTGCATCGGCTGGGAACGCAGACCGTATTCTGACAGAAGGCATTGCGGAACGATACCCCTTCTGACCGGGCAAATTCATCTAAAAACGGAGTTTTTGCAGCCTTATTCTGCCCCAGATGAGCCAGACAGTCAGAGCGCATTTCATCCGGATTAAATATAATAATATGAGGTCTTTTATCCATAAGTCTTTCTTCCTTTCCCGCAAAGCGGTAAAAATACATTTAAGAGGCCAGCCATAGTTTTTAGCTGACCTCCATTTTTTAAAACTAACGCAGTTCTGTCTGGCAGACATAAGAACGTCTGCCCATTACATCTGCCGGTTTTCCAGTCAGAAGTACTCTGCTGTTTAACGGAAGACTTACAGAACTTGTGCCCAGCATAAGATGCATTGTTCCTGGTTCAACCACAAATTCCATACATTCATTGTAATACCCCAGCTGTGCCATATCAAGATGGAAAACAACCTGTTTTTCCTCACCTGGTTTCAGAGATACCCGCAGGAATCCAGAAAGCTGCTTGTTCGGACGGGTAACATGTGCCTCAGTAAAGCTGGTATACAGCTGTACTACCTCATCACCAGCCGCATCACCGGTATTTTTTACTTTACAGCTGATTTTCAGTTTTCCGTCTGTCGGAATTTCAGCGGCAGATACTTCCAAATCAGAAAGCTCAAACGTGGTGTAGCTGAGACCATGGCCAAAGCAGTACAGAGGATCAGCAGGACCATCCACATATCCCCCGGAAAAGATGGAGGAAGCAGTGATATCACCTCCGCTGTTATATCCGGATCCGATGCGGTGATTGTAATAGATCGGAATCTGCCCGGCTGTTCTCGGCACAGTCATTGTCATCTTTCCTCCGGGATTTAAAGTTCCGTCTAATACATCCGTAATAACCTTTCCGGCAAATGGCCCTGGCATAAATGCCTGTAAAATGGCTCCGCAGTTTTCCTGGGCCCAGTTAACAGCAAATACACCTGGTCCGTAAAGTACAAGAACAACGGGTTTTCCTGTTGCTGCAACTGCTTCCAGAAGCTTCTGCTGAACGCCTGGCAATTCAAGGAACTGGCGGTCTTTCCCCTCGCCTCCGGTAACATTGACCCAGCCGGAATTTCCTCCGCATGCCATCACAATCACATCTGATTCTTCCGCTGCTTCCACAGCTTTGGCAAAACCATCCGTCTCTTCGCCTATAATACCGCAGCCCTGTGCATAGGATACGGTGAAACGCTCTGTAAGAACTTCTTTTAAACTGCGGGTTCCCGTTCTCCTTAAAGCTGATTCCATATCATTCATGGAATCCTGTTCTTCCTTTGAGAACATATCAAACATGACTGCAAAAGGTCCTTTGTATTTCTTTTCACTGCTCTGGGCTTTTTCCTGCTCATCAGCCAGACCGTTAAAACCAGTTGCCTGACCGCTGGCACCAGCCTTCATCATTTCTACATATGCCGGGTAGGTGTAACCGCTCACCGGATATCTCAGGGAATCAGCATGGGGTCCAATCAGCGCTACCTTTGTTCCTTTTTTAAGAGGGAGCACATTGTCATTCTTTAAAAGAACCATTGATTTGGCTGCAATTTCTTCACTTAATTCATTTTTGGAAGCATTGCTTAAAGCCATCGTAACCTTCTCTTCCTCACAATAAGGATTCTCAAACAGGCCATGTTTGAATTTTACTGTCAGTATACGGCGCACAGAAGCATCGATGCAGTCTTCACTCAATTCACCGGAACGTACGTACTTCGGCAGCTGGCGGAAGGCAGCTCCTACTGGAATCTCAGTGTCAGTACCCGCCTTTTTCGCCAGATATCCGGCTTCCTCATAGGTTTTTGCAACCTTGAAGTATTGATGAGTCTTTAGTACAGCCGCGCCGTCAGACGTTAAAACTCCATCAAAGCCCATCGTCTTACGAAGTAGATTTTCAATAATATCTTTGTTAACAATCACTGGAAGTCCATCAATTTCTCCGTAATTCGCCATCATGGCATCCAGTCCTGCCAGCTTGTCCGCTGCTTCAAAAGGAGTCGCAAATATTTCATAAAGCTCCCGTTTCCCCATACGGCATGCCGATGTATTTAAGCCGCCCTGTGTTGAAGAATATCCTAAGAAATGCTTTGCTATACAGCTGACGCCCTGCTCCTGCATCCCCATTACGTAATGAATGCCAAACTGGCTGATCAGATATGGATCTTCTCCAAAGGTCTCATAGGTTCTTCCCCACCGGGGATCCTGCACTACATCGATTACCGGGCTCATGGCGGAGGTGATGCCCACACTGCGGCTCTCCTGACCGATGATCTCACTCATCTTCTTAGCAAGCTCCGGCTCCCAGGTACAGCCCATGTTGATCATCGCCGGGAAAAGGGTGCCGCCAGCTGCAGGATAACCGCAAAGATTCTCTGCCTGTAAAGCAACAGGAATTCCAAGTCTGGTCTCTTCAACAAAATAACGCTGTATCTGATTGCTGATCCTGGCGATCTGCTCAGGGCTTACCAGACCAACAATGGAATACTGGGTGAAACGTCCATGACCATCGGGGAATTTCTCTTTTAACAGCTTTGTATTTACTTTCCCATCTTCGATAAATGAAGCCGGTAAATCACCGCATAACTGGGCAACCTTCTCTTCAAGAGTCATTCTGGAAAGAAGATCCTCCACTCTTGCCTCTATCGGTTGATGTGGATCCTTGTATAATTCCATATCAAATACCTCCATTTATATTTATAATTTTTTATATCTTTGCAATTTGACACAATGCAGTTCATTGGTTATAATAATACTAATTATTTAAATTGATTAATTTAAAGAGAGGAATATTACTACATGAAAAAAACATACCTTGTCGATACCTTTAAGGCGGCAGTGAGCATCGCCACCGTCCTGTTTTCTCTCACGATTGTTATCAGTCTGATCATCATTCACCGTTTTGGATCAGCTGCAGTATTTTTCCTGATCGGACTTATCTTTATAAAACCAATGCTCACCTATGCTGCTTCGGTTTCAGTGGACCAGACAGGCATCCGCTGCTTTCTCCCCTGGAAAACCCTTCAATCCTTCACCTGGGATGAAATTGCAGAAGTGGGTGTTGCAGGAACGAAGCTATTTACCAGAAAAGATTCCAAAAATACAGGATCACTCTATCTCTACATTTCAAAAGCAGCTTTCACAGACGAAGACCGGTTTGACATGATGCTTCACTGGCCTCCAAAGAACCTGATTTACCTCACCTATTCCAAACAGCGCTTAGATGAAATACAGATGCGTTTCAGCAATAAGATCCAGACTTATAATGCAGGCGACATTCATTTCTGATCCTGCTGTAAAGACTCCAAAAACACTGATTCTTCCTTAGCGTTTTTGGAGTCTTCTTCCTTAGTTATATGAAGAATTTATTTCATGCAGGCGGCAGCATGTCACGAAATGTCCAGGGGATACCTCTGCCTGCTTCTGCTGTTTCGAGCACTCCTCTTTCGCATAAGGACAGCGGGCCGCAAAGCGGCAGCCTGGTTTTGGATTGACCGGCGATGTGATTTCACCGCGCAGAATCTCACGCTTATTGGGTTTATCAATATCTGTGGAAGGAATTGCGGAAAGCAATGCTCTTGTATAAGGATGAAGCGGATTTTGAAACAATTCCCTGGAAGAGCATTTTTCAACTACCTGTCCTAAGTACATGACACAAATATCGTCGGAAATATGACGTACCACAGACATGTCATGAGTCACAAACATATAGGTCAGTCCCTTTTCCTTCTGAAGCTTCTTTAAAAGGTTCAGTACCTGTGCCTGAATTGATACATCAAGAGCGGAAACCGGCTCATCACACACCACAAACTCAGGCTCTAATGCCAGCGCACGGGCAATTCCAACTCTCTGTCTGCGCCCGCCGTCAAGTTCATGGGGATATGCCTTCCTCAACCGTTCATCTATACCAACCAGATCCATTAATTCCTGTGTCTTTTGATCAATCTGGCTTTTTGTAAAACGCCTTGATACGATTAAGGGTTCCCGAATCGTACTGTCTATGGTTTTACGGGGATCAAGAGAGGAATATGGATCCTGGAAAATAATCTGCATCTTTTCACGGGCCTGCCGTAAATCCTTCCCCTTTAAGTTGGTGACATCTTTTCCATTTAATAAAATCTGTCCTTCCGTACTCTCATGTAAATGAATAATCGTTCTTCCAAGGGTGGATTTTCCGCAGCCTGATTCTCCTACAACGCCCAGAGTATGCCCTTTTTCAATGGTAAATGTGACGTCATCAACGGCATGAAGCATGCCGCGGGGGGTTGTAAAATATTTTTTTAAATTCTTTACTTCAATAACCGGATTCATTTAATCCTCCCCCTTCATAACAGCTTCGATACGGCAGCAGCGGCAGTCGTGTTCATCCTGAGTCTTGTACATACTGATTGGTTCCTTCCGGCATGCATCTGTTGCATATTTGCATCGGGGTGCAAACGAGCAGCCCTGAGGCAGGTTGGTTGGATCCGGCGGCAGTCCGTCAATTGGGTGCAGCCACTCTTCATCCTCATTCATGTCAGGGATTGCGCCAAACAATCCGATGGTATATGGATGGGAGGGGTGCTTAAAAATCTGCTGTTTCGTTCCATATTCAATAATGCTGCCTGCATAGATGACTGCCACCGTATCGCACACCTGTGCAACAACACCCATATCGTGGGTAATTAACAGCATGGCTGTATTATATTTATTTCTTAACTCTGCAATCAGATCCAGCACCTGAGCCTGAATCGTCACATCGAGAGCAGTCGTCGGTTCATCTGCCAGAAGAAGGTCGGGATTGCATGCCAGCGCAATGGCAATAACAACTCTCTGCTTCATACCGCCGGAAAACTGGTGGGGATATGCATAATATCGTTCTGCAGGGATACCGACTATTTCAAGCATTTCCTTTGCTCTTTTTTCATGTTCTGCACGATTGTTGTTATCACTGTGCAGACTCACTACCTCGGCGATCTGATCACCGACACGCAGAACTGGGTTTAACGCTGTCATGGGATCCTGAAATATCATGGAAACCTTGTTGCCCCGGATCTTTCTCATGTCAGTTTCCGACAGCTTCAAAAGATTCTCCCCCTCCAGGTAAATCTCACCATTTGCAATATGACTGCCCACATCGGGTAAAATCCGCAGAATGGATTTTGCAATCGTGGTTTTTCCCGCGCCGGTCTCACCAACCAGTCCCAGGGTTTTTCCCCGCTCCAGCTGAAGGGTTACGTCATTTACGGCATGGACTATCTGACCATCCGATTTGTATTCCACCTTTAAGTCCTTTATAGAAAGGAACGGCATATCTGTATTGATTTCTTTCTGATGCACAGCTGTTCCTCCTTCCTTAATTCTTCAATTTGGGATCCAGAGCATCTCTTAAGCCGTCTCCCAGTAAATTCAATGCAAGTACCGTAACTGCAATCGCAAGTCCCGGAAAATAAACCAGATGAGGGGCCTGACGAATAAACTGGCGGGCTGCAGATAACATGGCACCCCATTCAGGAATAGGTGGCTGAACACCCAGACCGATAAAACTTAAACCAGCTGCCATTGTTATGGTCTGCGCCACTCCCATTGTGGCAGATACAATCATGGGTGAAATACAGTTGGGAAGCAGATGGCTTGTAATAATCCGGAATTTGCTGCAGTTAATGGACTGGGCGGCTTCAATGTATTCGTTTTCCCTCTCCTTAAGCATCTGGGCTCGCAGCAATCTGGCCATACCGGAAATACTTCCTATGGATAATGCAACAATCGTATTAAAATAACCAGGTCCCAGTACGGCAGAAATAACGATCATTAAAAGCATTCCGGGAATGGCCTGAATGATATCTAAAAAACGCATGATGATATTGTCCACCTGCCCGCCGAAATAACCGGCGATTGCACCAATGGTACAGCCAATAACGGAACCGATGGCAACCGCTATAATACCGATGGAAATGGAATACCTTGCCCCAAAGAGCACACGGCTGAATATATCTCTTCCCATATCATCGCAGCCAAACAGATGAGAAGGTGACGGTTTGGCAAACATATTTGCCATGTCCATAAAGGAATAATCATAAGGTATAATATAAGGCGCCAGGATTGCCAGGATGATTTCAGTTGAAAGAATTAAAAGGCCAAGCATCGCAGCTTTATTCTTACTCATCTGCTTCATAACAGCAGTAAATCCACCCTGATTCTTGGCATGTCCGGTCGTCTTAGGCATTTGCTTTCACCTTCCTTTTCTTCCTGCCTGATGCATACTGGGCTTTGATTCGCGGATCTACCATTGCATAAAGTAAATCAACAATAAGCATACAGAAGCTGAATGTGATTGCAAGGAAAATGGAGCCGCCCTGCACAATGGGATAATCACGGCTGTTTACAGCACCGATGATATAGGTGCCCATACCCGGAATTGCAAAAATAGTTTCAATGATCATCGCTCCTCCAAGAAAATGACCGAACATCGTTCCCATAACAGTTATAATAGGGATTAAACTGTTTTTTAATGCATGTTTCATAATTACATCCCGTTCCGGTACACCTTTTGAACGGGCAGTCGTGATATAATCGGCGCGGATTACATCTAACATGGCAGACCGGGTCTGTCTCGCGCAGCTTGCAAGACCTCCTGTGCTTCCGGAAATAGCCGGCAGAATGTAAAATTTAATTCCGGCTAGCCCGGTTCCGATTCCCAAAACAGGCAGCCAGTTGAGTTTTACGGAAAACTGTAAAACCAGTAACAATGCAAGCCAGAAATTGGGGATTGCCACACCAATCAGGGCAAGCACCATACACAGGGAATCCTGCCATTTATTCTGCTTGATTGCAGCTATCACACCCAATGGAATTCCAATACCAACGGATATGAATAAGGTTGTAACAGTCAGCATCAATGTTCTTGGAAGACGCTCCTTAATAGAACTGGTAATATCCACATTGGTCAGCCAGGATTTTCCAAGGTCAAAATGGATAAAAACATCACTCATATACCGGCCGAGACGAAGCACAATCGGATCATCCAGTCCCAGTTCCAGACGTTTCGCAGCAAGTTCTGTTTCCGTCGCTGAAGGACCAAGGATAATTTCCTCCGGCTTTCCTGGGCAGAAGGTCATCATAATAAAAACGAGAATTGCAACTCCCAGAACAATCGGTATCATCCAGATCAATCGTTTCAATACATATTTTAACATATATTATTCTCCATTGAAGCTGACTGGTGCGCAGCCTTGTTGTGCTTATCTGCGCACCTCAGCTTA
The DNA here is from genome assembly GCA_963523075.1 of uncultured Clostridium sp. Lineage (GTDB taxonomy): Bacteria > Bacillota > Clostridia > Lachnospirales > Lachnospiraceae > Lacrimispora. The sequence continues at coordinate 326,265 of CAURBW010000002.1, forward strand.
GAATTAGTATAAAACTGTTCTGCTTCTGATATTTTTAATAATTAGTAAACGTACTGGATGCCGGAGCAATATAACCCTGGTACTCAAGCACTTCTTTTTCCAGACCTGCATCTTTTCTTATAACTACAATAGTCTGGGGATTAAACATTCCATAAGCAATTGCATTATCCTTGATATACTTATGAACTGCATCAATGTTTTCCTCTGTATAGCCGCTTGGTGTCCAGGCCTTATATAAAAGCTCTGCCAGAGTATTGTCATGACGGCTTGTTGCATCTCCGGTTTTATAAGCAGCAGGGTCATACCGGATAGACCAGTGGTCACTTAAGAATGTTCCACCGATTGTATTAAGTACAATGTCATACTGAGTACCATCGAGACGGATAGACGTAAATAACGCCATATCAACAATCTTTAATTCAACCTTGATGCCGATTGCCATTAAGTAGCTCTGAAGCATCTGCGCCATTCTCTGGGACAACGTATTACTGGTTGTAAGGATGCTGATTGATTCACCGTTATAGCCAGAATCTGCAAGCAGCTGTTTTGCCTTGTCAACATTGTAATTGTAATAATCTTCTTCCATCCACTTCTGGTTAAATCCGTTAAACATTGGCGGGCAGACATCATACATCGGTGTACCATAGCCCTGAAGAAGACCAGCAATCAGACCATTCTCATCAATGCTGTAGCAGATCGCCTGACGCAGTTTCACATTATTTGCAACTACACTGCTGTCTGCGCCGGAGAAAAACATCTGATATCCCTGAGAACCATCTGCCAGTTCAACTGTGTAATCCTTGTTGTCAGCAAACTGTTTTACAGAAGAAGGATCAAGATTCATTACCATGTCTACAATACCGGTTTCCAGAGCAATTGCCATCTGGGAAGATTCTGTAATACAGTGGTAGCTGAGTTTTTTAACTGAGGGACGTACACATTTTGGCATATTTGCTTCATCCTGCCAATAATCACTCCTCTTTTCAAAAGACAGTTTTGAATTTGCAGTATATTCTGTGATCATGTAGGGTGAGGTGGAAACCAGTGATGCACCGAATTCGTCAGGACTGGCTTCAAATGCTTTTTTAGAGATTGCGTATGTATCTCTTAAAAGAGACTCGAACGTACCGACGATATTAGATTTCATCTTAACTGTCAATGTATAGTCGCCAGTCTGTTCTACACTTTCAACCTTTGCAAATACAGGCTTTAATGCCCGTTTCATGGATTCCTGCATAAACCAGACTATATCAGACGCATCGATTTTATTTCCTGCAGAATCGCTGACTCTGTCCCAGATTTCAATATTGTAAGTAAATCCGTCATCATCTGTTTTCCATGATTTTGCAACCAGTGGCTCCATTTCCCGGATTTCATTTACAACTGCCAGAGATTCATACAACTGGGTCATAAACGGAGCATTTCTTAAGGTATTGCCCCTGAATGGTGTTAAGCTTTCCACCATCTGATTATAACCGATATCGAGTACACCATCGCCGCCTGTGGCTGCTGCCTGCGTATTACCGCTGCCTGCCGTTGTACTTTCAGATGCGGCACTGCTGCCAGCGCTGCTTTCAGACGTTTCTGACTTGGAGCCGCCGCAGCCTGCCAGCGTAGAAGCTGTCATTACCACAGCCAGGGCAAGCGAACAAAACTTTTTAAAACCTTTTTTCATAAAAAATTCCTCCTTCTCTGATGCCTTATTATTTCAAGTGTTTTTCATGCACCTGATATTAAAAAGAGATACCACTGGCACTTCTGTCACCGACAGCTGCCCCATAACCGTTTGCCTGACTCCGGTGTCTGTTCTTTCCAAGAGCCTGAAACATATACTGTTTATACGCTTCCACCCCGGGCTGGTCAAACGGATTAACCCCAAGAATCTTTGCCGATAAATAACAGACAAACTCGAAGAAATAAAACAGCTGGCCAAACGTCTCCTCATCAACAGCAGGAATACGTATCTTCACGCACGGAAACTTTTTACTGTGCGCTGTTATAGTCGCCTCAAATGCTGCCCGGTTTATTTCATCAAAATCCTTACCGTCTAAATAATCAAACAGATCGTCCACATTATCATTGTGCAGAATATAAGATGCCCCAGTATCCTGAACATCTAAGAAAGTTTCAAAAATTACATTTGATCCATCCTGTAAAAACTGCCCGATGGAATGCAGATCCTCAGAAAAGTTACCAAATAAAGGATATAACCCTTTGTTGTCTTTCCCCTCACTCTCACCGAACAGCTGCATCCACCACTTTGCAAATCGGAAATAGCGGGGTTCGAAATAAGAAAGCATCTCCATGCTGAATCCCTTCTGATAAAGCAGGTTTCTTATAACTGCATATTCCAGTGCTATACTTTCAGAAGCGCTCTCTTTAAGCAGCCGCTGACGCATACATTGTGCACCTGCTGCAATTGCACCAATATCAATTCCTGCCACAGCCATTGGGAACAGTCCCACCGGGGAAAGAGCCGTAAATCGTCCTCCGATATTAAGAGGAAACGGCAGAAAGTAAAATCCGTTCACCTTGCAAAGCTTTTCTAAATGACTTCCTTCCGTGCCGGTACAGATCACCCTTTTTGCATATTCTTCCCCATATTCTTTTTTCATAAAACTGCGGAGAGCCCGAAAACCGATGCCAGGTTCCAGCGTTTCAAAATTTTTAGCGATCAGATTTATGTATACACTCTTTCCTTTTAACTCCTGCAGTACATTGCGGATACTGTCTGCAGAAATACTGTTTCCTGCCCATACAATCGTAACCGGGCCTGTCTCTCCAATTGCATCTACTACTGCACGCGCAGCCTGATTCGATCCGCCGATACCGATCACTACGAACACATCTGCATTCTTCCTTACATCTTCTGCTAATTTCTGATAGTAAGTGATCCACTTTTCTCCTGCCCACTCATCTACATTAAGCCAGCCAAGATTTTCTTCATACTGTTCTTCCCCGTACTTTACTTCATCAAGGTAAGAAGCATATTCTTTCACTCCATTGGCAATTTCCTCCGGCGAGAGCCATGAGGAACCGTCTATCAACTCCATACTTATTTCTTTCATAATTCACCTCGATTAAATGTAAAAGCAATTAATTAATTAATTTAATTTATACTTATATTACTTTACATCCAGCCATTATTCAAGATGTGAATTTTCATAAATTTATGCCTGGTATTTTGTGCACTTTTTACAATCAATTACTTTTTTCGACAAATTGCATTAGATAACCATTCTATGAAAGAATTTCGTTCCCATATGCCTTGTTGTTAATATTGATGGAACCGGTAAAATATGGAATTCCGCTTAAACAGTACATTTAAGAAAAAAAGTCCACCGGTCCGCTGCCAAAAGCAACGGTCCGGTGGACTTTATTAATAATTTTAATTATGCATTCATGAATAATTCGATATCATCATCCACTTCTCCGATTCCTGCAATACCGAAGGTATCTACAAGCACCTTTGCAACATTAGGAGATAAAAATCCTGGTAATGTCGGTCCTAAGTGAATGTTCTTTACACCAAGATGAAGGAGTGCAAGAAGCACGATAACCGCTTTCTGCTCATACCAGGCAATGTTATAAGCGATCGGAAGCTCATTGATATCAGCCAGACCGAAGATTTCCTTTAACTTCATTGCAATAACTGCAAGAGAATAGGAATCGTTGCACTGACCTGCATCAAGGACTCTCGGAATACCGCCGATATCACCCAGATTCAGCTTATTGTATTTATATTTTGCACAGCCTGCTGTCAGGATTACCGTATCCTTTGGAAGCTTCTCTGCAAACTCTGTGTAGTAATTTCTTGATTTTGCTCTGCCGTCGCAGCCTGCCATTACAAAGAATTTCTTGATGGCGCCGGATTTTACAGCATCAACCACCTTGTCAGCCAGTGCAAATACCTGATTATGTGCGAATCCGCCTACGATAGAGCCAGTTTCAATTTCGTCCGGGCTTGGAAGTGTCTTTGCAAGCTCGATGATTGCTGAGAAATCTTTCTTTCCGTTTTCATCTGCTTCAATATGTGTGCATCCTGGGAAGCCGGTAGCGCCAGTTGTGAAGATTTTAGCTGCTGCCTCCGGTGTTCTTGGAGGAACGATACAGTTGGTTGTGAAGAGAACAGGACCATGGAATGATTCAAACTCCTCTAACTGTTTCCACCATGCATTTCCGTAGTTTCCTGCAAAATGATCATACTTCTTGAATGCAGGATAGTAATGAGCGGGAAGCATCTCGCCGTGGGTATAAACGTCTACGCCTGTTCCGGCTGTCTGCTCTAAAAGCTGTTCCATATCTGCTAAATCATGACCGGAAATTAAAATGGCCGGATTCTTTCTTACTCCGATATTAACGGAAGTGATTTCCGGATTACCGTAACGGGAAGTATTGGCCTCATCAAGAAGTGCCATAGCTGTTACGCCAACTTCTCCGGTCTGTAATGTTAAAGCAACCAGATCATCTGCAGAAAGGGTGTTATCAAGAGTTGCTGCCAGCCCTTTATACATAAATCCATAAATGTCGGTGTTTTCTTTACCAAGATTAATTGCGTGCTCTACATAAGCAGCCATACCTTTAATACCATAGATAATCAGCTCTCTTAAGGAACGTACATCCTCATTCTCTGTGGCAAGAACGCCTACTGTAGCTGCCTTATCAAGCATTGCTTCTCTTGTATTTACATGAAAAACAGCTGCATCCTGATTGCCTGTGTAACCTTTTTTTGCTGCAAGCTCATCTCTTAAGCCAAGTACCTTTAAAATCTGTGCTTCAATCGCCGCTGCATCAAAGTTCGCATTGGTGATGGTAATAAAAAGGCTCTTTACTGCTTCATGATTAATTTCAGCGATATCTGCTGCACTGGTTCCTGTCTTAACCACCACTTCAGAAATTCCTTTTACTGCATAGATAAGCAGATCCTGCAGCTTGGCAACCTCTTCCGTCTTGCCGCATACACCTTTCACTGTACATCCTGTGTTCTTTGCTGTCTCCTGACACTGATAGCAAAACATGCTCATATTTCTTACCTCCTAAAGTAAATTTATACACACCCCATTTGGGAGTTTGTGCGCGTTTCAACAATGTGTTATTGTCCTGTCTGCTCATTAAGAATATCATCGAACATCATTTATGTCGGTTGTTATTACAACACAACAGGATCAATTTTAATTTTTTTAATTTTTAATTATTTTAAATGTGTTCCTGTCAAAATCAATCAGCCCTTCCGACCTCATCAAATTCAGTTCCCTTGTCAGTGCACTTCTGTTTACACATAGGAACTCCGAAAGCTCCATTCTCCCCATATTTACAGTAAAATACTTACTGTTATTCTTTTGCGCCTCGATAGAAAGAAAACAGCTTATCTTCTCGCGAAGTGTTTTCTTTGTGGTTACCTCAAGTTTTTCGATCAGCTGAACATTCTTATCCGCAAGAAGGGAAATCAGATTTTCAGTCAGCTTATGATGACAGGCGCAGGATATGGTGCAGGAGCTCCAGATTTTTTCAAAGGGAAGAAATAAAATCTTTGCTTCCTTCCCTGCAGCAAAAGTTACCGTTGACGTCTGGGCATGGCTGCAGGTAAAGATCTCCCCAAACAGTCCCCCCTCTTCCATAACTGCCAGCAGAGTTTTATTTCCCCATATATCCTCTTTAATCATTTTTACGGATCCGCTGAGAATAATGCCCAGACTTTTTACTGCATCTTCTGTCAGAATAATGATCTCGCCGCTTTTGTAGTTTTTTTTGTAGCTTCCAAGACAGTCCAGCATGGGAAGCAGTTCCTGATTGCTGATTCCGGAAAACAACAGGACATGATTATATTCATTTGACTCTGATTCTGCTGATTTATTCATTTTTTCTCCAGATTGAAATTGTTGTATTTTCGTATAAAAAGATGTTTTCTCATAGGAAATCATATCATAGGAATTATAACAAATACGTTGTATTTACAACTTTTCCATTGAATCTGTTCTGAAATATAAGAGGAATGCCAATAAGAAAAACACAGATCAGGTGCACAAGCGACAACTAAGGAATTTCATTCATATAATAAAGAGTGATACAGACAAACTATAATGAGGTAGTAACATGTATATTGAAAAATGTCCCAGACTGACAGGGCGGGTGGTTTTGCCGGAAGATCCTCAGTATGAACCTGCACGTCAGGTATTTAACACCTTTTTTAATAAATATCCGCTTATTATTGTTTTTGCGCAGGAAGCAAAAGATGTAAGCAATGCAATAAAATGGGCCCGCTGTCAGGATATTCCCATACGGCTGCGTTCCGGCCGGCATAATTATGAAGGTTTATCAGTCCTTAATGCCGGTCTTGTGATTGATGTCAGCGAAATGAAACAGGCAGAAATTAATAAGAAATGCGGTACTGCTACGGTTCAGACAGGTCTTCGTGATTATGAACTGGCAATCCTGCTTGGTGAGCAGGGCCTTGTTGTCCCGCCAGGCCTTTGTCCGACTACAGGAATAGCAGGATTTACACAGGGCGGAGGTCAAAGCAGTCTGTCGCGTCCCTGGGGGCTTATCATTGATAACTTATTAGAGGCGGAACTAGTAAATGCCGACGGCTGCCTGCTTCATGCCAGTGCAGATGAAAATCCGGATCTGTTCTGGGCACTGCGGGGAGGCGGAGGCGGCAATTTTGGTGCCTGTACCTCGTTTTGTTTCCGCACTCACAGGATTGACACGGTCGCATATGCCCAAATCACCTGGCCGCTTTCTGACTTAAGGCCAGTACTTAAGATCTGGCAGAAATACACACTTCCCTGCTCAGACAAAAGACTTACCCCGCTGCTTACCATGGCATCGGGAGATAATACTCTGCTTATGATGCAGGGAGTTTTTCTGGGAACACGAACAGAGCTTCAATCACTTTTGAATCCTCTGCTTGAGGCCGGTTCGCCTCAAACCGTGTCTATTGAGGAGATTCCCTGGGTGGAAGCCGCTGCAAAAATCGCCTCCACCCAGCCAGACTCACCGGAACCATTTAAAAGCGTGGGACCTTTCCTGTACGAACTTCTGCCTGATGAGGCAATCGATATCATTGAACGCTATATAAACGAGCCTCCCACCTCTTCCGCCTCCGTGTTTTTTCACGGACTGGGAGGAGCAGTCGCTGAAATTCCAAATGACGCCACAGCCTATTTTTACCGCAAGGCACTTTCAAACATCTCCTTTTACTCCACCTGGAATACACCGGAGGGGGCAGCCCCGGGAATTAGGTGGGTGAAAGATTTCCGTAAGGATATGGAACCCTTTACAAAAGGTGTATATGTCAATACCCCTGACCTGTCCATAAGGAACTGGTCCAAAGCCTATTATGGAAGAAATTTCAAAAGGCTGACTGAAGTCAAGTCCAAATACGATCCTGAAAATATCTTTCATTATCCCCAAAGCATTCCCCCTTCCACAGACTGCATAAAATAGTGTGGAGTTCATGGATCTCTTCTGCATCTCTGGTTATATAAAAAGCCGCATGACTTTCGCTATAAAAACGAAACCCATGCGGCTTTTTCTGCAAATTGACCCTTTTATTACTTATAACCAGCCATCTGTGGAATCAGCGTTGACAAAGAGGGAACATACGTTACCAACATCAAAATTATAAATATAGCCAAATAAAATTTTAATAATATAGGCATTACATTTTCTAATTTTCTTCCGGCTACTTTTATCCCCACAAACAGTATGTTTCCAACCGGAGGGGTGATACAGCCAATACTGAGATTAAAAACGAGCATAATGCCAAAATGTAATGCGGACATTCCTAATTGCTGACATACCGGCAATAAAATAGGTGTAAAAATCAGTATTGCAGGCGTGAGGTCCATAAAAGTACCTACAAACAACAGAAGCAGATTAATGGCAAATAATATTATAATTTTATTGTCAGAAACCGATAACACACCACCTGCAATTGCATCCGGAATTCCTGTAAATGACATGACCCATGCCATAATGTTGGAACAGCCCACCAGAAACATAATAATACCCGACATTTTGGCACTGCTGACTAATATGGCATAAAGATCTCTGATACCAATTGTTTTATAAAAAACCACTGATAAAATCAAACTATACAGCACTGCCACTGCAGAGGCTTCCGTCGCAGTGAAGACACCTGCACATATCCCTCCGATAACAATAAAAATTAATAAAAGACTGGGAATTGCATCAAAGGTGTATTTGATAAAATCTTTCACAGTTATCTTCTTTTGACTGACAAAATTTTGTTTCTTAGCATATATAAACGTAATTACCATACAGCTAAGCCCCCAAAGAATACCAGGAATATACCCGCCAAGAAACAAAGCTGCTATGGAGGTTCCCCCGCTGGCAAGACCGTACGTGATAAGACCAGTACTTGGCGGAATCAGCAGCCCGGTTGGTGCAGTTGCTACATTAACCGCTGCTGAAAAATCTTCATCATATCCCTCTTTCTTTTCAATAGGTCCGATGATCGATCCCATAGCAGAAGCTGCTGCAGTACCTGAGCCGGAAATTGCACCAAATAACATATTGGCAACAATATTGGTATGGGCCAGTGAACCTGGAATCCTTCCAGTCAGAGCTGTTGCGAAATTAATAAGACGAATTGCAATTCCACCTTTATTCATAATATTACCAGCCAGTATAAAAAACGGAATTGCCAGCAAGGTGAAAATGTTGATACCCTGAAACATCTTTAACGCGGCAGCCGGGGCGGCTCCGTTGAAACCTAAAGACTGTACAATAACTGTTAATGAGGCAACGCATAATGATATACCAATCGGTACTCCTGCCAATAGCAGGATCACAAGAATTGAAAATATCATTATACTTGCTGCGGCGGCCGTTCCCATAATATTACCTCTCCTCCTTTAACTTATGATCTGCAATCAGTTCTGCAATATTGAAGACACTGAACAAAATGATCAGTATACCAGTGACAGGCAGTATCAGATAAACCAAATCCATGGTTATACCCAGTGTCGGAGATACCTGAATTGCTCCTACATTCATAAATTTTTTACCACCCGCAAGAAAAACCACAAAAGCAATGCCCATTACTAAAAATTCAGACATAAGGGACAGCAATAATTTTACATAGGGAGAACCCTTGTCCAGAAAAAAAGTAAGGTTCATATGATCACGTTCACCAAATACCAGGGCCGTCGCAATCAGGGAAAGCCATACAAATGAATAACTAAGTATATCTTCTGACATTGTGGAGGGGTTCTTCAGAATATACCGCATAAATACCTGATATACAGCAAGCAGGGACATAAAGGCAAGCAATAACGCAGCTGCACTGCTAAGAATTTTATTTAACCATGTTTTTATTAATAAGATCGTCTGCATTCTTTATTCCCCCTTCTGTATTTCCTGTACCTTGTCATAAAGCGGCTGCAATGCCGGCTTTGCAGCAAGTAACTCTTCCCGCACATTGGTTTGTAACTTTTCAAATGGAGCCTTATCCACTTCAATAAACTGCACTCCCATTTTTTCAGCTTCTGCTATACATTTATTTATTTGCTTATCCCATTCCTCACATTCCACTCTGGTTGCGATTTGAAAAGACTCATCTAATACTGTTTTTTCTTTCTCTGATAACGAATCCAGGAATTCTGTATTTCCAACCAGCATATCCGTAAAAATCTGATGCTCTGTGCGTGTATAATATTTAGCGACTTCACCATGCTTCATGCTGATTAAAGCCATTTCCGGATTCATGGCAGCATCAATTACATGATTCTGAAGAGCTGTATACACTTCTCCATAAGCCATAACTACTGCTGCTGCACCAAATCCCTGTGCCAGTTTTACATTTGCCTCGCTGGATTGAATTCTGAGTTTAAGTCCTTTAATATCCTCTGGCGTATAAATGGGTTTTGAAGCATAGATATTATTTACGCCATTGGCAAACCAGGCAACTCCGCGAATTCCCTTATCTGATGTACAATTATAAATCTGGTTCTTAAATTCATCATTATTCATACATTTACGAAAACTCTCTTCGTCTTTGAACAGATATGGAAGCCCAAAAATTTTATAAGTATCGTCAAAAGATTCCAGATTACTGCCACTTGTAGCAACAAGATTTAACGTCCCCATTTGCAGAAGTTCCAGGGCTTCACTATTTCCTCCCATAATCCCGTTATAATAAATCTTTACATCTACTGCATCTCCAAGTTGTTCTTTCATATAACTTTTCATAGCCCGCAGACCAACGCTGATGGGATGATCTTCAGGCTGTACGGTTGCAATGCTTATGATACGTTTTTGGTTATCTGCCTGGTCATCCGCATTTTTTGAACAGGCATTCAGGCAAACGATCATAAAGAAGCCTAACATAATTACCAATGTTTTTTTCATGCATAATACCCCTCTGAAAATTTAATAAACTCCATACGAAAACTGCATACTCATTGCAACCCCCATTTTTACTTCACGAGCCTGTGCATACAGCACAGGCCCGCATATCTTAAATCCTACACCAGAAGATTTCCTTCTTTCATAATTACCAGTCCGTCAATATCACAGGTAATTTTTTTCATTACCAGATCCATATGTAATGGAGAATCGGTGTGACCGCCAAACATCAGATTCTTTCCAATTCCAATATGGAGATTTCCAAAAGATCCCTCATCAGGCGCCATATGCCCGCAAAGAACATTTTTTTCGTTAAGTCCAAGGCCAAGTTCACCTACATTGTATACGGTCGGATCATTGTAGTCAGCTAAAATCTGACGTAAAATATCTGCTTCTCTTCCACCTCTTATATCAACGATCATACCATCTTTCACATCCAGGCAGATGGGTTCCTGAATCAAATTAAGCTGAGGATGGGGGATACTGCCGTCAATCACTATAATTCCATTTGCAGTTCCCTCCACAGGTCCTAAAGCAACCTCAGCATTAGGCGGAAATGCAGCAGAGCCCGGATGAATGGAGGTTCCATAATCAATCACTACATTACGCCCCTTGACACTGCAGACCAGATTGGTTCCGCCTTCCGAAGTAAGTGTAAATGTTTCCCCGCGGAATTTTTCTGCAACGCGGTCAATGACTTTTGCAACCTCATCAAAATCTGCGGTTAATCCACCTGTCTCAAACATATCAAGTGTATAATCCTGTACTCCGACCCAACGGAGTCTTCCTGCCTTACATGCTTCAATTCGGGCCTTGCTGTGCATCAGTGACATCGTTGTACAGCCAAAAGCCACGTCCACATTTTTCAGAGCGGCTGCAATTACATCTGTCGGCTCTGCACCATGTCCGGATGTAGGGGGCATCACAACCATTGTTGTCTCAAAATATTCTTTCGCATATTTATAAACCAATTCACCAATTTCCCGCTTATTATCATCAGTTATTACAAGAACCTTCTCATTTTCTTTCAAATGTGTGACGCTGGTTAATAACTGTTTTACACCCAATGGCATATCCTTAGACATTTCTTTCATTTCTGATTTTCTCCTTATTATCCGCAGTTTTCATCTGCTATTTTACTTCAACAACAAGTTCTACTTCTACAGAAGTTCCGCCTGGCAGCGATGCCGCCCCCACAGCTGCCCGGCTATGTCTGCCGGCTTCACCGAACACCTGATTCACCAGATCGGAAACCGCATTCATGACTTTAGGCTGTTCCGTAAATTCAGGAGTGCTTGCAACGTATCCTTTCAGGTTGACAATTCTCACAATTTTGTCTAAATCTCCAATTAAATCTTTAACAGATTTCAGACAATTGATCAAAGCTGCCAGGGAAGCTTCCTGCGCTTGTTGAACGGTGACGTTTCCACCCACAATTCCTTTGTGTATCAGTTCACCGTTCACTCTTGCCGCATGCCCTGAAACAAAAACCAGATGTCCGGTTTGAACTGCACTTTCAAAAGGCCGGATATTCGGTACTGTGTTATCGGGAAGTGTAAAACCTGCTTTTCTTAATTTTTCTTCATAATTCATTCTTTTTGTCTCCTTTCCCTCCTGAAATCAATATAACATATTTTTTTTTGCAAAACCAATGCCGATTATGCACATAATTTATTGATACTGTCTATAGATTTTTGGTCTGATATGATTTTTTACCGTAATTTATTCTATTTTAAATTTGGTTTTTCCGGTTTTTTTTGGTATACTAAATAAAATAATGAAATCAGAGGGTGAGCGCTTGAATTTTAATAATCTTTATTACTTCACTGTATTGGCCAGTTTTCAGCATTATACGAAGGCTGCGGAATATCTCTGCATAACACAGCCCAGCCTAAGCCATGCAATTTCTTCGCTGGAAAAGGAATATGGGGTAAAGCTTTTTGAGAAAGACGGACGCAATGTAAAACTCAGCAAATACGGAGAACTGTTAAATTCATATATATCAAAGGGATTTGAAAAAATAGAACATGGAAACAGGATACTAAAGCAATTTGCATATAAAGACGCGGGTTATGTAGACTTAAGTTTTTTATTTGTACTGGGTTATCAATATGTCCCCGAATTAATTAAAAGCTTTCATCAAAATGAAAGTTTTAAAAATATAACCATTAATCTTAAACAATGTAATTCACAAGACAGTATTGCCGGATTAAAAAATGGCAGTATTGATATCAGTCTTTGTGCACTGGTTCCAAATGAACCCACAGTTGCATTTCTTCCGGTCCTGAAGCAGGAACTGATCTGCATCGTGTCAGATACCCATCCCCTGTCCGGATATGATTCTGTGGAAATGGAACAATTAATTGAATTTCCTTTGATCAGATATACGGATGCTGTGGGAGAAATCCAGGATGTCATAGATAAATTGTTTGCGGGCTGCAGCAGCTATCCGCAGACACACGAATACTTAAACGAAGAAATCACAATAGCCGGATTTATTTCTACCGGAATTGACCAATGTATTGCCATAGTTCCCAAGCTGGAGATCCTTGATGGATTTAAAATTAAAAAACTGAATATAAATCATAAGGATGCTTATAGAAATATTTATCTGGCTGTTGCAAACAATCGCCCAATGCCAAATTGTGTGAAGCTTTTTTATGAATTTATCAGGCAAAACTATATACGGACAAAATAAAGCAAACTGGGAATGAAAAAACGAGGGCATCATGAATCCAATGTCCTCGTTCAGTTATTATACTTTATTTCATAATGACTCCATTCACCGCCCATTGGTAGGTATCATAGGCCTGATAAAGAGACCCATAGGCATTTTGTTTTGCACTTTCTGCTTTTAAATATGATAACTGGGCCTGTATATGACCGATTTTACTTAGAATGCCAATCTGATAGGAACGATCTGCCTTTTCTTTTTCCAATACTGCCTTTTCATAAGCGGTGCAGGCAGCTTCATATGCATTCTTTTCCTGCAGCAGCGCCTGATAACAGGACTGCATCGCAATTGCGACGTTCTGTTCTCCTTCCGAAACAATGGCTTTCTTGTTATTCATTCCGGTTGTGGAGTGATTGGATGCTGTATGGCGTTCCGATATGAGATTGTAATTATTCCCTATAGCTTTTGCCGTATCAGCTTCTAAGCTGATGGCAGAAACCGTACCGGTATCGAGCACAGGAAGGTCACCAATTGCCGGGGGCGTATCCTCAGAATAACCGGTCATAAGACAAAGGGAACTCCGTAAGCTGTCAATGGTCTGATCAAGCTTTAAAAGCGAACTTTGTGCTGACTGAACTTCCTTTTGAGCAGACAGTACATCTGTTTCCGTGGAAACTCCCTGCTTTATGCTCAGTTTTTGAGTTTCCAGGGCGGCATTGCTTAATTCTGCTGCCTTTAAAAGTGTATTCCGGTTTGCCAGTGCACTGTTGTAACTGATCATAACCTGATTGGCATAATACGTATCAGACTTTACTGCCTGTGTAATATTTGATTGAACCGATGAATTGGATCGGTCCATATAATCCAGTGATCTGCCCATTTTTTCAGCAGATGCTTTCATACTCTTTACCGTCTGACTTAGAATCATATACTGTTCCATTCCCTGGGAAGTGTCTGCTGCACCTGAATTTTTTAATTCATCCGCTTCATCATTTAAATCCATAATATAACGCTTCATTTCATTTTGTATATATCGTTGATTCCCCAAAGAGTCATAAACAGTATCCGTTGTATTTTGAATACCCGGATTAAAGTAACGAACCAAATCCGAAAGCTCATCAAACTCAATCGTCTGATCATTCAATCTATCCCACTGCTCCTGCGTTATTCCATTGGGAACGGGATCCTCCTTCTGGCCGGGTCCGGTTGAGCCATAAGCGGGTATGACGAAAGAAAACGCAAGCCCTGCTGCCATACAGAGTGGTAAAACAGCTGTCTTTTTCATCTTATCATCCTCCTGTAGAAGCAAGACCGTTCACGGTATTGTCATAAGTCTGGACAGAGGAAAAAAGGGTAAGCTCTGCGGACTTTACTGCAATACTTTTTGTTTTGTATGTATTCTCCTGCTTTTGATATGTAAGAGGGCTGGCCATGCCAAGCTGGTATTTTTGTTTCATGATATCCATGTTTTTACTTTCCAGATTAAATTCCACGACTGCCTGTTCATAGGCGGCATTCGCCTGCAAAACCGCCTGATAAGCCTTTACAAGCGCTGTGTTGATGTTCTGTTCATTGCTTGAGATGGTTCTTTTCAGCGTCTCCTTTGTAATATCTGCACTGGCATTTTCCAGCTTTCTCTTATTTATATTTAAAGTAAAATTATTCTGCAGAGCTTTTTCCTTATCTGCCTCCGGATTCAATGATTGAATGTGTCCTAAGTCTGATGCTGGAAGCTCCCGGATTTCAGGAGAATCATTGTAATTCCAGCCCAGCATTACGCAGAGCTTTTGTCTCGTTTCTTCCACCGACGCACGCAGCTTCTCCATCGTGACACTGGTGTTTTGTATGATTTCCTGCGCTGCAAGGATATCAGCCTGAGTTGCCATACCTGCGCTCTGCTTTGCCAGTGCCGTCTGATAATCTGCCTCTGAACGTTCTAATTCTAAACCGGAACTTTCCAGTTGATTCTTCTGTTGAAAGTAGGTAATCATTAAAGTCTTTGCCTGGGCTGCCAGATTCGCCTCAGTCTGATCATAGGTGAGTCTGTATACCTCCAGATCCTCTGTATTATCATCTGCTGCTTTCTCCGCCTTTGCAGCGCTCACTGCGCTTTTTGCATCTGTAACCGGATCATCTCCTGATATGGCACTTCTTGCATCATTTGCTGCATCCCTGTAATTTTGGGCATACTGGTCTCTGGTAATCAGATCATCTTTTTTCTTATCATTTAAATCCAGCTGGTTCTTTTGAACGGTCACATTGTATTCATGTATCAGATCAGCCAGTTCCCCATATTCCACCACATTATCCCTAAGTTTCATCCACTCCTCTTGTGTCCTTGCAAACTCCGGGCTGCCGGCCCAGACGTTTAACGCCGGGCCGGAAAAGGAGAGCACTGCAGCAAGACTGAATGCGGCAATCTGCTTTAAATTTCTCATTTTTTATTCCTTTCCTAACTTTGAAACTGTCTTTCTCTTCTTTTTCTCTTTTTTTCCCTCTTTTTTGCTCATAAGATTGTAGTATACCGGAAGCATAAGAAGACTTAAGACTGTAGAAGCCGTTAGTCCTCCGATATTGACAACTGCAAGTCCCTGCATCATTTCACCGGAATGTCCCAATGCAAGCGCCATCGGGATCATAGAAAGCACGGTGGTTAATGTTGTCATTAAAATCGGGCGGAGTCTGGTCGCTCCGGCTTCAATCATTGCCTCCTCGGGAGACATATCTTCTTTATACTGATTGACCGTATCCACATAAAGAATACCGCTGTTTACAACTGTACCGATTAACATTAAAAATCCAAGCATGGCAACCATACTCAATTCACAGCCTGCAAAGAACATCAATCCAAAGGCTCCTATCAGGCTGAATGGAATGGTTGTCATGACCATAAGCGAAAACCTTGGTGATTCAAACTGAGCCGCCATTACTACAAATACCAGAAAAACTGCCAGAATAATTGCATACAGAAGAGAGGTAAGTTCGTCTGTCGTCTGATCATCCATTGCACTGGATCCTAAGCTTACGAAAGAATTTAAATTTGGTGTCACAATCTCCCTGTTAATCACGGAATTTGTGTTTTTATCTGCTGATGAGGTATAATCCCCGGTTATGGTTACCACATATTGCTTATTCTCTCTGGTGATACTTGCCGGACTGTCCTGGAAGCTTATTTCTGCAACATCATTAACGGCGGCAAACCCTCCGTTTGAAAGAGACAGCGTCATATTCCGGATCTGGTCCACAGACTTAAATTCATTATCCGGATATTGGACTTTTACATCCACATCATCTCCGTTTACTTCTATCGTTTTTGCGGTCACTCCATTAATAGCCTGGTATACACTGTGTCCGATTGAGGAAGGACTGATCCCTTTTGCTTTTGCCTTTACCGAATCGACCCCTACCTCCACAACAGGTGCCGCGTTTTCAAGGGAGGAATGGATCCTGGTGAGCTCAGGCCTTTTCATTAATTTTGATACAATCTGCTGGGATGAGTTTTTTAACTGATCGTAGTCGGTACTTTTCAGGATCAGCTCGTAAGAATCTTCTGAACTCATCATGCTTGCATAGGAATTTTCTTTTACAGTAATCTTGCAATCCGTCACCTGGCTAAGCTTTTCTTTAAAAATATCCACCGCCTGATTTGTGGGTATCTTTCTGTTTTCTTTCAAATATACAATAATTGATGCGGAGTTTCCTGCGCTTACACCACTCCCTCCATAGCTTGTAACATAGGATCCCATTTCCTCATAATCGGAAAAGGACTCTTCTACTTTTTTCAGCAATTCATCCGCATCTTTCGTCTTGAGTCCGGGAGCCATATCCACAGTAATAGCAATCTGCCCCTGGTCGTCTGCAGTGATCAGGCTTAATTTAAGCTGCCCTGCCATAAGAAACGATACCAGAAGAAGAAGGACCGATACCCCCATGACTGTTTTCTTTTTAGGAAGGATATGACGCATCACTTTTCTATAAGCATTCTGAAGCTTGTAAACCGGCGTTGATAAGGGTGCCGGGGTCTCCTCCGGCTTATACATCAGATAGCATAAAGGTACCACTGTAATTGCTGATATCAGGGAAGCCCCCATACAGAATACGATGGTAAATCCCAAAGGCATAAACATCTGTCCTGACATACCGTTTAGGAAAGCCAATGGAAGAAATACCACGCAGGTAGTCAGTGTAGAGCCCAATACGGAAGCCGCTACAATTTCAGTTCCTTTTATGGCGTCTTGAAAATAATCAATAAATTCCTTCTTTTCCTGTGACGTCACCCGGAAACAGCTTTCCATCACGACAATTGAATTATCCACCATCATCCCGACACCCATGGACAGTGCTGCCAGCGTGAGCATATTCAGTGAAAAATCCATAAACTTCATCAAAATAAGCGCGGTTAGAATGGAAACCGGTATGGAGCTTCCAACGATTAAGGAAGCCTTCAAATCTCCAAAGAAAAGCCAGATAACTGCCATGGAAATCAGGATTGCAAGAATAACGGTTTCTGCAATGGACTCCAGAGAAGCCATAATATCTTTAGCGCTGTCATTGACTATCTGAATATCCAGACCAGGTTTTGATGCCTCAAGTGCCTTTATTGTTTGATTCACTTCTTTTGAAAGCTCTGCTGCAGTGGAACTCTGCTGCTTGCTGACAGAAAGTGAAACGGTATTCTCCCCATTATAATGGGCTACGCTTCCTTCTTTCTCACTTGTTGTATAAATATCTGCTATATCCCGAAGATAAACAATATTGTTATCCGGTACAGTAAGCGGAACATTCTGCAAAGAATCTTCTGTATCAAACTTCAGCCGTGATGATATCGCCGCTTTTTTTCTGCCCACTTCGATGGTACCGCCAGGCATCTTTACATCAGATGCGGAGATATCATTTGCGACGGAAGACATGGATATCTTATACTGCTGCATTTTTTCCGGATTCAGCTCTACTTTAATATAATCCTCACTGCCTCCGGCAATGGATACTTCGGCTGCATTGGACAGCTTTTCAAATTCCGGTACTATCTCCTGTTTAACATAATCATACTGATTTGACGTCTCTGCCCCAGTAACAACTAATTTCATATCAGCAGTGGATCCAGTATCCAGTTCCATTACAACCGGTGTTTTAGCCTCACCCGGCAGTTCTGAAGAAACTTCGTCTATTTTCTTTTTCAAATCATTATAGGACTTATCTAAATCTGTACCATATTCATACTGTATTGTTACTGTAGAGCGGTTTTCTGAGGATTTGGACGTTACCTTTTTTATACCGCTGAGTGAACCAACCGCATCTTCAATCTTTTTACTGATTAGTTCATCTACATCCTTTGGCTGTGCTCCGGGATATGCAGTCACGACCATAAGCATGGGCATGCTCATCTCTGGAGTCAGCTCCTGCCTGGCGCTGATTACAGAAGAAACACCAAATACCACCAGACACAGAAGACACATAATAACGGTAACCGGCCGCTTTAAGACGATTTTTGTTAATTGATTCATGCCTTGGATTCTCCTTTTATTTCATCTCCAGAATTCATTGCCGATGCTTTTGCCCCTTCATAAAGCTCCGGACTCCAGGTCGTAATGACTTCCATATTCTTTTGTATTCCTTCCTTTACCTCCAAACGGCTTGAATCATAGATACCAGCTTCAATAAAAATTTTATGTACCATACCATTGTCATAAGTAAACACATATGGTTTGCTGTTCTCATAGTAAACAGAGTCTACAGGTACTGTAATCACCTGCTCCGCCCTCTCAGAGCACAAAGACAACTTGACAACTGTTCCGGTAGATAAATCGTTTGCGTCGCCAAGCTGTATCTTAATCTGAAACAGGCCGGTCTTTTCATCCGCCATTCCGCTTATTTCAGAAATAGTTCCCTGCAGATTGTTTCCGTCTTCCTCAACAGTAACCGGATCCCCAAGCTTTACCCGGCGTTTTAATTTCTCTGTTAAGCTTGTAGAGATGATTTTATTCCCCTCTCCGGATATAACAAAAATCTGGTCACTGGTGGATACCTTATCAAATTGCTCAATGCTGCAGCTTTCTATCTTTCCGCTGATTGGAGACTTGATATTACTGTAAGAGACCTGGTTTTCGTACTCCTCCTTTGCCTGTTTGTATGCAATCTCCGACTTTTTTGCAGAATTTACATATCCCTGATAGTCTTGCTCTGAAACAGCTCCGCTTTGATAAAGCACTGACATGCGCCCCAGGGTATCATGTGTTTCTTTATAAGTAACTTGTGCATTGTCCATGGTATTCTTTGCATTCTGTACTTTATTTGTATCAATTACGCACAGAAGCTGTCCCTGCTGCACCATATCACCTGCTTTTGCAGCTACCTGCGTAACTGTTCCTGATGCTTCAGGGGAGATTCTGACAACAGTTTCAGGCTCTATGGTACCAATCAGACTGGTGTATAACTCAATTGTGCCAACTTCCGGATTAACGGTTTCTACTACGGGCAGAGTATCTGCCTTGACGGGAACCTTCATTCCATTAATCCGAACCAATATCACCGCAATCAATATCACTGCGATTACTCCAAGTAATAGTACTTTCTTTTTCATTTTCTGCTCCTTAAAAATTAATTTTTATATGGTCCTGTTTTATCTACAGGGATCCTTCGTTCAATTACACAACCTTTTTTTGCAGCACATTGATTCCCGATGCTACCAAGCCCCCATCGCATAAAATATCCACTCCTGTCAGATAACCTGCGCTTTCGCTGACACAGTACGAAAACAAACCGGCTATTTCTTCTACTCTTCCAGCTCTTTTAACAGCACAGTATTTTACGTAAGCGGAGGCTTCTTCCTTTTCAATTTCACCCATAGGAGTGTCGAAATTGCCGGGTGACACCGAAAGTACTCTGGCTCCGATCTCTCCAAATCTGGCGGCATCCTGTTTTGCATACCAGATAACAAAGTTTTTTGAAATTCCATATGCGATACCGGATTGATATTTTTCAGGATAAAACCTGATGCGCCGCATCATTTTTCTCATAAATTTTTCCGGGTCGTTTCGGCTGTACTTATATATTCCCACCGGCATTACCATTTTGGGAGTTAAATATGCAGACATAGATGACACATCAATCAAACAGGAGCCCTCTTCCATCACTTTGTAAAAAGCATTATTGATATAAATGGTGCCAAGCGCATTTACCTTCATAATAGTTTTTGCATCTCCCATATGAGGTGACATACCGGCCGCGTGAATCACTGCAGCCACAGTACCCTTGGCTTTCGAATAAGAAGCCAGCTTCTCTACACTGGCCAGATCAGAAACATCACAGGGATATGCTTCCGCCTGTATTCCTTCCGCTTTCAATTCATTTACTGCAGTTTCCAGCTTCTCTGTATTTCTCCCGCAGATGATAATATAATAATTTTTTCCCATGATCTTTGCAGCCGCAAACCCCATACCGCTGCCGCCGCCCGTTATCACGCAAATTTTTCGCATTATTGGTTTTCTCCTTTTTACCGTCAATGACTGTTGGCTGCCATCACCTTTCGAATTAATTTCATTGCTGAACCCGGTCTTAAACGATACAATGCATTCATTATCCTGCAATCCTTACCTATAAATACCTGGAAACGATTCTTCTCCATCGCTTCTATAATCTGTTTAGCTGCCTGTTCCGGAGTAAAAATTCACATTCATCACCCGGTCAATCGCTGCCAGATCCAGTTCATCCAGGTTTTTACTGCAGCTCCTCTTGTCAGCAGTTCAAGTACCAATTGTCTGCCTACTCCATCACCGCCTCCGGTTACTATTATGTTTTTATGATCTGCTTTCATTGAATCTCCTCCCAAGCCTGATGAATGACTACTTCTGCATTGTAATAAGCGTTTGTAAACTGAACGTAAACTAAAATAAAAACAGCAAAGTTTTTATAGTACAAAAAAAAGAGGCATTTACACGATCAACGTCCATGTAAAGCCTCTTTTCTTTTATTTGTTTTTGTTTTGATTTTGTAATACTACTGAAAATGTGCTTCCTCTTCCGGGAACACTGGTTACAATGATTTCACCTTTGCACAAATCTACAATACGCTTCACGATTGAAAGCCCAAGTCCAAACCCTGCGGTAGCATGAGAAGAATCTCCCTGATAGTATTTATTAAATATAAGCCTGGCAGTTTCCTCATCCATCCCGATTCCTGTATCCGATATATTAATGGTGATCTGGTTTCCTACAGCAATCATTATAATAGTAATCTCTCCGCCATTGGGAGTAAATTTAATCGCATTACTAATGAGATTCATCCATACCTGATGCAGCAGTTCTGCGCTTCCATAATATGTTACGGGAGCCAGCTCCATATTTAAGATGATCTCTTTCTTTTCTATTTCCCTGAATAATAAAATTGTGCATTTTTTAATCTGCTCATCTAATTCAAATTCTTTTTTATCTGTTAAAACCTCCTGCGCATCCAGTTTTGAAAGTAACAGTGTATTTTGGGAAAGTGATGCCAGCCGCTGGGATTCCTCCAATATAATCTGCAGGTATTGATTTCTGTCCTCTTCGTTGATATTTTCTTCTAATAACAGTTCTGCGAAACCATGAATGGAAGTTATGGGGGTTTTAAATTCATGGGAGAAATCATTAATGAAATTCTGCATTTCTGTTTTCGTATTTTTAAGTTCCCTGACCATACGGTTAAAATTCTGGTACATATCTCTATATTCCCCCGAATGGTCCAAATCCAGTTCCACATCCAAATTTCCTTCGGTCACGCGATTGATTCCATCTGAAATTTTGTTCATCCGGAGTCTCAGGGTTCTTATGATTCTGATAATCGCTGCCCCTGCTACCGGCCCCATCCATGGAATCATAGCCAGCATATAAATTGCATTATGTCTATCCATATCAAATCCCATAAAAGTTATAAAGCCAAAAGCCATTACAGAATTGATAAGAATTAAAATATAAAACCAGACAGCCCAATGTATAGTAAGTGGTTTCTTCTTAAAAAATTTTCCTATAATTTTTATCCTCCTCCCTTTACTGTAACTATTTTTCATGGATCTCCGCCTTATACCCCAATCCCCTGATTGTAATGATTTCGAACTCCGTACAGTCTGCAAATTTATTCCTCAGTCTGTTTATATGGGTCTTTATCGTTGTCTCATCGCTATTGGTATCATAACCCCATATTTCATCAAGAAGCTGGGATTTCGTAAAAATCATACCAGGATAGGAAAGCAATTTATAAAGCAGATCGAACTCCTTCTTTGCCAGTTCTGTGGTTGTTCCTTCTCTTATTACGGTATAAGCGGCTGAATCAAGAGTAATATCTCCAATTATAATTTTTCTCTGGCTGACTATATTGGCCCTTCTTAGAAGTGCTTTTATACGCCAGAGAAGCTCCTCATAATCGATCGGCTTTGTCATATAATCATCTGTGCCGGAAGCAAAGCCTGTTCTTTTATCATCAAACGTGTGCATTGCTGTCAACATGATAACTGGTATTTGTATCCCTGATTCCCGCAGTTCCCTTACCAGATCATAGCCATTCATAACAGGCATCTGAATATCGGCAATAATGAGGTCTATATGTTTTTGATCCAACATTTTCAACGCTTGTTCCCCATTTTCCGCCTCTTCCACTGCATAATGGGGTTTCAATCTGGCACAGGTAAGCAGTCTTGTATGTTTATCATCTTCAACAACAAGAATTGTTGCCATATAACACCTCCAAATCTGATTTATATTAACTAATATAATTATCGTACTAAATTTAAGTATAATAAGCTAAGTCCCATCAATATCAAAACTACACCAAAAAATTTAACAAGCTTAGTTGTTTTCACGTGCATCGATCCATCTTCATGATTCTCCAGTTCCATTTTTTACGTAAGAGGATTTTTATCCTGCTCTCTTTTATATAGGGCAAAGGAATAAAAAAAGGGAATTACAATGATCAGAACTGTTATAACAATAATAATAGAGACTCCATGTAAAACAGCTATTTGCTGCAAATATCCGCTCACCAGGATGATTACTCCTCCTGCCACCATAATATGGCCGGCCATCCGGTTTGTTTTATTCCAATTATCGGGATCATGAAAGGTCCATGGAAGCCTCACTCCCATCACGTAATTTCTCCTGCTTTTCGGTAAATAATTTCCAGTTACAATAAGCAGAATACCTACCACGGAAAACGATAATGCGGACATTGGAATTTTAACGCCAAGTGCTATAAACAGCGTAGCAGGAACCAGAATCAGAGAAGTAAGAGGTATCGTCCAGATACTGATGGCTCGGAGAACTTTCGAGTGCCCCTCCCGTCTGGGATCATAGAGCAGCCGAATGTTTGAATAGAAGTTCAACAGCAGAAATACAAATGGCATTCCAAACGCAGCCATAGCTTTTGGCAGATATCCGTTAACCTCCCCTGCACTGTTCCAGTGTACAGCGATTTGTTCCGGCAGTCTCTTATAGAGTATAACAGAGAGTATCTCTGGAAGCATACACATAACAGAGGTTAAGACAATTGTTCTTTTAATCTTCATCTTTCCCTTCCTTTCCCTTAAATTGAGACAGCCAAAGCATAAGCTCCTCAAAAACAGATGTGTTCAGTTCATAATAAACAAAATTTTTATGCTTTGTTTCAAATACCAGGTCTGCCTTCTTTAACTGTGAAAGGTGGTATGAAATCGTGGCATTTGTCATATCAAATTTTTCTGCAATCTGTCCGGCAGATAAACGGCCGCTTCTCAGCATCAACAGGATTTCACGCCTGACCGGATCTGAGAGAGCCTTAAACGTATCTGGAAATCCCAATATAGTCCTCCTAGTTATTTAGATATTTTTCTAAATAGATATTACTCCCTGCCTGAAATCCTGTCAAGAATATTTATAATTTAACTTCCTGACATTTTATTACAAAACAGGGACATGCCGAAAGCAAAATGCCTGCTGCATGTCCCTGTTTTTAAATTTCTATATAAATACTATATTTCATGTTTTACATGAATCAAAGCATTTTCCATTATCTCAAATACATGTTCATCATTCAGGGAATAATAAACAAATTTCCCCTCTTTTCTTGATTTTACCTGGCCTGATACCTTAAGCAGCCTTAATTGATGGGAGATTGCTGATTTTGTCATATCTAAAATGATGGCCAGATCATTCACACATAATTCACTTTTTGATAATGCATACATGATCTTTATTCTGGTATCATCACTAATTAATTTTAAGAATGCAGAGAGAAGAAAAAAACAGCCGTCATCTTTCATTTCTGATTTTACTCTTTCTGCCAACTCCGGATTAATAGCCTGACAGTCACACTTATTAACTGAACTTCCCATACTGCACCGTTCCCTGATCCCTTCTGAACTTCAATTATTAATTATACCCGGATATTCCATTAAGCGTACGGATTCTATGATACATAGCTATCAGCTCTTTTAAGCGTACGGTTAATGTAGGCTGTAACATTTCCAACATTTTGGTTTAGGAAAAAATGTCCTCCGTCAAAATATACAATATCTGCCTCATTTAAAACATGCTCGTTCCACGCTTCTATGCCCTCTTCAGTGATGGTGTCATCCTTGCCGCACAGAATCGAAACCCCACACTCAAGTTTGCCTTTTCCAGGCGTATATTGGTACTTTTCCGTAATTTTATAATCTGCCCTTATTAACGGAACAAAAATTTTAGCCAGCGCGGAGTCTTCGAAAACAGCTTTCGGCGTGCCCCCCATTTTTAGGATGGCATTCTTAAATTCATGTTCCGGCAGATTGTGGATTATTTTATTTCTTTTTACATTCAGCTGGGGGGCCCTGTTTCCGGAGAAAAAAATATGTTCCGGCATACGAAGTCCTGACTTTTTTAACTCATGATATAATTCAAATGCAATCCAACTGCCCATGCTGTGCCCGAATATGGCATATGGCGTATCTTTTATCTGATTTTTTATGGAACAGCACACATCCTGTGCTGCTCCATTCATACTGTCATATAAGGGTACATCAATTCTGCTCCCTCTTCCTGCTAATTCCACAGGCTGCAAATCAATATCCTGATCCAGAAATTTGCTCCATTGATAGTATATCATTGCTGAACTTCCCGCATAAGGCAAACAAAACAATTTAATTCTGCTCACTTTCTCTCTCCTTTACAAAACCATTGATAAATCCCACCTTCATGCAGTGCTCAAGCATTAGCTTTACCTTTTCACGGTCAAGTCTGGACCATTCAAAGCCTGCAGCTTTTAAAACCACATCCGTTTTGTTGTTTAACAGGGTAAATGAGGTCTTTTTAAGGCTGCCGGATAACATATTGGTGTGGACAAGAATCTGAGTGATATCATCTGTTTTATCTTCATCATCATATTCTTTAAGCAGATTCTCCACAAATTCTGCAGGGGGAAGGATCTCTGCCTTCACCCCAGCCTGATTGATCAGCTCTGCAACAAAACTCATGCTCACGGTGTGACTGTTATACAGATGATACGTTTCATTCTGCAATTTTTTTCTGTCGAACAGCAGCACAACCGCTTTGGCCACCTGATCAATGAAAGAGAAATTAATGTTCTTTTCTGTCGTCTCAGGAAAACAGCCAAGATTGATACAGGATCTGATCACAGCATAGAACGCGTTGTTTGTGATATTTTCCTGGAAAATGCCTGTGGCAGAGTCAAATACCAGATTACCTACCCGGAACACATTGGCGTTTACTCCTTCTTCCCGGGCTTTTACAACCATCTTCTCCGCTTCGAATTTCGTCTGTGAGTAGTAGTTTTCTGAGTTCTGCCCCAGATCACAATCGTATTCGGTAAACAGCTCCCGGGTCTTTCCCTCTATATTGCCCTCTCCTATGCTGGTTGTGGAAATGAGGTTGTACGCCTTTTTCTTCCCTGCCCGGGCAAATTCAATCAGCCTTTCATTCCCTGCCACATTGGCGTCGTACAGCTCAGAGTAGTGGCCGTAATGCTTCACGTTCGCCGCTGAATTAATGATCACATCAATTTCCTCTGCCAGTGCTTCATACAGTTCCTTGCTTAAGCCCATATTGTCTTTTGCCAGATCTCCGCAAAATGCACAGACTCTGTCTGCCACAATTTCCTTTAGCTGTGCATCGGGATTAAAGTAATACTCAAGCTTTTTACAGAGCCTTTCCCAGGCTTCTTTGTCATCCTTACTTCTGATCGGCACATAAAGCTTATAATCGGTATTTCGCAGCAGCTGGTATAAAATGTGTATTCCCAGATAACCGGTACTTCCAGCCAGAAGGATATTTTTGTAATCTGCTTTTTCTGATACGTCCATTTTCTTATACTTCTGGATCCTGGTCTTATATTTAATGATGCGTTTTTCCATGCCTTCCTCTAAAGCAGACAGACCGCTTTGTGCTGTAACAGCCGCTTCTTTATAGGCATTTAAGGCATTCTTCAGCCTGTCTTTGGAATATCTGATATGATCCGATAAAACCCGTATGGTCAGACACTTAAAAATATCGTTAATCTCTATTTCAAACTCCATTGCCAGTCTGGATACTGTCTGAATCGCTTTAATGGAATTACCTCCAAGCATAAAGAAGTTGTCGTCAATACCGATCTGCCCGATTCCCAGGACCTCCTGCCATACCTTCTGGATTTTGGCATCTGTGTCATTTCTAGGTCCGATGTACTCTGTCTCCCCACTTCCGCCTATTTCCGGCTCCGGTAATGCTTTTTTATCGATCTTACCATTGGCAGTCACAGGCATCGCATCCAACTGAACAAAATAGGACGGCACCATATAGTCCGGCAATGCTTCAGCCATCTGTTCCCTGAGTTTTGCAGCTTCCAGTTCTTCTCCCGTATAATAGGAAACAAGATACTTATCTCCATGACTGTCTTCACGTGCTATAACCACCGCCTCACGTACAGACGGACACTGAAGCAGCCGGGCTTCAATTTCTCCAAGCTCGATCCGAAAGCCCCTGATCTTTACCTGGTCGTCAATTCTTCCCATATACTCGACATTTCCATCCGGAAGCCATCTGGCTAAATCTCCCGTATGATACATTCTTTCACCGGTCATAAATGGATCAGCTGTGAATTTTTCAGCTGTCAGCTCCGGTCTGTTTAAATAACCTCTGGCAATTCCGTCTCCGGCTACACACAATTCTCCTGCCGCACCTGTTGGCAGCAGATTGCCGTTTTTGTCCAGGATATAGATTCTCGTGTTGTCCACAGGTCTTCCGACCGGTACGGAACCGTAGCACATCTCTTCTTCCCTGTACTTCCAGGCGGAGGTTATAATGCTGTATTCCGTTGGACCATAGGCATTCATATATTCAACACTGTCTTTCCACTGATCCGCCATGTTCTTTGTAATAGCGGAACCGCCGGTAACCAGTTTTTTCAGTGTACGCAGTTTTCCCGGTTCAATTCCGGCTAAGTAAGTAGGCGGCAGCAATGCTATGGTTATTCCCTTTTTATTGACGTATGCTTCAAATTCATTCAGGTTATTTATGGTGTCCTTTGATATCAGATACAGAGTCCCGCCTCCCAGCAGACTGGTGAAGATCTCCCATACCGAAGCATCAAAGGAACTGCTTGCAAACTGAAGCATCCGCTGGTTTTCGTCCACCTTCCAGTATCTCTTAAAATAATTCCGGAGGTTTATGATTCCATGATGTTCTACCATAACACCTTTTGGCTTTCCCGTTGAACCTGAGGTGTAGATAATATACGCTAAATCTCCTGCACTGCTTAAATTTTCCGGGTTTTCCCCGCATTCACAGAATTGGTCATCAAGGAAAATCACCTCACTGTCAGTCACAGCTTTCTCCTCCAGATGCCTTTGTGTCAGGACAACCGCTGCACCGCTGTCCTCCAGCATATACCGGATTCTATCCTCTGGATAATTGGGGTCTACAGGCAGATAGGCTCCTCCTGCTTTTAATACTCCAAACATTGCAACAATCATTTCCAGAGAGCGTTCCGCCATAATGGCAACAATTTTATCTGTCCCTACCCCCTTGCTTCTCAGTATTTTTGCCAGACCGTTGGCTCTTTTGTTCAGTTCCAGATAGCTTAAACTGCTCTCACCAAAGACTACTGCTGCCTTATCCGGAGCCCTTCTGACCTGTTCCTCAAAGGCACCATGAATGGTACTGTGTTTTGGATACGGTTCCGCTGTCCTGTTAAAGCAATATAATATTTTTTTCCGTTCTTCTTCATCAAGAATCTGAATGTCCTTCAGCTTCACCTGAGGATTTTCT
Source organism: uncultured Clostridium sp. (assembly GCA_963523075.1). Classification (GTDB taxonomy): domain Bacteria; phylum Bacillota; class Clostridia; order Lachnospirales; family Lachnospiraceae; genus Lacrimispora. The sequence goes on from CAURBW010000002.1 coordinate 354,549, forward strand.
GCTACCTCTTTCAAAATATTGACAAAATGTTTTAGAAGGGCTTCCATGGTTTCCTTTTTGTACAGCTTAATCCCGTATTCCAGTTCAAATGAAATGCCTTCCTGTGTTTCAATGGCAGCCAGAGTCATATCAAACTTTGCTATAGGAGCCCCGCCGCCATAAGGAGCGGCTTTCATTCCAGCCAGTTTAAACATTCCGGTTTCCATATTCTGAAGTGCAAACATGGTATCAAACAAAGCATTTCTGCTCATGTCTCCCTTTAAGCCCAGTTTTTCTACTACCTCTTCAAAGGGATAATCCTGGTTTTCATAAGCGCCCAGGGCCATTTCTCTGACTTCTGCCAGAAATTCCTTATATGTTTTTTCTCCCTGGGGGTAATTTCTCATTGCCAGGGTGTTAACAAACATCCCAATTATATTCTGCAGATCTGCATGAGGTCTTCCTGCAATGGGGGAGCCGATTATAATATCTTCCTGCCCTGTATATCTGTAAAGCAGCGTGTTGTAGGCTGCCAGCAGTACCATGTACATGGTGGCTCCGTTTTCTTTTGCAATTTTACCAAGCTTTCCGGTAATTTCGCTGCCTAAGTGAAAACGAACTCTGTCTCCTTCAAAGCTTTGCACTGACGGCCTTTTGTAATCTGCCGGCATGTTAAGTACAGGTATTTCACCGCCTAATGTCTCCAGCCAGTAATTTTCCTGCTGTTTCAGTGAACCCTTCCCATACATCTGATTCTGCCATACGCAGTAGTCCCTGTACTGAAGCTGCAGTGGTTTTAATTCCTTCCCTTTATAAAGAGCGCTGAATTCTCTTAGCAGTATCTCCATGGAAACTCCGTCGGAAATGATATGGTGCATATCAAACATCAGGATGCAGCTGTCATTTTTCAATTTTACCAGTCCGGCTCTCAAAAGAGGTGCCTTGCTTAAGTCAAAAGGCTTTACAAAATTACGGACAATCTCCTTCCCCTCTTCTTCATTGGCTTCTTCATACCCGACTGTAAAATCGACATGGGCGTCCACCCATTGGATCAGTTCTCCATCTATTGTTTTAAAGGATGTTCTTAAGGTTTCATGGCGCTCAATCAGCTGACGGAAAGCCGTTTGCAGACGTTCTATATCAATATTGCCTTCTATCCGCAACGCAGAAGGCATGTTATAGGTAATTCCATTGCCTCCCAGCTGGCTTAATACATAGACCCGCTTCTGCGCAGAAGACATTGGATAATACTGCGCTTTTTCTGCCGGCTCAATCGATGCATAGATGTCTTCCTTTGCATTTTCTATATATTTTTTCATTTCAGCAATTGTCGGTCCTGCAAAGATCTCTTTTAACGGGATGTTGATGTTAAATTCCTTGTGGATTCTGGAAACCAGCACTGTCGCTTTTAAAGAATGTCCTCCCAGTTCAAAAAAGTTATCCATTCTCCCGATTTTCTCAGCTTTCAGCACTTCCTGCCAGATAACCGCCAGCTTTTCTTCCACAATTCCTTCCGGTTTCACGTATTCCACACCAGTATCGATCCTGCCCTCAGGCTCAGGCAGTGCCTTTCTGTCAAGCTTTCCATTAAAGGTAAGCGGCAGTTTCTCAAGCTGAATAAAATAGGACGGCACCATATAGTCAGGCAGATCCTTTAAAAGGTATGCTCTCAGTTCCCCTGTTGTAAGTTCTTCTTTTCCTGCTATATATGCACAGAGATATTTTGTCCCGTATCCGTCTTCCCGGTCAATCACTGCGGCTTCCCTGACTGACTCATGGGTTAGCAGACGGTTCTCGATTTCGCCCAGTTCAATCCTGTATCCGCGGATTTTCACCTGATAATCAATTCTTCCAAGGAACTCCACCGTTCCATCAGGCAGCCATCTTGCCAAATCCCCTGTCCGGTACATCCTGCTTCCGGGAACAAACGGATTTTCCACAAATTTCTGCTCTGTCAGTTCTATTCTGTTTAAATAGCCTCTTCCCACTCCGTCACCGGATATGTACAGCTCTCCTGCCGCGCCAAGGGGCAGCACCTCTCTGTCTTTTCCCAGAATATAGACCTGGACATTGTTAAGCGGCGCTCCGATAGGAATGGAGTTCAGTCCGGCTGCGGTTTCATAATCAATGGAAAACAAGGTGGAATCCACACAGCATTCTGTTGGTCCGTAAACATTGGTGATTCTGGGTTTTTCTCCGGCAATCCGGTCATAAAAATTCTTTACCGTTTCTATCCCCAGTGCCTCACCGCCGATTACAAAATGCTTTACTGTTAAAGCAGCCTCTCCTTCCTGCATGGCATTCTCCAGAAAACGGATATGTGCCGGGGTACCATCGGAGACATCCACGGAATGTTCTTTATAATAGCGGAGCAGACTTGTGCCGTCCAGCCTTGCTTCTTCCGGCACGATGCAAAGTGTATGACCCAGCATCAGAGCTGGGAAAATCTGCTTGACCGATGCATCAAAAACATAAGGTGCCACAAGTGCAACTTTTAAGTCTGCATCGTACTTTCCATAAATATGCCTGTTTAAACCTGCTGTCAGATTCAGCACATTCCTGTGCTCGATCATGACTCCTTTTGGCATACCTGTTGTTCCTGAAGTGTAGATGACGTACGCCATGTCCTGGGGAGTATTAACCGAAGCTATATTGCCTGCCTCTCCCTGATACAATGACGCATTCTTTAAGTCCAGTATTTTTCCAGAGAATTGCACCTTGTCCAGCATTTCTGTCTGCGTCAGCAGGATTTCCGTCCGGCTGTCTTCCAGCATATACCGGATTCTTGATTCCGGATAAAGGGGATCAACAGGCAGATAGGCACTTCCTGCTTTCAGTACTGCCACGATTCCCACTATCATTTCCACCGAACGTTCTGTCATAATTCCTACCGTCTTATCCGGACCCGCTCCGTTTTCCCTCAATACTGCGGCCAGCTGATTGGAACGTGCATTTAATTCCCCATAAGTCAGGCTGTTTTCTTCAAATTCCACAGCAATCCGGTCAGGACTTTTCTCTGCCTGTTCTTCAAATACCTGAATTATGGTCTTATCTCTGGAATACTCTGCAGAGTTGTCATTAAAGCCATATACAATTCTTTGAATTTCTTCCTTTTCCAGCATCTGAAGATCCTTAAGCCGGGTCTGCGGATCAGAGGCAATCTCTTCCAGCAATGTGGCATAGTGAATTGCGGCTTTCTCTATGGTTTCTTTACGAAACAGCCTGGTACAGTATGCCAGTTCAAACTCGATTCCGGCTTCCTCCTCTTTGGCAGTCAGGGCAATGTCAAATTTGGACATCTTCACCTCATAGCTGTAAGGCGTGATATTTAGTCCATCCATGATCAGTGCTGCCGCATCCACATTAAGCAGCGCGAAGAAAGCATCAAAAAGGGCACTCCGGCTCACATCCCTTTTCAGCTTAAGCTTTTCCACCAGCTCTTCAAAGGGATAATCCTGGTTTTCATACGCACCCAGGGCCATTTCTCTGACTTCCCTCAAAAATTCCTCAAAGGTCTTCTCTCCCTGGGGATAGTTTCTCATTGCCAGAGTGTTTACAAACATTCCTATAATAGTTTGAAGATCTGCATGAGGTCTTCCTGCAATCGGCGATCCGACTATAATATCTTCCTGACCAGTGTATTTATAAAGCAGAGTGTTATATGCTGCAAGCAGCACCATGTACATGGTTGCGCCGTTTTCCCTGGCCACGCCCTGAAGCTTACTGGAAATCTCCTGGCTTAAATGAAATCTGATCCTGTCTCCTTCAAAGCTCTGTACTGCCGGCCTTTGATAATCAAAGGGCATGTTAAGTACCGGAATTTCACCTTCAAAGGTTTTCAGCCAGTAATCTTCCTGCTTTTTCAAGGTTCCATCCTCGTACATCTGATTCTGCCATGCGGAATAATCCCTGTACTGGAGCCTGAGCGGATTTAAATCCGTACCTTCATAAAGGGTGATAAATTCCCGGATCAGGATTTCCATGGAAACTCCGTCGGAGATAATATGGTGCATATCAAATAAAAGAACATGACTGTTTTCTCCAGTCTTTGCCAATTCTACTCTTAAGAGAGGTGCTTTGCTTAAATCAAAGGGCTTTATAAATTCACCTAACAGGTCTTCGGTTGTTTCTCCAGGTGCCTCTTTGCAGGTTACACAAAAATCAGCCTGATCGTGCACTCTTTGTAACGGCTCTCCATCCATCATTTCAAAAGAGGTTCTTAAAGTTTCGTGGCGCTTAATGAGTTTTTTAAAAGCAGCTTCTGTTTTTTGTATATCCACACCGCCTTCAATCATAACAGCTCCGGGCATATGATAGACCGTCTTGCTGTCCTCCAGCTGCCCCAATACAAATACCCTCTTCTGGGCAGATGACATGGGATAGTATTCTGCCTGTTCCACCGGTTTGATGGAAGCATAAATATCTTCTTTTGCATTTTTAATATATTCTGCATTTTCCTTTATTGTCGGTCCTGCAAAGACCGCTTTTAACGGAATGTTAATGTTGAATTCCTTATGAATTCTGGAAATCAGCACGGTCGCTTTTAAAGAATGTCCTCCCAGTTCAAAGAAGTTATCCTTTCTTCCGATTTTCTCAGCTTTCAGTACTTCCTGCCAGATAACAGCCAGCTTTTCTTCCACCATTCCATCCGGCTTTTCGTATTCCACACCGGTATCGATCCTGCCCTCCGGCTCCGGCAGTGCCTTTCTGTCAAGCTTTCCGTTGAAGGTAAGGGGCAGCTTTTCAAGCTGAATAAAATAGGACGGCACCATATACTCAGGCAGATCCCTTAACAGGTATGCTCTCAGTTCCCCTGCTGTAAGTTCTTCTTTTCCTGCTATATATGCACAGAGATATTTTGTTCCGTATCCGTCTTCCCGGTCAATCACTGCGGCCTCCCTGACTGACTCATGGGTCAGCAGACGGTTTTCGATCTCACCCAGTTCGATCCTGTAACCGCGGATTTTTACCTGATAATCAATTCTTCCAAGGAACTCCACCGTCCCATCAGGCAGCCATCTTGCCAAATCCCCTGTCCGGTACATCCTGCTTCCGGGAACAAACGGATTTTCCACAAATTTCTGCTCTGTCAGTTCTATTCTGTTTAAATAGCCTCTTCCCACTCCGTCACCGGATATGTACAGCTCTCCTGCCGCGCCAAGGGGAAGTACCTCTCTGTCTTTTCCAAGAATGTAGACCTGGACATTGTTGAGCGGCGCTCCGATGGGAATGGAGTTCAGTCCGGCTGCGGTTTCATAATCAATGGAAAACAAGGTAGAATCTACACAGCATTCTGTGGGTCCGTAAACATTGGTGATTCTGGGTTTTTCTCCGGCAATCCGGTCATAAAAACTCTTTACCGTTTCTATCCCCAGTGCCTCACCGCCGATTACAAAATGCTTTACCGTTAAAGCAGGCTCTCCTTCCTGCATGGCATTCTCCAGAAAACGGATATGTGCCGGGGTACCATCGGAGACATCCACGGAATGTTCTTTATAGTAATGGAGCAGACTCATGCCGTCCAGCCTTGCTTCTTCCGGAATGATGCAAAGTGTATGCCCCAGCATCAGAGTCGGGAATATCTGCTTGACCGATGCATCAAAGACGTAGGGTGCCACCAGGGCAACTTTTAAATTCCTGTCATACTTTCCGTAAATATGCCTGTTTAAACCTGCTGTCAGATTCAGCACATTCCTGTGCTCGATTATGACTCCTTTTGGCATACCTGTTGTTCCCGAAGTATAGATAACGTAGGCCATGTCATCCGGGAAATTAAGCGGAGATATATTCGCTGCGTCTCCCTGATACAATGACTCATTCTTTAAGTCCAGTATTTTTCCGGAGAATTGCACCTTGTCCATTAACTCTGTCTGCGTCAGCAGGATTTCCGTCTGACTGTCTTCCAGCATATACCGGATTCTTGCTTCCGGGTAAAGAGGGTCGATGGGCAGATAAGCGCTTCCTGCTTTCAGCACTGCCATAATTCCCACTATCATTTCTACCGAGCGCTCTGTCATGATACCGATGGTCTTTTCCGTACCGGCTCCATTTTCTCTTAATACCCCTGCCAGCTGGTTGGATCGTGCATTCAATTCCCCATAAGTCAGGCTGCTTTCTTCAAATTCCACAGCCACCCGGTCAGGATTTTTCTCCGCCTGTTCTTCAAATACCTGAATTATGGTTTTATTCCTGGAATACTCTGCAGAGTTATCATTAAAGCCATATACAATTCTTTGAAATTCTTCCTTTTCCAGCATCTGAAGATCTTTAAGCCGGGTCTGCGGATCAGAGGCAATCTCTTCCAGCAATGCGCCGTAGTGGACTGCGGCCCTCTCCATGGTTTCTTTACTGAACAGCCTGGTACAGTATGCCAGCTCAAACCCGATACCCGCTTCCTCCTCTTTGGCAGTCAGGGCAATGTCAAATTTGGACATTTTTACATCATAGCTGTAAGGCATCATTTCCAGCCCATTCATTGCAAACGCTGCAGTATCTACACTCTGAAGGGCAAAGAAAGCATCAAAAAGAGCATTTCGGCTGACATCCCGTTTCAGCTTAAGCTTTTCCACCAGCTCTTCAAAGGGATAATCCTGGTTCTCATACGCACCAAGAGCCATTTCCCTGACTTCTGTCAAAAAGTCCTGAAAGGTCTTCTCTCCCCGGGGATAGTTTCTCATTGCCAGAGTATTGACAAACATTCCTATAATATTCTGCAGATCGGCATGGGGCCTTCCAGCTATCGGCGAACCCACTATAATATCTTCCTGTCCGGTGTATTTATAAAGCAGTGTGTTATATGCTGCAAGCAGCACCATATACATGGTTGCTCCGTTATCCTTTGCCACCCCCTGAAGCTTCCTGGAAATCTCCCTGCTTAAATGAAACCTGACTCTGTCTCCTTCAAAGCTCTGTACTGCCGGTCTTTGATAATTAAGGGGCATGTTAAGTACAGGGATATCACCTTCAAAGGTTTTCAGCCAGTATTCTTCCTGCTTTTTCAAGGTTCCATCCCCGTACATCTGATTCTGCCATGCGGAATAATCCCTGTACTGAAGCCTGAGCGGATCTAACTCCGTTCCTTCATAAAGGGTTGAAAATTCACGGATCAGAATCTCCAAGGAAACTCCGTCAGAGATAATATGGTGCATATCAAACAAAAGAACATGGCTGTTATCCCCGGTTTTCACCAGACCTGCCCGCAAAAGAGGTGCTTTGCTTAAATCAAAGGGCTTTATAAATTCATTTAGCAGGCTATCTGTTGTTTCTTCCGGCGCTTCCCTGTAAGACACGCTGAATTCTGCCTGTTTATGCACTCTCTGGACCGGTTCCCCGTTCATCATCTCAAAGGAGGTTCTTAAAGTCTCATGACGTTCGATCAGCTTTTTAAAAACAGCTTCTGTTTTTTGCGGGTCAATACTGCCTTCAATCAGTACGGCCCCCGGTATGTTATATACTGTCTTACCGTCCTCCAGCTGCCCTAATACATATACTCTCTTCTGGGCAGATGACATGGGATAATATTCTGCCTGTTCCACCGGTTTGATGGAAGCATAAATATCCTCTTTTGCATTCCTTAAATATTCTGCCATCTCTCTTACTGTGGGACCTGCGAAAATCTTTTTTAACGGGATGTTAATATTAAATTCTTTATGAATTTCAGAGGAAAGTACAATAGCATTTAATGAATCTCCCCCAAGTGCAAAGAAGTTATCATTGATGCCCACACGCTCAGCCTTAAATATTTTCTTCCACAGCCGGCAGATACCTTCTTCCAGTTCATCAGAAGGCGCTTCGTACTCTGCTCCTGTATCCATAGTCAGGTCAGGTTCCGGGAGGGCTTTGCGGTCAATTTTTCCATTGACAGTTAACGGCATCTGGTCAAGCTGGACAAAGCAGGAAGGTACCATATAATCCGGCAGTTCCTGTAACAGTTCTGCTCTTAGCCTGTCTAACGATAATGTTTCTTCCCAGACAATATAAGCTGCAATATATTTATTCCCCTGTGAATCATCCCTCGCGACGGCTGCTGCATCTTTGATCTGCGGCAGTTTCAGCAGCTGGCTCTCGATTTCACCCAGTTCAATTCTGAAACCTCTGACTTTTACCTGATCGTCAATTCTGCCGAGAAATTCAATATTGCCGTCCGGCAGCCATCTGGCAAGATCCCCTGTCCGGTACATCTTTTCTCCTTCTTCAAAGGGGTTATCCACGAACTTTTCTTTCGTAAGCTCCGGACGGTTTAAATACCCTCTTGCAAGACCGTCACCTGAAATACACAATTCACCCGCTGCACCGATTGGCAGTATATGACGCTTTTTATCAAGAATAAAAACTCTGGTATTGTTTACAGGGGTTCCAATGGGTACCGATTCATATTCCAGTTCTTCCTCTTTATATGTCCAGGTAGTAGTAATAACGCTGTATTCCGTAGGCCCGTAAGCGTTGATATAGGTAAGCCCATCCTTCCACTTTTTCACCATTTCTTTCGTGATTGCGGACCCTCCGGTAACCAGTCTTGTGAGAGTGGGCAGTTTTCCTGGTTCTAAGTTAGACAAATAGGTTGGGGGAAGCAGTGCTATGGTAATACCATTTTTATTTACATATTGTTCAAATTCCATTAAATTGTTAATGATTTCTTTTGGTATTAAGTAAAGGGTAGCACCGGTCAGCAGGGTGGTGAAAATCTCCCAGACGGAGGCGTCAAAAGAATTGCTTGCAAACTGCAGCATTCTGTCATTTACATTCATCTCATGCTTCTGCGCAAAAAAGGTCTGAAGGTTTAAGATTCCCTGATGTTTCACCATAACTCCTTTTGGTTTCCCAGTAGATCCGGAAGTGTAGATGATATATGCCAGGTCCTCCGGATTACTTCTGTTCTCCGGATTCTCTTTGTTGTCATCAAAACTTTGGCTGTCATCAAGCAGGATCACTTCACCATTAAAATACGCTTTATCCCTCAGATGCTTTTGAGTGAGCAAAATTTCTGACGCGCTGTCTTCCAGCATATACTTGATTCTTTCTAAAGGATAGTTGGGATCAATGGTTAAATACGCGCCGCCTGCTTTGATTATCCCCATCATACCTATGATCATTTCCGGCGAACGTCCGGTCATGATGGCAATGATCTGATCTTTTTTCACACCTTTCTCTCTCAGCGTCCATGCCAGCTGGTTTGCCCTTTGGTTTAATTCCCGGTACGTGAGTTTCTCATCATCCAGACATACGGCAGCCTGTTCAGGGTATTTTAAAACCTGTTCCTCAAACAGAGTGTGAATGGTCTTATTCCTGGAATAATCCGCAGCAGCTGCATGAAACTCCTCTGTCATCTTCTTTTGTTCCCATTCAGGTACAATACCGATTTCTGATATGCTGCATTCGGTATACTCCAATACCTGGCGGAATAAAAAATCAAAATGAGAAATCACATGTTCAATTGGAATGAATCTGTCAAACACATCCATTCGGTAGGAAAAATCAATATAAACTTCTGCATCCTCATACTCTCTTAAATAGACGGTCAGGGCATTGCGTTCATGATGATGAGGCAGCATTACATGGCTTCCAATTTCAGCATTTACAAAGCTTTCCGTCGCCCCATGTTTTTCATAGGAAAATGATATATCAAAAAGACTGCTTTTTTCGTTCGTTGTACTGAAAACAGACCGGTAGATTTCTCCGGTGGAAACCCTCATGTGCCTGTAGCAATCCATGAGCTCATTTTTAATATATTTAACAAGCTCAGGAAAGCTCATATCGCTTCCCGGAGATATCCTTAACGGAATCACATTTGCAAAATGTCCCATTGTCTGCTTGTATTTTGTTTTACTTCGGTTTAAAACCGGTACGCCGATCACTACCTCTTCCTTATCGCATACTCTGCTGAAATAGGTAAATAAGGTTCCCAGTACAAAGTGAAAGACAGAACAGCCCCTTTCTTCACTAAACTGAATGATCCGATTATATAATTCTCTGTCTAGCTTTAAAATACGCCTGTCACTCCAGCCTGACTGCCTGTCCTGGTCAGTGCCGTTTGCATTTCGGTTAAACAAAGGCTCGGGGATTTTTGAGTATTTTTCCATCCAGAATTCCCGGTCTTTCATAAAGCTTTTTGAATTATGATAGTTCTGATCTTCCAACAGGAAATCATGATAGGCATAGACCGGTTTCTCTTCTGTCTTTCCCTCTCTGTATAATTCATTGTAGCTTTCTATGATCTCTTTGTGAGAAAGTACGAAGCCCCAGCCATCTATAATAAGATGAAAGGCCTTGATGAACACAAAGTACTGGTTATCACGCCATTTTAGCAGGTCAAACTGGAAGAGCCGTTTTCCCATATCAAAGGGCTTCTGAAACTCCTGGCGCATCCATTCCATACAAAACTCACGGGGATTTTCCTTTCCGGTAAAGTCATGCACAGGCAGCTCATACAAAAACTCTGAGAATATGGTAAGATACGGTACTCCGTCCCTTTCTGTCACTGCAGCCCGCATCATTTCATTGCGGTTGATAAAAACCTGAATGGCCTGTTTAAATAATGGTACATGAATTTCGCCTTTTATTTCTGTATATCCGCCAATATTGTAAATCGGCTTACCGGGGTACATACACTGTTCCAGCCATATGTCCTTCTGGTATGAGCTTAACGGATATTCTGTAACGTTTTTCATTTTTGTCTCCATACTGATTGATCTCCCCTTTTTTTATTGCTATGTATTTAACAAATTCTTCTCAGATAATATCCGGTCAAAAAGAGAAATAACTTCTTCCGGATCATAAAGATTTTTTGAAACGCAAAGTTCCATCATTAACCGCCCTGAAATGGTAGCAGATGAAAGGAAAAGTGACTGGGCTCTCACAGAGATATAAAACGATTCCACCCATCTTTCCATAATCGGATAAGATATAATGCCCAGATTAGAAAGAGTGATTGAGGTATTCATCATCGGAGCTCTTTCAGACATGGTTTTCTTACACGAATTCAAACATAATCTCTTGTATTTTTCCAATGAATTGGAAAATACAGCTGCGAAACGCAGCAAGCCGTACGGGACTCCTCTTTTGAACCATTTAAACGCTTCTTTTACCTGTTTTCTTAAATCTCCCTCCCGGTAGAATTGCGCCGGAAGACTCGCTACATAATTACCATGCATGGTCTGAGGCGAATAGGAATGCAAAGGCTGTATGTCCATCGGCATGGAAACAAGCACCCGCTGTTTTCCAGAATCATGCTCTAGTAACCCATCCGTCATTCTGTAACAGAGATATTCACCAAATGTCATATCATTCCGCCTGCTCTGGCGTAATATTTCACGGGTTTTTTCAGCACTGAAGCTGTAGGATTTTTTCACGTAGCCTCTGCCTCTCTTAGGTTTTTTGTCATAACTTAAATCTAAAGTTTCATTTTTATCCTTCTTATAAGCGTTTAATGCAAAGCCTGCTAAAAAAACAGGCAGCCATAAGCAGGCAGATATTCTTCTGCCTGTTCGAAGAATTCGTTCTCTTAAGCCGGAAGAGACGTCTGTCTCTCCCGGCACTGCGTCAATTTCACATGAATAATATTCAAGCCACTTCTTAATCCAGAATATCAGTCCCCGGCCATTGGACACAGCATGATGCATGGAAAATACCATCGTATTCTCATTTACAGGAAACAGGTGAAAAACCAGCCTGGAATTGGTGGAATCGTATCGGTCCAAAACCTCTTCCTCGGTAAAATACTTAGAAAGCTGCTTCTCTTCAAAATCAAGCATAGCTTCCAGCTCCTTTTTTGGAAACCGGTTCCATTTAAACGTATTTTTTTCAGGCTGTTCTTCCATTTTTGCCTGAAGCAGCGGATTTTCCATAACCAGCGCACGGTAGCTGGGATACAATCGTTCCGGATCAATTTTCTTCTTAAAGCTGACTGTTGCTATCATGCAATTGGACGAATTGAATTCTTCTGTTCCAAAAAAATATAAACTTGCAAGTTTGATTGCATCCATCTTTTACTGCCTCCAGCTATTTTTATTGCATAAACCCTACATTTTTGCAGTGTTCAATCATGAGCTTTACTCTGCTGCTGTCAAGTTTCGGCCACTCGAATCCCAGTGCCTTTAAGATACCATCGGTCTTTCTGTTCTTCACCAGGAATAATGTTTTGCTGGCTCCTTCAAAGAATATATTGGAATGGACAAGTATTCTGGATACTTCCTGTTTCGCCTCATCATCATCGTATTTTTTCATAATAAATGAGGTGAACTTGTCCACAGGCATGGTCTCCACTTCTACCCCCGCCTGATTTAAAAACCGGGCAAAGGAAATCATATTGATCCGATGGCTGTTAAATAAATGGTACGTCTCATTTTTTAAATTCTTCCTGTCAAACAGCAGTACGACTGCTTTTGCCACCTGGTCAACAAAGGAAAAGTCCAGGGTTTTATCGGTAATCGCAGGGACATATCCAAGTTTTATCAGGGATTTCACCATGGTGTAAAACGCATTATCCTGAATATTTTCCTGGAAAATACCGGACTTTGAATCAAAGACCAGATTTCCTACTCTGAAAACATTGCATAGAATGCCTTCTTCTCTTGCCCTGACAATTTGCTTCTCAGCCTCCAGCTTCGTCATAACATAGTAGTTATCGGAGCTCTGTTCCACATCGCAGTCATACTCAGTAAACACCACACTTGACTGATCTTCTATTAAACCGCTTCCCACGCTGGTAGTTGATATGAAGTTATACACTTTTTTCTTCCCTGTACCGGCAAATTCTATGAGTCTTTTATTTCCTTCCACATTAATAGCATAAAACTCTGAGTAATTCCCGAAATGCTTTACATTTGCCGCCGAATTTATGACTGCATCAATTTTTTCTGCCAGGTCCTCATAACGCTCTTTACTCAGCCCGAAGTATTCCTTTGTCATATCTCCGCAGAATACACACAATCTGTCTTCCAGTGTTCTCTGTCCGCAGAATTCATCTCCGAAATGGAACTTAAGCTTTGCATGCAGCCTTTGCCGTGCGTCACTGTCCTCCTTTCCCCTGACAGCGATATAAATCTTATAATCAGTGATCTTCAGGAGCTGATGTACAATCTGTATTCCAAGATAACCGGTTCCTCCCGCCACCAGTATATTCTGGTATACGGCCTTTTCTGAAACCTCAACTTCTTTATACTTCTGATTTCTTTTATGGTATTCTTTCAGGCTTTTAAGGATTCTGCCATCACTGGCTCCCCTCCCTTCAATCCTGGTGACTGCTGATTCCTGAAGCGCTTCAATCGCTGTTTTCAGCCTGTCTTTGGAGTATTTTATCTGATCCGCCAGACTCCGTATTGTGGGATATTGGAAAATGTCGTTGATTCCAATTTCAAATTCCGACGCCAGTCTTGATACCGCCTGAATTGCCTTGATGGAATTTCCGCCCAGCATAAAGAAATTGTCGTCGATTCCGATTGATTCCATTCCCAGTGTATCCTGCCACACTTCCTGAATCTTCTTATCCGCATCATTTCTTGGGCTTATGAAATCTGCCCCGCAATTTCCACCCATTTCGGGCTCCGGCAGTGCTTTTTTGTCTATCTTACCGCTTTGTGTCATGGGCATATGCTTCAGCTGCATAAAGAAGGATGGAACCATGTAGTCCGGAAGTTCCTTTCGAAGATGTTTTTTCAACTCTTCCGCTTCCAGCTCATCTTCCGCCGTATAATATGCTGTCAGATATTTTTCTTTCTTTTTATCCTCTCTGGCGCTCACTGCTGCATCAAGGATCAGCGGATACTTATGTAAGTTCGCTTCAATCTCTCCCAGCTCGATCCGAAATCCCCGGATCTTTACCTGGTCATCGATTCTCCCTAAATATTCCACATTCCCATCCGGCAGCCAGCGGGCAAGGTCTCCTGTCCGGTACATCTTTTTCCCAGCTTCATACGGGTTATCAACAAACTTTTCTGCAGTCAGGGACTGACGGTTTAAATAGCCTCTGGCAATGCCGTCTCCTGATACGCACATTTCTCCGGCCGCCCCCACCGGTAAAAGCTTCTGATCCTTATCCAGTATATAGATCCTCGTATTGGACACAGGTTTTCCAATGGGCACCGAATCATATCCCATCTCTTTGCTCTGGTAGTTCCATGCGGTTGCAATGACACTGTATTCAGTAGGACCGTAGGCATTCATATAGGCAGCCTTGTCCTTCCATTTTTCAACCAGTTCCTTTGTAATAGCCGATCCGCCGGTTACCAGCTTCTTTAATGACGGCAGATTCCCCGGCTCAATGCCTGAAAGGTACGCAGGCGGCAGAAGGGTGATGGTGATTTCATTTTCATTGATACAGTTCTTGAAATCATCCAGATTATTAATTACATCCCTGGAAATCAGATACAATGTTCCCCCGCCCAGCAGTATGGTAAAAGTCTCCCATACGGAGGCATCAAAGGAACTGCTGGCAAACTGAAGCATCCGGTCTGATCCGTCCACTCCCCAGCTTTCCTTAAAATAATTCTGGAGATTTATAATTCCGTGATGTTCCACCATGACCCCTTTGGGTTTTCCGGTAGAACCTGATGTATAGATGATATACGCCAGATCATCCGGTTTATTCACATGCTCCGGATTGGCATCCTCTTCCATACAAACCTCCTCATCATCCAGACAGATCATATTACCGCTATACTTAATTCTGTCTTTTAGATGCGATTGAGTGAGCAAAATGCCTGCACCGCTGTCCTCCAGCATATACTCGATTCTGTCTTCCGGATATCCTGGATCTATGGGCAGGTAAGCACCTCCGGCCTTGAGCGTTCCAAATATTCCTGTTATCATGTCTAAGGAACGTTCCGTCATGACTGCAACAATGCTGTCTGGCTTCACTCCCTGCCTTCGCAGTGCATGAGCCAGCGTGTTCGCTTTCTTGTTCAATTCCCTGTAAGTCAGTTTTTTATCTCCGAAAACAAGCGCTGTATGATCCGGTCTTTGTTCTGCCTGCTTCTCAAACAAACCGTGAATGGTCTGATCTTTGGAATATTCCATCACTGTCTGATTAAAATCATGAAGCAGCATACGTTTTTCTGCCTCCGGTACTACATCAATCTCTTCAATGGCCATATTCGGCCGCTTTACAATTTCACTGATTATCGTTTTCATCTGCTCAGCGATCCGGGCGAAAAAGCTTTTGTTATAAGCCAGACTGTTGTATCGGAATTTGATTTGCAGATCCTTCCCTGGCATAATAATAATATTTAAATCAAAATTCGTCTGCTCCGATACCCTGGCAGAAAGTACTGTGATATCTTCCTTACCGTTGTCTTCTCCCTTAACAGCTTCCTCCATGGGATAATTTTCAAAAGCCATAAGGTTTTGAACCAGTTCCCCTCCCCAGGATACCCTGGACTGAATTTCTGCCAGGGGATAATAACTGTGTTTCTCAGATTCCAGCGCCTCCCGCTGCTGTCTTGCAATAAGAGAAGAAAAGCTTTCCCCTTTTTCTGCCCGGACTCTGACTGGAATGGTATTGATAAAGAGCCCTACCATTCGTTCAACCCCCTGTATCTGTGCCGGCCGGCCTGAAACTACCGATCCAAACACTACATCCCGGGTATTGCTGTACCTTTGCAGTAAGATACCCCACACTGCCTGCATCACTGTACTTAAGGTGGCGGCGTTATCTCTTGCCGTTTTCTCAAGCCTTGTTTTCATTTCTTCATTTATTGCAAAATCGTATTCTTCCTGAAGATAACCCTGACCGGCAGTTGTAACTTTCATTCTGGACAGCGGTTCCGTCTGCTCATATTCCGTGAGATACTGAGCCCAATAATCCGATGCTTCCTGGTCATCTCTGTTTTCCAGCCATTGAATATACTGGCTGTATGGGTATACCCTGCCTGACTGGGGCGTACCGCCTTCCCGGAACGCTTTATAAGATTCCAGAAGTTCCTTAAATACAATAGGTAAACACCAGCCGTCCATTATAATATGATGAAAGCTCCAGATTAAATGGTAAATTCCCTCACTCACTTTAATCAGCATGATCCGGATCAGCGGCTCATGGGTTAAGTCAAAGCCCTTTTTCCTGTCACCAGTCATGCATTCTTCCAAACAGGATTTTTTTTGTTCTTCCGATAAAAGGGATATATCCTTATAGTCCATTCTGGCTGGTCTTTCTTTTAAAACTACCTGGACCGGCTTATCCACCTTTTCATAAATAAAAGCCGTTCTCAGAATATCGTGTCTTAAAATCACCTGATGAAACGCGCGTTCAAACGCATCTTTATCAACACTTCCCTTTAATGTGATCACTGCCTGCTCAAAATAAGCATTGGAATCTTTTTCCCGGAGGAAATGATACAGCATTCCAGTCTGCATCGGTGTCAGTGAATAAATATCACTGATATTCCGTTTTGATGCTTCCATCACACGGTACACCGCCTCCACTTCCTGCGCCGTGATCTTTGCGGAGCTTAAATCAGCAGGTGTCAGTTCGGTATAATCCTGAGATGCGCAATGTTCAATCATTTGTATCAGGCTGCGTTTAAAATTCTCAGCAATCCGGTTTATTGTGGTCTTTTCATATTCGCCCCTGAGATAGGTGAAATGGAGCTGCAGCTTCCCGTTATTAACGCCACCATAAATATCAAGACAGTATGGCAGCTGCATTTCCGGTGAAATGGTTTCACCTGCCGAAATGTCCGATAAGGCAAATAAATCGCTGTCTATATCCTGGTCAAATTGTCCCAGATAGTTAAAACTGATCTCCGGGTTTAAATTGAATTGAAGCATTTCTTCATCTGGCAGAATGGTCTGATATTTTAAAACACCATAACCGATTCCTTTCCCCGGAATGGTGCGCAGGCTTTCTTTCACGGATTTAATCCTGGAAGATAAGGACCCTGTTTCTTTCATATCTAATATCACGGGATACTGGGTGGTAAACCAGCCTACGGTTCTGCTGATATCAATATCCTGGGCAATTTCTTCACGTCCATGTCCTTCTAAATTAATGAGAACTTTATCCTCTCCAGTCCATTCTGAAATGGTCTCCCCCAGCGCCGCCAGAAGAATATCATTAATTTCGGTATTATATGCCTTGTTTACTTCCCTGATCAGCCGGGAGGTCCGGATCTTATCAAGCTCCATGAAAACCTGGTCACTGTCCTTATATTTTCTGCTGCTGACAGCATGTTCCTTTGGAAGGAGTTTCACCTCAGTCTGTTCCAGCGCACTCCAGTACGGAATTTCCTTTTGAAGCTCCTCACTGCCGGCATACGCATAAAGTTTCTCCGACCATGCCTGAAAGGAATCTGTTTTTGCCGGGAAATTAATTTCTTCTCCCTTAACCGCCTGCCGGTATCCTGTTGAAATATCCTCAAAGAGAATTCTCCATGAGATACCGTCAACCACCAGATGATGGATGGCAAGGAGCAGATAGTCTCCCTCTTTTGTCTTAAATAAACCTGCATTTACCAGAGGCCCCTGCTTTAAATCCATTGAAGACTGAAGAATTCCGGTTTCTTCTTCCACTGCTTTCTGGTCAAACTGCATACTTGTAAAATCCTTTACTGCCAGCGAATAGAGCGTTCCTTCCATCCCCCGGTTAAGCAGAACAATCCGCCCGGCTTTTTCCCTCATTACAATACGAAGCGCATCATGGTGCTCCGCCACACAGTCAAGGACTTTTCTCAGTGCTTCTTCGTCAAACCCCTCTTTCCGGTACAGCATAACTGACTGGTTGAAATGATATCTGTACTCGGAACCCTGCTCAAAAAACCAGCTCTGAATCGGTGTAAGAATTACCTCTCCTTTTACCGTTCCCTGAGCGGCAGTACGTTCCGTTGTTTTAATATAAGCACTCAGCTCTTCAATGAACGGATGTTCAAAAATGTCCTTCAGCTCAAGCTTTAACTGATAACTGTTCAGTTTGGATACTACCTGTATGGCTTTAATGGAATCTCCGCCCAGATTAAAGAAATTGTCTTTGATTCCGACCCGTTCAAGTTCAAGCACCTTTTCCCATACCCGTGCCATTGTCTCTTCTGTTTTGTTTCTCGGCGCAGCATATTCCACTGCAGCACTCATACCTGTGTCCGGCTCAGGAAGGATCTTCTTATCAATCTTTCCACTTTGATTCACAGGCATGCGCTCCAGCTGTGTAAAGTAAGACGGCACCATATAATCCGGCAGCTCCTTTAAAAGATGTTTCCGCAGTTCATCTGCTTTCAGCGTGCTTTCTGCCGTATAATACGCAGAAAGATATTTTTCTTTCTTTTTGTCCTCTCTGGCAATAACCGTTACATCCCGGATCAGCGGATACTTATGTAAGTTCGCTTCAATCTCTCCCAGCTCGATCCGAAATCCCCGGATCTTTACCTGGTCATCGATTCTCCCTAAATATTCCACATTCCCATCCGGCAGCCAGCGGGCAAGGTCTCCTGTCCGGTACATCTTTTTCCCAGCTTCATACGGGTTATCAACAAACTTTTCTGCAGTCAGGGACTGACGGTTTAAATAGCCTCTGGCAATGCCGTCTCCTGATACGCACATTTCTCCGGCCGCCCCCACCGGTAAAAGCTTCTGATCCTTATCCAGTATATAGATCCTCGTATTGGACACAGGTTTTCCAATGGGCACCGAATCATATCCCATCTCTTTGCTCTGGTAGTTCCATGCGGTTGCAATGACACTGTATTCAGTAGGACCGTAGGCATTCATATAGGCAGCCTTGTCCTTCCATTTTTCAACCAGTTCCTTTGTAATAGCCGATCCGCCGGTTACCAGCTTCTTTAATGACGGCAGATTCCCCGGCTCAATGCCTGAAAGGTACGCAGGCGGCAGAAGGGTGATGGTGATTTCATTTTCATTGATACAGTTCTTGAAATCATCCAGATTATTAATTACATCCCTGGAAATCAGATACAATGTTCCCCCGCCCAGCAGTATGGTAAAAGTCTCCCATACGGAGGCATCAAAGGAACTGCTGGCAAACTGAAGCATCCGGTCTGATCCGTCCACTCCCCAGCTTTCCTTAAAATAATTCTGGAGATTTATAATTCCGTGATGTTCCACCATGACCCCTTTGGGTTTTCCGGTAGAACCTGATGTATAGATGATATACGCCAGATCATCCGGTTTATTCACATGCTCCGGATTGGCATCCTCTTCCATACAAACCTCCTCATCATCCAGACAGATCATATTACCGCTATACTTAATTCTGTCTTTTAGATGCGATTGAGTGAGCAAAATGCCTGCACCGCTGTCCTCCAGCATATACTCGATTCTGTCTTCCGGATATCCTGGATCTATGGGCAGGTAAGCACCTCCGGCCTTGAGCGTTCCAAATATTCCTGTTATCATGTCTAAGGAACGTTCCGTCATGACTGCAACAATGCTGTCTGGCTTCACTCCCTGCCTTCGCAGTGCATGAGCCAGCGTGTTCGCTTTCTTGTTCAATTCCCTGTAAGTCAGTTTTTTATCTCCGAAAACAAGCGCTGTATGATCCGGTCTTTGTTCTGCCTGCTTCTCAAACAAACCGTGAATGGTCTGATCTTTGGAATATTCCATCACTGTCTGATTAAAATCATGAAGCAGCAATCGTTTTTCTTCCTCCGGCACTGCTTCTATTGCAGAGATCGGTGTATCTCCATTTTCCATTGCTTCCGTGAATAAATATTCAAAATGGGAAATGAAGTTTTTAATGGGTATAAACTTTTTAAATACATCCAGCCGGTAATCAAAATTTACGCATACATCCGATTCCCCCTCATGTCCCCAGATCAGAAGCATAAGAGCATTCCTTTCATGTTGATGGGTCATTGTTACATTTTGGCATTCATCAGCAGTAACAAATTTTTTTCTGATTTCCTGTTCTTCAAAAGAAAGGGATATATCAAATAAATTTCCTTTCTCACTCACCCCTTCATAAACTGCCCGGCTGATGTCACCAAAGTTCGTTCTTTTATGCCGGTAGCATTCAAAAAGTCCATGCCTGATTATTTTCATGAGCTCTTTAAAGCTCATATCCGTCTCCGGGTTTATTCTCAGCGGTATTACATTTGCAAAATGTCCCATGGTTTGTTTATATTTGGCATTGCTCCGGTTAAAAACAGGGACACCAATCACCAGGTCTTTCTGATTGCAGACCTTGCTGAAATAGAGATATAAAATCCCTAATAAATAATGAAACGCAGAGCTGTTTTCCTCTTTGCAAAACTCAAGCATTCTGTTATATAGCACTTTTTTTATTTTCAAAGTACACCTGTCACTCCAAATGGAGCTGTCATTTTCACAATCATATCCAATTCCTTTGCTTAAAAGAGGTTCAGGAATCGTTCGGTATTTATTCTTCCAAAATTCAATGTCCTTTAAGAAGGCCGGGGAATTTCTATATTCCTGATCCTCGGCGATAAAATCGGTATAGGAATAGACCTCTGCGTTTACTTCCATATTTCCTTCCGACAGTTCATTGTAGGTATCAACCATCTGGCTGTACAATAGTGCAAAGCCCCAGCCGTCGATGATCATATGATAAACTTTTAGAAAAACAAAATATTCATTTTCACCACTTTTCAATAAATAAAACTGAAAAAAATAATCGTTAGGATCAAATGGTTTCAAAAACTCACGTTTAATCCAATCGGCACAAAAAGCAGCTGGGTTTTCTTTCATTGAAAAGTCCAGAAATGGAGCTTTATAGTTGATTTCCGGCAGTATGGTCAAATATGCTTCTCCTGCCCGGTCCATAAGACGTGTTCTTAGAGTATCATTCTGATTGATGATTCGCTGCATGGTATTTCTGAATATTTCAATATCAATGTTCCCTTTAATCCTGATATAACCGCCAAGATTATAAATCGGTTTTCCCGGATGCATACACTGCTCTAACCATATATCTCTCTGATAAGAGCTTAATCTGTATTCACTTGCAGTTTCATTTGTACTCATAAATATCTCCCCTCATAAAAAAAGCAGTCTGTCCCCATAAAAATTATTGGAACAGGCTGCTGTCACTGCCTGGTTTCCGTCGGCGGCCTGGCAGTCATGGCTGTGTTACCAGCTTTAGACCCATAGCTTTGCGTCCACCGCTTTCGCGGTATTTGCTATTATCGGCAAACGATAAATTAAATTTTATATCATCATTTAAAACCGGCGTAACTTTTTGGCATTGTCCGGAAGTTTGGGCTGATGAACAAAAAGCATGCATGCCAAATTCATATTTAATGATGTAAAGCCCAGCGCAAGACTCGCCAATATTTTCACTAATTTAAAAAATAATAGTTCTATGATTTCTCCTCCTCTCTATCATTTCGTCTACTTTCAGTCTATATTTTATCAAAAAAAAAACTATAAAATAACTTAATGTAGTGAATGGTAGTTTATGCTGATGTGAAATGTAATGAAATTCAGTTGTTATTTCTTACGGGCAGGTCTTAAAATTAAATATAGCAAAAATGACACAATTTGCTATAATAAGAGTGCAATCGACAATTATTTACATATTTATTAATTTATTACAGAAAGGAGTATCTATGATTTATATTGCTATATGTGATGATGACAATGCCATATGCTCTCAGATGGAAAGCATCATATTGGATTATTCGTCCAGAAACTTTCTGAAAATTGATTTGAGCATTTTTAACAGCGGCGAAAGTCTGATCAAATCTTTCAACCAGGAAAAAACCTTTGACTTAATTTTTCTGGATATTGAACTTGGAAGCATGAATGGTGTTGAAGCGGGCCGGCAGATTAGAAAAGTACTGAAAAATTATAACACTGAAATTGTTTATATTTCAGGAAAAGACGCCTATGACAGACAGCTGTTTGATATTCAGCCGCTGCACTTCATTCCCAAACCCATCAACCCCCTGATTGTCATCGAAGATTTAAAACTTGCTTTGGAAAGGACACAGAGGCTGGGCGGATATTTCAGCTATCAAAAAGGTTATGATACGCACAAAATACCGATTAGTGAGATTATATATTTTGAAAGCTTAAATCGGGAAAACAGAATTGTGTTTACAACTGGAGAGGACTTTTTTTACGGTAAACTGGAGGATACCGCGTTAAGTGTTACGAAATATCAATTTATACAAATACACCGATCCTATTTAATTAATTATAACCATATTGCAATTTTACGTTATACCGAAGTAGTCATGTCAAATGGTACAATACTTCCGATCAGCAGGTCAAAGCGTCATGAATTTCGGAAACTGCAGATCAGTGAAGAATAAGGGGGATTTCTTTATGAATATGGAAAGCTACAATGCGATCTATTGTCTGGGCAATCTGTTTATGACTTTCGTCATTTACAAATATATGCATATTTTCTACTCAGACTGCAGGGTGAATTTCGGGCTGGAACGTTTGGCTTATCTCGGCTATTTTGTGTTGATCACATTAACATATATCTTTTTGAAAATTCCTCTGACTAATATGGCAGTCAATCTTATTACGCTTTTTTTCATTGCACTTTTATATGAAGGTAAAATCAGTAAAGCGCTTCTTTCCATTACCATCATGTATTTTTCATTGATGATCATTGAAACACTTGTTGCATTTTTAACCAGTCTTCTGGAGCTGAATCTCCTTACTCCCTTTAAATATAAATCTGGATTCGGAATTGTGACAATCAACATATTTTCCTTTTCTTATGTGCTGCTTATGCAGGGCTTTAAGAATGTGAAAACGAAATATCCTCTCCCAAGCGTATACTGGTTAAGCCTCATAACAGTTCCCTGTGGCACGATTATCATGCTTCTTACGATTTTTACAAACAACTCTGTTTCCCGCAGTATTATTTTTATCTGTATGGCAAGTGCATTTGCCATAAATATCGTAACTTTCTATCTGTACGATAAAATATCTGACTTATTGGTTGCACAGATGAACAGAAGAATTATAGAAGAGCAGAATCGTTATTATGAAAATCAGGTGGAGATGATGGAATCGGCCTTAAAAAATATGAGAATGCTTCGCCATGATTTTAAGAACAAACTCTCTCCCCTGTGCGAACTTGCAAATTCCGGTAAAATAAGTGAATTAACCGAGCGCCTTTCAGAATTGACCGATATGTGCCGGATAACAAAAGAATATGCGGTTTCAGGAAACAGCACCATCGACAGTATTATTAATTTCAAATTACAGCAGACCGAAAAAGAGAATATCAGAATTAAGGCTG
Organism: uncultured Clostridium sp.; assembly: GCA_963523075.1. GTDB lineage: Bacteria > Bacillota > Clostridia > Lachnospirales > Lachnospiraceae > Lacrimispora. Next base: position 377,686 of record CAURBW010000002.1, read on the forward strand.
ATATTCTTATTCCCGCTGACTTATCGGTGGAAACCTTCGATATGGCAGTGATTCTCGGAAACTTTCTGGATAACGCATTAGAAGCGGTGGTCCAAACGGATGACCGCTGGATTGATATAAAGATAAAATACACAAAGGGCCGCTTAATTATTGTAATAAGCAACTCCTTTGACGGACTGGTTAAGAAAATGGAAGACATCTATATTACCCGCAAAGCAGACGGGAAAAACCATGGATTAGGACTTAAAAGTGTTCAGAAAGCCATAGAAAAATATGATGGTGCAATGCAGGTATTCCATGACGAAAAAAGCTTTCAGGTAAAGGTATTAATGTACATGAAATTATATAACTGGGGAGGATGCCATGGAACACTTAGCAAATGCACTAACGGATAAGTTAGTAGATTGGGATATTATAAACAGGGAGGACCGGGAATTATATGCTTATGGTTTCTGGCAGGGAAGCATCTATATTTTCAACTTTGCCAGCGTATTTTTTATCGGTCTTCTATTTGGCATGGTGTGGCAGAGTCTTGTATTCATAATCTCCTACGGCCTGATCCGCCCGGTGGCAGGCGGCTATCACGCCCGCAGCCAGAGAAACTGCTACATATTTTCAATGCTGCTTATTGTAATAGTTCTGAGTATACTAAAATGGTTTCAATGGAACAGCATTGTTTGCATCCTCTTACTCCTGCTGTCAGCTGCAGTCATCTTTTTTCTTGCACCTGTGGAGGATGAAAATAAGCCTCTGGATGAAAAGGAACAGATGGTCTACAGACACAGGTCCCGTATTGTTTTGTCTGTTCTTTCTGCGTTGACATTATTATTTCTTGTTACCGGGCTGGCTAAAATTGCTGACAATATTACAATCTCTCTTTTGGCCGCAGCGGTTATGCTGATACTTGGCGTAATGAAAAACAAAAAGTGCTGAAGAACTGAATTTGGGAAAGCCGGCTGTAACATCACATTCCTGTTACAGCCGGCTTTCCTGGTCAATTATCTAACCCAATTCGTATGAATTCTTCTTCCGGTGCTTCTGTCTTTTCCATTTCTTTTTTTAATTTCTTACACATTTCCTGCATGATATCTTTGTCATAAAACGGATTTTCCTGCATCGGATCCTTTTCTAAATCAAATAACAAATTCCCGTATCTGACCGGATCTACGTAAGTTTTGTCCGGATACTTCATACAGGGAATCCCATTTGTGAAACGATTTCCTGGTATGAAAGTTCCCTGCTTTAATAAATCTTCTTCAAAAAAACCTCTCATGTTAGCTGGCATTAATGTATAACTTACAAGAGGCAGGTTTTCTTTTTCCGGGGATTTCATCAGCATATATTTCCCGTCATAGATGTTCACATGTCCACCATGAATACCAAAAAGTATGTTTTCATGAATGCCGGTGTCATTTTCAATAATCGATTTAAGAGGTTTCCCATCCATAGAATAACCCTCTGCCCCGGCTTGAAAATACTCCAGAAGTGTAGGGGCAATATCGATTGTCTGTGCCAGTGAATTCCTTCTTCCAGTACAGTTTCCATACCTTGGATCATGGATATAGAATGGAACATGAACAATCTCATCGTATGCAGGCATATAATTTTTACCCATAAAGCCTCTCTCCCCCAGTAAAAATCCATGATCTGTATTTACGATCAGCATTGTATCATCCCACATGGCATTCCCGTCCATAAAATCCAGGATACGTCCCAGGTGATGATCGCACATGGTAATAAGCGCGGCATATTCCTTCTTCAGCTCATCTAACTGATCCGTGGTCACGGAGTCATCAACCGGGCTGTATGGCGGCCAGTTAAATGCCTGATCCGAAGCACGGCATTCATACATTGCACGGTATTTATCCGGTACATAAAAAGGTTCATGGGGGTCAAAGCACTCAATCTGCAAAAACCAGTTGTCTTCCTGCTTATAATAATCAAGAAATTCCAACCCGGATTGAATGGTCCTTACACTGGGCATCTCCTGCTCGCAGGTGATCCTGCTTCGGTTCGCATAATGTTGAAGTGCCGAAACGCCCTGTTTATTCAATCGATTTTTATTCAACGATGGATTGGAACAGATCTGTGGCACCCAGCGGTCTCCTTCCTGTCCTCTGAACCCCTCCCAGGTATCGTATCTGTTATGATAAGTCGCACCTCCATCTTCAAAGTAATGAGCATGGTCTGTAACCAGATGTGTATAAACTCCAGCCTGTTTTAAATCTTCCACAACAGAATGGTCAAATGGCTCTAATGGTCCCCACCCGCGATGCAGAAAATTATATCTGCCTGTGTGCAGCTCACGCCTGGCGGGCATACAGGGAAGGCTTCCTGCATAAAAATTATCAAAAACAGCACATCTTTCCTCCAATCTTTTGAAATTGGGTGTGATTGTCCAATCTGACCCATAGGTGGATAAAAACCTTCTGCTAAGGGTATCGAACAATACCATAATCGCTCTCATATTCCAATAACCTCTTGCTTTCTATTTATTGTAATTCTCCAATTCTATTCATAATGCTTCGCTTTCCCCACAGCCAGTGTCAATAAAAATGCTGCTGCCGCACCGATAAAGTAACTAATGATATAATACAGATATCGGCCATCTGCGACCAGTGGAATAGCCGACATGCCCGCCATACCCATGGAACTGAATGACACATCAAAAAGCCGGATAAAGAAACCGCCTACACCCGCTCCGATGGAGCCTGTGATAAAACCAAATCCGGAAGGAAGGCATACCCCATAAATAACCGGTTCTCCCACACAAAGAAAACTTGTTGGTATTGCACCTTTGCACGCATCTTTTACAGCCTTCTGCTTTGTCATAAAAAAGATAGCGCAGGAAGCGCCTACCATACCGGCATTGCTCATAACCTGTACTGCAAGAAGCGGTGCCTTGCCAAGGCTGTTGAGCATTTCCATATGAACTGCCGTCAGTCCCTGATGAAGGCCAGTTGAAATTAACAAAGGTGACAATGCTGATAATACAAAGCCGCCCACAGGTCCTGTGGTATTCAGCAGCCACATTAATCCATTTACAATGGTTGTCGACAGAAGACCACATGCAGGCATAAATAATTTAACCATAAGAGCTGTTATGATCAGCATGGTCAAAACCGGCGTTATTACTACATCTACTGCATTCGGCACAATTTTTCTCACCGCTTTCTGAACATAGAACATAACCCAGACACCAAGAATCACACCGATTAAGCCGCCCTGTCCTGCTGCTGAACCGAGACTGGTGAGACCGCCCTGCAGAGTAATGCAGCCTAATAAAGCACCTAATACGGGTTCGACCTTAAACTGCTTTGCTGCATTGTATCCCACATAAACTGCAAGAAAGCTGAATACTGCTGCATAAATAACTCCGATTAAATTACTCAGACTTAACAAATGATAATTTTGCAGCCACACCTGTGCCGGGGATAAATCACCAATTGCTGCTATACCGGCACTTGCGGCTTTAGAGACAGCATAATTTTTCAGCACATTATTTAACCCCTGCAATACACCGCCGGCTATCATCGCCGGCAATATGGGCACAAAAATATCTGAAAAAATTCTAAAAATATTAATTTTTTTCTTTTTTATTGCAGCCGTGCCTGTTTTTGAAATTTTAGCGGCTATTTCCGGATCTTCAGGTACTTTCAATTTTTCCTGAATAATTGATGCAATTTCAACGCAGGCCCCCGGACCCACAACAATCTGAACTGCATCCTTAACAATTACAGCAAGAACACCTTCAATTTTTTTCAGTTCCTCCACACGGACAGCATCCAGATCCTTGTAGGTAACCCGCACTCTTGTTGCACAATTTGTAACTGTGATAAAATTGCTCCCACCCCCTGAACAGGTAATAATCTGCTCTGCCATCTGTTCATAATTTTTGCTCATATCTACGCTCCTCCTTCTTGTAATTACCAAGAGACAATTTTGGTGTTGTCATCATTATACAGCGTTTGGTCGTTTTGGTCAACTATTTTTGGTCAATTGTTCATTGGACATTTATAATGTTTTTTGCTATTATTAACAGCAAAGGAGATTTACGCATGAATATATTAGAAAATATAACCAACAATATGGCAATCTTTACTGTCGGAGAGCGAATTGTAGCTGATTATATAATTAAATACCCGATTGATGTGATCCGTTATTCTGCAGAGGGGGTGGCGGAACGCTGTAATACATCTCGCAGCAATGTTGTACGTCTATGCAAAAAGCTGGGCTTCAGCGGTTATTCAGAATTCAAATATGAAATGAATCGTTATATGAATTCACCGCATTCACCAGCCAAAAGTTCCCTGTTAACAAACCAGGAAAACGGACTCTCTGCCTTCGAGAAATATATGAACTGTTTTAATTTATTAAAAAATTCATTTGACTCTATTCAGTTAAAAGAAACTGCTCATTTAATCCTTAACTCAAAAAAAATAATGATACTCGGCGAATATCATTCTTTTTTTTCAGCGCAGCAATTGGAATTTCGTCTGAACAGGTGCCGCATTGATGCACACGCTCTCAGTGATTTAAGTTCCATGGAAGCCTTGTGTGAAATCATGACCCCGGAAGATACAGTAATAATCTTTTCCATCAGCGGCGGTAAAACATACCATGACATCGTAACAGACTGCCGTAAGAGAGGGGCAAAGGTCATACTGATCACCATGACTGAGAATGCACCGATTTCCAGATATGCAGATAATAAGATTGTACTTCCATGTATTACAAGACTCTACAGTGAATCCGTATTGGATGATGCTCCAACTTTTTACTTTTTTATTGAATTGCTGATTGAAGAAATTTTTCGTGAGGCATAATACGGGTATCGGTAACTTATGATTTTAGGTGTATAACAGATCATGAGGGGAATGGTTTTTATTCCATTCCCCTCACAATCTATCGGATATCTTTGCGGTTGGGCACATAATCGCCTGTTTCAAGAAAAAAGGTAAGCATACGCTCTTTCAGCTTTAAGATTTCTCCCTGATAATGCCCATCATTAATTACATTATTTAACTCCATTGGATCTTTTTCAAGATCATAAAGTTCATCTGTCTCATACAAACGCCTGACGTATTTCAATTTCCCCATCCTTATCATAGCTGCCTTTGTATGCTCTGCCCCCTCACTGCACTGAGTATCAAGTCTGGGCCAGTAAGGTGATAATGGACCGTGTCCCTTTTCCATGCAGTGCTCCTCCCCATGAAGCCTGCCTCCTTCGCAGAATACCGCATCCTTATGAAACTCCAGACCGCTTACCGTATCCAGAAGTGATTTTCCAAACTGCTTATACGGCAGACTGATTCCAGCCATATCTGCAACTGTTTCCGGAATATCCACCAGTTCTGCAAGGGCCTCCGTTATCCGGGGTCTGCATTCATGCTCTCTTGAGGGCTTTATTAAAAGAGGAACATTGCTGATGGGGTTCTCAAAACAGTTCTGCACTTTTTCTGTTATTGTGTAATCCCCTGTGTAATCGCCGTGATCACTGAATACTATGATATTGGTATCATCGTAGACCGCTGTTTCCTTCAGCTTATCCGAGATTAAACCATACTGATAATCAAATCGTGAGACCATGGCCAGATAGGTGGCTCTCAGTTCATCAAAACGATCCTCAGACCAGCCGTTTAAGTTCTGCCTGGAATTGATCCCATAAAGCATGGACGGTTTATCTTTTAAAGTTCCCACACAAGGTCTTCTTGGCGGCAGCTTTTTCCTGTCTATACAGGAATACCATGGGTCCTCACACCCGTAAGGCGGATGGGGGAACGTCAGCGTCACATACAGAAAGAATGGCGGGGAATCTGCTTCTTTGCTTCTTCTTTCCAGATAATCCAGTGCACTTTTCATACAGTTCCAGTCAAAGCTCTCCTGGGCTTCTTCTTTATCCAGCTTTCCGGTATAGAAAGAATAATAATTATCGTCTTCTTCAGGTCTGACGGCAGGCATTTCACCTTTTTTCTTAAAACCAAAGACATTATTACTCTCCCCTTTTGTATCCTCCATTACCACACCATTATAATACTCACTGCAATACTCTTCCTTGGTACGGTTTCCTGGAATTACATCATTTCTGCCGACCCAGATCACTTCATAGCCCGCCTGCTTCATAACCTTTAAAATATTGGGTTCATCCGGATTCTGAAGGAAATGCATGGTGCGGTGTCCTGTTGTATGTGGATATAATCCCGTAAGGAAACTGCATCTGGAAGGCACACATACCGGATTCTGGCAATACGCGTTTCGAAATGAAACGCCCTCCTTTGTAAGCCTGTCAAGATTGGGTGTAATGGAAGCCGGATTCCCCAGGTGACTTAATGAATCACTGCGCATCTGGTCTGCCACGAACAATAGTATATTGGATTTTTTTTCCACGGTGCCTCTCCTTTCCCGATTGTTTTAAGGTCAGGCTGTACCCTTTTCTTCCAACACGGCCTGTTTATCAAGAACTTTAAAAAACGGAAGATAGATTAATATCTGAACTGCTATTAATGCAATCTGTAAAACTGCCGTTTTCCATCCTCCTGCAACAAGACCGGCAAACACCACCGGAGTACCAAGAGGAATGGTTGTACCATTAAGCGGAGGAATGATTCCAATCTTCATCATAAAATATGAAATAAGAAACGTGGTGACCGGCGTAATAATCAGCGGTATAATCATGATCGTATTCAATACCATAGGAAGACCAAATGTAATCGGCTCATTAATTCCACATGCCCCCGCCGGAAGTGCAAGTTTTCCAAGGGTTTTATACCGTGAGCTTTTTGCCATAAAAGCCATAAGAATGCACAGTCCAAGAGTTCCTCCTGCTCCTCCGAGAGAAGCAAAAATCATCCAGGTTGAATTGGTAATCAGATTAGGACCTGCAGCGCCGCCTGCATAAGCCTCCAGGTTTTCAAGCCCTGCGGCCGTATATAAAACGTTGATAAAAGGCATAACGATCATGCCGCCGTGAAGACCGAAAAACCACATAATAGAGCAGACTAAAATAAACAAAATAAATGTTAGCGGACTTGCTCCAAGACTGGTCAAAGGTGCTTTCATCATTGTATATACAAAACTATTCGCATCACCAAAACGCGTTAAGGAAAACAAAAACCGTACCAGACCAAAGATAAATGCTATACTAAAGGCTGGAATCAAAGCGTTAAAAGATTTTGCGATTGTAGGAGGAACCTGCTCCGGCATCTTTAAAACGATATTGTGCTTAATAAATATCTGATAAATGAATGGTACGAGCAATCCAACGATCATGGCTGTAAATAAACCGGCAGCTCCCAAATACGTGGTGGGCACAGCCCCCGCAATAGAAACAATTTCCTGACTTTTCTCTGCTTTTCCTGAAACGCCAAGAGGAATTAAAACCATGAATGAAAACAGACTCAGCGCCCCCACTATGGTGGCGACATTATCATCAAAATCAAATTGCTCCGCCAACGCCTTCCCAATGAGAAAAACTGCGTAAACTGCAAGCATATCCGTCGTCACCTTAGGTGCAAAACCAAATATTTCTTTTAAGTGAACGGCTTTAACAAAGCTTTGGTAGGGCGCGATCTGAAGATTAGCAAGAAGTGTAAAGATTGCGCCTATCATTGTAATTGGCAAAAGTACGGAAAATCCATTGGAAATTGCCTTTAAAAATTTGTTCTTTGAAAGCTTTCCAGCCATGGGAACGAAATATTTCTCAATTAATTCCGTTAAATTATTCATATATCCCTCTCCTTTTAACATACCTTTTATCTGCTGCACCAGTTCTACCCCAGAAGTTTTAATGCATCCTCCAACACTTTTTCCCCATTCATCATTCCGTAATCTTTCATATCAATGACTGACACTTTCATTCCCTTTGGCTGGAATTCGGCCTTGATTTCTTCAAGAAGATACCGCACCTGTGGTCCCAGAAGAAGGACCTCCGTTTCTCCCTTATATTTCCGGAATTTGGATTCAGGCATCGCTATGATCTCCACCTCCAGATTTTTACTTTCTGCCGCTTTCTGCATTCTCTGCGTCAGCATGGAAGTGGACATTCCAGCCGCACAAATCAATGTAATGTGTATCATAATATCACTCCTTTCCATTGGTTGACAGTTACTCCATAGCGGCTGCAGGCCGCTCCTTTTGATAAAGTTTTACAAATTCCTTTGCAAGATCCCTCACCGTCATGGCATTCATTAAATGATCCTGTGCATGAACCATAATCAGGCTCATATCAAGATGCTCTCCCGAAGCTTCTGCCTGTAAAATCCCGGTTTGAAACTCGTGGGCTTTCTCAATCGACTCATCTGCTTCCTTCATGAACTGTTCAGCCAGATCAGGCTTTCCCTCTCTTGCCGCAGCAATTGCCTGCATTGCGCAGCTCCTGGCATTTCCGCCGTTTACAACCAGCTCCATCATGATTGTTTCAATTTTTATGTCCATTTGTTATTTTCCCCCATTATCACTGTCTGATATTTTTGTCATCCATTAGAAGCTGGATCAGCGTATCAAAAGATGCTTCCTTAATAAGCCTCAACACTCCCCTCTGATTCAGCAGAAGATTCATGGTAAGCTGATAAAAAGCCTGAAGCTGCTCCTGCTCCTCTTCACCGATGGAAACAAGAAAAACTGCCTGTACCTGGTTTGTGTTCCAAAGAATCGGTTTTCGTAAAATTCCCACGCAAACAAAACTTTCCTCAGTCAGTGTTTTATATGGGTGCGGCAGCGCCGTAAGATTTCCAAAGTCTGTCTGGGCAAGCTTTTCTCTTTTCAAAACTGCTTCATAAAATCCTTTGGGCAATTGTCTTACAGTACTGATACGTCTGCATAACTCTCCAATTATCTCTTCCTTGCTTTCCCCCCGGATATCCGTAAAAAACAGACGCCTGTCGTAGAATTCATACAGAAAACTTTTATTCCCCATAAACAGGACTTTTTTGACCGCCAGAATTTCTCTGTCCCCAAGAAAATCTTTCACTGAAATAACTGGAACCGGAACAGAAATTTCCAGAGGAACCGTGGTGAAAATATAATCCACTTTGCTTAAATCAAAATGATCCAGTTCATGTGTGTTACAGGTATAAACCTGATTTAAATAATTGCCAAACTCCTCTTTGTAACGATAAGTTAACAGCTGTGCACTTCCTTTTCCTGATGCACATACAATCAGAATATTTTTCTTGCCGTTATTTCCCTTCTCCTGCTCAAGCGCGAGTGCGAAGAGAAGCGCTATAAAACCCACTTCATCCTCTGACAGGCTCTTGTGATAATGTTCATTAAGAACAATACATGCCTGCCTGGCAATGGCATAAGCCAGAAAATAATTCTTTTTTGTTTCCTCCAGCAGAGGATTGTCTGTTCCCATATCGTACCGGATTCTGATGTCCAGAGGCACCATGTGCTGAGACAGCGACAAAATCAATTCCCTGTTTTGTCGGAAGTCTATTTTAAAACTGTCATACACCGACTGAAGCATTTCTGTTATCAGATCCATAAGCCGCCTGGGAATTTCCGGTTTAAGCCTTTCGCCGTCTTCTTCCCCAATGCTTCTTTTTCCAGCCAGATGAATTGCCAGATATTTTATCTCAGGCTCTGAAAAAACGATTCCCAGGCTGTCCTCCAGCCCCTTCCCGAGATCCTGTGCAATAACCATTTCTTTCTCGCCAAGGCTTATCTGAAAAAAATCAGCCTCCTTTGCAGTGATAGAAAGCCCGGCCCTCATGCGCTTTGCTGCGATGTATATATGAATGATCAGATTTTGAAACAAAACCTCAGACAATTTGATGTTATGCTCTCTGATGCAGGTGAGAAGCCTGTCTCCGATCGCCCTCATATCATCTGTACTTCTGCGGCGGTGTCCCTGCAAAATAAAATCCGGCTTCATCAGATAATTGGAAATACACAGCCTCTTATCAAATTCAGTCCCCTCTGCTCTGATGCCATAATGAGGTTTGCGCACCAGTCTGACGCCGTATTTCAAAAGCATGTCCTCTGCCTTTTTTAAGTCTCCTGCCAGCACATTCCTCGATACAAATAAAAAGGCACTTAAATCATCCAGCTTTACATAGTCCCTGCTGTTAAGCAGACACGAAAGAAGATATAAAATCCGTTCCTGTGAAGATGTGGGAAATGCATCCCCGTCCGCTGACAGGGATTTTATAAGTTCCTGATACAGCGATGGATCGGTTATGGAAATACGGTATCCATGCCCCTGTTTCGATATGATACGGGCACCGCAGGGCAAAAGCTCTTTCTCTAATTCCTTTACTCTGGTCCTGACCGTTTTTTCACTCAGCCCCATCTGTTTCGCCAGTTCAGCTGCCGTGATGTACTCATTATCGGTAAGTTTTGAGAACAAAAGCTGCTGCCTTCTGTCAATCAAGCTGCCACCTCCTTTCGGTAATTTTATTATAACATTGGGTGAATGAAACTCAATCAGGTTATTTTCCGTATTCATTACGGTAAAATACATATTTGCATCCAATGTTCGCAAATTTTATTTACGTCATATACATAGGATGTTATAATACCCGTTATGAGTAAAAGCATGTCGGCTGTGAAAAGATCCCGTAATGATAAGATATAAAAGAAAGGCAAAGGATAAAAATGACAGGTTCAGGAACAATCGTAAACAGTATTGCAGTTATCGCAGGAGGATTAATCGGTCTCACACTGAAAGGCGGATTAAAACAGAGATTTCAGGATATCATTATGCAGGCATTAGGCCTTTCTGTAATATTCATTGGAATTGCAGGAGTACTTCAGGAAATGTTCGTAATAAGTTCATCCGGACTGGAAACAAGAGGAACCATGAAGATGGTTTTATCTTTAGTACTGGGAGCTGTTACCGGCGAATTTATAAACCTTAATAAACACACGGAATCTCTGGGGGAATGGCTGAAGCAAAAGTTCAGCACACCGGAGGACAATGGCTTTGTCGAGGGATTTGTCTCGGCTTCACTGACCATCTGCATCGGTGCCATGGCAATTGTAGGCTCCCTGCAGGACGGTCTGACCGGAGACGCTTCGATGCTTTATATAAAAGCCGTTTTAGATGGTGTAGTGCTTATTGTTTTTGCATCTGTATTTGGAAAAGGGGCTGTGTTTTCAGCAATTCCCCTGTTTCTTTTTCAGGGTTCCATCACACTGTCGGCATCTCTTGTCCAGCCATTTTTAACAGAGGAGGCAGTCAGTTACTTATCTTTTATCGGTTCAGCTTTAATCTTCTGTGTAGGCACGAATCTTATGTTTAAAACCAATATCAAAGTGGCAAATCTGCTTCCTGCCCTGATCTTTGCGGTTTTATTGCATTCGCTGCCTATTTGAATCACAATATTTGAAGCTTATTTTTTATTGGAGGGAAAACGTTGAACACAAATTACTTGAAATCTGCCTTAAAGATAACAGGCTTATTAATTGTTTTGCAGTTACTTCGTATAGAAATAAGATACGTTTGTTTTCTTGTCATTGAAAGAACAGAATTATCCGACAGAATCGTCTCATTGCTTGCAATGGTACTGCTTTCTTCCTTAATCCTGCTGTCAGCTAAATTAAAGGAAGTTAAACTTTCTGTCTTTCCTGCTCATTTTGGCGCAGGCTATCTTGTTTTCACGATTGTTTATGCAGCTCTGCTGATTTCAACCCCCATACTTACACGCAGCACCAATTTTGTGGCAATTATTTTGTTGATTTATTCTACAGTCATCACACCTGCATTTGAAGAACTAATATTTCGTGGATTTGTATGGAACGAGCTGAATACCCAGATTAAAAAAGAGTGGATCACATACCTCTTATCGACGCTGCTGTTTGCAGTCTGGCACCTGGGATATATTGACACAATCTCTTTTCGCGTGGAATCAGGACTGGCAACAGTCATGATATGGAAAGTAATAACGGGTCTTTGTTTTGGAATTGTCCTGGGAGCACTGCGCTTTAAGACTAAAAACATTTATTCCACCATACTTCTCCACGGAATACTTAATGTTTTCGGCAGATAAAAAAATAATGGTTGACATTTTCCATATCTCCTCATATAATATAAAAATCTCTTTGCACTGCATTATATTCCAATGGAATTCGAGATCAACAGTACAAACTGAGCAGGCGATGCCCGAAGGGGCATGGGGCTGGGCCGTCCAACGAACGGCAGCGGATTGCATCTTATGCACATCTGCGGGACAGTAGTATGTTCCGCCGGTGTGTTTTTTTTATATTCACTTACGGAACAACGAACTCAAATGGAGTGCCATAGGAGAAATCATGACACCGCCGCACCGGCGAGAAACGGAGGATTTTTTTTATGACAGACACCCCAAATTACAACGGCCTATCCAGCGAGGAGGCCAGACTAAGACAGCAGAAGTATGGTAAAAATGAGCTGATACCGCAGAAGAAGGAGAACTTTTTTAAGAAGGTTCTTCACATTATCTGCGAACCCATGTTCCTTTTACTTATCGTCGCCGCTGTCATTTATTTTATTCTGGGGGAACCCAGAGATGGTGCCATTATGCTTATTTTTGTAATTGGCATAATCAGCATTGATGTAATACAGGAATGGAAAACAGATAAAACCTTAAACGCCCTGAAAGACCTTTCTGCACCGACAATTCCGGTCATACGCGATGGGGTGGAAAAACTGATTCCCAGCGCCGGCCTTGTGCCCGGTGATTTAATGATGATTCAGGAAGGAGTAAAGATTCCGGCAGACGGTGAAGTGATCCGCTGTGCTGATTTATGTGTTGATGAATCCTCTCTGACCGGCGAAGCCGAGAGAGTCTGGAAGATTCCTTATGGAAATGAAAAACCGACTGAGGACTATTGGCGAAAGGACTACTGCTATGCCGGCACACTGGTTATGCAGGGCACCGGAGCCATTAAAGTGGATAAGACCGGGACACAGTCCGAATACGGCAAAATCGGTCTGGGAGTAGCCATAACTCCACAGGAAGATACCCCGCTGCAAAAGCAGACCGGAAGGCTGGTTAAAACCTGTGCCGTTATAGCCGGTGTTCTTTTCCTGATGGTAGGCATCTTTACCTGGTTTAATATTCCTGATCACAGTTTCGGTGACAGGCTTATTGAAAGTATCCTTTCCGGAGTGACTCTGGCCATGGCTATGATCCCAGAGGAGTTTCCAGTCATCCTCACAGTTTTTCTCTCTATGGGGGCCTGGAGACTGGCCAGGAAGAATTCACTGGTGCGCAAGCTGCCCAGTGTGGAGACACTTGGTGCCGTATCAGTCCTGTGTGTGGATAAAACCGGAACGATTACCATGAATCAGATGACGGTTCAAAAAATATGGACAGCAAACGAATCGGAACAACAACTAATAGAAACAATGGGACTTGGCTGTGAAACAGAAACCTATGATCCTATGGAAAAAGCCATGCTCAGTTATTGTGAGGAACATGGTGTCTCAAAAGAAAGCCTGTTTCATAATGAATTCGTAACAGAATACGCCTTTACCAATGAATTAAAAATGATGGGGCACGTCTGGCGCCGGGATGGCCAGCTGGTTATCGCGGCAAAAGGCAGTCCGGAGCGAATCCTGACAATCTGTGAACTCACCGATGAGGAACGAACGATTGTAGAAAAACAAATCAACGACTTATCCAGCGAAGGACTGCGGGTGATCGGAATTGCAACTGCAAATCCTGAGAATGACGAATCGATTCCTGCCTCCATTACAGATTGCCGCCTGACTCTGCTCGGACTGGTCGGCCTGGCTGATCCTCCCCGGGAAAGTGTGAAAAATGATATAGCCGTATGCAGAGAGGCTGGCATCCGTGTCGTCATGATCACTGGGGACAATGGCATTACAGCTTCCGCAATTGCCAGAAAAATCGGTATTCCCGGCAGTGACCGTATCATAACAGGGGAAATGCTGGAAGCCATGTCCGATGACCAGCTGCAGGAGGCCGTTAAAAATGTCTCCATTTTCTCCCGGGTTATTCCGGAACACAAGATGCGAATTGTAAAAGCATTCAAGGAGAATGGGGATATTGTGGCAATGACAGGCGACGGTGTCAATGATGCTCCCGCCCTCAAATATGCCGACATCGGTATTGCTATGGGCAAACGCGGCAGCGAGGTGTCCAGAGAGGCCGCTGACCTCATCTTAATGGATGACAACTTCACCACCATCGTGGAAACGATCCGGGACGGACGCCGCATATATGATAACATCCGCAAAGCCGTGGGTTACGTGTTTACAATCCATATCCCCATCGCTTTCTCCTCGTTGCTCGGTCCATTCCTTGGCATTGCTCCCGCAGCCCTATTACTCCTGCCTCTTCATGTGGTGCTTTTGGAAGTGCTGATCGACCCCACCTGTTCCGTTGTACTGGAGCGCCAGCCTGCTGAAACTAATATTATGAAACGCAGTCCCCGCAATCCAAAAGAAAAGCTGCTGACTGGAAAGCTGCTTGCCAAAAGCATACTCCAGGGTCTGTTTGTATTTGCAGCTTCCTTTGGAGCATATTTCATCACTCTGGCTGGCAGCCCTGCTCATGCACCTGCTGCCCGTTCAATGGGGCTTGCCATAATCATGCTGGCAAATTTATTCCTTGTGCAGGTCAACAGTTCCGATTATAACAATGTCTTTTGTTCGTTCAGACAGCTTTTAAATGACAAGGTCATGTGGGCTGTCAATGTGGGGACGATTGTACTGCTGGCCGTCATCCTTTATTCGCCTGCCGCAGGACTTCTAAAACTGGCTCCTCTCTCTGCCTGGCAGATGTTAACTGCTCTTGGTCTGGCTGCCGCATCGGTTCTATGGTATGAGTTCGTAAAACTGACCAAAGTCAATGAGAAAGCTGTTCAGACAGAAGAAACGTCCGCCAATCTGTAATCTTCAAATCAAACCAGTATCTAAAAACAGCCCGTTCCCAAATCAATGGGGGCGGGCTTAGAACGAATTATAAACAGGAACTACATCTCATGTATTATTTCTTTGCAGCAACAGCTGCTTTTTTTGTTGCTGTTTTCTTTACTGTGGTCTTGGCTGCAGTCTTTTTTACCTTTGATGCTTTTTTATGTGTTTTTGCCTTACTGGTTTTTTTTGCTGCTTTACTATGTTTTTTAACTGCAGATACCTTTTTAGCCTTTTTAGCTTTTTTTACTGTCGCTTTTTTATCTGCTTTTACAGCCCCTGCTTTTGCAGTGCTGGCTTTTGCCGCTTCTGTTGCTTTTACTTCTGGTTTTGCTGCTTCTGTTGCCTTTGCTGCTTCTGTTGTTTTTGCTGCCGCTGCCTTAGCTGCCTCTGTCGCTTTTGCTGCCGTACCGGACTTGCTCTTCTGTGTTGTGGCCGCCTGGCTGGCTGCCGCTTTTGTTGGATTTGCTGCCGCTGTCTGGGCTGCCTGAGCCGGAACGGTTAATGTTCCTGTAATAAGCATAGCTGTTGTTAAAAGAGATGTAATTGATTTCATGGATTTTCTCATAATTGTTTCTCCTTTCATTGGGGGGGATTTTCTTATCTGTGTGAAATCATACTACCTTTCCCTGACGCATTTCAAAGGTGAAACTGTGGCAAAATTGTGGCAGCTCTATCAATTAGAAAAATAAAATGATAAAATATATGAAACAGCCGAAAGAAAGGGTTACAGATCAATGGAAAAGAAACGAATTTACCTTGCAGATGATGAGAAGCCCATCAGGGATTTAATACAGCTTTTTCTGGCTGCTGAGGGGTTTGAAGTTCAGACATTTCCGGATGGAGATCAATTATATGCTGCATTTGATAAAAATCCTTCCGATATGGTAATTCTTGATATCATGATGCCCGGCACGGACGGTCTGGTACTGTGCCGGGAGATCAGAAAGAGAAGCAATGCACTGATTGTAATCGTTTCTGCCAGAGACAGTGAAACCGACCGTATAGCCGGAATCACCTTAGGCTCTGATGACTACTTAACAAAGCCTTTTTCCCCAATGGAGCTTGTAACCAGAGTGAAAGCGCTATTTCGAAGAATGGAGCTGGACTTAGGCAGCTACAAAGGTGAAATCTATCTCTTTGGCAATATAAAGGTGGATGTGAATAAAAGAGATTTCTCTGTTAACGGAAAGACACTTGATATTACCCCAACGGAATTTGCCCTTATGGTCTATCTGCTGGAAAAAAAGGAGCAGGCCGTGTCAAGGGAAGAGCTGTTAAAGCATGTATGGAAATTCGACTTTGAAGCAGATACCAGAGCAACGGATGATGTAATTAAACGGCTTCGGAAAAAACTGGCGGCAGCCGAAGCTGATGTAAAAATCCAGTCAGTCTGGGGCTTTGGTTTCCGCCTGGAATTAGGAGATACCCATGAAGAGTATAAAAAATAAGATCCAAAAGCCATTTCTGACCCTGCTCATCCTGATTCCGCTTGCAACACTCATATTATTCAATCTCTCATTTCGAATCTACATCAACGCTACTGCAAAGAATGAATTAAAAGCCACAATCCGGGCAGTCGAAAAGGAAATAAAAAGCGAGTTGGAAACAGACGGAGGCCAGCCATCCGAAAAGAAAGCCTTAAATATGGCAAGAAACATCCTGATGGCCCTTAAATCCTCTCATTTCTCACAGGGGATGGATTTCTATCTTCTGGACCAGAATGCGCTGCCTGTATTTCCGGCACAAATAAAGCTTGCCCCTTCACAGATTGCATATTTGAATGTCATAAAAGTTAAGTTTCATCAGATGGACCAGGGAACCGTCTACACGATTCCTGTAAACGGCAAAAAGTATTTTACCATTGCCTATTCCATGAACAATGATGATTTAAGCAATTTAACTGCTGTATTTGCTCTTCCAACAGACCATATGAATAAATACCTG
Organism: uncultured Clostridium sp.; assembly: GCA_963523075.1. Lineage (GTDB taxonomy): Bacteria > Bacillota > Clostridia > Lachnospirales > Lachnospiraceae > Lacrimispora. Next base: position 394,496 of record CAURBW010000002.1, read on the forward strand.
GGTGCGGTCAATCTCATCCTTTTTGCCATCATGCTTCTGGGGATCCTTATCGCCATCTATTTCTCGGAAAAAATAGCGGCACATATAACGGTTCCTGTCACCAGACTTGGTGTCCTGTCCCTGCAGATCGGACAGGGTGATTTCGATGTCAGCCATTTCACGATTCCTCAGGACACCCTGGAATTCAAACAGCTTTATGATAATATCTGCATCATGGTTGGCAGGCTGGAAACTTACGACAAAAATCAGAAGACATTTCTGCAAAATGCCTCTCATGAGCTTCGCACACCTCTTATGTCCATTCAGGGATATGCGGAAGGGATTGAAAGCGGCATATTTCCAGATACAAAGGAAGCGGCACGGATCATCAAACGCGAGAGCATACGCTTAAACGAGCTGGTAAGCGAGCTGCTCACGCTCTCAAGATATGAAAGCGGCATGTACAAACCCCAGTGGGAAGAGGTCAATCTCTGCCACTTATTAAAGGATTATTCCCAGCGCCTTATGGGACTGGCCACGAAATCAGATAAAAATTTAGAGCTGCTTCTGCCGGAATATGATGTAATGATTCAGACCGATGACATACTTCTATCCCAGACAGTTATAAACATCGTATCCAACTGCATGCGCTATGCCAGTCAAAAAGTTACCATCGTACTTGAAAAAAAGGGCGAAACAGTATCCTTAAAAATATCCGATGACGGAGATGGAATCCCTCAAAGCGATATTCCCTTTATCTTCGACCGTTTCTATAAAGGGAAAAACGGCAATTTCGGTTTGGGGCTGGCCATAGCAAAATCTGCAGCAGAACTGCTGAATGGCAGAATTACGGCATATAACCAGGAGCAGGGTGCTGTATTTGAGATTTTCTTTTAACGAACGCGGATTATTTCCTGCCATCAAATTTTTCAATGGGCTCCGGTCCTCTGACTACGGTACGGAGAACTTTAAGCCCGCCCTCTTCATCGGCTGCGATTCTCCAGTCAACCAGCAAAATCTCCCCGTTTATTATTTCAATTCCTGATATTCCCCTGGTCCGGGTACAGCAGCCGGTATTAAAATACGGAAGGTCATCTGCTTTTGGAAATTTCGGTCTGTGGGTATGCCCGCAAATCAGCATGATTTTATGCTTTTCAATCCATACATCGTATATCCGCTCTATTTTATGCCTCTTAAATAAATTGCGGGCAGGGCTCGTGGGATTATCAAAGCCTACAAGATGGAGATATCTCCAAAAGTACCGAAGCAGCAGCATAGACAGAACCCATAGCTGATCATTCATAATATCTCCCTGATGTCCATGAATCACAAAGATCTTCTGTCCGCTGTCTTTATAGTTAAGAACCAATGCTTCCTTTGGCTCTAATCCCTTAAATAAATCTACATTTTTTTGATTATATAAATCATAATATTGATAATAATTGGATTTTACGAAATGTTTTGATTTCAAATATATATTATGATTCCCATATAGCATGATGAACCGGCCGGAATCGTAAAACTTTTTCATTACAGTAAAAACATCGGTATGCGCCAGCCTGATAACACTGAATTTTTTATATTCCCATAGTTCGTCACCGTCGCCCACCTCAACATAAACATAATTTTCTTTATAATAATAGTTTAAAGCATGTAAAAAGATGTTCTGGTTCCGTATAAATTCATCAGAAACACTGTCGTCACCCCGATGACAGTCACTAAAGAATATATATTTTGAATTTTTATCGAATGTTCTGTATTCAGCATGTTTAAATGCTTTTGTCAGTCTTTTATTTGCTTCCATTTTTGCTCCATTTTTACTTTTTTATTAGTATTTAACTTATTTAATGTTTTATACTAATTCCATTGGATAAAATCTGGTTCACTGATTCTGACATATTCCAAAACTGATTGCTTTCTTCGGACATCCATCCACACATTCCAGGCAGTTAATACATTCCGTACTATCTACACTTCCGGACTTAACCATCTCAGCTACATTCAGCCCCATTGGACAGTTTTTGCTGCATTTACCACAGGAGACACAGTCATCGGGTTTCGCTTTCAGCCGGAATCTGGGTATATGGAAAAAGTCTGCAATTGATTCACCAATTACCATAAACGGAGCCATCCAACAGAGACTGTGGCACATTCCGCGTCTGCCGGTCATTAGCGTAAATAAATAAATGATAGACATCACAATTGCATAGATGATCAGGTAAAACTTGTTAATGCCCATAAAATGCAGGAAATCTCCCTTTATCGGCCAGTTATGTATCCATAGAAAAATGATAAAAGATAGCCACACCACCCAGATCACATATTTGGACAGATTTTTCCACTTACTATTCCAGTGGCGGTTGTTTGCAGCAGTGATATAATCCTGTACAGCACCTCCCGGACAAAGCCAGCCGCAGAAAAGCCGGCTTCCTATGACCGAAAATATAAGAAGAAGCCCAAAAATCATTGCGCTTCCATTTAAAACACCTTCTGCTGCTGATAAAACAATTATAAAAGGTGATAAAAGTAAAAATGTCATCGGAAACATTAGAGAAGAATAAACTAATATACCCTTGCGAACTCGTTGCCTCATTATAATATACTCCTTTTTTTATGATTGGCCTGCCTTTACTATCATAGCAGTTTGCCAGATTTATTGAATATATTTTCATGATATAACATTATGATATATTAGTCAATATAAGATTTTTCTTACAGCCTGTTTTTATTATTTGATGGTTGATTTAAATCTTGAATTGATTAATAATCTATTACTTTTAGTAACTATCAATTAACTGTAAAAACAGGCTGACTTCATTTTATAGAGTCAGCCTGTTTTTACGTAATAAAGCTATCCTGATCACGAAAGAGATTTTTTGTCTGTCATAAACTGCAGACTGTACCAGCTAGCTTTCAATAATATCTAATATTTCTTTCATTGATGTCTGAAATTCAGCATCAGAAGAATTTTTAAAAATCAGAAGATCATCGTTACAGCCGGGATCGTCTAATTCTTCCGGTATGTCAAAATTAACGCCTGCGATATATTCATCCCAATTATCCAGCTTCCACCGGTCCCGGTCACTGCCTCGTTCAATCATCCTCTGCCTGCATACCTCCACATCCGTCTGAACCCATATTACGGTAAGCTTTGCATTTTTTTTGCCAAGCTTCTCCCGCAGATCACTCATGTACCCGATATCTCGGATTTCTCTTGTAAATGGAGCATTAATCAGCACAATATCATCATACTCTAACGCCTCCATGGCAAGATCGATGATTGCTGAATACTCATAATCCCGGATATTCGCTTCAAAAAAATCAGAACTCCTGTTGTATTCCTGACCTGCAACTACAAAGATCTGCTTAGATAAAACAATCAGAGTATCCTTATCAAGATAAACAACATGCTTAAGATTCCTGGCAAGCTGCTTGGAAATATATGTTTTTCCGCTTGCCGGGGGAGATGTTACCAAAATCAGTCGTTTCATATTTACCACTCTCCTATCTGTCTTAATTTATTTCCTCTGCCATTCGGTATCCTACTCCCATTTCCGTTAAAATATATTTAGGAATTCCTGGATTCGATTCAATTTTTCTTCGGATATTAGCCATATTAACACGCAGTGTATGGCTGTCATCGGCATATGCTCCCCATATCTCCTTGATGATATAATCGTGGGTAAGTACTTTCCCTGCATTTTTTGACAGTAAAGCCAGGATTTTATACTCTACCGGCGTCAGATGAACCATAGTTCCGTCAAGAAGTACCATTCGTTTTCCGAAATCAATCTCAAGATCACCGATGGTAACCTTCTCCGCTCCGTTTGATTCCCCGCCCATGCTTTGGGGGCTGTGCCGCAGCGCTGTCCGTATACGGGCAAGCAGTTCAGGTGTCCCGAATGGTTTCACGATATAATCGTCCGCACCTAAGTCCAGGACTTCTACTTTTTCCCGCTCATGCCCCCGCGCAGAAACTACGACGACCGGTATTTTTGACCACTCCCGTATGCTCTTTAATACTTCCACACCGTCGATATCAGGCAGTCCCAGATCAAGCAGAATCACATCAGGATTATAAGACACAGCTACGGAAAGCCCGTCCTTACCAGTGTTTGATTTGGCAACCCGATACCCGTTGGAGTTTAAAATTGCGGTAATAAAGTTGCAGATGGCATCTTCGTCCTCTATAACCAGGACCATTGGTTTAATATCCATTCTTATTCACTTCCTTCCAGCGGTAAGGAGAATTGGAAGACTGCCCCACCCTCTAACCGGTTATTCGCTTCCATAATACCATTATGCGCCTTTATAATTGTCATGCAGATAGACAGGCCGATCCCCATTCCCCTGGAGGAGTCAGAGCTTTTGTTTCCATTTGGCACATAACTTGTGAAAAGATAAGGATAGTCCTCTTCTGCTATTCCTTTTCCATGGTCAAGCACCTGAAACAAGGCACTCTCACCTTTCTTTTTTAAGACGATCTCTACAGAAGAGTCATCTGACGAATGTTTAATGGCATTTTCCAGTAAATTAATGAGTACCTGAGCAATCAGGGTTCCATCCATAGGAACCTCCAGCAGCTCTTCCGGCACACTGACAATGATTTTACGCTGGGGAAATCTCTTGTTAATTCGTCCAACTGCTTCAGCGATAACTTCCTCAGCGGCTTCCGGACTTTTTGTTACTTTGGAGGCACTCTCATTAATACGGGTTACAGACAGGAGATTTTCCACCATACGTAGGAGCCACTGGGCCTCTTCCTGAATATCCGCATTAAGCTTATCACTCGTACTCTCATCAAGAGTATTCTTATTTTCACGTATGACAGAGCTGGCACCCAGGATTCCTGCAAGGGGTGTACGAAGATCATGAGCAATAGCCCGTAACAGATTACTCCGCATTTTTTCTTTCTCTGCCTCAACAATAATCCCCCGCTGCTCATCAGACAGACGCTGGCGTTCCAGGGACATTGCAGCCTGAGAGGCTATCATGCGTAAAAATAACCGGGTGCTGTGATCCAATGTACCTTTTAAACAGGAAATACCTAAAACCGCAAGCACCTTTCCCTGGGATATAACCGGCATGTAAAATGCAGCCGCTCCCATGAGGGTATCCGTACCCGCTCCTGCCCGTTTCTGATTGAGAAAAACCCAGTGAGCCACAGCCTTCTCATCTGCTGAGTTGAGCAGAGAGCCATTTACATCATCCAGTGCCTGCATGAAACTTCCATCCTCACCCTGTTCCGGGTCAGCAGCAAAAAAGATAACGGAACGGCCAAACAAATTAACAATGTATTCATTTGTCAGGGCAACGATATTTTCAAGTCCTCTGGTTATAAGCAGCTTTTTGTTGATTTCGTAAAGGACCTCGGTACGGCGCTCCCTTTGTACCGAGAGACTTGCCTGAGTCTTGATTCTTACTGTCATTGTGCTTGTGATCAGAGCGACCAGCAGCATAATGAGAAATGTAATGGGATATCCGGCTTGTATTGTGTTAAAAGTAAAATAGGGTTCCGTGAAAAAGAAATTAAAGGTCAATACGCTGACAACTGACGCAATCACTCCGTATACATGCCCTGCGGTAACCCTTGAAATGACCAGAACTGAGAGTATATAGGCCATAATTACATTCTGATCACCGATACCCAGCATGCGCAGCCCAAGACTCAGCACAGTGGCAGCCGTTAACATCCCCAGGGTCTTAACGAAATCCAGCCGGGAAAAGTTAAACTTTTTAATCGGGATTTTTTTGCGGGGCTTTTTATAATTCCGGCGGGTTGTACTGCCGGGTATGATGGATACCTCGATATTTGGCAGGTATGAAATCAGTTTATCCTCAAAGTCCAATTCAAACAGATTCTTAAGAGTTTTTTTATTCCGGCTTTTCCCTACCACTATGTTTGTAATGCCCGACAGCTTTGCGTACTCGGAGACCGTTTCCGCAATATCATGGCCGGAAAGAGTAACAATTTCGGCACCAAGTTTTTCAGCCAGATCCATGTTTGCACGGATTGTTTTTTGCTGTTCCTCTGTTAGTAAATTGCTCTCAATACTTTCAACATAGAGCGCCGCCCAATGTGCATGAAAGGCGTCAGCAGCCCGCGCCGTCCACCTGATACATCTTGCTGAGGAGGGAGAAGGTCCGATACAGACTAACATCTTGGTATTAGCCAGTTTTTGAGATAATCGCCGTTCATTCTGATTTTCATTGCTGATTCTGTCTGCTGCTTTTCGCATTGTAATTTCCCGCAGCAGCTTTAAGTTGTCAAGGGAAAAGAAATTGCGCATGGCAGTCTGAGCCTGATCAGGCCTGTAGATCTTTCCCTCCTCAAAGCGCCGGAGCAGCTCCTGTGGCTCTATATCAACAAGTTTTATCATATCGGCGCGTTCAAAGATATAGTCAGGTACCGTCTCTTTCACTCTTATTTTTGTTATGTCCTCAATCACATCATTGAGACTTTCCATGTGCTGAACATTAACAGTGGTATAGACGTCAATACCTGCATTTAAAAGCTCCTCAATATCCTGAAAACGTTTCCTGTTTCTGACACCTTCCGCATTTGTATGAGCAAGCTCATCCACCAGAATCAGCTCTGGTCTGCGTCTCAAAGCTTCATCCAGATCAAATTCCTGAAGCTCAATATTGCGGTATAGGATCTTTCTGGGCGGCAATGCCGGAAGCCCCTGTAAAAACTGCATGGTATCGGGACGTGTGTGCGGCTCAACATAACCCACCAGTACGTTTTTACCGCACCGGTACTGTTCCTGCGCATCGTCAAGCATGGCATAGGTCTTGCCGACTCCCGCCGCATAGCCAAAGAAAATCTTTAATTTACCCAAATCCTTTTCCTGCTGCGCCCTGATCTCATCTAAAATAGCATCGGGATCCGGCCGCGTTTCCAATGTTTCCAATATCTCTCACCTCCCTCCTATTATACCACGATTGTTCTTTATAATAAACAAGCTGAATCGGCAAGCCAATTCACTTGTCATGAATTACAGCAGTCCATCCAGCGCTAAGTTTACTTTCAGGACATTAACAGCCGGCTCACCCCAGATACCAAGAAACGGTTCCGTAGTATATTTTTCAATGATTTTATTTATGTCTTCTTCACTCATATTTCTTTCTTTGGCAATACGTGCCGCCTGATACTGTGCGGCTTCAGGGGAAATATCAGGATCAACACCGCTTCCCGAGGCGGTAACCAGATCCATGGGAATTTCCGCTGTGTTTTCCGGATCAATGGAATGCCACCAGTCAATCCGTTCCTGCACCAGCTCTTTTTGTTCACTCCCTACAGGCGATAAGTTAGATATTCCCATAGGCCTTCCTATTAAATACTCCGGTTTTGTAAATTCCTGGGCTATCAGTTCAGAGCCATACTCCTTCTGCGAGCCGTCCTTTAATGTAACTGTAATCATGCTTCCGTTTGCCTGTTCCGGAAATATGATCTGTGCAATACCTGTAACGGCTGCTGTATAAAGTATACCGCACAATACTGTCATTACGCAAAAACTTATAAGAGCGGGTTTCAATATATTCATTTTTCCCATCATCATTTCACCTCACACAATTCCGCCGGCAGTCAGCAGCATATCAATCAGTTTAATTGCGATAAACGGCGCTGTAATGCCGCCAAGACCGTAAATCAGCATGTTTCTTTTAAGCAGCTTGCCTGCAGGCAGTTCACGGTATTTCACACCCTTAAGTGCCAGAGGGATGAGCGCAATAATAATCAGTGCGTTATAAATAATTGCCGAAAGAATGGCAGTCTTTGAACTGGTCAGTCCCATAAAGTTGAGGGCAGCCAGCTGCGGATATATCCCAAAGAATAAAACAGGAATTATGGCGAAATATTTGGCAACATCATTTGCTACACTGAACGTTGTCAGGGAGCCCCTTGTCATCAGCAGCTGTTTGCCAATCCGCACGATATCAATGAGCTTGGTAGGACTGGAGTCCAAATCGACCATGTTGCCCGCTTCCTTTGCCGCCTGTGTACCGGAATTCATTGCCACGGCCACGTCCGCCTGGGCCAGTGCCGGAGCATCGTTGGTGCCGTCACCGGTCATGGCTACCAGATGCCCTTTTAACTGATAGTCACGGATGAGGGCCAGCTTGGCTTCCGGTGTCGCCTCTGCCAGAAAATCATCTACACCTGCTTCTGCGGCGATTGCCGCAGCGGTCATAGGATTATCGCCGGTAATCATAATTGTCCTGATGCCCATTTTACGTAAATCTTCAAAACGTTCCTTCACACCATTCTTGACAATATCCTTCAGATAGATCACACCCATCACCTGACTGTTTTTTGCAACAACAAGGGGAGTTCCGCCTGCACCTGCAACACGTTTCACAATCTGCTCACATTCCTCAGGATAGATGCCTCCCTTATCCGTTACGAACACTTTCACAGATTCCGCCGCACCTTTCCGGATTTGCGTTCCCTGATAATCAATGCCGCTCATCCGGGTTTTGGCTGTAAATTCCACAAACTCTGCATTCAGCCTGGAAAGTTCTCTCCCACGTATTCCAAACTTCTCCTTAGCCAGAACCACAATGCTTCTTCCTTCCGCAGTTTCATCGGCAAGAGAAGAAAGCTGGGCTGCGTCTGCCAGTTCCTGCTCCGTCACACCACTGACGGGCAGAAATTCACTTGCCTGACGGTTTCCCAAAGTGATCGTTCCGGTCTTATCCAGCAAAAGCACATCCACATCACCGGCAGCTTCAATCGCCCGCCCGCTCATTGCCAGCACATTAGCCTGATTTAAACGGCTCATACCGGCTATGCCGATGGAGGACAAAAGCGCGCCGATGGTAGTGGGAGCAAGGCAGACCAGAAGGGCGATCACATTTGTGATGGAAATGGATGAGCCCATACCGGCCTGACGGCTTGCAAATCCTGAAAAAGGCAGCAGCGCCGCTGTAACCACCAGAAATATAATGGTTAAGGTCACCAGCAATATCTGCAGAGCGATCTCATTGGGTGTCTTTTTTCTGGAAGCGCCTTCTACCATGGCAATCATCTTATCAAGAAAACTCTCTCCTGCTTCCGCTGTCACCTCAATCACAAGCCAGTCAGATACCAGTGTGGTTCCTCCTGTAACCGCGCTTCTATCGCCGCCCGATTCGCGGATAACAGGAGCCGATTCACCGGTAATTGCACTTTCATCCACAGATGCTGCACCGTCGATGACCTCCCCATCCATGGGAATCTGCTCTCCGGCTTTTACAAATACGATATCTCCTTTTTTCAGTCCGGCAGATAATACTTCTGTATATTCGTCTACATTTCCTGCCGACTTAAGCTTTCTCGCCCTGACATCCTTACGCGCCTTACGCAGAGTATCAGCCTGCGCCCGCCCGCGCCCTTCTGCAATGGCTTCTGCAAAGTTGGCAAACAGAACGGTAAACCACAAAATGAGCGATATGGCCAGTATATAGCCGCCGTTCTCATCTCTGACTCCCATAAATGACAGAAAATAAAGAGCGGTTGTCAGAATCGCACCGATATAGACTACCAGCATAACGGGATTGTTCACTTGTATACCGGGAGCCAGCTTTACAAAGGATTGTTTCAGCGCGTCCGCAAAAATATTTTTATTTACACTTTTCTTTTCCATTTTGGTCACCTCATTCTATCACATCGTAAAATAATCGGCAATCGGACCAAGGGCTAGAGCCGGTAAAAAGCTCAGCGCTCCGATGATAAAGATTACCCCTATTAAAAGCCCTGCAAACATGGTATCGCTGGTTGATAATGTTCCCTCGCCGCCAGCAACTGTTTTCTTCCCTGCCATATTTCCGGCAAGGTAAATTGCGGCAGTCATCGGTATAAAGCGGGCCAGCAGCATAATGATGCCACCGGTTACATTGGTGAAAACGGTGTTTGCGTTTAAACCGGCAAAAGCGCTGCCATTGTTATTTCCCATTGATGAGAAGGCATATAAAATCTCAGAAAAACCATGAGCACCTGAGTTGGTCAGCCATGACGAAGCGGCAGGCATAGAAACTGCAGCAGCGGTACCAATAAGCGTTACTAACGGCGGAACGAGAACAAGCAGGCAAACCATCTTCATATCGTAAGGTTCCACCTTTTTTCCCAGATATTCCGGTGTCCTGCCCACCATCAGTCCTGCAATAAACACGGTAAGAAGGACAAATGCCAGCATTCCATAAAGGCCGCTTCCCACACCGCCAAAGACAATTTCTCCCAGCTGCATCAGGAACATTAAAACCATGCCGCCAAGGGGAGTGAAGCTGTCATGCATGGAGTTTACCGAACCGTTTGAAGCTGCGGTGGTTGCCACTGCCCATAAGGACGACGCTCCTGCACCATGGATCACCTCTTTCCCTTCCATGCTCGCAGAAGCTGCTGCTTCTGCAAAGTCCGGAGCAGCAAACTGCTCACTGGCTGTGACCGCTGTAAGAGAAACTGCAAACAAAAACATCATGGCGATATAGATGACTCTTCCCTGGCTGCTGTCCTTTACCGCTTTTCCAAAGGACACGCACAGCGATGCCGGAATCAGAAGAATGGACAGCACCTGAAGAAGATTTGAAAATGCCGTCGGGTTTTCAAGCGGAAAGGCCGAATTGGCTCCAAAGAATCCGCCGCCGTTTGTTCCAAGCTGTTTAATGGCGATCTGGCTTGCCGCAGGTCCCATGGGAATGGTCTGGGCAGCCCCGTTTTCCAGCATGGAAACATCTTTATATGGTCCGAAGGTCTGCACAACTCCCTGTGAGACCAGCAAGACAGCAAGGATAATGGATAATGGAAGCAGTACATAAAGCGTAGTTCTGGTCAGATCCACCCAAAAACTGCCGATTGTCTTTTTCTCTCTCACAACAAAACCTCTGGTCAGGGCAAATAAGACCGCTATTCCCGTTGCTGCTGAAACAAAATTCTGAACGGTGAGCCCTAAAAACTGGGTTAAATAAGTCAGACCGGTTTCACCGGAATACGCCTGCCAGTTGGTATTGGATACAAAGCTTGCGGCCGTGTTGAAGGCCAGATGCCAGCTTGTGCCTTTTATCCCTGCTGCATTAAACGGCAGAACGCCTTGCAGCATTTGCACAAACCAGAGGAAGATAAAACCGATTCCACTGAATATAAGAACGGAAAGAGCATATCTCTTGGCCCCCATTTCTTCATCGCTTTTCACTCCCATGAGCTTATAGATTCCATTCTCCACAGGCACAAGCATGCGGGTCAGAAACACTTTCTGACCGGTCATTACCTTATATATATAGATGCCCAGAGGAATGGACAATCCGATAAGAAGGACAATGTATAAAATGTCCTGAAGGATTATCATTTTCATAAATTCTCACCTCGAAATAAAATATAGAATAAGTAAATCAGCAAAGCCAGGCCGATACAGCCTGATATTACCAGTACGATTCCCATTTTCTCAACTCCTTTTTTTATTAACCAATTTGGCCGAATTGTTATTGCAATCATAATGATAACAAAAAAGGTGTCAAGAAGGTGTCAATTCGATATGGCAGATGTCAAGAAATCGTCAAGATTTCAACTGAAACAGGCTGACTCCGTAAATGAAGTCAGCCTGTTTTCTCTATATACAAATAGACACATGTATCGTATTACAGCATATCCTGCAAATTCTTCTGTGCAGCATAGATCGACTTGTTATCATTAAATACATAAGCCACGCAGCATACCATGAAAAAATACGGCACATAAGAATATCCAAAAACCTCTGCTCCTATAAAAACCGGAGCTAAAAGAGTATTGGTAGCACTGCCGAAAACTGCCGTATATCCCAATGCGGCGGCAAATTCAACGGGCAAACCAACCAGTACGGCTAAAGCAGCTCCCAGACTTGATCCAATCGCAAACAGAGGGGTCACTTCTCCTCCCTGATAACCTGCCGCCAATGTAATAATTGTTAAAACAAATTTTAAAATCCAATCCCACTGATAAATCTTATTACCATGAAAGCCTGCAGAAATCAAATTTGTTCCCAGGCCGGAATACCGCCCCATTCCTGACAGAATAAATAAAATTACCAGAATTGTTCCTACTATGGCAATTTTTCTGACCGGACTCACAAATATTTTATTCAGTCTATCCTTTACCAGTTTTAAGCCATGTGCAAACAAAGCACCCACGAAACCGAAAATAATACCTAACAAAATCATTTTTACGATAAATACAGGATTCATCTGTATTTGTGTCTGAAGATCATAATGAAATTTCTCCAGCCCCAATCCTCTGGAAACCGCATTCGCCACAAAGGCTGCAATAATCGCCGGAAATAAAGCCGTATACTGTAAAGAACCTGCAATCAAAACTTCCAGTGCAAAGAAACACGCGGCTATGGGAGTTTGAAATAGTCCGGAAAATCCAGCTGCCATACCTGTTACCAGAAATATCTTTGAATCAGAAACCATGTTCAATTTTCGCCCTGCCCAATGGGAAAAGGTTGCGCCAATCTGTACCGCAACGCCTTCACGTCCGGCACTTCCGCCAAAGAGATGGGTCATCCATGTCCCGATTACCGTTAACGGGATTAATCGCAGCGGAATCACGTCTTCCTCCCCATGACCGACTGAAAAGATGAGCCCCATTCCTTTCACACATTTTCCCCCAACCCGGGAATATGATTTTGCTATTAAAACTCCTGCTGCCGGTAAAAATAAGATGAGCGGGAAAAAATAACGCTCCCGGACTCCGGTTAAAAATATTAACATTTCACCAAAACCCGCATCAAGTGCTCCTACTACAGCTCCAATTACCACTGCGCAAATCCCTAATAGAAAAAGCTGACTTAAATTTTTTAACTTTTCTTCAAACATTGTAATTTTTACTCCTTAACAAAAAAATAACTGATCACTTCCGTATATTCAAGATAAATATACAGAAGCCATCAGCAAAGTGCGGTTTGGATATCAAGATCCAGGGAGAGCCTCATTCCCAGTACAATAATAGTACTAAGTTTACTTTCTTTTTAAGACCTTGTCAAGTATACTCCTGGAAATAACTGCATAAAAACGGTAGAATCCTGTTTCTAAATGTGATATGCTCTGATAAAGGAAAAATTTGAACTGCTTAAGCATAAAAGGAGAGTAAAATTAATGAACTTTGAAATAACTGACAACATCATTGAATCGGATCAAAAATTTATTTTTGAAGGCTTGCTGGAATATAATTTAGAAAGAATCGAAGACAAAAATCCCATGGATCTGGGGATCTTTCTTCCGGATGAATCAGGCAGAAAGGTTGCGGGCTTAATAGGCAGCACTCACGGAAACTGGTTATCAGTGAAATTTCTCTGGGTAAGCAAAGAATTACGGGGACAGCAGATCGGAAGTAAGATTTTAGCGCAGGCAGAAAAAACCGCAAAAGAACGGGGCTGTAAGTATTCATTTTTAGATACTTTCAGTTTTCAGGCACCTTTATTTTATAAAAAACATGGATACAGGGAAGTCTTCACATTAGAGAACTATCCGGTAACCGGAAAGCGCTGTTACTTTACAAAAAATCTTTAAATCCGGAGGCAGGAATCGTGAAATTCCTTAAAAATAAAGATTTTAAAGAAATAATAATATATATATTAATAACCACAGTAATCATAGCTGCTGCCACTGGTATCGGCTGGATTTTTTTAATGATTGGCTTTCCGGAAACAAACATTGTCATTGTTTATCTTCTTTCTATTTTAATAACCGCCCGCTTTACAAGGGGATATACTTACGGTATTGTGGCAGCCGTGGTTGCCACCTTCACCTTTAACTATTTTTTTACGGAACCCTACTATACTCTTTCTGTCAGCGACCCTGCTTATTTCATTACTTTTGGAATTATGACAATCACAGCAATTATCACCAGCGCTCTTACTTCAAAAGTAAAGCAAAACGCTTTGGAAGCACAGGAAAAAGAAGCGGAAACCAGTGCCCTGTTTCAGCTTACCAACCGGTTAACTGATGCCGCTGATGTATCCGATATTGCAAGTATCTCCACGGAAACCATCAGCGGTATTATGAATTGCCGCGCTGCCTGTTTGTGCTTTGATGAAAGCGGTCAGCCGGAGCAGAGCTTTATCCAGCAGTTAAATAACAATAAACAGGTTCGGCGGAAAGTGGGCGATTCGGCTGAACTGAAACACCGTATAGAGGGCCTCAGGAGCGGTTATGTGACAGACAGCGAATTTTACGACTGGCCAATCTATGGCAGAGAATCTATACTTGGCCTCTTAAGAATACCGAAAGAAAATGCAGTTTCCATGGGGGAACCCCAGAAACGCCTGCTTCGCTCCATGATTGAAAGCACGGCACTTGCCATGGATCGTTTTCGAAGTGCCAGGCAGCAGCAGGAATCAAGAGAGGAAACGATCCAGGAGCGATACCGCAGCAATCTTTTGCGGGCCATTTCTCATGACCTGCGCACACCTCTTTCCGGTATTATGGGCACATCAGAAATGCTTATGGATATGACTGAACCACTGGATCCAAGATATAACCTTGCAGAAGGCATCCATAAAGATGCGGACTGGCTGCATTCTCTGGTTGAAAATATTTTAAGTCTGACCCGGCTGCAGGATGGACGGCTCACTATTACAAAGCAGCTTGAAGCAGCAGAAGAAGTCGTTGGCGGGGCTGTCGGCCATATCTTAAAGCGCCATCCGGAATATGAAATTACGGTAGATGTTCCCGAAGAAGTTCTGCTTGTTCCCATGGATGCAAAATTGATCCAGCAGGTACTGATTAATTTACTTGATAATGCCATTAAGCATACTCCTCCCACCGGCGAGATTAAAATTACGGTCAGTCAGGAAGGTAATTTCGCCGTCTTCTCAGTTGCCGATTCCGGGTGCGGCATAGCAGCATCAGACTTGCCGAATATCTTTCAGATGTTTTATACCACCCACTCCGGAAAAGCGGATTCACAGAGAAGCGTCGGTCTCGGACTGCCCATATGTGAGGCAATTATCAAAGCTCATGAAGGCACCATAGAGGGTCATAACCGTGCTGGCCAAACGGGTGCTGAATTTATATTCACCTTGCCAAAGGAGGGACACAATCATGCAGAACCGGATTGAACAAATCCTGATTGTAGAAGATGATTCACAGATTCGCAATTTTATCTGCTATTCACTGAAACAGGAAGGTTTTTCTTATTTAACTGCGGGAACAGCACAGGGTGCGCTGTCAACGCTGGTTACGGAACAAATTGATCTTATGCTTCTTGACCTTGGTCTTCCTGATTTTGATGGAATGGAAGTGATTAAAAAAGTCCGCGAGTGGTCGGAAATGCCTATTATCGTAGTTTCTGCCCGGGATCAGGATAAGGAGAAAGCATCTGCACTGGACAACGGCGCTGACGATTATCTGACGAAACCATTTTCGTCCATGGAACTCCTGGCCCGAATCAGGGTTGCACTCCGCCATCTGCATAAAGCCGGTGGAATCCGGTCCCAGACCAACTTAGCCGTAGGCGGGCTAAGGATTGATTTTGACAAACGTCTGGTATATCTTGAAGACAGCGAGCTGCACACCACGCCGCTGGAATACAGCCTGCTTTCCTTGTTTTTCAGAAATATAGGAAAAGTGCTGACTACAAAGTATATTATCAAAGAAATCTACGGGGCGGGGTATGGATCTGACACCCAGGCTCTTAGAAAACTAATGGCAGGACTAAGGCGGAAAGTTGAAAAGAACCCTGCTAAACCACGCTATATTCTCACAGAAATCGGAGTGGGTTACCGGCTATCAGACGTATAAACATAATTTCATTTTTCATAAAAGACTACTTTGGTACCCCCGAAGCGGTCTTTTTTCATCCTCACAGCATCCTCACAGGAATTACTGGTCTCTCACGCCATGCTCACAGCTTTTTTGTTAGGATAAATGTGTAAGAAATCTGCAAGGGAGGTTCAGATCAATGAAAAACAACGAATTAAACGAAAGTAAAGAAAATCTTACTGCGCTCTGCGAGACGATACGGGATCTGATCGGTATGCAGGACTATCAAACGTGTGAAAGCATGATCTGCCAGGCTATAGGAAAATACCCTCATGCGCCCGAGCCCCATAATCTAATTGGAATACTGCTTGAAAAAACAGGGGACCATCCCACCGCCATGAAGCACTTCAGAGCGGCCTGGGCACTTGATCCCACCTATCTGCCTGCACGGCAGAATCTGGAATGCTACGGCACATTTTTCTCAAATGGCAGGTGTGCTTATGATGAAACTGATTGTATAACAGATGGCAATGATCATGTCATTAGGAGGAATTGAATATGAAAATCCAAATAAATAAACAAAAAAATGAAAACTACACAATTATCATCGGATGCGGCAGATTAGGTGTTAACCTGGCAAATACACTTTCCGACAGCGGTGAAGATGTGCTGATTATAGACAAAAACAAGGAGGCCTTTCGAAAACTGTCCCCGGCCTTTGGCGGTCTTTCCTTAAATGGCGACGCCACAGACTTGGATGTTTTGCAGGAAGCACAGATAAGCAATGCAACTGCAGTGATTGCCGTTTCTAATAATGATAATGCAAACATTCTGGTAGCTCAGATTGCCCGCGAAATATTCCACATTGAACGGGTGATCGCACGGTTATATGATCCGGAAAGGGAGTACGTTTATCGTGAATTTGGCATAGATACCATATGCCCGGCTATCTTATCCGTAAAAGAAATCGATAAAATATTATCCAGACCGGATATACACAAAGATACATTCCAGGAGGAAGAATCATGAAAACAAAGTTGTTGCTGGTTGGCGGAAGAAGCAAGGCAAAATCTCTTGCTGTTTCGTTAATAAATAAAGGTTATCAGGTAACCGTAATAAATGATACATTTGAAGACTGTGTGAAGCTGTCTGAAATCGACAGACTTACCGTCATTCATGGTGATGGAACACGTCCGTTTGTTTTAGAAGACGCAAATGCGGGCGATGCAGATATCGCCATTGCAATGACTGCGAAAGACGAGGATAACCTGGTTATCTGCGAATTATGCAAGAAAAAGTTTCACGTAAAAAAGACAGTCGCGCTTTTAACTGACCCGAAAAAAACCGATTTTTTTTACAAGATGGGAATAGACAGTGTTGTTTGTGCCATTACTGCAATTACCGGCATTATTGAACAACAGGCTTTTGTAGATAAAATAACAACATTAATTCCCATTGGGGAGGGCCGCGTCAATATTGCCGAGGTTCCTATTCCCGGCACTTCACCGGTCGTAGGAAAAAAGCTGTGGGAAATTAATCTTCCAAAGGAAGTGATTGTCGGCTGTATCCTTCGCGGTGATACGACCATGGTACCCAGAGGCGACACCCGGATTCTGTCCGGGGATATGCTTGTCCTAATCTCCTCTGATAAACAGGAAATGGCCGCCATTCAGGAATTGACAGGACGGTGATGACATGACCCGTAAACTTTCTAATCGCAGTAATATAGGAAAACTCATGCTTCTGATCGGTATTCTTGTTGCTGTTCCTCTGGTAATAGTTCCATTTTATCCACAGGATGCAATTTATATCGTTCCATTTATCCTTCCATCACTTGGCTCCATTGTACTTGGAAGTATCATCTGTCTGATAAGAAAAAAGGAGGAATCCACATTTGAATGGCGGTCTTCCATGCAGCGCAGCAGCCTTACAGTCCTGTTTGCATGGGGATGGGGTGTTCTGATCGGTGCGGGTCCATTCGTACTGGGCGGGCAGCTCACCTTTGTTCAGGCGCTTTTTGAGGCAGTCAGCGGCTGGACAACAACCGGCCTTTCCGTCATGGATGTGACCATTACTCCTCATATCTATCTGTTCCACCGCAGCTTTATGCAATTTTGCGGAGGCCTGGGGTTTGTGATGATGATGGTGATGCTTGTGCAGGATAAACAATCCATGAATCTGTATAACGCCGAGGGGCATCCGGATAAACTTCTGCCCAACTTAAAAAAGACAGCTCAGACAATTTGCCTGATGTATAACGGTTTTTTAGTGATAGGAACAGCAGCTTATGTAATTGCCGGTATGAGTTTATTTGACGCAGTCAATCACACGATGTGCTCCTTATCTACCGGTGGTTTCTCAACCAGGTTAAACAGCATCGGAGAATATAACAGCCTGCCCATTGAGGTCATTACAATTATACAAATGTTAATAGGCACAACAAACTTTGCTGTACTGCTGCTTTTAACAAAGAGAAAATGGAAGCAGGTATTTAAAGTCAGCGAAGTCCGCTTTATGTTTCTTGTATTGTTCATTACTGTTCCTGTTACAGCATTCTCCCTCATAAGCGGCATGAATATGGGCATTTTTGAAGGACTCCGCCGGGCTTTGTTCGATGTAACATCTGCACTTTCAACAACAGGCTACTCCAGCATGAGCTATACCTCCTGGCCGCCGCTTGCAGTCAGTATGCTGATCTTGACCATGTTAATCGGCGGCGGCATCGGGTCGACGGCAGGCGGCATCAAACTGACCCGTGTTTATCTGATGATCCGTACTGCCTTGCAGAATATACGTAAACGCCTTTCTTCACCAAGAAATGTAGAAACAATCTATTATTTCAGGGCACAGGGAAAAACAGAGATTGATTCCACACTGGCTGCGGATACGACCGGCTTTGTAACATCTTATCTCTTTCTTTATATTATAGGCACATTGCTGATCACAGTAACTGCAGATTGTTCACTGACTGAAGCCATGTTTGAATTCGCATCTGCCCTCGGCACAGTAGGACTGTCGATTGGCCTTACCTCACCTGCTACCGGCAATGCAACGCTGGTGGTGGAAATGCTTGGAATGATGCTGGGAAGACTGGAAATTTTCATTGTATTGACAGGGGTTTATTCAGCTGGCTCATTGATGAGGCAGACACTGGAAAAACCGAAAAAACTGATAAACAAAACTGCAAAATAACAGAATCGTCAGAGCCGCAGGTATTGGCACCTGCGGCTCTTTGTGTTTGTAAAGATGTAGATTCCATACCCGGAAAACACGATCACTGTGTTTGAAGATTGCCTGTACTCTCCACATATTCTTCCAGATCACTTTTGATAATAGATACCTGGGGACCATAAATTACCTGAACTCCATTTCCTTTTTTTATAACACCCTTGGAGCCGGTTTCCTTTAAAATATCTTCGTTGATCAGATCGGCATCTGCGACTGTGAGGCGCAGCCTGGTGGCGCAGCAATCAATATCTATCACATTCTTAATCCCGCCGAGTCCATCGAGAATCATCTTCGATTTCTCATTGTTTTCGGACTTTAATTTGTTTTGAAAATCCTTTTTTGAATAAAGCTTAATCTCCCCCTCAATTTCTTCACGTCCGGGTGTTGGCAGATTAAATTTCAAAATGAAAAACTTAAATACAAAATAATACAAAGCACCATAACCGGCAAATACAGGAAGGATCATAAGCCAGTTGGTCTTAGCCTGCCCCTGCAGCACACCATACAGTATGAAGTCAATTAATCCGCAGGAAAACGTGGTTCCGATACAGATGTTTAATAAATGCATGATAACAAACGACAATCCTGCAAATACACAATGAATGGCAAACAGAGCGGGTGCTATAAACAGAAAGGTAAATTCAATGGGCTCTGTGATACCGGTTAAAAATGAGGTAAGCGCTGCTGATGCAAGCAGTCCTCCCACTACTTTCCGGTTTTCCGGTCTTGCACAATGGTACATTGCCAGTGCAGCCGCCGGAAGACCTGACATCATAAAACTATATTTTCCTGTCATAAACCGGCAGGCACTGACGCTGAAACGGGTAACCGTCGGAGATGCCAGCTCTGCGAAAAAGATATTCTGTGCTCCTGCAACCGTAGCTCCGTCTATTACCGCTGTTCCCCCCAGTCCTGTCTGCCAGAACGGGATATAGAATACATGATGAAGACCAAATGGAATCAATGCCCTCTCCATAAATCCAAAAATAAAGGTTCCGAAATAACCTGATTTCATTACCACATTACCGACGGCAAAGATTCCCTGTTGGAGTACGGGCCAGATTTTAAATAAAATCAGACCAACTCCAATATGTGCAACGACACAAACAATGGGCACAAAGCGTATTCCTGCAAAAAAAGACAGGGCAGCCGGTAATTTCTGTTTATAAAAGCGGTTATGCAGATATGAGGTAACAAGACCAACTACGATACCTCCGAATACACCTGTCTGAAGAGTATCTATACCGCACATATTTGTGAGCGCTCCATTTAATACATGCTCCCCATAGCTTCCGTCAGCCAGGATCTGTCCTGTGAGCTTTAACATGGCATTTATTGTAGTGTTCATCACAAAAAAAGAGATTCCTGCCGAAAGAACTGCAACCGCCTTTTCATTTTTTGCCATACCGAGAGCGACTGCCATCGCAAAAATAATTGGTAAATTACCAAAAATCGTACTGCCAACCTGTGACATAATTACTAAAAGTCCATGTAATATAGTGCCTTGTCCCAGGATGGCCTGTAACTGATACGCATCTATTGTCTTTGGATTTGTAAAGGATGCCCCTAATCCCAGCAATACTCCGGCAATGGGCAGGATCGATACAGGAAGAAAAAAGGATCTTCCTACTTTTTGTACTACTGCAAATGCTTTACTGTCTTTCCCCTTATTCATGTGTAATCCTCCTCAAACGATTCCCCAAATGGTGAAAACTGATATATTGTGGTTGATTTATATTCTTCACCCTCATTAATGATCGGGACCTCAAATCCCTTTGTGTTAATACTGTTGGGAAAATACTGTGGTTCCATACAAAAACCGCTCCATTTTGAATAAACCGCTCCGTTTTTTCCCGAAACATCTTTTAAAGAATTCCCCGTATAAAACTGCATCCCAGGTAAATCGGAGTATACCTCCATCCGTACCCCCGCGGTGCTGTTTACTGCCTCAGCCATTTTTCTCACGCCTGAATGGGGATTTCCAATGACAAAATTATGATCAAAGCCTCCCGCCAGCTTTAACTGCCCATATTCTGCCTTTATAACCTGGTCCAGTCTGTGCGGCCTGTTAAGATCCATCGGGGTCCCCTGCACCCGGCAGATTTCTCCTGTTGGTATGATATCCTTATCAACGGGTGTGTAAGTATCTGCCTGAATCATGAATTCCGTATCCATTATACTCCCCGCTCCATGACCTTTTAAGTTAAAATAACTGTGGTTTGTCATATTAAGCAGCGTCCTTTTATCACTGACTGCATGGTATGAAATAATCACTCCATCTCCCTCTGTCAGATGATAAGTAACCGCCACATCAAGCATTCCTGGAAATCCCTGTTCCCCATCTCTGCTTCGATAGCTTAATTTCACAGAATTGTTTCCTGTGATTTCATAATCCCACAGCACTTTATGAAATCCATTCTCCTTATCGCTGTGAATATTATGGCACCCTCTGTTTTTTACCAGATGATAAACCTTTTCATCCAGAATAAATTCAGCATTGGATATTCGGTTGGCATTTCTTCCTACCGTTGCACCAAACATCGGGTAATTCTGAAAATACTCTTCTAAGGAGTCATATCCCAGCACAACATCCTGAAAACTTCCATCTCCCTCCTTTACCAGCAGTGACACTAAAACCGCCCCATAATTTGTGATACTTACAGCCATTCCCCTGGAATTACGTATCGTAAATAAGAATGCCTCCCTCCCATCCTTCATGAAACCGAATCGTTTCCTGGCTACGCTCATTGTTCCTCCTTTTTAATGCCCGTATTTCATAAGGCTTATGACTACCGGATCAAAGGACTGAATTCCTTTTTCCTTTAACATTTCAATTGATTCCCGAAATTGGGGAAGGTATTTTTCATGTGCAACCAGCAGCTCATCAAGCACCCGCTTTGACTCTGCCCCGCTCTGAATCAGAGGATTTATGGTGAACGCCTCAAGGGCCAGTCCATAATCTCCTGTCAGGGCTGCTGAAATTGTACATTCTTCCATTGCCTTCATAATCTGAAGCCAGCCCTTTTCTGCCGGACGCATCTCTCCCCATACAATAGGCTCCGCACCTTTTGCGGAAATCAGGGAAGATACTTCTACAATGGAATCACTGTCCAGACATGGAATCGCTCCCCGGTTTTCTGTACTTACAACCATATGAATCCTCTTATCATTATAAATTGCACTGATGCACTCACATGCCGCATCGCTGTAATATGCCCCTCCCCGTTTTGACAGCTGTTCCGGCTTTGTTTTAAGCTCCGGTTGTTTGTATATCTCAAATAAATCCGCTTCCACTCTCTTCATCTGCTCTGCCCGGGTTCCTTCGCTTTTAAATTCTTCCAGGCTGTGCTCCAGCATTTCTTTCTGCATATAATAATATCTGTGGTATCCGCAGGGAAGCAGATTCATTGTCTGAAGCAATTCCATGGGAAACTCTGCCTGATAAATATTCGCAGGTGTGCCCCCGTTTCTTTCATTAATATGTCCGATGAGCTCAGAAGTCAGCTCTTTTCCCTGTTTGTCAAATACCTTATGCCAGTGGAAATGATTGAGCCCGGCAAACCGGTAATTTAATTCCTCCGCCGCTTTATGAATCACCGCCGGCTCCGCCATCATAGCTATGGTTGGGACATTGCACAAACCGATACATTTTTTCCAGCCAAAATGTCTGATTACTGTCTCAGTTATAATCCCGCTTGGATTTGTAAAATTAATCAGCCATGCCTCCGGACACAATTCTTTCATATCAGATATAATTTCTTTCATTACCGGAATGGTTCTAAAGGCTTTCAGCAGCCCGCCGGCACCATTGGTTTCCTGTCCCAGCATTCCATGAAGCAAAGGAATCCTCTCATCTTTAATTCTCGCATCCAACAGTCCCACGCGGAACTGGGTGGTGACAAAATCGGCATTTACCAATGCCGTTCTTCTGTCCAGAGTAGTATATACCTTTACCTGATAGGGCGTTGCATCCCACATTCTTTGTGCCAATGCTCCAACGATCTCAACTTTCTCAAGTCCGTCTTCGATATCCACCAGCCAGATCTCCCTGACCGGCAGTTCTTTATAACGTTTTATAAATCCCTCCATCAATTCAGGAGTGTAGCTGCTTCCTCCTCCAATCGTAACTATTTTTATTGAATGTTCCATTTAAATCCTCCTTATGCCTGTCAAATTGAACAGCTGTTCCTGGCTGACAGGTTTATAATAAACATTGGATGTGAGAAAATCAATCATCCCAAAGCAGGCGGATACTTTTTTCCAAAACACCAGCATTTATTGTTATAAATGCTGAAACTTTTTGAATTGGGACAAAAAAAATGGATGCTCCGGCACCCATTTAATTGTCTATTTCTCTGTCATCCATAAAAGAAATAGCTTCATGAAGATATTCAATGTTTTTATTTCTGTCAATATTATAAATACAGCCAAACACAACGTCCAGCATATATTGCATCGCAATATGCGATGCAAACTGGGATATCCTGTCCCGTAAGTTTTCCCGGTCACTGATATAGAGATGATGCTTTATATACTGGGGATATAAATTACTGCCTGCTTTTCCTATTAAAACCACAGGTATCTTTTTCTTATAAAGCATACGGATAATTGGGAGTATGAAAGTAGCCTTTCCGGAATATGACAATACGAGAGCTACATGATCATTGGATGCAGCTAAAACCGTCATTCTCTGCTTATAAAATGATTTTGGACAATTAACCATTCTGCCGATTGTCAGCATCTTATCCTGGAAATTTTCCGCCGGATTTAAATTGTGTGCATGAGTATAAATATCAATTACACTCGCTTTATGAATCAGTTTCGTTATTTTCTCCAATTCCACGGGATCAATAAAATCATAAGTATCCCTGATTGTTGTTTCATATAGTTTTAGTAACCGGCTTGCGATCATTTTCTGACTGTCCTGTTTCTTAAAGGGGTAATTAACATCAATCACTTCCCCCTCTTTCTGCGTTTCTGCCAAATCCTGTGCCAGCTTAACTTTTAGTTCATTAAACCCTTTCAGCCCTATTTTATTGCAGAATCTGTGAATGGCTGATTTGGATATGTGTATTTCATCAGCCAATTGCTGAATAGATAAATTGATGATGTGCTCCTTATTCTTCATAACATAAAGCGCAACGTCATTTTCAACAGGAGTAAATGTGGAACATAACTTAATCGCATTATCAATTAACATGTAAATCTCCTCCCTTCGAACCTATTTTTTATCTTACATCAGTTTGTGGATTTATACAATAATAGGAATGCCGGTATGAAAGCCGGGCATTCCCTGTCAGTACATGTAGTCTTTTAAAGGCTTGTACCATTTATAATTCTTCTGGTATTGACTGTATAATTATATCAGTTTCCATTATTTGTAATTTTTTATCACTCCCAAATCCCAGGTAATCTGCTGATATGGTCCTGATAAGTTGTTTGTACCCTGGATAAGAAAATCAACCCGGTTTATATCATTGATCTCCATCTTCTGATTATAGCCGGCACGGATGAATTCACCGTGGGATACATTGGTGGTCCACCTGTCTGCATTGTATTGTAAATTACCTCTCCATGCCCACTTCTCAGCCACTCTGTTCCATGGACCTCCGGCACTGCCTGACTGCCACAGTTCATAATACCGGCCATCTTTTAGATCTTCAATCGCAAGATAGTATTTACCATCTGCTAAAGACTTATAAACATCTGCACCTTCAAAGGTGTCTGATATGGCTACGGCAGGCGCTCCCCAGCCTGACGGGAAATTAGAAAGCGAAGTTCTCCGTACATATAACTTACCGGAATTATCACTTGGGGTATTATACATATAAGCATAGGAATCATCACAGATTACGTAATAATCCCACCCCATATTTCCGGAGATACCAAAGGATTTTGGTCCTGACCATGATCTTGGGTCAGCTATATTCGTTGTTGTTGCGTATGCTGCACCATGTGTTCCGTCCTGGTATACCAGATACCATAACTTTTTTGGTTCAAAATAAAATACCTGAGGTGCGCAAAAATAGCTTTCCCCGATAGAATTCATATAGGTGCGCGCAGCATTTTTAAGACCGGAGATCGTGGACGCTGACGTATAAAGCATCTGCCAGCCGCCGCTTTGATTGGCGCCAGTATAAAATACATGATACTTCCCTCCATAATAAACGATGGTAGGATCTTTTGCGCCATAATAATCATAAGGTCTCGCTTGTCCATGAAAAATTACCCTCTCGCCCACATACCATGTGGGATTTGAAACTGCTGTTGCACTTAATAACTTCTTCATAAAATACTCTCTCCCTTTATATCTATTTGCCGCCCTTTCCCATTTGTATTTCCCCCAGGCTGCCTGATATAATCTTAAGAATCCGTATTTTACCGCCTCCCCTTATATCTTATGCAACGGATACAGTCAGTGCTCCCCCTCCGGCAATCAGGCATACATATGAACCCATGAGGATAAAAGAGTTATAAATTCTCTTGAATATCTATGCTCTAAATTTTCAAAATAATTATAAGAACAGGTGCCAGGTAATAATTCTGATAAAGATTTTACAGCTTCAGCAGGACAGATGTTATCTTTCCCACCTGCAGTCAGTAATACAGGACAGCTTAATCTTTTAACATGAGAAATTGTATCTACAAAACCCAAAGCCCTCCAGCCTCCATCTATATTATCAATGGTACGGAGTGGTTCGTAATTATAAGTAATTGCTCCCACTCTCCTTGCCAAAGGCAAATTAGTGAGGAAAGGTACATCTGCCGCTACACATCTTACCCCTTTATCCTTAAAAATCGAACCTAACAGCAAAGAACATCCTCCGCCCTGGCTTGTACCGAAAAATGAAACCCTGTTTTCTATAACTTCCGGTTGCGCCATTGCCCATTGAATTGCTAATATACAGTTCACAAGCCATTGTTTATATCCGTTTTCGGCATAACTTATTATCGTGTCAGCTAACACTGGCCATGTATCATCCCGCTGTTTGCTATTATCTGGTCCATTTGGCGTAGCATATCCCAGTGGTGAAATATGTAGAACATTATATCCCTGTGATACAAGTTCCGGATGTGTACTAATTTCTGCACCATATCCAGGTGTATGAATCAGCAGCGGTGCCGGTCCGGACATCACTGGCTGCCAGTACCCATAAAACTCAGCCATTCCTTCAGGTTTGAATTTAACATATCTGAATTCATTTTTTACATGTCTGATTCCGAAACTGAAGGAAAATCCATTGTCAGGAAGAATTTCAACATCACATTTTATTGAGTCAGACATATTCCATATAGATTCTACCCAGTCATCCACCTCTTTAAGTATCGGATATTTTTTATATTCTTCAAATTCTAAATTCATTTTTTATCCCTCTCTTTGCCATCCATATTTGTTTTTGCCATAACCTCCTGGAAATTAGCGATTGATTTTAAAAACTGTTCCAGTTCTTCTTCACTAAGACCTGAAAATTTTTCACTTACATCTAATTTCAATTTCTGTTTGTGATGAAATGTGAACTCTTTTCCATGTTCAGTCAATCCAATATTAATAATTCTGCGGTCTTTTTTATCAGGAAATCTTTCAATAAGTCCATTATCAATTAATTTGTCAACAAGAACTGTCATCCTGGACTTGGAGATGAGCAGAATGTTGCCAACAGTTGAAATCGGCACTTCCCCCATATCCTTTAATGCATGCAGTATCTGGTAATCCTGATACGAATAATTTGGTTCAGATACCTGATCTCCAAGTAATATAAAGTACTTTATAACGACTGGAAATACTTTTAAGAAACTTTCAGCAACTGCATCTAATTTTTGGTCGCGCAAAAAATTACCTCCTTTTAGTTTATTATATAAATAATATATATTATTAATTGTTCATTTAAAGAACTATTTTCAATTATAACTATGTTGAAATTGAATGTCAACAGGAAAGCAGGAATATTTATATATGAATTGATATGTGAATAATCAGTTTCATCTCGTATCTACAATGCTTGCTTAAAAATGGTGATATGTCAGAGAAAAATGTGGTATACTCAACTGTAAACGGAAACTCAGACCGCCTGTTCGTTACTTAACAGATATGTAAAGAAACTTATAAACAGATAATTACAACTTGAGGAGAGGATATATGAAATTAAAGCAAAAAAGGTTACTTATTTTTTTCGTACTGCTCGCAGTACTATCCATCCTGTGTGCAGCTGAGGCATTTGCGGCAGAGGATGCGATACCATCTATTAATCTTGATGTCATGCTTCAGGGTGATGGTTCTGC
Source organism: uncultured Clostridium sp. (assembly GCA_963523075.1). GTDB lineage: Bacteria > Bacillota > Clostridia > Lachnospirales > Lachnospiraceae > Lacrimispora. The sequence continues at coordinate 421,694 of CAURBW010000002.1, forward strand.
AGTTATAACCGAAATCTGGGATGTACGCGGTGTATCCAGTGGTACAGAGTATTATAAGGCTTTGAATAACATGGAGGGAATGAGCGTTCATTCTCTTCTTGTATCGGACGAATCGGGTAAGCAATACAAAACTCTGGATAACTGGGATACCAAGCGCTCCAGAGAGGAAAAGTCCGGCACCTGCGGTATATTAAAGACTTCCCGCGGTTACGAACTCTGCTGGGGCATTGGAAATTATGGTGACCATCAATATACCATACAATATACGATTGAGGGATTAGTCAGAGATTATGGCGATTACGCCGGATTTTATCATCAGTTCATATCAGAACTTTCAAGTGCTCCGGGATCAGTCTATATGAAGATTCGGATGCCTGATACACCATTAACAGCAGACAACGCCCGGATCTGGGGTTATGGTTTTACAGGTGAAGTGGAAATGAACGGCGATGGCAGCCTGACTGCCTTTTCTTCAGAAGCTTTGAGAAAAAGTGATTATGTAAATGTACTCTGCCGCTTTGACAGAAGCTTATTCCCAGCGGCTCCTGCAAGTGATATGTCTTTTGAAAAATTGCAGAAATCCGCCGATAATGATAACTCAGATACGGCTATGTATATAATCTTTGCCATTTTAGGAACAGCTATTGTTATGGCTGTCATTCCGATTGCCTTTTTCTATTCCCGATATAAGCTGGCCGATGGAACAGTTATACGGCTTCCTGCAATGAAACAGATAAACGCCAACTGGACCATCCCTTTTGGCGGCAGCATTCCCGCTGTATATTCTGCTATGCACCTGCTCCGCAAGGGGATTTCCTTAGAAAATCTTATGGGCGCATATCTCATCCGCTGGCAGGAGAAAGGGTATATCCGTATGGAAAAGCGCGAAAATACACATGACAGAAAACTTAAGAAAGAAGAATCCATCGTATTTACGCAGAATAAACCCCAAGGGCCCGGAGTTGAGTATACGCTGTACATGATTTTAGTCAGTGAATCCGATGAAAACCACATTCTTTGGACCTCTGACATTGGAAAGCAGTCGGAAGAATTATATAAGAAGCTCACTGCATGGGAAAAAAGAGTGAAACTGGAAGGCGATAATGAATTAATGGGCTTAAATGCAGCGGCAGCAGACTTTAAAAGCTCTCTTCGCTTCACTGCCTCTGGTTTTGAACAGGCCGTCCGGGTACTTGGATTTCAAAAATATCTGATGGATATGGGGGGACAACATAACGACCAGACATCTCAGGGAGCACTCTGGGGAGATTATCTTGTGTTTGCCACTCTGTTTCATATTGGAGAACAGGTTCTTCAAAGTATGAAAGCCCTTGATCCGGAACATTTTGACTCTTTCGCAGGCACGTACGGCTGCAATTCCTACAATATGTTATATTTAATGACCATGACACACCATATTTCCAGCGCTGCGTCTCCGGCTTCAAACACAAATGGAACCGGCGGAGGCGTCAGTTCCGGCGGAGGCGGAGGTTTCTCCGGCGGGGGCGGCGGAGGCAGCCGGTAAAGAGAACTGATCCCTGATTTACTAACAGTCTGACTGGATCTGCGTTCTGGCGTCTGGCCCTGTTATAATAAAAGATACCGCCTGGACCATTTTTTGGGGCCCTGACGGTATCTTGCAATTATTACTCTTTTATAACTGGCAGCCAAATCTCAAATTTGAAATAGGCAGACGGATTTAAACTGTTTCCCGACTGGTTTTTATGTCATCGGGCTGCTTTTCCTGCGCATCTTCACCTTGCTCTGATTTGTCTGAGGACTCATTTGTCTGTGCAGCAGCAGACGGCTCAGAATTATGCTGCAGGGACACGCCAAGTTTATCCAATGTAATGAATTTCAGCAGGGTATCCATGACGGTGCCGTTCCCGCCGGAGCTGCCTCCTGATCCGTTATCTCCGCTTCCCATCTGCACAACAGTTTTGGGAACGATATCCACAGTGGCATTTTTGACAGCATCGGCCAGCTTATCCGTAATCTCCTGAATGACACGGTATTCGGCACCGCCGTAAGCTTTGACCTGTGCCTCAATGGCCTGCGCCTTCGCCAGACCCACGTTAGATTCTTTGGAAGCCTCCGCTTCACCCTCCAGCTTGATTTTGGATGCATTGGCCTTTGCAAGAGCAATGATCTGATTGGATTCCTGTTCTGCACGGCTTGCAAGAGCCGCACCATTGTTTCCCTCAATTTCAATCTGAATCTTGGATTTCGTTAGGAAACTCTGCTGTTCCGCCACCGCCTGGGCTTCACGGAGGGATTTCTCACTTTCCGCCGCAGACTGCTGCTTCTGGTAGGTGACCTTTTTTTCTTCGGCAATCTGCCGTTCCCGAAGCTGCATCAATATGTTCTCGATCTGGGTATCGGTTACCGTCGTTTTAGGCGTACCAATTAAAACTTCCTCCAGTTGAAGATTATATTTTTCAAACTTCTCTTTCATTTCAAGAACAGCCCGTTCACGAATGGCGCTTCGTTCCTGTATCAGTTCGATGAGTGTCTTCGTCTGCGCCACATCTTTGAAATACGCACTGACCAGCGGATCAAGAGACTGGTTTACCAGCATTCCGATATCACCAAAGCGCTGAATGACCCATGGTGCCTGCTTGTAGTCAATATGCATGACTACAGACAGCGGAAGGGAAGGCTCAAAGGCATCCTTGGTGATAATATCCACTTCCGTAAGGTTTTCATCATATTTATGATCCCCGGTTTCGGTTTTGTTCCACTTTAAGATGATATTGGTTGTGGGAACAAGTACGACTTTGCCCGCATCGGTATTGAACGCATATTTTCCTGGCATCAGAGGTTTTTCCAGTACGCCCTTGGAGCCAACGCTTACAAGTTCTCCATGCTTATAGTTTTCTCCTGAGGTATCCACTCCCTCACTGCCAAAGAAAGAAACCACAACGCCTACAAAGCCAATGGGTACAACTGTTTTGGGACGGAATTCAACCGTGGCAAAAAGACGATTGATGTAATAGGTACCATCCGTCAAAATCTGAATCTGTTTTCCCCGCCTTCCGCCAAGTTCGAGAAATTTCTCGGGATCCTGAAAACTGGCATGTTCTTCTCCCACATCAGGAGCAATAATCTCGCCTTGCTGAATAGGCGTTCCGTCATGCACTGTAACAATTCCCATCATGTCACTGGACTCATTACCCCCTCTGCCCATGATTACAACAGGGGAGAATCCCTCCCGTTCAGCCAGAGTTTTCTGCATGCTGACCAATTCGTTGCGCTCCTGCTTTAAGTTGCTGGAGATGGATTTGATCGCGCTGGGTGTGATCACAATGAACTGTGCCAGATTAATGGCGTAGGTACCTTCTCTTAAGATTCCCCTCTGCGGTCCACGCTGTCCGCCATTTTTTAAGAATCCTGAAACATCCTGAAAATTGTTTGCTTCAGGCACGATCCGTCCCAGAGTCTGCACCGGAGAAAGCGGGGCACCGTCACGGGCAAATAAATAGGCGATTTGTCCCTGTGGAATCGTAATAAGCGGGTACTTATGTATTTTATACATAAGCACGGATTTGAAATGGATACCGCCCCGCAGAAGTCCAGGTGCATACCCTGCTTCGCCGTTCAGGGCAATAATGGAATCTTTAAGTGAACCCTTAAGACTCCACCATTTTTCTACTACAGCTACTTCGTTTGAATTGATGATTCTTAATCCAAGTATCTTGAAGATAAACAGGTAAAGCAATACAATTATTCCTACAGAAAATCCCGCCATCGTCAGCCATTCTTCCATAAAAAAATCCTCCAATCTACTATTATTGATACTTCACGTTCCATTATAAATGCCTTGGGGAACTAAGCTAATATTAACATATAAATCTGCGATCTTAAAGATAACTTTTATTAATTTTTAAAGACCCTGCCTTATTTTGGCAGAGTCTTTAAAAATTAAATATTATGATGCATTATATTTTCACCAGCATTTCATTCTAATCTAAGCAAGAGGATAAAATATTTTTATACCCTTTTCAGGACATTCCCAATTGTTTAAATACCATTCTTCTACCCACTGATGATTTCCACTATTTACCTTGTTGGCAGCTGCATACTGATTCACTTTTTGCCAGCTTGGCATAAGTTGACTGAGGCTTGTGTCATACGTAAGGTAATTTCCGCCTTCAAATATCTTTTCTTTAATCAAATCATCCTGAAATGCAAAATCCTCGTCAAGTGTAATCATGATCTCAAACCAGAATTTTTTTACTTTGGTGAATCCATGATTGTACATATACATTTTGCATTCACTGCAATCAAGTTTGTTCTTCTTTGCCCAGGTCAGCATTACTTTAAAGACATTATGGGCCGTCTGTTCGGAATCATTTCCATATTCCCGGTAATATGCCACACGAACGGGCTGCAGCGTCACTTTGCCATATTCGGTCTGGCTTCTTTTCACCACAGGCATATAGAGATTGATCCTGATGTTTTCCTGGTTGGCAAAATCCCGGTTAAGAAAGCCGCTCTCGACCTCATGTTCTTCCAGGCACTGATGCGCGCCCATTTCATACCGGCTGATATCCAGCCAGGATATAAATCTCTGCCACGCCCTTACAATACCGCCGACTGTTGTTTCTGTCACAGCATAAAGAACGCCTTCAAAATGCTTCTTTACTACCCCCTCTCCCATGACTTCAAAATCATCAGGAACAGTTACAACAACCTCGTATCCATATGTACCGTCATCTTTTGCTGAGTTTGGAATGTCATATCCATACACACGGTAATCCGGCATAATGTCACCGATATTATTATTATCAAACCATGCTTTCAGTCCCATAAAGGCATCATTTTCCGGCGTTTTGCTCTCTGCCCGAAATGCTGCTCCACAAAATGGATCGGTTTCTTTCAGCACTTTTATATCGGGATATTTCTCTGACAGTTTCAGGTCCTGATCCTCAAAATATTTATCCATAATGTCAACCCTCTCAAAAATGTATTGTCTTTCCTGCTTTCTGAAAATACTCGGAAGAAATCCTGTTGCTTTTTTGAATGCACGCGAGAAGGAATCGGCACTGGTGAAGCCATATTTCACAGCTGTATCAAGTATGCTGCAGTCATTGGATAGCAGATCCTGTGCCGCCAGGTGTATCCGCCTTAAACGGATGTATTCTTTCACATTACAACCGACGATGGCGAAAAACAGCCTGTAATAATTGGATAATGACATAAATGCACGATCAGCAGCTTCATTTAAATCAATTTCTTCATACATTTGAGTTTCAATATAATTAATGGATTCTTGCATACATTCATAATAATTCATTCTTTCACGTCCTTTCGTCTTAAGACAATGACAGTATATCATATGATTTTAAGAGAAGTCCGACTTTTTTTCCAATCATATTGTATCATTACATTACAGGTTATTCACTCCCCACTATAGGCTTTGAGGGCTTCCCCTATAAATTTTGTTGCTCCCTTACCGTACTTTTTATCATTAACTTTTGTGAACGCGGGGTTTGTTAAATATAAGTCTGCCATCAGTCCCCAGTAGTTATCTCCCATGTCCATCCCGACAATTTCATTTTGCTCTCTTGCCATATCATCCATTTCTTTCACGATCTCCTGGATATCGGTTGAAGAAGGATTTCTACTTAAATCTGATGTTAAGCGTTCCATTAATTCAGCCATTTGAGCCATATAAACATCTATATTCTTTTTTAATGTCTGAAATCCTTCCATCACGTCCGGCAGATGATCCAGGTTATTTTTCATGGCTTCTGTGTATCTTTCAATACTGCCAAACTGCTTTATTGCCATTTTTGCGCCTTCGAGCTCTTTGGATTTCATTGTTTCAATGATTTTATTGAATTCCTCCACGCTGCCATAATATTTGACCACTTCACTCTCATGTTCCTGCTTAAATGTATCCAGCATATTAAAATACTCATTCATATCAAATTCTTTAAAACTCATTGTACCATCACCTTTCAATTTTTTCTCAATAAGCTCTATCAGTTCATTCAATCTGTCTCTTTTCAGCACCAGCAGATCTTTTTGCTTACGAAGAGCCTGTTTCTTGTCGTAATGTGAACTTTCCAAAATTTCTTTCATCTCTTTTAACGGAATATCCAATTCTTTGAAAAAAAGTATCTGCTGCAGAATTTCAAGAGAATCATCTCCGTATAGCCGATAACCAGCATCTGTTATCTTACTGGGTTTCAGTAAACCGATCTTGTCGTAATAATGCAGCATCCGGATACTGATACCCGTTAGATCTGAGACCTGTTTAATTGTTTTCATACCAAATCTTCACCTCCTGTACGTCTGATTCCATATTACACTATGACATGATGTCAGGGTCAATATTTTTTGCAAATTTTCAGCAATATTTATCAGTATGAAGCAAAAAGGACTTAACAGGGATGGTGTCCAGTTAAGGCCTTCTTGTTTTTATATTAATTTATACCCGAATCAATCTCTCCTCTATTTCTTCAAGCAGTTTTACGACTTCTTCGTATCCCCTGTCATCCAGTTTATCTAACAGATCATGCCACATTTTATTTTTTTCCACATGATATTTATGATGTTCTGCAAAACAAATTTGTCCTTTATCTGTTAATGTCAGTTCTATTTTCGCTTCCGATTCTTCAGAAACCTTTTTTGCCACCAGTTCCTTACTAACCAGTCTGCGAATCATCTGAGAAACTGCTCCATCGGTCACACCTTTTTTTTGTGCGAGTTTCTTTACTCCAATTCCCGGTTCTTCACCGATTGAAGCAATCATATGGATTTCGGTCCGTGTTAATGACACATCCACTCCGTAATTCTGCTTAATATCTTCTTTCTGGTTATACTTGTGAATCAGCCGCTCCGCCTGCTCTAATATCATTTCATAATCACGCATATTATTTTACCCATATACGGTTTTCAACCGCATTCCCATGTCCGAAATAAATAATTAACCTGCCCATATCTGAAATTCTTTTTGCACTCTTTTGCATTTGTTCCCGATCTTCATACAATAACGATACCCCTGGAGTGAAAAAATTCATTAATGCATCTCCTGCCAGTAGATATTGGTCTCCCAGCTTAATTCCAATGGATCCCTGAGTATGACCAGGCAGCTCAATCACCTCTCCATCAATTCCATAGTTCAGGAGTCTGTCACCCTCCTTTAAAATTACGTCTGGCACAAACGTCTGTATTTTTGCGTATTTTGCACTCATGACTGAGAAAAATTTTATTATATTGCCAGGAAATCCACCTGATTTCATTTCACGGTACAGATTATTTTGTATCAAAACAACATCCTTTTCATGCATGGCAATGGGAACCTGCAGTTGTTTTGCAAGATATGCTGCATTTTGAATATGATCGATATGGCCATGGGTAAGTACTATAAGTTTTACGTTTTTACCTTTACATGCGTCCCATATTTTCCGCTCATTTCCTTTTAAACCTGCATCTACAAGGATTGATGAATCATCTTCCGATATAAGATAACAATTAGAGCCAGCTTTAATTTGTACAATATGATACATTTTAATTTATGCCCCTTTCTATTCATCCTCTAAACATTTTATCGTATAAACTATTTAGTAACTATTATATCATCATCGGATTGATTATGTCAAACATTGGAGCTTTCGGAAATGTAAACGATCCATATCTATCTCGATTTTCTTTACAAATGAACTTTCCGCCAAGAATTGTGATATATTATTAACTTAAAGCATTCAGGTATCGTAAAATCAAGAAAAGAAGGGACATGTATTTATTACTATCTTGATCCTGATGATAATACACTTGAGAGACTGATTACTTTATTTTCAGATGTTAGAAAAATTATGGAGAACGTGCCGGATCGGAGTGGTGAATTGATATGATTCTATATTTTACAGGTACAGGAAATAGCTTATATATTGCAAAAAAATTGTCAGCAGCATTACACGATGAATTACTGTGCATAAATGACAGCTATTGAATATGGAAAAAGCAGCGCAGGCAAACCACGTTATCAATGTCCATTATAAGAGCAATCTAAATAAAATAAAAAACAGACATTTTCTAAATGAATTACCATGTCAGGTACATTACATAATAGAAAACGTCTGTTTTTTACTTGTGAATTCCGTTTCATTGTCCGGAGAAATCTTTAGCAGCACACAATTTCCTTAATTATCATGTCATCACCCTCTAAAATCTCCATTTCCCTGCTGCCGCAGCCGGGACAGCATAAGTCACTGTAAACAGCATTAAATACCCTGCCGCACCCTTTACATTTAACAATACCTGGAATAACGATAAGCTCCAGCTCTGTTTTTTCCATAAAGGTCTTATAGGAGGCGGCTGGCCAGCTCTGCTCCAAGTATCTGGGAACAATACCGGAAAGCTCCCCAACCTCGATGACAAGTTTACTGACCTCTGTCACGTTCTGCTCTTTTACGATACGCTCAATGGTATGGACCATAGAGTTTAGTACACCAAGCTCATGCATTTTACCTCTCCTCTTCTCTTCAGCTCCTTTTGACTACGCTTTCTTTGAGAGTTGTGGCAGCAATCTTTCCGGTACGTACAATTGCATTGGCAGCAATCTTGACAGGAAGCTTTTCATAGGTATTTGGAACCGTGTCATAGGTGCGTTCCAGGCTGATTGCATCAAATTTACATTTGGTCGTACACAGGCCGCATCCGATACACTTATAACTGTCGATTTCTACCGTACCGCAGCCCAGGCAGCGTTCTGTCTCTCTCTTTAACTGATCCTCTGTAAAGGTCATACGTTCATCAGAAAAGGTACCTTTTTTCTCAGGAGAATGGCCCGGTCTCTGACGGGGAGTCATATCAAAATCCTGTAAACCGATGGCAATATTGTTCTTATCAAAAGCATGATATTCACGGCGGTCACGGCCAAATACAAGAGACTGTCCGGGCTGCACATAACGGTGAATGGAAATTGCACCTTCTTTTCCGGATGCAATGGCATGGATTGCAAATTTAGGACCGGTAAAGCAGTCGCCTCCCACAAAAACATCCGGTTCCGAAGTCTGTAAAGTCAGACTGTCCGCTTTGGCTGTACCACCCCGTCCAAGTTCTACCCTGCTTTCTGAAAGAAGTCCGCCCCATTTAATGGATTGACCGATGGAAAGCAGTACAGAATCAGCTTCCACAATGATCGTATCATTTTCGTCATACGCCGGTGCAAAGCGGTGGTCTGCATCAAATACTCTGGTACAGCGCTTAAATTCCACACCGGTCACCTTTCCGTCTACTGTCAGGATACGTTTGGGACCCCAGCCATGATGGAAGGAAACGTTATCTTCCTCGGCCTCTGCAATCTCATCCGGCAATGCCGGCATTTCACCGAGACTCTCCAGACAGTAAAGATTAATCGCAGCCGCCCCCTGTCTTGCTGCAGTACGGGCAACGTCAATGGCTACATTTCCACCGCCGATCACTACTACATTACCGGAAAGTTCTGCCTTTCTTCCAAGGTTCACAGTGCGAAGGAAATCTACTCCTGAGATAACACCCTCACCTTCTTCTCCCTCAATTCCAAGACTTCTGCCCCCCTGTGCGCCGATTGCCAGATAAAAGGCTTCATACCCTTCTTCGCGGAGCTGATTAAGCGTAATATCTTTTCCTACTTCAATTCCGGTTTTAAAGGTGACGCCCATCTCCCGAAGAACATCAATTTCAGCATTCAGGACCTCTTTTTCCAGACGGAAGGAGGGAATACCAAGGGTGAGCATACCACCCAGTTTCTCTTCTTTTTCAAATACAGTTACCTGATAACCATCAATTGCCAGGTAATAGGCACAGGAAATGCCGGAAGGACCGGAACCCACCACAGCAATTTTATTTCCAAGATTATAACGCATAGGCGGGATATAGCGGACAGAAGCATCCAGTTCTTTATCCGCAATAAATTTTTTAATTTCATCGATAGAAACAGGTTCATCAATGTCTCCGCGGGTGCACTCACTTTCACAGCCATGAGGGCAGATCCGTCCGCAGACAGCAGGGAAGGGATTTTCTTTTTTTATCAATTCTAACGCCTCACGGTAACGGCCGGAAGCAGCAAGCTTTATGTAACCCTGTACGGATATATGGGCTGGACAGGCCGTTTTACACGGAGATGTGCCCTCTTCCGCAACATCTTTACGGTTTACGCGGTAATCCACATTCCAGCTGCTTTCTTTCCAGATGTGGTTGCGGGCGGTAGGTTCTGCCTTTATGGGGACAGGTGTTTTGGAGCAGAGCTTTTGGCCAAGCGTCAGCGCATTAACAGGACAGTTTTCCACACACTGTCCGCAGGCCACACAGTTTTCCTTTTTTACTTTGGCTGTAAAATTGGATCGTATGGAATCAGGAGTATTAAAAAGGGTTGCAAGACGGAGGGAAAAACAGGCACAGCCGCAGCAGTTGCAGATTGCCGCTGATTCACCAAGTCCGTCGGTATGAGGCATTTCATGCATCAGGCCGTTATTTTCTGCAAACTTAATAATCTCTTTTGCTTCTTCCCGGGTAATCTGGCGTCCTCTTCCTGTCTTTATATAATATTCGGCACCTTCCCCCATCTGGATGCAGATCTCTTTTTCCAGATGCCCGCAGCCCTCAGCAATGACACGGCGCGACTGGCGGCAGGAGCAGTCAGATACGGAGAATGTATCATATTTATCCAGATAATAGGAAAGATGTTCCCAGGGTTTCGTGCCGGGAATATCCTTTATGGCCTCTTCTACGGGGATAACACGCATCATCGCCATGCCCTGTGGAAATTTAGCAGCCATGGGCGCAAGACGCAGCCTGGTATATTCTTCAAAGGCTTTTCCGATTTCAGGATGTTCGTTTAACTGTTCCCGGTTATTTACCATCATTTCCAGCATACCGGGGGCAAAGATATTCACAAAAAAGCGTTCTTTATGATCTTCCTTATCTTTCCATACTTTGGCGACACCGGTGTAAGCCAGCTGCTCCAAGAGGGCCTTCGTCTCTTTTTTACTTTTTCCGGAGCGTTTTGCCACATATTCAAAGGTACGCGGCCTGCGCAGCCCGATAATCATGGCAATATCAGCCATGTCATCGGTTACGACACAGTCCAGTGCGTAGTATTCGGGAGAATTTTCATCGATTTTGTTCATGACGCCTGCAATACCGCCTACCATTTTTGCCAGCTTTACTATTTTAGGTCTTAATTCACTCATAGTTCCCTTTCCCGCGCCAGTTTTGCGCTTTTAGAATTTATCAGATATCATTTTAAGATCATTCTATTTTGTTATTCACACCAGGATTTTACTGCATTGCCAAGCCAGCCGGTCCATTCCGTTATCCCTTCCTCTTTCAGTGCACTGATGGGAATAATAACTGCGTTTGGATTACGGAGGCGTATATTTGCTTTGCATTTTTCCAGATCAAAATTAAAATACGGCAATACATCCATCTTGTTTATCAATACCACATCACAGATAGAAAACATCAGCGGATATTTCAGAGGCTTATCGTCTCCTTCCGGTACGGAGAGAATCATGGCATTTTTTACAGCACCGGTGTCAAATTCGGCAGGGCAGACCAAGTTGCCCACATTTTCCAATATTACAAGGTCCAGGCCGTCCGGATCAAGACCTTCCAGACCCTGACGTGTCATTTCTGCATCCAGATGGCACATACCGCCTGTATGAAGCTGGATGGCTTTTGCTCCAGTCTGCGAAATGGTACGGGCATCCACGTCAGAATCAATATCTGCCTCCATCACGCCGATATGAAGGTCGTCCTTTAAGGCATTAATTGTGCGGACCAGAGTGGTTGTCTTACCTGCCCCGGGACTTGACATAAGATTAAGAAGAAAAACCTTCTTTTCCTTTAATTCTTCACGAAGCTTTCCAGCCTGTATGTTGTTGTCAGCAAAAACACTTGTTTTTATCTCAAGAACTTTAAAATCTTTCATGCACCGCGCTCCTTCCTACCATTGTCATCTCTGTCATCTGACGGCAAAAAAATAAGTTCTTTTAACCGTAAAGATGCAGGATTATTTTTTATATGTATACTGGTTCGGTCATAACAATATTATTATAAAATATTCTCTGTGTACTGGCAATCATGCAAATAATAACTGTCATTATCCCATAATTCTTTATTGAATTTTAGTAAGAATATATGATAAAATAGTGTCAATCTCTGGTATGACCAGAGCCAGAACATGGGGGGGAAAATGGAATTTCAGAAACTTAGCGCTTTAAGCTTAAAAGAAATGTTTATTCGTCAGATTCGTGACATGATCTTATCCGGACAAATGCCGGTTGGAAGCAGACTGCCCTCTGAAAGGGACATTGCAAGGCAGATGTCAGTCAGCCGCGCAGTCGTTAACAGCGGGTTCGCTGAACTGGAAAAACAGGGCTTTCTGGAAGTGCAGCCGAGGCAGGGAGTATTCGTGGCAGATTACGGCAGGAACGGTAACATTAATACCTTAAATGCCATTATGGAATATCATGGAGATACACTTGGACAAACCGAAATTTACTCAATCATAGAAGTGCGGCGGGCGTTGGAACATCTGGCAACCGATTCGATTATTAAAAACTCATCAAATGAAGATATTCTCGGATTGGAGGGATTATTAGAGGAGGTTGCTGCTGCAAAAACCATAGATGATACGGTCCTTGCCACCTTCTCTTTTCATCACAAGCTTTCCGTTATCAGCGGAAACAGTATTATACCGTTGATTTACATATCATTTAAACCTGTTGTAACACAGCTATGGAAGCGCTTTTGTCTGCGATACGGAAAAGAGGCGTTATACGACAGTGTGCTTTGTTTATATAAATGTATTAAAGAACGTGATGCCAGGGCAGCGAGGAAATGTACCGATAAACAGTTAGATGACGCACTAGAAGGCGGTCATCAGATCTATTAGGGCCGGGTATGCAGAGACTTTCAGTATCCGTTATGATTCTCCTGTGCTTTTATTTGTGATTAGTTTACAGTTCTGCATATTTAAGCACAGGGATAATTTTTTAAAGCAGAATAGAAATTTACTCCTACTAAAGGCAGGCCCGTTCAACTGGATACCTGCCTTTTATCATATCCTAAAGAGTGTTATTGTTAAAGCTATCGTTAATTATAATGATAACGTTATTGCTGAAGTTATCATTGAAGTTATCCCTAAAGTTATCGCTGAAGTTATCGCTGAAATTATCGTTAAGGTTACCATTGTAGTCATCATCAGATTCCGCTTCACCCCAGTTGTTTTGGCAAGCTTCCATAAATTGACGTTCGCACCATTCACGATTTTCATCACGTTCAGACCATGAATTACGTCTGCAGCAGGCACATCTACAACAACACATAAATATCACTCCCTTCTTAATAGGATACACTATATTTTATGCCGAAGTTAGACAAGTCGTGAAATACGTTCCTTTTCGTTTTCATTCCCCCATTATTCAATTCGTTTTCATCTGCGTCTGCACCTCTCTGCACTTATTTAAATTGCTCAACTCTCTCTAAAAAAGAACACAAGGCTTTTATACCCTGTGCTCGTATGGTTTGCCAGATCGTCTTAAACAGCTAATCTAATCATTCTTTTATAAATATAGTTCCGGATACTGTACTTTTACGAAAACATGTATTGGCTTTGTATCAAAATATCCACATAACTTAATCCTAAGATTTTTCTTGGTGATGCAGCTTTTGATTCTGCGGCAATCTATAGAGCTCTCTTAACAGAAAAACTGCTATCACGTGAATTTGCCACGCCTGATATTCATCAGCCATGTAAGGAATTGAAATACCTGCATACATCAGCTCACTTCCAAGATACTCCCTGTCCTCACCCTCAATTTTATAAGTAAGTTCAGGACGCAGTCCTTTTATCTTTATATATTGACTTGGTAAATTCCCATGATTTGTTAAAGTAACGATATTTACTAAACATTCTGTTCCATCTTCTCTGGCAAATTCCCAGGCTGCAAATTCTGTTTTTTCATCCACACTTGTCAGCCTGTAATAATTTCCATTGTGAATTAAATCCCAATATCTATGGTAATCTTCTATCTGTACCTTTACCATAAGTCTGTCTTCTTCAGTTACAAGATTAAGATCTAATTCATATCCAAAACTTCCTGCCATTGCAACAACGCCCCGGGTCTTCATGGATGCTCTTCTGCCAGTTTGATGATTAGGTACTGCTGAAACATGGGAGCCGACAGCAGAAATAGGATAACCAAATGATGTACCATATTGAATACGGATCCGGTCAATAGCATCTGTATTGTCACTGCACCAAATTTGAGGGGTATAATATAACATACCTGCATCAAAGCGGCCGCCGCCACCGCTGCAGCCTTCAATGAACAAGTTGGGGTAACCTTGTAAAATTCGTTCTAACAAATCATATACTCCCAGCATATAGCGGTATAAAATTTCTCCCTGGTTATTTTCCTTTGCCAATGCAGAATAAACATCCGTAATACTTCTGTTCATATCCCACTTTATATATTCAATATTCACATCATCAAAAACCGCACAAAGCTGTTCAAAAATATAGTCTACTACATCTTTTCTCGAAAAATCCAATACTAATTGATATCTTGATCGATTTGGCTTACGATTTGGAATTGCAAATGCCCAATCCGGATGTTTTCGATATAAGTCGCTGTCTTCATTTATCATTTCCGGCTCTATCCAAAGCCCAAATTTCATATCCAGGCGGTTGATCTTCTCTACAACCCGGGACAAAGGCCCCCCCATTTTTTCTTCATTTACGAACCAGTCTCCCAGACTGCTTAAATCGTTATTTCTTTTTCCGAACCAGCCGTCATCAAGAACAAGCATATCAATACCTAATTCTTTTGCTTGTTTTGCAATTTCATAAATTTTGCAGCCATCAAAATCAAAATAAGTGGCTTCCCAATTATTTATTACTATCGGACGTGGAATTGATTTATACTTTCCCCTGCATAGATAGTTCCGAAATGCTTTATGATAGTTCTGCGACAGAACTGTAAAACCGCTGCAAGAATACGATAACACTACCTCCGGGGCATAAAATGATTCTCCTGCAGGTACTTGATATGAAAACATCTCATCCTGCAGCCCCATTGTAATTCTCGTCTGATCCATCTGATCTAATTCAACTTCTGCCTTAAAATTTCCGCTATATACGAAATTCATGCCATAGCAGCCGCCGAAATCCTCTGTTGTCTCTCTTTCCGCTAAAATGATAAAAGGATTGTGCTGGTGACTGGAGGTCCCCCGTCTGCTTTCTATACTTTGTACTCCATGGATTACCTGATTTCTTTCAAAATTTCTCTCCATTGCATGTCTTCCATAGAAATGTATAAAATCATATTCACCAGACAGCAGGTCTAAACAGGCAGACTGCACCTTCTCTATAAAAATTTTTTTGGTTCCCTGATTTGTAATCCTGACGGCTCTTGTGATTATATCGTATTTTTGCAAAACGCCATATAACAATGTTACTTCTACCTTTGTAATGGTATCTTCCAAAATCACTTCCAATGTATATGCCTCATCTTCAGCGGCATATAATGCCGGTAAAGAAGGAATTCTATATTTACCTTTTACTATATTATAATCCTTGAAACGCAGGTCACAGCAGTAAGTACCGTCTGCATTTTTAATAATCAGACAATTTGTACGATAGTCACCATTTCCCTGTGTTGGAAATTCCTGGGGAAGGGTATCTGTAGAATATGTTCTGTCATTCTCTGCTTCATATGGATTACCGGAAAAACCCCGGTCCATAAATGTCAGCAGGTAGTCCATTATTCCTGTTGTTTTTTTACCGTAATACAAGTGCAGTAAATGCCCGAATTTGCCTATTTTAAATTGATATGTGGTGTTTTCTGTATGTAAAGAAAACACGTTCTTTCCTTTATCGTATATAATCGCCATGGCTAATCTCCGTATTCTGTTTTAATTCTATTTCCCGCCAGTCATGGCTACACCTTTGATAAATTGTCTCTGGAATATTAAATACAAAATAACCATAGGTATCATTGCCATCATAGAGCCTGCCATGAGCACTGGATAGTTTGTAGTAAACTGCCCTTTTAATGTAGAAAGCCCGGAGGATAACGTCATCATATTCAGATCTGTATTGATTACCAGGGGCCACATTAAATCAGCATAGGCGAATACTGCAGTAAAAACAGCAAGCGCCGCCATAGATGATTTTGTCAGCGGAAGCATTACTTTTGTAAATGTCTTCCATTTAGTACAGCCATCCAGATAAGCTGCCTCTCCGATTTCGTCCGGAATTCCCATATACGCCTGACGTAAGAAAAAAGTTCCAAACGCGCTGACAAGACCCGGAAATACCAGTGCAAAAATTGTATTCGTCATTTCTACTTTTGCTAACATCTGATATTGAGGAATAACAAATATTTGTGATGGTAACATCATCTGTACAACGACAAGCATAAATAGCAGATTTTTTCCTTTAAATCTCAGCTTAGCAAATGCAAATCCCGCCATGGAACTAAATACAACAGCACAAAGCACACGGAAGAAAATTAATAATGCTGTATTCCAATATAATTTCAAAAACGGTAAACTACCGATTGCTTTTTTATAGTTTGCCGGCATCCATTCTTTTGGAAAAAATCCTGGCGGAATCTGCATACTTTCTGCTACTGTCTTGAAACTGGTCAGAATCATCCATACAAATGGAAAAATCATCATTACCGAACCCAGAGTTAAAAATGCGTATACCAGCATAGTAGATTTCGTTTGTGATTTTCTCAAAGCGGACCCCCCTTACACTTCATAATTAACCCATTTTTTCTGTCCCTTGAACTGTATGAAAGTTACAAGACCAATCAATAATACAGTCCAGACAACTATTGCCGAGGCATAGCCTTTATTTCCTGCTATAAAAGATTCTCTATAGAACAGATACATAAGTGACTGGGCACTTGTAAGTGCCGGATTGCTCTGCTCTACAATCATATAGATTAAATCATATACTTTTAAAGATGCCATTAACCGCATAATAATTACTACAAACAGCGTTGGCGAAATCATTGGCAGGGTAATATATAAAAATTGCTGTATCTTTGATGCTCCATCTAAGCTTGCTGCTTCATAATAACTTTTTGCTATATTTTGAAGACCTGATAACAACAATACAGCATCATATCCTACAGCACTCCAAACAGCCACAACTGCACAAGTGATAAGGACAATTTTCGGATTTGTTATCCAATTTACATTCACTCCAAGAATAGAATTGATAATGCCATATTCTGCATTGAACATCCATTTCCATACCATCGCTACCGCGGTTGGTGCCACCACCATTGGCAAAAAATAAATTGCACGAAATACAACTTTTCCTTTTATATCAGCATTTAACAGTACTGCTACAATTAGTGCCATGAAAATGCCGGCCGGAACTGTCAGAATACAAAAATATACCGAATTCCATGTTGCATGCCAAAATTCCTGATTTGAAAACATATTCGTGTAATTACGAAGTCCAGAAAACTCATAGTTTCCAAATGCTTTTGTTGATGAAAAACTCAGGATGATTGTTTTAATAAATGGATATACATTCAACAATAATAATCCTAAAATTGTTGGGGCTATCATAAGATATCCCCAAACTGCCTCTGATCTTGATATTCGAGATTTTTTCATTTCTTTTCCTCCTATTGGAGTTTATTGATACTTTGCAATGGCATCATCCACAATTGTCTGCATCTTTCCCAATCCCTCTTCCACACCGCTTTTTCCGCTATAGATATTTAATAATTCATCATTTACCTTTGATTTCCATTCCGGCCTGGATACATCATTGATACTCTGAACACCATATTCAAACATATCTATATATTTCTGAACGTCTATTTTATAGCCTCTTTCAGCGAATACATTTGTCCAGGCAGATTCAAGTCCGTTATAAGCGGGAATAGCTGCTCCTGATTCGCCCTGAATTCTCTGTCCTTCTTCAGATCCTAAAAATTTCAGAAAATCTTTTGATACTTCTAAATTTTTTCCATTTGCAGCCGTTGCATAACATAGACCATTTGAAATCGTTGCCCGGCCATCACCCTTTTCCGGATCCGGACATTTGGGGAGAACTGCAACATCCCATTTTCCCGTCATTTCGGGATTATTTTCTAATGAAGCCAGTAAATTCCAGCTTCCCTCAAAGTACATAGCACCCTGTTCAGAAAAAAATGCTGTTCCGGGAGAAGTTTCTGCGAAGTAATTTTGGTCCGGACACCATTCATTGCTTTGAAGGCCAATGTAGAATTCCATTGCCTTCCGGGTTGCCGGCTGTATAAATCCAGCCTCTGATTTATCGTCATTTAAAATATATCCGCCTGCCTGATATACAAAATTCCAGTATCCCAATTGATCATCTGCATAGGCCATATAACCATACTTTCCTGTAGCTTCATGAATTTTTTCAGATGCCGAAACCAAATCTTCCCAGGTCCAATCCTCATTCGGATAAGAGACCCCTGCTGCATCAAACATCTCTTTATTGTATACAAGCCCTACTGTATCTTTATCTTTAGGTATTCCATACATTTTTCCATCACTGCCCTGTGCATTGTTAAGCGATACCTCTGAAAAATGATCTTTATAATAGGTCTTACTTTCATTATCATATAAATTAGTTGTATCTGCAAGAATACCATTATCTGCATATTTTAAAATTTCATTTGTATGCATCCAAAATATGTCCGGAAGCTGATTCCCTTCTGCCGCAGCTTCTAATTTTGTCCAGTATTCATCCCAGCTAGTCACTTGGACTTCAACTGTTGTATCCGGATTCTTTTCTGTGTATGCAGCTGCCAGTGCTTCCATTCCTTCTTTTTGAGCTGTATCCCATATTTGAAATGTAAGGTTCGTCTTCTCAGCTTTACTTACGGCTCCGGCATTTTTCTCACAGCCAGATAATGCTGCTGCTACCATAGCAGCACATGCTGCTGCCGCAACACTCTTTTTGAATAGTTTTAACATAATTAATCCTCCATTTTTTTATTTTCGAGCAAAATATACCAAAATAGTTGTTATTTCGATCTCTTTTTTTCAGGATTTTTGGTGTAAATACAGTCTATCACCTCTTATAAACCAAGTAAATAATCTCATCACGCCAAAAATATACCTTAATGCTATTTAATTGTTCTTCTCTTGAAATCATCTGGCATTTTGGTATATAATTAAAAAACGAAGGAGATACAGCTATGAGCAATATGCTTTTTAATATTTTTCCAAATGAACGTTTTGTTGACTTGAGTCTTTACCAATACGGCTGGGAAGAGTGTGATCCTCTTCATTCTTACGGTCCTTTTGTAAGAAATCATTATTTGTTTCATTATGTCATCTCCGGGACAGGTACACTCCTGTCCACAGATTCTTCTGGTATTACAAACAAATACTCCGTTAAAAGCGGTGAAGGTTTTCTCATATGTCCCGGTCAGATGAATACCTACCATGCAGATAAAAATTATCCATGGGAATATACATGGTTAGAATTTGATGGAGTCCGTGTAAAGGAAGCATTGGAATTAGCCGGTCTTTCTTTCGACGCGCCTATCTATCATTCAAACGCCAAAGATATAAGCCTGGAGCTTCAAAACGAAATGCTCTACATTGCACAGCATTCAGACGCTTCCCCATTCCACCTGATAGGACATTTATATTTATTTCTGGACTATCTCACCCGATCTTCATCCTCACGCAAACTAATTAAGGGTGGAAAATTGCGTGATTTTTACGTTCGCGAAGCACTGTCATTTATTGAACAGAATTTTCAAAATGACATTACCGTAGAAGACATCGCTCAATTCTGCAACCTAAACAGAAGTTACTTCGGAAAAATCTTCCGGGATGCAACTGCTAAAACTCCCCAGGACTTTCTGATTAGCTACCGCATGAGTAAAGCTGCTCAATTATTAAAAATGACCGAGTTATCTGTCAGAGACATCAGCAATACAGTTGGCTATCCAAACCAGCTGCATTTTTCAAGAGCTTTTAAAAAAATATATAATATCTCACCAAGGCAATGGAGAAATGACAATAAATTTCATTAAATTTAAGGCATGGCTCCGCTTGAATTTCGAAACCATGCCTTGTCAGTATAAAATTTTAATTTTATATTACTTGACAGGGAGCCATTCATAGGTAACCAACGGCCCCTTTTCCCTACTATATGGGGTTTTGACACGAATATCATCATATAAATTCGATTACATTTACTTTTTCAGCCTGTTTTTTAAATCAATGATTTTGTTCTCAATTATCCCGATTGTTTTCTCAAAAACAGCATCATCTTTCCCCGTAGGATCATCTAATCCCCAGTCCTCTCTTAATTTACAGGGAAGAACAGGACAATTCACATTGCAGCCCATAGTGATTACTACATCCGGACCTGGTATTTCTTCAATTAACTTACTTTTTTGCGTTGCTTCCATATCAATCCCATATATCTTTTTCATTAACCGAACCGCATCCTGATTGATCTGATCCTTTAACTCCGTTCCTGCCGAATAACTTTCAAATACGTCGCTGGCAAGGAGCTTTCCCAGCGCTTCAGCTATCTGGCTTCGGCAGGAATTGTGCACGCAGACGAAGGCAACTTTCGGTTTATTATCTTTTTTCATCTGATCCATCGCTATCACCTCTTTTATCTACAGCAAATATAGACTCTCACCTTTTATTTCATCCGGTCTCCAGCTTATCACTGCAAAATTTCCATTTGCATGCTCAGCCACCTTATTAATCCATTCAATTTCATTACTGGCCTTTGCTGACAGCAATTTATTAGTCGTACCGGTACGGTAAAGGGAAGAATTGATTACCCACCACTTTGCAGCAATGTCAGCCCGCTTTAAATCCTCCTCCAGACGTAATGCTTCATAAACCGGAGTGGTTTCTGCAAGAGTTACAATAATAACTTCTGTCTCTTCTTTATTCCTTAATCTTGGAAGCAGTTTTTTTGCTGATTCAGGAACATCACCCTGAGAGCGTTTCATTTCCTGATTGTAGCTCTGAGTCGAATCCAGGAGTAATAACGTATGTCCTGTAGGAGCGGTATCAATCACTACGATCTGGTCTTCTGCCCTCTCAACGATATCTGCGAACGCCCTGAATACGGCGATTTCCTGGGTACAGGGGGATCTTAAATCTTCTTCTATATATGCGAGGTCCTCTTCTGACATAGATTCCCTTGCTTTTGAAAGTACTTCCTGCTGATACTTCTTTAACTCTTCTTTTTCATCGATATGGCTCATTGTAATCTTATCAGTTTCACTCATAACAAATTTAAGATGAGCTGCGGGATCGGTTGTAGTCAGATGCACTTTTTTCCCTCTCGCTGCCAAACCTGATGCAATAGAAGCTGCTATTGTTGTTTTACCCACACCACCTTTACCCATAGTAAAAATGACTTTTTTGCCGGAATCATATAAATCGTCAATTACATCTTTTAAACCCGGAATAATATCTGCCTTAATTTTATCATCACGAACGGTATAACTGTCTTTTTCCAGCAAAGCTCTTACGTGTTCCATACCGGTTATATTATAGGCTCTGAGAGGTATGAAACAGCATTTCATATTCTTAAGTTCTTCCGGCATACCGGCAAGGGCAGCCTGCTGCTTTTTATATAAGCTTTCTGAAATAGGATCATCATAGGATGTTAATATACCGTTTAAGATCATCACCTGGTTTTTTACTCCAATATCTGTGAGTTCAAGGGAGGCTCTTGCTGCTTCTCTTAATGGAGTTACCTCAGGTCTTGAAACCAGAATTAAGGTTGTAAGATTTCCATCCGCTAATGTTTCCACAGCCTTTTTATAAATTCCTCTTTTGCTTTCCAGCCCGGCCAGCTGCCCCAGACAGGAAGCACCATGGGTATTCTCGCTGATAAAATTGCTCCAGGCTGACGGAAGCTTTAGCATCCTTAATGTGTGCCCTGTGGGAGCCGTATCAAATATAATATAATTAAATTCATCCTGAACTTTTTCATCTGTAATAAATTTGGAAAATTCATTAAATGCTGCAATTTCAACCGTACAGGAACCGGAAAGCTGTTCCTCCATATTTTTTATTACAGCCTCAGGCAGCTGTCCGCGGTAAGGTGCGATTACGCTTTCACGGTATTCCCCGGCTGCTTCTATGGGATCTAAGTTTGCCACTACAAGATTAGATACTCCAGGAATGGGAACGCCTTTATTATTTAATTCTGTTTCAAATACATCCTGGAGGTTGGAGGCCGGATCCGTACTGATCAGCAGAACGTTTTTACCTGAATCGGCGAGGGATACCGCTGTGGCACAGGCTGTTGAAGTTTTTCCTACCCCGCCTTTTCCAGTAAAGAAAAGATATTTTGTGAATCCCGCCTTTTCTATATGAAAGTTTTCCATTAACAACAGCAATCCCCTCCAGAACAGCCACAGCCCTTATTTTTCTTAGTTTCAGCTTTCCGATCACCTGTGTTACCGCCAATATAATGTGCCGGAACATCAAGCAATTTCATAAACTCTTCATTTGATGGGTATCTTCCAGTTATAGTAATTTCTCCATCCACAACGATAACTGGTAACCCTTCCACGCCTTTTTCTCTGACAAAATCATTTACTGTTTTATTCGTTACAAATTCCTGAGGTGCATTTGTAAGATTAAACCGGTCAACATGCACTCCATTATTCTTTAAGGTATTCAGGACTGTGGATATCCTTAATAATTCCGGATCCACTCCAACTCCGCAAAGTCCTGTTGAGCAGCACATGGCTGGTTCAAATATCTGCATCTTTTTCATTTAATAATACTTCCTTTCCTGAATCATTTATTTTGTATTTACATTAATACCGGAAGGAAACCAATGAGCTGTCTTATTTGCTATCTTAACAAGTATTAACATAATAGGTACCTCCGTCAAAACGCCGACTACAGTAGCAAGAGCTGCCGGAGAATCCATTCCGAACAAGGCAATCGCAACCGCAACTGCAAGTTCAAAGAAATTAGAAGCGCCTATCATACCTGCCGGGGCCGCTATATTATGAGGAAGCTTAAATGCCTTTGCTGCCAGATACGCAATGAAGAAAATTAAAAATGTCTGTATAGTCAGCGGCACTGCTATCAGCACTATGTGCAGAGGATTATTTAAAATAACATCACCCTGGAAGGAAAATAAAAGTACAAGCATCAATAACAATCCGGCAATTGTTGCATGATCAAACTTAGGCAGAAACTGGTTTTCAAAATATTCTCTTCCTTTTTTCTTACTGACATACATTCTGGTCAGAACACCTGCAGTTAAGGGTACCACAACAAATAAAACAACTGATAAAACCAGAGTATCCCAGGGAACGGATACCTTACTCACTCCCAGTAAAAATTTAACAATAGGCACGAAAGCAATCAGAATAATTAAGTCATTGGTTGCTACCTGCACAACTGTATAGGCCGGGTTTCCTTTCGTCAGCTGGCTCCATACAAAAACCATCGCAGTACAAGGTGCTGCTCCTAATAAAACGGCACCTGCTAAATATTCTTTTCCCAAATCTGCAGGAATCAATCCTTTAAATATGACATAGAAAAAGAAAGAAGCGATACCAAACATAGTGAACGGCTTAATCAGCCAGTTGGTAACCCACGTTACATACAATCCTTTTGGATTTTTCCCCACATACTTTATACTTTCAAAATCCACCTTCATCATCATTGGGTAAATCATAACCCAGATTAATATTGCCGTAGGAATTGAGACATTAGCATATTCAAACTGATTAAAAAACCCAGGCACTGCCGGCAGAAATTTACCGATCAGTACTCCTGTGATCATGCATAATGCCACCCATATGGTTAAGTATCTTTGAAAAAAACCAATTCCTGCTGATTTCTCTTTATTCATTCTGACTCTCCTTAATGTGTTAATTTTGAATTTGCACAAACATCAACGTTTTTATATTTTTCGCATTGTCCATGATCTGTATCATAGGTAGGTAATTCAACAATCTTTTGCTGCAGATACTCCCATAGGTCTTTATGTTCCTTTTTAAAACTATCGCTGATGCCGAAATATGCCCATTGCGCCTTCTTATAACAGTATAAAATTCCACAGTTTTTAAGTACAGTCAGATGCCTGGAAGCGTTTGACTGGGTCATATCCAGACAAACTTCTATCTCACAGACACACATTTCTCTTTCCATCAGCAAAGTGAGGATTCGCAGCCTGCTCTCTTCAGACAGTGCTTTAAAAATATCAACCACAATTTCACCCCTTCCTCTCTAAATACTTATATGAGCATATATGCATATTCTATGCTCCGCATAACTATATGTTCCAAATATGCTGTACCAATCCTAATTAATCGCATGATTTGTCTGTTTTATGGTATTTGCAGATACAGTCTTCCTGTCCCGTAGTCATGTTACTCCAGTAATTTTTTATAAGCTCAATTATCTGTGTATTATTACTGTAATGCATCCAGGATCCTTCTTTGCGGCTAATCACAAGTCCACAATCTGTCAGTATCCTCATATGGTAGGACAATGTGGGCTGTGTAATCTCAAAACATTCCAGTATATCACATGCGCAAAGCTCACCGCAGGATAACATTTCTATGATTTTCAGTCTTGTAGCATCACCTAATGCTTTAAATACAGGTGCATAGTCTGCATGCAGATTCATTCAGTTTATCTCCATTTCCTTATACTTCTGCTTAATATATCGATATTTATCTATATCTTTATTATAAAAGCATATTGATATTTGTCAATATGCTTTGTGTAAACTTTAGGTAAATGTATGTCTGAATTTTATATTGCAAACTCAGGTGATTTTGAGGAAGCAGATAATAATTGTATATAATACCATGCAACTGTTGCAAATTACAACAGTTATTTTATTATTTTATTTTAAATTGTATTGACTTTTTTTTATTGAAAGCATATACTATGTTACATCAAAATATTTTGATGTGAGGTGAAAATATGGAACTCAATCCTGAAAAAAACGCAAAAGTATTTAAGGCCTTTTGTGATGAAAAACGGCTTATGATCATAGAACTGCTGCGAAGCGGTGAAAAATGCGCCTGCGTTTTGATTGATCAGATGGAAATCGGTCAGTCCGCCCTGTCCTATCACATGAAGATTTTATGTGAATCCGGAATTGTGGAAAGCAGACAGGAAGGTAAATGGACACATTATAAAATCAGTGAACAAGGCAGCAAAGATGCCATGTTTCTTTTAAAAGCGATTACCACACCCAATACGGCGATTCAGGATAAAGGGCGCACCAATTCATAAAAGTCATCTGATGCAAGATGGCTCTTATTTTACATAAAATATCAATTTTTTTTGATATGACAATCTGTTTTTAAGAAAGAGAGGTACTTCTCTAATGAAAATCGTTCAAACAATATGGCTTTTCTTTCAAGACCAGATACTTGGTATGAAATGGCTTAATGCGCTCATTAGCAGACTGCTTTCGGCCCTTGGTATTGACGTTTCTGGTCAGATTGGCGGCAGTATCCGTTTTTTTATCTATGATGTTTTGAAAATCACGGTTCTGCTCTGTGTGCTGATCTTCATGATATCATACATTCAAAGCTACTTCCCGCCTGAACGCAGCAAGAAAATCATGAGCCGCTTTCATGGTATCTGGGCGAACATTATGGCAGCACTGCTTGGCACTGTTACACCGTTCTGCTCCTGTTCTTCCATTCCTCTGTTTATCGGCTTTACCAGTGCAGGACTGCCTCTGGGTGTGACTTTTTCTTTCCTTATTTCCTCTCCCATGGTAGACCTTGGTTCCCTTGTACTGCTGATGAGCATCTTTGGAACAAAGGTGGCAATTGTCTACGTAATCATTGGACTGATCCTTGCAGTACTGGGAGGAACACTGATTGAAAAGCTCCGCATGGACAGCTATGTGGAGGATTTTATCCGGTCGGCCGGCAGTGTGGATATTGATTCTCCCAGCCTGACCAGAAAAGAACGTGTAATATATGCCAGGGATCAGGTGGTATCCACCTTCAAAAAGGTGCTGCCCTATATTTTAATCGGTGTAGGGATTGGAGCAGTCATTCACAACTGGATTCCTGAAAGCTGGATCGAAATGGTGCTGGGAAGCCGCAACCCGTTTGGTGTAATACTGGCAGCTTTGCTGGGTGTTCCCATGTATGCGGATATTTTTGGAACTATACCGGTTGCAGAAGCACTTCTTTATAAAGGAGCTCAGCTTGGTACAGTACTCTCCTTTATGATGGCGGTCACGACCCTGAGTCTGCCCTCCATTATCATGCTCCGAAAAGCTGTTAAGCCCAAATTACTTGGTCTTTTCGTGGCAATCTGCACCATCGGCATCATTATCATTGGTTACCTGTTTAATGTTTTTCAGAATTTTTTAGTATAATTAAAGATTAATGGAGGATAAAATTATGGCATTGTTTGGTTTTGGAAAGAAAAAAGAAGAGGAAAAGGCAATGAGTTCCGGAAGCTGCTGTAACGCCAGCTGCAGCAAAGAGATAATGACTGATTCTGAAAAGATGAAGAACGGCGGCGCAACAGTCAAGGTGCTCGGCTCAGGCTGCGAAAAATGCAACCAGCTGGAAGCAGCCACCCGTGAGGCACTGAACGAACTGGGCATGGAGAGCACCATAGATCATGTGACAGATTTTACACAGATTGCATCTTACGGGGTTATGTCCACACCGGCCCTTGTGGTAGACGGCAAGGTTGTTTCCTTTGGCAAAGTGCTGAAAAAAGAGGAAGTTGTTAAAATCCTGCAAAATATAAAAGATACTTCATTATAAAAATAAACGCGGGCAGCTTCGTCACATGAAAGCTGCCCGCATTTTTATGATTAATACATATCATCTATATTTGTCATTACTCCCTAAAAAAGTGTTTACTGAAAATGAAATATCCGGTCCAGAGGTTCAACCGAACCTGTATGAGGCTGACTCATGGTGCCTAATACAGCGGCATTGGGCACCAGTACCATAGTGGTTGTCTGATAGCCTTTCTCTATAATCTTAGCACAATCGAATTCTACCAGCAGCTCCCCTGCTTTCACATGATCTCCCTGTTTTACTAATGCGTGAAAACCATCACCTTCCAGCTGCACTGTGTCTATACCGATATGAAGTAATACTTCCATTCCATCTTTGGTTGTCATTCCTATTGCATGTCCGGTTGGAAATACAGATACAATTTCCCCATCGACCGGAGCATACAGCTTTCCCTCTTCCGGATCTATGCCCACACCTGGTCCCATAACTTCTTCGGCAAACACCGGATCACTTACCTTAGAAAGCGGCACTACGGTTCCCTTTAAAGGGCTGTAGATTGTTTTCGGCTCACAGGTTATACTTTTTACGGCAGGAATCTCTAATTCCTTTTTTTCTTTATTACCAAATATATTATTTAAAAATCCCATTTTATTTACTCCTTTATATGCTTAGTCCAATATTTTGTACACTTTTACAGATTTTCTCCATTGGACGCTATAACATTTTTATACCATTCAAATGATTTTTTCTTATATCTGTTTAACGTACCTGTTCCGTCATCGTTTCGGTCAACGTAGATAAAACCATACCTTTTCTTTAATTCTGCCGTAGAAGCACTGACTAAATCGATGCACCCCCAGCTGGTATAGCCCATAATTGGAACTCCGTCTTCAATCGCTTCTCTCACCTGTAACAAATGATCTCTTAAATAATTAATCCGGTAATCATCAAATACAGTCTTTGTTCCATCCGGCTCTGTGATCAGTTCATCATTGGCTCCCAGTCCGTTTTCCACAATAAACAGGGGTTTCTGCCACCTGTCATAAAACTGATTCAGTACATAGCGAAGTCCCTGCGGATCAATTGCCCAGCCCCATTCACTTTGCTTTAAATAGGGATTTACCACGCCTCCCAAAAGATTCCCTTCCCCAGCTTGTGCCTTGGAATGATCCGCAGCTTCACAAGAACTCATGTAATAGCTGAATGATACGAAATCTACGGTGTGATTCTTCAACAGTTCTTCATCGCCATCCACCATTTTTATCTGAATATCATTCTCTTTAAAATACCGCTTCATATATCCAGGATATTGACCTCTGACATGCATATCCCCAAAAAATGTATTCATATGATCTGATTTCATGGCTGCAATCACATCATCCGGGTTTGAGGTCAGGGCGTACATTGGCATGCTTAAGATCATACAGCCGATTTTACAGTCAGGCATCATTTCATGACCTAATTTCGTTGCCAGTGCACTGGCTACCAGTTCATGATGAATGGCCTGGTAAAGATCCTGTTTCTTTAACTGGCTTTTATCTGTATAGATTCCCCCGCTTAAAAACGGTTCATGGAGCACAGAGTTAATCTCGTTAAAAGTCAGCCAGTATTTCACCTTCCCGCCATAGCGCTTAAATATAGTTCTGACATACCGCTCATAAAAGCTTATCATATCCCTGTTAATCCAGCCATCGTATTTGATTGATAAGTTTAACGGTGTCTCATAATGGGAAATGGTTACGAGTGGCTCAATCCCATATTTCAATAATTCATCAAATAAATCATCATAAAACTGAAGTCCCTTTTCATTTGGTTCTTTTTCATCCCCATTTGGAAATATCCGGCTCCATGCAATTGAAGTCCGGAAAACTTTAAATCCCATTTCCGCAAAAAGCTTTATATCGTCCTTATATCGATGATAAAAATCAATTCCGATCAGCTTCATATTATCTGGTGTCGGTTCTTTTGTTACAGGTCCTTTAATACCGCGAGGGGTCACATCCTGAGTGCTTAAGCCCTTTCCATCTTCATTATACGCTCCTTCGCACTGGTTCGCAGCTACTGCCCCTCCCCAAAGAAATCCGTCTGGAAATTTCATATAATCGTTAATCCTCCTTTTTATTATAACTGAGATTTCGTTTATAATATCAAATTATTAATAAATAAACAACCCCATCAAATATTGTACCGCTTCTACATTATTTACCAATTCAGACATTCAAGATAGACTTCTCTGATATTACTGATCACCAAATATAAATATAAATTACTTTACAATAAACTAAATTATAAATTTTAAAATTAAATAGTTGTGCTTTATATTTAGTTATATTATGATGTATTTATACTATTTATTGTTTTTTATTTGTATAATTCACTATTTTTAGGGGGTGGTGGATTTTTAGTTTATTTACAAGTTAAATAGTTTAGTTTCTATTCAATTGTCAGAAAGGATGGATGAGTATGAAAAATTTTTTTAAAAGGATTATTAGCTTCACAATTACTATGGTTTTTTTATTTTCTGGCATTGCCAGCGCAGCACCGCTCACAACAGCAAGAGTATCGGTCCACGACCCATCTGTTGTGAGATTTGGCGGGAAATATTATATTTTTGGCTCCCACATGGCAAATGCCGTAACTTCTGACTTAGCTTCCTGGAAAACCTTCACCACCAATATTAATAATGATTATGCAAATATATTTTCAAAAGGAGGCGCCTGGGCTGCCAGGGGAAGCAGTAATTACAATATCAGCGGAAACCTGTGGGCACCGGATGTTATCTACAATAAGGAAATGAAAAAATGGTGTATGTACATGAGCGTCAATGGCTCTGATTACTATTCTTCCATAGCGTTAGCCACCGCGGACAGTATTACCGGACCGTATACCTATTCAGGAACCATCGTCTACTCCGGATTCCGGAATTCGCAAGAAGCTGGTGTCACAGACTATAAAACCGTAATGGGATCCAACACGGTTGCAAGCCGGTATGTCTCTAACGGAGCATGGAATGCCTCATACGGGCCAAATGCCATTGATCCCTGTGTATTGTATGATAAAAATGGACAGCTCTGGATGTCGTATGGTTCCTGGTTTGGCGGCATATTTATGCTGAAATTGGATAATCGGACGGGTTTAAGGGATTATTCAAATACCTATCCAACCAAAAGTAATTCCTCTGACCAGTATTTCGGTATCCGGCTGTCCGGCGGTTACGGCTGTACGGGAGAGGGTTCTTATATTGTATGGGATAAAGAAGCCGGATACTACTACATGTATCTTTCCTACTGCGGTCTGAATGCCACCGATAATTTTGGCGGCTACCATATGCGCGCATTCCGATCACAAAATATTACAGGTCCTTATAAGGATGCTGCAGGAAATGCCGCAATCTGTACAAGCCCAAATGATAACCAGACTACGAAAGGTGTCAAGTTAATGGGGAATTATGCGTTATCCTCCCTGAAGGGTGCGGACACGTCCGAGTTAAGCAGGGACGGATACATGTCGCCAGGACATAATTCCGCTTTTATTGATGATAACGGGCAGCGCTACCTGGTATACCACACCAGATTTAACACTGGAGAGGAATACCATCAGGTACGTGTGCACCAGCAATTTTTAAATCAGGACAAATGGCCGGTAACTTCTGTTTATGAATATTTGGGAAGTCAGCTGCCATCTAATGGATATCCCAATAGTGAAATTATCGGTACTTATGACTTTATCAACCATGGAAACAGTGCCACAACGGCCAAAATCGGAATGCTTCCCACCTATTCCGTAACCTTAAAACCTGACGGATCCATATCTGGATCTTTCATGGGAACCTGGTCCGCTGTCCAGGGAACCAGCTACTGCACCATGAAGATTGATAATGTAACCTATAAAGGAGTATTTTTTAAACAATATGATGAATCATCTTCCCATAAAAATACCATGACATTCTCACTCATCGGATCCAATGACCAGGCCATCTGGGGCTCCAAGACATCAGGCCAGGAAGTAGTCACAGAAGGTTATTATTATATTAAAAGTTCTTTCAGTAATTTATACTTAGATGTAGAAAACGGGCATACAGAAGACGGATCGAATATCCGGCAATTCGGTTATAACGGCAGTTCTGCGCAGAAGTTCAAACTGGTCTCTGCCGGAAACGGATACTATTATTTAATGACCGGCGCATCTGGATATAAAAGCTGCGTTGACGTTGAAAATGGAGACCCGTCTGACGGAACCAATGTTATGCAATGGACTTATTGGGGCGGCGACATGCAGAAATTTAAGTTTGTACCCGCAGCAAACGGGACTTATGCCATAATGACCAATTCCTCTTCGGGGAATTCCTGCCTGGATGTATATAATATGAGCAAAGACCCCGGCGGCAACGTTGTTCAATGGAATTACTGGGATGGCGAAGGCCAGCATTGGTATCTGGAATCGACAACACCATAGCAAAAAATAACGCTGCAGCATTGAACTGAGCAAATAAAATCAAGAATTTTCATTATTATTCCGCTATAATTCTTATAGAGCGATTGAAACGAGGTGAACAGACAAATGTACGAATGGCACAAGCAGATTCAGCTGATTGTTGATGAAATTGATGAGTCTATCAGACATCATCACGATGAATCACTAACGCTGCGCTTTCTTTCCCGCAAACTTGGTTATTCTGAATTTCATACCACCAGAAAATTTAAGGAAATATCAGGTATGCAGTTTAGAGATTATTTGCGGCTTAGAAGGTTAGCCTTTGCGTTAAAAGAGGTACGGGACAGTGATAAAAGCTTTTTGGATATTGCTTTTGATTATGGTTTTTCATCACACGAAGCTTTTACCAGAGCTTTTAAGAATTCCTATGGTGTAACTCCAAGTGAATATCGAAAAATGCCCAGACCTGTGGTTCTTCGTACAAAAATAAACCCTTTCGACCGCTACTTTTTAGGATTAGGAGAGATTGGCATGATGAAATCTGCAGATGATGTTAAAATTTATTTTGTCACCATTCCAGCCCACAAATTTTTACACATTAAGAACTATGAGAGCAACGGGTACTGGGATTTTTGGCAAAAACAAAGTCTTATTCCAGGACAGGACTGCGATACAATCTGCGGTTTACTGGATAGTATCAAAGGCAAATTGGATGACGATGGCGGGAGCCAGCCAAACAGCGGAAGCGGTCAGATTATGGCATATATGAATGACCCGGACGGCAGGCTCTGTGATTGGGGGATCCCTCGGACAGAGTGTTACGGTGTGCGTCTTCCTCTTGATTATATAGGGGAAGTACCGCCGCAAATGCTTATGATTGATGTCCCGGAAGCAGAGTATATTGTTTTCGAACATGGACCATTTGATTATGAGCAGGAAAATCGCAGTGTGGAGGAAAAGATTGAAAAGGCAATGGCAGGCTTTGATTTTACAGACACCGGCTACTGCTTTGATACTTCTCCCGGAAGAATCCTTTACTTCTATCATTATCCGGAAAAGTTTTGGAAATATGTCAGGCCAGTGCGGAAATTATGATGCCAAACATGTTTTCACCATGGTGAAATAATAAAAATTAAAATTTGAAACTTTCACCTGGAAGAACCTTATCAGCCAT
Source organism: uncultured Clostridium sp. (assembly GCA_963523075.1). Lineage (GTDB taxonomy): Bacteria > Bacillota > Clostridia > Lachnospirales > Lachnospiraceae > Lacrimispora. The sequence continues at coordinate 454,055 of CAURBW010000002.1, forward strand.
GAAATTGAACCATTGCATCTGACTTGATGCAATGGTTCTTTGTTTGTTATATTTGATACGGTTTGCAAGAAAGTTATGCTCTGTAATAGTTATGAATTAAAATTCAATAAAAAGCACAAAAACCTCCAGGCAGAATTAAAGCTTCGGCCAGGAGGTCTGAATCATATGAGATATTGATCTGTTAAATCTTCCCCGTTGCTTTCAATTACTTTTTTATACCAGTAAAAGGATTTTTTCTTAAACCTTTTTAATGTTCCTTTTCCTTCGTTGTCAAGGTCAACATAAATAAATCCATAACGCTTTTTCATCTCACCGGTGCCTGCACTCACCAGATCGATGGGGCCCCATGTGGTATAGCCGAGCAAATCCACTCCGTCAAGTTCTACGGCATCCTTCATAGCTTTTATATGATCTCTTAAGTAATTGATTCTGTAATCATCTGCTACATAGCCGTGCTCATCAGGGGTATCAATTGCACCCAGACCGTTTTCTACGATAAACAAAGGTTTCTGATAGCGGTCATACAGAGCATTTAATGTAATTCTAAGGCCTAATGGATCGATCTGCCAGCCCCATTCGCTGGATTTAAGGTAAGGATTTTTCACCGAATCAAAAATATTCGCACTGGTTTTTTCATTTAATTCCGTATCAGAAGTGGCACACATAGAGTTATAATAGGAAAAAGAAACAAAATCCACCGTGTGCTGTTTGAGTAAATCCAGATCCTCTTCTTCCATCTGAATGGTAATTCCTTCCCGTTCCAGTTCCTTTAATGCGAAGGCCGGATAATTCCCCCGGGACTGTACATCAATAAAGAAGTAATTTTCCCGATCCCTTTTCATTGCTTCAAAAACATCTTCCGGCCTGCAGGTATAAGGATAGACCTGACCTGCCGCCAGCATACAGCCGACCTTGTTCTCCGGATCTGTTTCATGGGCAATTCTTGTGGCAGCCGCGCTGGCTACAAGTTCATGATGGGCCGCCTGGTATTTCACCTGTTTGATATTTTCTTCTTCTTCAAAGCAAAGACCTGCTCCCATAAAAGGTGCGTGAAGAATCATATTTATCTCGTTAAAGGTAAGCCAGTATTTCACCAGCCCTTTGTATCGGTTAAAAACCACATGACATAGTTTTTCATAAAAACCAATCAGTTTACGACTTCTCCAGGCTCCATACGTTTTGATCAAATGTATTGGACAGTCGAAATGTGTGATGGTAACCAAAGGTTCTATCCCATATTTACGGCATTCCAAAAACAAATCTTCATAGTATTTTAAGCCTTCTTCATTGGGGGTTTCCTCATCTCCAAAGGGGAAGATCCGGCTCCATGCCAGTGAAAGACGATAGGTTTTAAATCCCATCTCTCCAAAGAGTTTAATATCTTCTTTAAAGGTATGGTACATGTCAATTCCTTTTTTTGCAGGGTAATAATGTTCTTTGTCAAAATCAAACATTTTCATGGTTCCTGAAATAACAGCCATTCGGTCATTTCCGACAGGGGCAACATCAACATTTGCAAGCCCCCGGCCCCCTTCATCATAGCCACCTTCGCACTGGTTGGCAGCGGTTGCTCCTCCCCATAAAAAGCCATTTCTCAAAGCCATATGAATCCTCCTTTTATAAAGTGCTGTCTTAAATGGTATTTCTTTCAGAATAATATAAAATTACGTTAACTGGTCAAAACACGATAGTCATTAATTCCTCTTTTGCTTTTACGGTTGTTTTTGTTGTTTCAATAATATCCAGAATATCTCCTGGGTTGGTGATGAGAACCGGAGTCTCCAGGGAATACCCCGCTTCTTCAATACTTTTTTTATCAAAGGTAAGAAGGGTCTGTCCCTTTTTCACTTTATCATCCGTCTGAACAAATGCTTTAAAGCCTTTTCCTTCTAGTTGTACAGTATCCAGGCCTATGTGGATCAGGATTTCAATTCCGCTTTCCGATGTAATCCCGATGGCATGAAGAGTAGGAAACAAAGCAGTCACTGTGCCGTCTACCGGTGAAGTCAACTCTCCGTTTTCCGGGATAATTACAACACCCTTTCCTAATGTACCGTTTGCAAATGCAGAATCCTTTGCCTGGGATAGAGGCTTTATGGATCCGGATAAAGGACTTAATATAATATCATTTTTTACTGCCAGAACAGTTGTGCTCTTTGTATTCCCATTTTCTGCTTCATTTTCTTTTTGATCATCTTTGTAAAGTAGGAACATGATCAGGAACCCTGAAATCAGGGCAGCCACAGAGCCGATGACAGCAGTATAAACACTGCTAAAATCCCCGGTCTGCGGATTAATCATAGCCGGAAATTCGAAAATTCCCATTCCGCCGAAGATAAATTCTCTTAAATCAGCAAACCCAAAAAATGCTCCAATCAGACCGCTGATAATACAACTGATAATAAACGGCTTTTTCTTTGGCAGGGTAATGCCGTAAATAGCAGGTTCGGTTACTCCGAAAATACCGGATACAAAGGCAGGGAAACATAGTGATTTCAGCTTTTTATCCTTTGTCTTAACCATAATAGCAAAAACAACAGCAGATGTTACCCATGTACAGCCAAAAAACGGCATCATAAAATTGTCAAATCCATTAGTTGCAATGTTATTGATATAAATCGGTATAATTCCCCAGTGTAATCCGAGAATAACCAGTGGCTGCCATAATGCGCCTATGATTGCACCCGACAAGACAGGGCTTACATTTCTTATGGCTAAAATACCGTTGGCGATGATATTGGAACCAAAGGTTGCCACCGGCCCTATTAATAGGTATCCTACTGGCAGAGCGACAAGCAGGGTTAAAAGGGGGACAAAGAAAAATTTAACCACATCCGGGATGATCCGGTTAAAAATTTTTTCACATTTGGATGCAAAGTAAACAATTAGGATTACTGGTAAAACCGTTGAAGTATAATCCATGGAAATCATCGGAATCCCAAAAAAAGATGTATATACCGGAGACTGGAACATGGTTCCGCTAAATAAGGTAATTAAAGGCTCACCACCAGCAGACAGGGTGCTTAACTGAATGGCAGGAGTACATAATATACATCCGATCGCCATTCCTGAAAAAGGCTTTAATCCAAACTTTTTGGCGGCAGTATATCCTAAAAAGACCGGTAAATAAGTAAATATAACGTTACCGATGGCATCAATCAGCAAATATCCGCCTGAGGTTGCAGAATATAATCCGAATATGGTGAACATGACATTTAAGCCCTTTAACATTCCACAGGCGGCCATAATGCCAAGAATCGGCTGGAAGATTCCCGAAATAACGTCAATGAACCGGTTAAAGAGGTTCTTGTCTCCTTTTTCTTCCGTCACCTGTGAGAAATCGTCCCGGATTCCGAAAACCTCACATACGTCTGCATAGACATTGGGAACATGATTTCCAATAACCACCTGATACTGGCCACCGCTTTTCATGATAGTAATGACACCTTCCATGTTTTTTAACATTTCATCGTTGGCTTTTCCCTCGTCTTTCAGCTTAAAACGAAGCCTGGTAACACAGTGGGTGAGACTGATGATGTTTTCCTTCCCACCGACATTTTTTACAATGTCTTTTGCTAATACTTCATACTTTCCCATCTTAAATCCTCCATTTCAAATTTGTAATAATGAATAGATTAAAAAGGTATAGCCAACTCAATGTCACCATCCATTTTATAAAATTGATTTATATATAACCTGCTGGATATGAATCGTTAAGTATAATTTTTCATCATTAGAGATCAAATAATTATATTCCGATAAAATATAGCTGCCAATTTTATTAACGCATTTATAAGAATTTGTATATTTAACTTTTAGGGTTTCCAAAAGGTCATCCTGTTTGTCATTGGTATATGTTTTTCCTTCCACTAACCTTTGGGCAAAAAATTTCAAATGGGTTATGAAGCGGCAATAGTTGATGGAATCTTCATTAAGCGGAACATGAAAATGATATTGTATGATATTGAGGATTGCGGACATTATTTCCGTTGTTTTATGCATCTCCTTAGAGTTTTCATTCATGGAGGCCTCAACAAGATGAATGGCTATAAAACCCGCCTCATCCTCTGGCAGTCGGAAAGAAAAACGTTCTTCTATCATATCAAGGACGATCAAGCCAATTTTATATTCTTCTTTATAAAATCGCTTGATATCCCATAAAATCCCGTTATTAATAAAAATTCCTTTTTGATGCTGAAATACAGCTGTATATATGTGATTAATCAAAGATATATAAATGGTATCGTTGAAAGGCTTATTCAGTGCATTTGCGGCATAGCGGATGACGCGTTCCCCGAATTCCACATATTCAGCTGGTATATATGTCATCATTTCCTGAAATTTATTATTCACATCCGGATCGGATAAAACAAATACTTTATCCACCTTGTTTTCATCAATTACATCTCCGCATTTTTTTTTGAACCCTAGTGCGCAACCCATAAGAATTTTTTCGAGCCCGTTTTCGTCCTTAACCACTACAGCATTGTTGTTGAAAATTTTGTATATAACCATGATACATCTCCTTTCATCAATCGATTTTAAAATTTAAAATAAAAATACCTGCTTAAAATACACCCATGAATGCATTCATTCACACGTATATCATAAACAGGTATAGCTTGCCTAGGCAATCACCATCCAATATTTTTAATTATAGTGCATAAATTATTTATTTGCAATCAGTTTTTTTACTTGAATTTCCACAGTTTTATGTATAGAGCACTGACTCTGCACCTAAGAAAAGTACCGAACCTGTCTGATGCATGAAATACAAAGCTTCTCAATTGTGAAAACACGAATAAAGCATAAATGAATGTATGGTAACCACGGATTTTGTTGCTTTTTCCGGATTGTTTCTGATATAATAAACGAACCTAACCAAGGCGGTGGAACTAACTAAAATTATGGAGGCAGACTATTATGATATACCTTGTCCGTCAGGGAGAAACTGATTGGAATCTGTATAAGAAGTTCAACGGCTGCACCGATAACCACTGCAGTTTTCGAAAGCGGGCACGCCAAACCTGTGAAACTATATATAAAGGACTGATTATATTTGATGACAGGCTTACAGAAATTGACTGTGGTGAATTTGAAGGTACAGAAGAAACTCCGGATTCTCTTAAATTATTTTGGCAAGCGATCAGAACCGGTGACAAAGGGACAGAACGCTTCATAGAATTTGCGAAACGAAATTGCGATTTTTGTGATATGATTATGAAAGATTACATTGGAAATAATGTTTTAATTGTTACACACAGTGCAAACGCCCGGATAATAAACTACTTTTCAGCGGCAAACCCAAGGATTACGATTTTAGTAAAGGGGTTATTAAAAACGGAGGACTGTTAACATTTGAAAACTACAAAACGGAAAATACAGCTTTTTATGAATTTTAAGATACGGGCGGGAAGACTCAAAACAGATATTCCGGCTGTGTTTATCGCCATGAAAAAGAAAGAAACACCTGTTACAGCAAAGATAATTGCCGGTCTCACAATTGTATATGCCCTGTCTCCCATCGACTTAATTCCCGATTTTATCCCAGTGCTTGGCTACTTAGATGATATTCTCCTGTTACCAGCGCTGGTAGCTCTTACCATACGGCTGATTCCGCCTGATATATTTGCTGCAAGCCGGGAGGAAGCGGAGGGGCTCTGGGCTGGCGGTAAGCCAAAGAAATGGTATTATGCCTTACCGGTTGTGTTGATGTGGCTGCTGATTGTGTATCTGATTGCCGGACATTTGATTCAACCTTCGTTTCATGGTAAAATATAATACATTACATGTCAATAAGACGTGAGGAACTAATGTATGAGGTGAAAAGGATGAAAAAAAGAACTGTTTTTGTATGTATCTGTCTCTCCGCTGGACTCCTGTTAAGCGGATGTGCAAAAGGAGTTGACAGAGTGAGCCAAAGTATAGAAACCACCGTAGAAAATACGACCAGCGAAGCTGTTCCAACAACCAGTGAAACACCAAAAGAAGCGGAAACCGGTCATGTTAAAGCGAATGTCCAATTATATGAAGGAACTTATTTTGATGAAGGTGTTTACAAATATGTGGATATTCCAGCGACAGAATCCCCGTTTGTATATTGTGAAATCATAATCAGTAATATTACTGATACCTCTTTTGATTTTTCAATTTCTGAAACGGTTATGGCCACCGATGAGAGTACGGTTATTTTCCCAACCAGTACCGCTTTTTTCACAGGAGACGGTACCGAAGCCGCTTATACCGGAAAGGACCAAACCTTACATTTCGAATTTCCTCATGATCAGGATCTCTATCCCATCATCCGTGATATGAAGGTCACCGGCTTTCCTAAACTAGAAGGAAATAATTATATTAACAACAGCATCCCCGGACATGAAGCAGGGTAGACACATATCTGAAGGGGATAAGGAGGCGGTAAGGAATCGACACATTACTGCCTCCCTTTTCTTTTTCAGTTTGTAACAATCAGCCATTCCCATACTTATCTCATGGGGAAATGTTTCAGTGCATGATTATGTATATTATAAACCTGTCTTAAACTATAGTTGGTCATTTCACTGATTTCTTCCCATGTATATCCGGAGATATATTTTAACAGAAGTATATTTTTTTCTATTTCAGAGTCCATCCGGCTCACATTCCTCACGATTATTTTGCATATCTGATTCTTTTCCCCCAGCTGCTTTCTAAAAGATGAGAATACATCCTTCATTTCCATACCTGAGTCTGTGCCCGCATCTCCCTGCAAAACAGAAAGCGATTGATTTTGTTCCTCTTCAAGACTGACTAACAAATGTTCCAAAGTTTTTATCGAAAAATTGAGTGCCTGATATGATTGTAAAAAAGCTTTTTTCTGCTCCTTTTTTTCGATTCCACCATTCATAAACGAATCCTCCTTAAAGGTATTTACTAAGGAAAAAGGCGAATGGCAGCGATTTGTAAACCACAATTTACTTTAACCTCTGTGCTGCACTTAAAACCATTGCATTGTATTGCATGCCGCACTGGATGTAGCATTGAGTTATAGAAAACGCGGATCCGATTTTCTGTAACTAAAATCATTTCAAACAGGAGGTTTTTAAAATGGGAAAAATTGAGATTGCTGCACAATGGATGATTAATCTGGCTAACGACGACACACATGGATATGATCAGACACATAGATGGGGGCCTGATTACGATTGTTCTTCCGCTGTCATCACAGCATGGGAATATGCAGGTGTTCCCGTTAAAAGTAATGGAGCCGGAGCCACCGGTACAATGTACGGACCTTTTCTTAACTGTGGTTTTACTGATGTCACCTCTCAGATCACACTCAGTTCCGGCAAAGGATTAGCATATGGTGATGTACTGCTAAGAACCGGGAAGCATGGACATACTGCCATGTTTATCGGAAGCAGTCGAATTGTACATGCCAGCCAGAATGAAAACGAAACCAGCACAGGAGGAAAAACCGGTGATCAGACTGGAGTTGAAATTTGTACCCGCTCATACTATAACAGCCCCTGGACTTATGTTCTCCGGTATACAGGGGGCGGGGACAGCCCAGCTGGAGACAGTACAATCAGGAGTTTTCAGACGTGGCTCAATAACAACTATTCCGCTGGCTTGACCCCGGATGGTACCTATGGAACAAATACGAAGAAGGCTGCTACAAAAGCGTATCAAAGAGTCCTTGGAGTAACTGCCGACGGCATTTTCGGTGCAGACTCAAAGGCGGCAGTGAAAACCTTAAAATCCGGCAGTCAGGGAAATGACGTTCATCTCCTCCAGGGAATGCTCTACTGCCGGGGATTTGATCCCAACGGAGTAGATGGAATCTTTGGCTCTGGAACGACATCAGCCGTAAAAAAATTCCAGTCAGGCAAAGGACTTACTCCCGACGGGCTCGCAGGTGCCAATACGATGTATGCGCTTTATAATTAGTGCTGACCGACCCAGCATAGCTTATTCCATAGAATTGGTAAAGGAAAGCTATGACTCTATCATACGAGGACAAAGAATATGAAAGGTAAAAGGAAAATTTCAGAAAACTATATACTGCCAGCTTCTGCAGCTGGTATATCGCTGACAGAGAGCGGAGGCTGGTTTGAAAGTGCTTATATCAAATGGAAACCTGTCAGTAATGCTGTCGCCTACAATGTGTATATAAAACCTTTGGGTGCAGACGATTCTGCTTATGTGCAAATTGATAATGAATTAATAAGAACGTATTCCACCTATTGGAGAGCTGATGCAGTAGGAATTGCAGCCGGCCAATATGTCATGAAAACAGAAGCAGTCCTTCCCAACAATACTAAGGAAAGCATTGTTTCCGGTGCTCTCACCGTGAATGCAAACGACAGAACCGGATTTGCTTTTTCCAGTAATTCTCAATATAAGTCCGGATCTGGCGCATACAGGGAAAACGGAGTACTAAAAGATAATGCAAAGGTGATTTATGTGACTTCTGATACAGCAAAAACCGTAACACTTGATGTTACAGTGAGCAGCTCCGGCAAAAAACAAACAGGTGCCGGTATTGGTGAAATTTTAATGTTACGTCAGAAAGGATATGACACAACTCCGCTTGCTATCCGTTTTATTGGACAGATCACAGACAGTAACATGGCTGGAGAACTTAACAGCAAAGGATACCTTGAGGTAAAAGGGAAAACTTCCTACAAAGAAATGAATATGACTTTAGAAGGCATTGGTGATGATGCAACCGCTTATGGCTGGGGATTCTTAATCAGAAATTGCGGAAACTTAGAAATCAGGAACTTAGGAGTCATGCTGTTTCCTGACGATGGTATTTCACTTGACACGGCTAACTGCAATGTTTGGGTTCATAATAATGATATCTTTTACGGAACAGCAGGATCCGATGCCGATCAGGCGAAAGGAGACGGTTCTGCTGATGTTAAGAGCGGTTCCACTTATGTGACCCTTTCCTACAATCATTTCTGGGATTCCGGAAAATGTTCTCTTTGCGGAATGAAAGATACTGCGGAATTTTTCGTAACCTATCATCACAACTGGTACGACCATTCCGATTCCCGCCATCCAAGAATCAGGGCAGCCTCCGTACATATTTACAATAATTTCTTTGACGGCAATGCAAAATACGGCGTTGGTGTTACAAAAGGAAGTTCTGCATTTGTGGAAGCAAACTATTTCAGACATTGCAAATACCCTATGTTGAGTTCCTTACAAGGTACGGATGCTTTGGGTGAAGGTACGTTTTCCGGTGAAGATGGCGGTATGATCAAAGCCTTTAACAATATGATCAAAAATGCCTCCGGCCTGATCTATGCGAACTCCAATGAAGGAACAGCAAAGAAAGATGCGGTCTCCTTTGATGCTTACTTAGCTTCTGCAAGAAATGAAACCGTTCCAGATTTTTATAAAACCATAGCAGGAGGTTTTGCTTATAATAATTTTGATATCAGAAAAGACATGGGTGTCAGCCTCTCTGATATTGATAGCGTGAATAATGTGGAACAATTTGTTACAACTAGTGCCGGACGTTTGAACCAGGGTGACTTTACCTGGAAATTTGATAACGCAGTCGATGATGCTTCTTATGATGTAAATGCAGCATTAATGTCTAAAATAAGAAGTTATGCAACAGAACTTAAATCAGTCGGCGGAAAATAACCGCGCTTTATTATTAGTGCTGACTCACACCTTGGAATTCAGCTGTATCCCCCGATTCATAATCCAACGCGGCAAATAGAACATTTGCCGCGTATCTGTAAATCTGCCCAATTTTGCTAAATTACTCTGGTGCGAAACTCACATTTTGATTTTATACTCTTGTAAATCGCTAATATCCTGGTAATAAATATAAGCACCCTCTGAACGAAAATCCAGTACCGTTTTATCCAATACTTTCTTTACTGAATTATCCTGGAGATTTAATATATATAGTTTTTTCTGATCTAAACGATTTAAAAATAACATTTTTGTATCATCCAGATAAAACTTTGTAGTAATAATGTCCGGAACTACTCCTTTTGTTTCATTTTCGGTATCGTAATAAGAGAGCTGGTATCTATCTCCAATATAATATATCCGTTTACCATCGTAAGCAATATTTGCATTTGTCGGAATATCCAATATCTTTGTCTTACCGGTAACTCTATTCACTTGGCGAACATCTCTGTTGATGAAATAGATATTATTTTTATTCAAAAAAAAGGAACCTATATTCTGTAATACTGCATCTTTATTATTAATTATAATAGTACCCATAAGCAGCTTTTTTTCAAGATCAGTATTTCGCTCAAAGATAACTCGTTCGTTAAAATTTTTAGTATCCACTTCAATAATGGCAACTCTATCCACATAATCCTTTAGCTCTGATTTATTAATATGGTATTTTATATAATATATATAGTTGCCATTTCCATAGAGTGTCCTTTCTATTTTTAATGAAGACTGCATTGGAGTTTTTACGAGATCATGGATTTCACCTGTTACCAAGTCTTTATACATCAACCGTGTATGATTTAAATCTGAATCATCTACATAGAAACGGTACTGATCATTTTGAAAAGACAAATGTGCGCTGTAGTTATACACATCATAATGCGATTGTTGTGAGCAGCCTGTAATACCAAGTGATAAAAGAACAAGCGCACTTGAAAAAATAAAAGTTCCTCGCATTTTTTTACTTATTGATCTCTGCCATTCGTTTGAGCGCAATTTTATTAATATGTAAAGCATGAAAATAACAATACATAATACAACAAAAGACGAGACCAGCAGGGAACTAACAGGGATTTCTTTGAATGTTTCCCTGACTTCATCTGTGAGACTGTCTGTCTTAAACTGACTTCCTCTGAAAAAACCGGTTGCGAGCATAAATCCTAATGGTCCCGAACAAAGGTACTTAACTGCAGAATTTTCGACACCGATAAACGGAAGAAAGACCGCAGCAACACTTGCGAATAAAGTTAATGCATATCTCTTTATGCAAACAGATAAAAACATAATTAGAACCGAGAAACTTAAATATCCAAATAGCTTAAATAAACATAAATAGATATAAGTACGTGTCAATGTTAAATTTTTTGTTGATGTAGAGAAAAAAGAAAGGCTTTGTAATGGGTAATCGCCGTTTTGTAAACCATATTTTATATCATAAAACAAATAAGTGAAACCAAAAGAAAATATACATGTAAGAATTATCGAAGTAAAAACCAGCACGATTTTACATACCGCCTGAGATCGTCCTCCTTTTTTCATAGTTAACATTAAAGAGTCCATGGAATTTTCGAATTCCTGGCAAAAAATGGGAGTTACTAAAAGAAGTATCAGTAATACAGCAAAATAGTCAAGATTTTCAGTGCCTAATAAAGCATCCCATCCACTTGTGTATAAAAAATATCGCTCATCCGGGTTTTCCCGTACATAAATGTATTGCTCAAATATGGCATCAAAACCTGCTTGATTTTTTAAGATTTCTTCAAGTTTGCTACGCTCTTGTATGAACGCACTTTCAGTAATATCTCCATTATAATAACTGTCATACAATTTATCTGTTTCGACCTTAGCCTCATTGATCTTTTGTGATTCTTCCTGCAGAAACTGTTCAGATTGGGAGGATAAATGCCCCTCAACTTTTTCAAGATAAAAATAATACTGTGTTAAATTAGCTTCGACATGATAATTGGCTGGTTTATCCTGTGCATATAAAATAACCAAATGCAAAAGAATAAATAAACCTACAAATAGCAAGCCTCTTTGAAAGATGTACATTTTTTTAATTTCATACAAAAATGTCTGCATAATTATCTACCTTCGTTTTTCTATCACATTTTTCTTTGCTAATTTATAGATTAGGATAATTAGAATTATACCTGACAAAGCTGCAAAACCACTTGCTGCAAAGTAGCTGAATATGGGAACACCAAAGAAATTTATAAATTCCACTTTACTGAACAGCGCATTGTTTCCAACAAGAATAAACGGGTTAATAATTTTGGCTAAAATATAATCCGAACCTGTTAGTATTTCATTGAAAATGACAATAATACTAACAAGAATAATATTCCAAATAAATGGGATTAAAGCATTTTTACTTCTTAAAGAAATTAGCAGGAATGCTAAACCAATAATTAACATTCCACCAGTCCTAATCAGTGCTGATATGACAGAATATTGACCTAAAGTCAAGTTTACTGATGCATTCTCGTAACTTTTAAGTGCAAATATAGGGGAGTCTGTTGCTTCAAAAGAATGAAAAACAAGACCAAAAACAACGAAATCCAGTAACCAAAACCACAGACAAACAAATAATACGAAAAACATTGAGGCTAAAAGTTTTGCCGTAATGGTTTTTTTTCCGCCCGCCTCAGTCGTAAGAAGCAACATATCCATATTAGATTCTTTCTCTACTACAAAAACACCTACCAATCCATAAATGCATATGAGCAAAACCAATAAAGATGAAAAATTATATTTTAAATAATTTTGGTACATTTCTGTATAAGAAAAATTAGTAATGACTCTGCCAGAAAACAGCTTAGCGATCTTTTTATTTTCGTTTACTTTATATTCATTACCTAAATCATGAAAAAAAGTGATATTTTCCTCTGCTCTTCTAACAATATCATTTGCTGTAGATTTATACATATAGGCATATTCCATAGGCTGAATATAATACCATGTTAGCAGATAATAGTCACTATAGACATTACCTGTATATGTATCAGGGTTATCCATTCTCCTACTAGCTGTCAGATCAGCTGTCAGCTTTTCAATTGGTCTATAGACGGACAGCAATTTTTCGATTTTTTCAGATGTGATCCGACCTCCATATTCGTCATATAACTCCCAAAAGACCTCATACCATTTTGATGAATCCGTATCTGTAATAAGTGAATTTTTTTGATAAATACTTGAGATCTTCATGACATCAATAATGGAAAAAATTAACAGGGCAATGATAAGGGATCGCTTGTAAAAATGCTTTTTCATTTCATAGTTAATTAGTTTTATCATATCTATTCCTCAGCATTATAATATAGGAAAACATCCTCTAGGTTAGGCGATACCCGAATGGCACCTGAGTCTGGTTTCTGATCATCAATTACTCTCAACTGAATATTGCCATTTTCCCTATACATATTGCTAATTTTCATATGCGCATTGTCTTCCCTAATCGTTTTATCAGTTGCTGATACAAGCCAGACTTTTCCATCAATTTCATTCATGAGTTCTTCAGGCGAATTCTGCTTTATTAAGCGCCCCTCTTTCAGTAAGATAACCTGGTTCGCTATAAATTCCACATCTGAGACAATATGAGTTGCTAATAAAACAATCCTGTTCTCAGAAAACTTTGTGATAAGGTTTCTAAATCTGATTCTTTCCTGCGGATCAAGACCTGCCGTCGGTTCATCAAGAATCAATATATCAGGATTGTTCAGCATTGCCTGAGCGATACCAACTCTCTGCCGCATACCACCTGACAGAGAGCCAATTTTTTTATAAGCTACGTCACCAAGATTCACAATATCAATAAGATTCTTAGATCTTTTTTCAGCTTCTTCTTTTGGTATTTCTTTTAATGCACTAATATATAGTAGAAAATCATAGACTTTAAAATCTTTATAAAAGCGGGGATACTGTGGTAAGTAACCAATGTGTGACAGAAAGTTTAGTCCCATTTTCTTTACATTGGTCCCATTCACAAATATATCACCACTATCACTATTAAGTATTCCAACAAAAATATTAATCAGGGTAGTTTTTCCAGCTCCATTGGCCCCTAACAGACCATAGACACCATTGTTAAGACTTGCATTAATATTATCTAAAGCCTGCTTATCTTTATATTTTTTGGAAATATTTTCGAATATCACATTCATAAACTTGTCCTCCGATAGGAAACGCTATTCGTTGAAAGTGAAGAACAAGCAAAGGGTTGATACATCCGCCTGTCTGTTTCCCAGTATAACAATGCAAGTTTTTAGTCCGTCGATGATACGAACTTCAGGCTCGCGCTCCATATAAAAACTATCCTCAACAATCTTTTCTTCCATAAGCATCAATCCAGTATCCATGCTATACACCCGCACTGTAATGTTATCCTTGTTAACAACGGATGTTGCAAAATACCCGCCTTTTTCAGAACCAAAGATGCTCCCACTCTCTTTCTGAGTTTGTGTATTAAATGTTTCAGGTTTCATCGTAGACAGATCTAATTTTAAGAGTTTACCTGAAGGAGCCATAAAATCATCTCCCAGTAGCATAAAATCATTGAAAGCAAGTAATTGTTTTACAGTGTAGTCTTTGCTCTTATTTAATATCAGATTCGAACCAGAAATATCAATAGTACCATATGTATCATATGCATCTTTTCCATTAATTGCCGGAACATCAAAACTCTGTGCCATAAAAGCGAGCGAGCTGCCATTTTTCACAAAGGCAACTTTATCAAACCATGCTAAACCATTACGCTTCTCATCATCTTCATCGCTAAGATCTATCAATGTAGTCTTTGTCTTAGTATCAATATTATAAATATACAACCCTGTGTTTGTTGCAAATGCGATATTCTTTCCATCTTTTGATATGGCTACTTGCTGAGGTGAAGCAATAAATTCATTCTCAGCACCAAACATAGAGCTGCTAATTTGCACTGTCTTGTTCAGTGAATTGTCGTAGATAATAATTAATATATCATCTTCTTTCGCATTTGCAGACAAACCATTACTATTGTCTGCGTTAATCTTCCCAATAGCCGCAATCCCCCTGTCTATTGAGTAAAACTCTGCTTCGGAGAAGTTTACTATGTCTGTTTTAGACAGGATACCGTTTGTAAACAGGTCGTAGATATAAAGTTTGTCTGCAAGTATGAGAACCTGATTTTGAGCAACGCAATAGATGTTTCGTATTTTTCCTTGTATTTTGCTTGTATCAATACCGTCAACCCCCCCGCTCTGAACTCCGGAATTTGAAACCGCAGGTTCTTGGGAAATGGTTATTACACCAGTGTCCTGCCCGCTGCACCCAGATACTAGTAAGGTCAATATTACCAACACGGAAACAAGCAATTTTCGCATATATTACTCTCCTTTTTTATATAGTAAAATTGAACGTGTCTTTCTGGGCTCAAAAATTTCATCTGGGTAATCCTTTGCATTTTGGGGTACTGATATTGCATAGAACGTACTAAAATCTCCTAATTGTTCCAAATCGATCTCAGCATTAATGATTGTCACCTTTCCTTTTTCAATAACAGTATCCAGGCTCACTCCGTCGGAGTTTGATACCGGCAGGTGATTAATATAAAAGGTTGTTCTATATTTAAATCCAGGGTGACCACACAATTTGTAGGTAACGTTTAGTTTACCATTACTGTTCACCTGGTAATTATCTGTTCTAATATCACCATCAATATAAATCAAGTCAAAAACTTCCCGATTAAAAGTATCTGTATCAATATTTCTTAATCCACCATTGCTTAAAGTCTCCAATAGACTATTTGTTACTGGTTCATTTGTTAGATATGCCGTTTCGCTGACATTATTGGGTAAGCTGTCCGGCAATATAGGATCTGCCTCTATAGAAAGCGGATAAGAAGCTGGCAGCAGAGCGTGATAGCCTCCATAAGAAGTAGTTTCCTTCATATCAGGCTGGAAGCCCGGATTATAGATGCTTGCTACAGTTATATTGGCTAAATCACCTTTTTTGCCGGCTACAGGTAAAAAAAAGAAACTAAACGGAAGGTCTGTATTGTCTTCCTTCAAAGTAAACGTATGCATATATTCATAAGCAGCATCATTGCTGTCCACCTTATAAGGTTGTGGCACCCCATCTACAAAAAGCAGAAAACCAACATTTTTTGCCTGACCAGAAGCATTTACATAATAGTTAAGCTGAACGTCCTGCCCATTGTATATCCATGGCAGCAGTTTATCACTTTCATCAACCTTTGGAGAAGTCGGGCCATGAGAAATCGCCCCCATAATCGTTGTGTCAGAGTCATTTGACTCAAATGGATTTTCAACGTCCTGAGCATCACTTATGACCGGCTGGTCTGACTGCTCGTTTTTATTAGAACAACCTGTTGATAATGTTAATAACAACATAAATAATACGATCGCAGTAATTCTTTTCATACTACCTCCACGAGAAGCAGGCGAATACTTCTTCTTTTAATGTTTTCTAAGTGAATAGCAGCAAATATTCTTACCTTTCATTTAGCATGAAGGCATCCGAAAGTATTTATTCCTCCCGGATGCCTCATATTAGCAGAGATTATGCCTGTGTATATGTATATACGGCAGCTGCACCATATGTGCTGCCTCCTTGTACACCATGAGCACCATAAAGGGCATATGCATTAGAAGGAATGTATCTCCAAGATCCGTTAAAGTATGTTTCCCCCCTTGAACTATAGATATTCTGCTGCTCTTCAATGGTACTACCATTCTTATCCTGAATAGTACCGCCGATTGTCAAGTATGCCCTGTCGTTATTCTTTGAAACAGACGTAACATATGATCCGGATCTGCCCAAGCTACCATAAAGAGTACCATAACCGTTAACTGATTTGGAACTGCTTCCTGCAAAAGCAGTAATCGGCAGACATGTCACCATAGCCACAGCAACTAAAACACTAGCAATTTTCTTACCTTTAAACATACTTATACCTCCTTTTAATATGAATGTTAAATCAGATCAATAAGAAACGATTTTGTGTCCTCCTAACTAGCCCATTGTAATCACCCTCTTTCTCAAATGCGATTATTATTGCAAAAACAGAAATATATGTCTGTTTTTTAACAATCTTACAAAAAAGCCTGTTTACACCTGTACCATTCTATATTCTTTATTGTATGTAGTGCTGTAATTAAGTTATATTGTATTTTTTTACTATGTCATTATTATAATACTATATTTACTTTTGTCAAGTTCAAATGTAATATTTAAATTTCTCTTAAATGCAATGCATTAACAGCACTATGGCATTGACATATTATTTAATTACTGATAAAATAAAAAATGTAAAGTTTGAAATATATATAAAGGTGCGTGAAAAATGACAAGTAAATTACCCAAAATAAGCGAACGCGAAAAAGATGTAATGACCATTCTTTGGCATAATGATAAGCCGCTGACCGCATCCGCTATTACAGAAAAAAAAGCTGGGTTAAGTATTAATACTGTACAAGCTGTCTTGCGGAGTCTGTTAAAAAAGCAGTTTATTAAAGTTGCTGAAATTGTTTATAGCGGTACAGTTCTCACAAGAAGCTATCAGCCCATAATAACTGCCGAGGAATATGCTACCGACCAACTACAAGCCTTAAGATTAAACACACTAAACTTCTCCACTTTAAACTTTATAGATGACCTACTTAATAATGACAAATCAATTATTTTAGAAGATTTAGAAGAACTCATAAGGAAAAGAAAAGAAAGGGAGTAAGAGCAGAATGTCATCCTCCATTATTCTGACCAATAGCATATTGTGTGGAATAGCTGCAATTCTAATGTTTCCTCTATTGAGGAATCCTTATATTTTGACTTATAAAAAAGGATTGCCTGTTTTTGGTGTTATAATTATAATTTCTGCAAAAATGCTGATTCCTCATGAATTTTCTTTTACGCATACCTTAGCATCTCAGAATATTCTTCCATTGTTTAAATCTGTAGAGAGCTACTCTTTTTTTAAGAATATCACTATTGGAAGAATATTCTTATATCTATGGGTATTTGTTACCGTACTTTTATTATTCCTTATATTGCATAAACATGCGAATTTAATACGGATACTTAATTTAGTTCCTGAAACAAAAGAACAAGAGATTCTGCAACAATTATCTATACTCTGTGATAAAAAACAAATAAGGCATAGGCCTAAGGTCATTAAACTAGATGTAGATACAAGTCCGTTTATTATAGGTGTACGCAATCCCATTCTAGTTCTGCCAAGTTCACCTTTTAAAAAAGACGAAATTTTCTTTATCATTCATCATGAACTTGAACATCTTAGAAATCACCATTTATTAATTAAGATGTGTCTGGAAATAGTAACTGCGATATATTGGTGGAATCCTCTTGTATGGCTGATACGCAGACAAACCATCTGTGCATTGGAGACTCAAGCTGATACTTATGTTATACTTGAGTTATCCAATAAAGCCAGAATTTCCTATCTAGAAACTCTGATTCAGCTCTGTAGAGGAAAATCTAAGAAAGATACATCGGTGGCACTTTCTTTTTCACTAAAAAACAGCATGGTCGAACGCCGGATATTAACTGTCTTAAAGCATGATTGTTTTCAGAAAAAAGTGAACATTTCAATAACCTATTTGATACCGATATTATTATCTGTTACAATGCTGCTATCGTCATTTACATATACTTTTGAAGTATGCAGGCGGAATCCTTTAGATATTAAAGGAACTTTTACTATGAATTCTGAATCAGATTATTTAAAATTGAGGACAGATGGGAAATATGATGTTTATATAAATAAAAAATATGTAGCAACGGTCACGAATATCCTTGACGATTTCTCAGATCTACCGGTCCTTAAATAGAGGTTATCGTTACTTAACTTTGTGCTTTATAAAAATATATTATATATAGAAAGGATGTATCTTAATGAAAAAATTCTTTAGTTTTATCATGCTTTTTATGTTTGCTGCTACACTATCGGGCAGCTTTGAAATGCAGACGTATGCTCATTCTTTGCCTAATAATAATACAAACATCGTCTCATTGCGAGCCCAAATTATTGAATGGAGATACAAAGCAGTTGATGGAAAGTTGTATCGAAGACAGTATAACTGTACAAAATCAAAATGGATCGGAGAATGGGAACTGGTAGAATAAATTCAGTTAAAAATCTCATTTGCGCTTACAAAGTTATTTTCTGAGTAATTTGTTTTGTAATCATTAAGAACAGAAAAAAAGGATGAACCCGGCAGAAAATGAATTGCCGGAATCATTCTTTTTTTCTATCTGATCGTAAGACTGCGTAAAATTTTTATTAACTATGTTCCATCCTATATTTTTTGACAAATTCTGTCATTACATTTAACTGCTTCTCTATTTCAGCAACAAACTTAAATTGATTTTTAGCACGAATCAGATTGTGGTTTTCTTTGTGGATCTTAAAGTATTTATCACCTTCCAGATAATCAGTCAAAAAACGGACACCACACTCCAAAGTCATAATAATGGCTGCCATGGGGAGCCATTTAATTTCCTGGGGAGTTAAATTTCGTCCCATTGCTTCAAGGAATCCTTTTGTATATGCCTCATATTTTTCGAAATTTACTTTCAAATCTTCCAAATTCTCGCTGTCTTCTGCAATTGTACTTCCACACGAACGGATTGCATCCCCATAATCATATAATGCACTTCCCGGCATTACTGTATCTAAGTCGATCACACATCTGCCTTTTCCTGTGGCATCATCCAGCAGGACATTGTTAATCTTCGTGTCATTATGTGTAACACGAAGAGGAATCGCGCCGCTTTCCAAACCACGAATCAACGTCGACGCCATTTCTTCTCTGGACAGTGCAAATTGAATCTCCTCAAAGCATTGTTCAGCCCTTTGCAACGGATTTTCATGAACAGCTTTTTTTAGATTTTCGAAACGCCAAACGGTATTGTGAAATCCTTCAATTGTCTCAACTAAGCTTTCTACCGGGTATTCACTAAGCAAATTCTGAAACTGACCAAATGCTTTACCAGCTTCGTATAACATATTCACATCTTCTGCAAAGGTATGGCCGGTTGCATTTTTCACGAAAACATAGGCTCTCCAGAAATTGCCTTCCTCATCCTTAAAATAACTTTGGTCACCTTTTGTTTTTATTAAAGTCAGAATCTCATACCCATCAGTCTGCTGCTCTTTCGTAATTCGACTGCTTAGATAAGAAGTGACATGTTCAATGTTTTCCATTAAGCCAACTGTGTTTTTAAAGACCAGATGATTAACCCTTTGTAAAATATAATGAGTTGGCTCCTTACAATCATTCTCATATGTCACTTTGAACGTATCATTAATATGACCGTCTCCATAAGGTTCTGCCTCATCAAAAATTCCTTTAAAGGTAAATTGACTGCATACTTGTTTCAGTTTTTCTTCTTTTGTCATTTCAAGCCTCCCACAGTATATAGACTCCTATCAGGCAGCCTACTGTTTTCCCATCAGCTGTAGTCTAATCTGGTCCCATTATAGCGGCGTTTGGATGCAGTGTCAAGATATGTGAAAAAGCCTGCGGGAAAATCCTTTTCAGATTATATTGTTTTTGGGAAAATAGATTTAGAGCTACTTCTAAAATACGGCTTTTCGTATTCGTTTTTCCTTTATCCATATAAATTCACCTTTTCTTTTACAATATTTTACCAGGATTTTTATATTAGCTTTCCCGGTTTCACATAATACCAAAATAAGCTAACGAGTGTTAGGTGTTTTTTACCTAACACTCGTTAGCTTGTCAATAAGGAGATTTAGTTTTCATAAACACCTCTTAAAAATATTACTACTTTGTCTGCTTATCTAGATCATTCCAATTTGCTATATTCTTTATCTGTTACAGGTTTTAACCACTCATTCGTGGTATCGACGCCGGGACATTCCACCGCTAAATGACTGAACCAGCTATTTGCTTTTGCTCCATGCCAGTGTTTTACCTCAGCCGGAATCGTGATAACATCCCCTGTTTTCAGACTCTGGGCCGCTTTGCCTTCTTCCTGATACCAGCCTTCCCCATCCACGCAGAGAAGCAATTGACCGCCGCCGCTCTTTGCGTGATGAATATGCCAGTTATTACGACAGCCCGGCTCAAAAGTAACATTTGCAATAAATATGGTTTTCTTTGGATCTGTCAGCGGTTTTAAATAGCTGCTGCCAATAAAATACTGTGCATATGCTGTATTGGGTTCGCCCTGTCCAAAGAAACCTCCATGCTCTTCTGTGATTAAATCATCTGAATATACTTCTTTTGCCATGCGAAAAGCTGCCCAGGCATTTGGCCAGCCAGCATAAAAGGCCAGATGTGTCAGTATCTCTGCCATCTCTGTTCTGGTTACGCCATTCTTACGGGCACTGGATAAATGATAGGTCAGGGAACTATCTGCAATTCCTTTACTAATCAGAGCTGTAATTGTTATAATAGAACGTATTTTAAGCGAAAGCTTATCTTCTCTTGACCATACTTCTCCAAATAACACATCATCATTTAATTCTGCAAATTGGGGTGCAAAATCATTTAATGCCTCTCTTCCAGCTGTTTGTAACTTTTCTTCCATTTCATTCCTCCTGGTTTCCTTCTTGGCTATCCCACGTGAGTATACCTGTTTGTACTGCAACTTTATATCTGGAAATTTTATATTGAAGGCGCTTTATAGTTTCATTTATTTTACGCTGTTGATCAAACAGTACCTCAAGCTGCTCCTGTAACAAATGAAAGCGTGCTTCAATGGTGATATCCCCCTCCTGTGTCAGTTTCACATACTCAATTATCACCTCTATCGGTAATCCGGCATTTCTCATACAGATTGACAGTTCAATCCAGCCCAGATCATTTTCTTTATAATCGCGCATTCCACCGGGGGTTCTTCCTACTTTTGGAATCATTCCAATTCTTTCGTAATATCTTAGTGTATCCTGCGAAATATTAAATTTTTCGCTTACTTCTTTAATTGTCACGATATTTCACCTTTCTTTCTATATATAGTATAAAATCTGGAGTTAACTTCAAGTCAAGCTTTTTATATTACTTTTTTATTTTTTCATTTTTTCATAGTAAAATGCTAAAGTAAATTCTACATTGCAATACTAAATTCATTTTGAAAGAGT